>JBBSDP010000019.1:0-84273 GCA_038240605.1 Tepidisphaerales bacterium | reverse complement strand
TCTGCTTTGACTCGTCCGCGATGTCGAGCACCTGCGGCGCGCTGACCTGAAGGTGCGCTGCCAGCTCGTACCCGCTGATCCGCGCTTCGAGGCGCGAATCATCGCGGCGCTCGGCGCTGTACGCGCGGTTCAGTTTTTCCAGAAGTTCGCGCGTGCCCTGCTCGCTCTGCGGGTTGATGAACGAGCCGGCGGGCGGATAGAGGTCGGCGATCGGCGTCTTGCTGGTCGGGCGGATCATCGTGCCCTGGTAGAGGGCGGGCAGGAACCCGGATCCCCAGTTCTGCGGGCCGGCGGGCGCGAAGCCACGGCTGTCGGGCAGCACGACAAACGTCGGCAGGTTGTCGTTCTCGCTCCCCAGCGCATAGCTCACCCACGAGCCCATGCTGGGAAAGCCGGGGAGGACGAAACCAGTCGCCTGCATCAGCGTGGCCGGGCCGTGCACGTTGCTCTTGGAGATCATCGAGTGGACGAACGCCATGTCGTCCACGCAAGCGCCCAGCGGCGCGGCGATGTCGTTGATCCACTTGCCGCTCCGCCCGTATTGCTTCCAGCCCCAGGGGGACTTCATCGTGCTCCCCTGGCCGCTCTGGAACAGCTCGATCTTCTGGCCCTGCATGAACGGCTCGCCGTGATGCTTCTCGAGCATCGGCTTGTAATCGAACAGGTCCACGTGGCTGGCCGCGCCGGACATGTAGAACTGCACGACGCGCTTGGCCCGCGGCGCAAAGTGCAGGCCTCCCTGCCGCGTGAGGTAACCTGCCTGCCCCTGAGCTACAGGCGCGACGGCGCCGATGAGCTGCTGATCGCGGGCGAGCATCCAGGCGAGGGCGATGCCGCCGAGGCCCCCGCCGTGGCGCCAGAGAAATTCCCGACGGGACGGCGTTCGCTGCGCGGCGCTGGCGATGTCCTTGATGTCCATGTCTCGTTCCTCGGTGGGCGGGAAACCACCGTTTCTGGTTCACGCGGTGGGCCAAGCCCACCCTACATTGACGTTCCTGCGAGGTGGGCCCGGCCCCATTCTCAATCCACGAATACGAACTCGTTCAGGTTGAAGATCACCCGACAGAGGTTCGGCATGCCGTTCTTCTGAACGTACGCGACCAGTTGCTCCGATTCCTCACGCGTGGGCGAACGGCCCAGGGCGAGCCGATACGCGGCCTCGATGCGCCCAGGACCCTCCGGCGCCAGCGCATCGACACGCTCGGCAAAGTGCTGCGCCTGGCGAACTATGAACGTGTCGTTCAGCATGGCCAACGACTGCAACGCCGTCACGGTTTCAAACCGCTTGTCGTTGATCAGCGAAGGATCCGGGCAATCGAGCGTCGTCATGAACGGATCCGGCACCGAGCGAACGATGAACCGGTAAATCGTCCGGCGGAGGCTCTTGGGATCGTCCGGATCATGTTGCTCGTAGAGGTAGTGAGGCGAGTGGTCGTCGAGGAATCCGAAGAGGTAATAGCCCGGCCCGCCCATCGTCAGGTCGAGCTTGCCGCTGACGGAAAGGACGCTGTCGCGAATGGCCTCGGCTTCGAGACGACGCCGGTTCATGCGCCAGAGCAGCCGGTTACCGGCGTCGACCTTCTCCCTGGCGGCGTCGCCAGCGGAGCTTTGTCGATAGGTGGCGCTGGTCACGATGAGGCGGTGCAGGGACTTGATCGACTGCGCGTTCAGATATTTCCCGCCATCCCGGAACTCGGCAGCAAGCCAGTCGAGCAGCTCGGGGTGACTCGGCAGCGTGCCCATGTGGCCGAAGTCATTGGTGGATTCGACGATTCCCCGGCCGAAGTGATAGTGCCAGACGCGATTCACTGCCGACCGCCACGTCAGCGGATTTCGCGGATCGACGATCCATTCCGCCAGCGCTGCGCGACGGCTCGCTTCATCCTCCGGGTTGGCGAGCGCGAATCGTGCCGAAGGCGGACCCGAAACCGCCGCCACGGCGCCGGCATTGGCCTGTTCACGCGGATCGGTCACGTTGCCGCGCATCAGCACGTGGATCGGGCGCGGCTTTCCGCCGGGCGGCGCGATGTGATTTCCCGCCGGCTCGAAGTGGCTGGCGGCGGCGAAGACGACGTGGGCCGCCGGCAGCGCGGCTAGCCTGGTCGAAACGGCCGCGAGCGAAGTCCGACACCGTGCCGCCTCGTCGCGCAGCGCCGGATCAACCGACTGCCGTATCAGCTCATCGCGCCGGGCGAGGCGCTGGTCGATCGAATGCTGAAGTTCGGCCTGCGCGGGAAGTCCGGCATCGCTCAGGACGCGATGACGACTGTCAAACCCATCCACCAGCGCCCGACCCGACCAACGTCCCGCTTCGATCGAGTCCAGCGATGCGACGGCCGCGCCACGCGAGATCAGCTTTCCTTCCGAAACCACTTCAAGCTCGCCGAACGCGAGCACGTAATCGTCCAGGCGCTTCCAGAGCTTGGTGGCAGTCACGCGCACGAAACGAGCGGTCGTCTGCTTGCCGTTTATGTCCACAGGGTGATCGCCCGGGTTGGGCACGTTGGCCGCCGTGTGGTCCACGAGGACGATTGGTTGGGCGAAGGTGGGCTCATTTGCGACCTCGACCTTGTAACGGATCGGGAAACCGAACCCGGGCGTGTCGGGAAAATCGGTCGGTCGCGCGGGCATCAGGCGGATCCGGTCGATCGGCGCAGTCGTTCCCAGGTCCACTTGCACCCATTTGGTCACGTCCTGCGACAGGGAGATTGCGCTGTGATAGCCGTTGCTGGGGCTTGGCTGCGCGACATCAACCGGCTTGAGCTGCTCGTGCAGCGCCTCGATCTCCAGATCGAGCACGGCCACCTCCGCCGGCTTCACCCGCGCGAGCTTCTGATCGACAGCGGCGAGCGATGCCTCGAGCGACTTTTTCTGCGCCAACAACTCGGTGCGCTGGTGAGCGACGGCCGGGTCGGGATCGTAGGACCGATCATTTCGACCGATTCCCGCGAAGACAGCCTGGAGGCTGTAATAGTCGAGCTGTGTGATCGCATCGAACTTGTGGTTGTGACAGCGGGCGCAGTGAACGGTCAGTGACGTAAAGGCCGACATCGTGTTCATCACCATGTCGTCGCGATCGAGATTGCGGGCGATGGCGCCGTTCGTCGTCGTCTCCGACACTTCCACGTGACCGACGAAATCCCACGGGCCAGCGACAATAAATCCAGTCGCGACGACCCCGTCCGGATCATCGGAGTAGAGCGCATCCCCCGCGAGTTGCTCGCGCACAAAGCGGGAATACGGCTTGTCCTGGTTGAATGCCCGGATGACGTAATCGCGGTAGGGCCAGGCGTTGGGGCGGATCTTGTCTTTGTCGTAGCCGTGCGTGTCGCCATAATGGACGACGTCGAGCCAATGGCGCGCCCAGCGCTCTCCATATCGCGGCGATGCCAACAGGCGATCGACGAGCCTCTCGTATGCGTCGGGCGCGGGATCCGCGACAAACGCGTCGATCTCTTCTGGCGTCGGCGGCAGGCCAGTCAGATCAAACGTCACCCGGCGGATCAGCGTGCGGCGATCGGCCTCGGCGGAAGGGTTGAGGCCCTCCCGCGCCATCCGCTCGAGCACGAACGCGTCGATCGGATTACGACCCCACTTGGCGATTGCGTCAGGCTTGGGAATCTCGGGACGAACGATCGGCTTGAAGGACCACCAATCGGCGCGCTTCGCGAACGCATCGGCTGACGGTGCGGCGGGCGGATCGGCAGCTCGCACGCCGGTCGCGCACAACGCGATCAAGCCGATCCACAAGACGGTCCGGATGTGATGCCGCATGCTCAACATCTTTTCCTTGGCTATCGCGCGTTGCCTTGTTCTACCATCCATAACTTCTTGATTTCCGCTGCGTTGAGAGCCGCTCGAAAAACGATCAGTTCATCAATGGAGCCGTCAAGGTGGCGGAAATTTTCCGGCTCATTATCTGGAAGCCAGTTCCCGATCTGCGCTTTCCCCACCGTCAACGCGCCGCGATTCCCAATCGGCTGTGCACTCACTTCGGCGCCGTCCAGGTAAAAGGCGATACGGTCCGATGGCTTATCGTACACCACCGCCACCTGGTGCCAGACATTCAAATCGCGAGGGAATAGCACAATTGGCGAACTGAAATTTGGCTCGGGATCCAAATGCTGAACGCTGAGCTCGATCTGCCCCTCCTGGGACAAGAGCCAGTGGACGTATCCATCTCCCGAACCCCGGCGGTCGGTCATCAACAGGGAATTCCAGGGGGAGCCCGTCGCACCCTTGGCTGAACCGCCCGCACCGTGATTGAAGCTGGCCAGCTTGATCCACGCGTACAGCGTCATCTGCGGCATCGGGTTTGGAACGTTCACCTCGACACGACTTTCGGGCTTGTCGAACCGAAGCGCGTGCTTCCCCTCAAGATGGCCCGGTTCCCATGGTGCCGAAATGATCCGCCCGCCGGCCCCTTCCGCGCCACTGACCGTGTTGTCCAGCTTCGCAACATCCCGTTCGTCCGGCTCAAAATCGTACAGGGCAACAACGCGCGGATCGCGGCTCAGTCGGTGGGCCTGCGCAAGGACCCGATCTGCCGCTGTCCCATTCTCCGCACGTGTTTCGATCTCGAAGTCAGCCTTACGGATGAATCGATCAGGGTTTGCCAGTGGCGTCGGCGCAGCACCCTGGATCACTTCCACAGCCGAACCCGCTCGAACGAGCACCGCCGATGCGCTGAGTTGTGACGACCCGCTTGTGCCGGCGGCGACGTTGCTGACGCGCACCTCGCCACGAAACACCCGAACTTCTGTTCCCGACGAAGGATCGACCCTCACCCCAAACTCTGTGCCCACATCCACCACGCGTGCACTTGGCGTATCGACGACGAACCTAGAGGCGTTGGCCGGAGCGGCGGCTCCCGAATCTTCGGCCGTTGCGGTGACCTTGCCGAATTCCAGTTTAAGGGTGGATGCCTGGGCAGCGACGAAACGCGCGGGGCCTTCGACCAGCACGTCGGCGCCGCCGGCAAAATGAAGGTGGGCCACGCCCGAGGTTAGCGTGATTGGTTGTGGGGTGAGAGGTGATCCGATCCCGGGAGCCGGCCCATCCCAGTGCGCATCCAGGGTAGCAACCAGAACCGCGGGCGCTTCGCCAGAGCTGCCCGCCTCAGCAACCTGAAACCCGCGGTGGTGGGCGATGGACAATATGATCGCAACGGCGCCGATGAGGAACGCGGCGACGGCCGCCGCTCGAATGCTGGGGCGCTGCAGCAACGGGCGACGGGGTTCGGCCGCGTCGGTCCGCATTGGGCGGATAGCAGTGGCCGGCGGCGCAGCGATGACCGTGGGATCAACGTCATCCGCCGACATGACGATGGCCGGCAACACCATCGTGTTGCTCATCGGATCCGGATCGGTGCCCTCGGCCTCGATGGTTTGCGAGACATCGTCGATCGACACGACCTGAAACCGACGGTGCAGGGCCCCGTGAATCTCCATGTAGAGCAGATAGCGCCACCTGGCGAGCGGATCGGTGGCAAGCCATTGGTTCAGGGCCGTTGCCTCGGCAGCGTCGAGCGTGCCGTTGAGCAACCGCTCCAGCATGGAGTCGAAGGCATTCGGATCGAAGGCGTGTTGGGGTGACGTCATGTCAGTTCCCCTCCCGGCCACTCCGCGAGCCGAACGCCTCGTTTAACGCACGCCAGCAACGCCTGCCGAATTCTGCCCAGCGACTTGTACACGGAATTCACGGGCCGCTGCAGCCGGGCGGCCACCTCCGTGATCTTCTCGCTGGCGGCATAGGTCGCCCGAAGCAAGGCCTGATCTTCCTTCGAGAGCTTTCGCAGGCAATGCTCTAATGCGTTGGACGCCGCCTCGAGCACACTGACGTTCGCACCCGCCTCAACCGCAAGCGTCTCCAGGACCCTTTCATCGAGTAGGACCGGTTTTCCGCCCCGTGCTTGCCGGCGTCGATGCTTGAGGATCTCGAAGTGGGCGATGCGCATCGCCCAGCCTGCGAAGTTGGTCCCCTCCTGATACTCCCCAAACTTCCGCCAGAGGATGACGTTGGTCTCCTGAAGCACGTCTTCGGCGTCATGGAGGTTGGGAAGCAGGGCCAGGATGTACTGGAACAGCCGCTGACGGTGCATCGAGAACAGTCGCAGGAACTGCTCAACGCGAGCGGCATCAGACGGGGGATCAGTTGATTCGTTCGAGTCGGAGTTCATTGCGGTAGCGCGTTCGCAGTTCATACCTCCCCCTTTGCGAAAAGCTGTGCCGGAAATCTGCGGGATTTGCCTACAGATCCAAAAAAATTTTTTTGGACACAGGTTTCGGGATTTGCCGCGGTTTAATCATTGGATGCTTGGAAGCGATTTGGCAACCAAGTTTTCAGTAGGCCCGCGGGGGCCGACACAAACTTTCACAGGAGGTAGCGGTGAATCCCATCACAGTGGCGAAAATGCTCAGCGTTGGGTTGGCGATCGCTGTTGCGGGCGGACGGGCGTCGGCGGCGCTGGTTGATTCCTACAACTTCGACGAGAGCAACGCAGGATCCGCCCCGGCAATCGACTCGGTGAGCGGACACAACGGAATTTTCCAGGGAACGGCAACGCGCACCAATGGTCTTAACGGATCAATAGGGGCCGCGCTGTTTAACAACACGGGCGGCGATGCCGTCGATGTGGGCCCTACATTTGCGGCCACCACCGGCATCGATGTACAGGCGGTGATTCTGCCGTCGTGGAATCCAGGCAGCGATCCCTACGACGAAATCTTCCGCAAGGAAGATGGGAATAACCGGATTCTATTTTCGTTTCAGAACGACGCCAACGGCCCCGGCGCCCAGCCACCAGTTGCGACGGGTCCCGTACTTTCGTTTGGCCTGAACATCGGCGGTTCTTATAACGAGTTGGACATGCTGCTCGACGGGTCGCATGGGGTCACGCTGAATACCGCGCCCCCTCCGGGTGGTGTTGAGCTTGAGGATGGAAAAGCCCATCAGGTCGACGCCTCGTATGACAGTGCGACCGGCGTGAAAGCAATTTACGTCGATGGCATTCTTCGAGACAGCGTGTTGGTCAGCGGCACAATTACGAGTGGTGGTGCGGTTGACGCGACCATCGGCAACGTCGGTCCCGGCGGCGGTGAACCGTTCACTGGCGTCATTGATAGCGTGAAGCTGTACAACAACGCATTGGTCCCGGAGCCGGCATCGGCCGCGGTTCTGGCTGTAAGCGGAGCATTGTTGATGGCTCGGCGCAGGAACCGCGCAATGAGCCGATAGATTTGGCGCCGCGGGGGGAGAACTGAGTTCAGCCACCGGCCAGCGAGGTTGGCGATGCGCGGTTCTTTGCGGTCTCCCTTAACAAGAGCTCGAAGGGCGTTCATCTCTGTAGGGGCTTCTTGTCTACGGCGAGACCGTGATTATTTCATGGGCCGTTCATTTTGTTCTCCGTTCGTCTTCGCGCGCACTCCCCACGCCCCGGCGGACGAGGCTTACGAGGCGGGGTCTGGGGCAGCGCCCCAGTCAGACCGTCAGGGTGGAGCGGTGCAAGCGCTGGCGAGCGTTCCGGTCGAAAACGCTCGGCGGCTGAATTCATCTCTACGCGGTCATCGGGTCAGCGCGTCGCCATGCGCGTTGACGTGTTCCGAGCCGGATAAAACCTTGTTCGCGTCACTCGGGCCGGATTCACACGGGCGCGGTCACCGGCAAGACCCGATCCCGACGCCAGTGGCATCGGGGTCGAACCGACGCTTGCCGGGCCGGATGAACGCGGGCCGCGGTCTCCGAATTGACGAGACATCCAGAGGGATGGTTGCCTCTGATCGTGATGTCGTAAACGTTCCACCGAACGTCCGATCAAGCCGGGATCAGCTCCTTTCTCGCGTTGGCCCTTCTGAGTCGGGCCCTGTTGGCGGCCTGCTGATGGCCGGTCGGTTCCTGCCCCTGGTAACAGCAGCCGTCGCGGACCATCGCGTAGAGGACGCGCAGCAGTCTTCTACCCATGGCGACGTTGGCCTTGGGCTTGGGCATGTGGCCGATGAGTCGCTGGCGGATCGCCTCCTGCCGGGCATCGGAGCGGCAGAGCGTGACCGCCGCTTTGCACAAGGCCCAGCGGAGGCAGGGGCTGCCGGCCTTGGTGATGGGGCCGGACTGGGTTCGACCAGCGGACTCGGCGTTGTCGGGCGTCAGGCCGGCCCAGAACTCCAGGGCGTCAGCGTTGGGGAAGCGGGCGAAGTCGCCCACCTCGGCGGCGATGACGCAGGCCCAGATCTCGTCGATGCCCGGCACGCTCTTGAGGATCTCGATCAACGCGCTGAACTGGGGATCGCGGTTGGCCAGGATGATTCGTCGCCGCAGGCATTCCCGCTGACGTTCGATCAGGCAGACGACGTCCAGCAGGTTGCCGAAGGCCTCGCGCTGCGCGTCCTTGAGCAAATGACCGTGGGCCAGCAGCCACTTTTGGGCACTGGCGCCGTCGAACTTGGGGCCGCGCAAGTTGGCCGCCAGCAGCATCGATCGCATGCCGTGCTTGGCGCGGCTGAGGGTGCGCGACAGGTGCCGCCAGTGACGCCCCAGCTTGCGCAGCTGCATGGTCGGCTCGTCGGCGATCCAGCCCAGCGGGCATTCGCCGCGGGCCAGTCGCTGGGCGATGTCGGCCGCGTCCTTGCGATCGGTCTTGCGCCGCTTGCCGCGTCGGTTGGCCAGCTCGGTCGCGTCGGCGATGTCGATCCGATCGACGCACGGGCGGAAGCGATCGATGAACCACTCGACGAACCCGACCGCTTCAACCGCCAGACGCGACGGGCGGGGCAAGGCGGTGATCCAGGCCTCGATCCGGTCGACGCACTTGGTGTCGCAGGTGAGCGCGGCGATCTGCCGGCCCGAGGGATCGACGGCGCACAGCGAGACGGTACACTTGTGCAGATCAACGCCGGCATACGCGGCGTACGAGACGGGCACGTCAGACATAGCAAACTCCGTGTAGAGGGCCAAGGGAACGTCAGACACTCCCGGAAGCGTAACGGCTTCCGCAGGCCCCTACACGGTTTTACGCTCGTCGAGCTCTTGGTCGTTATTGGGATCATCGCCATCCTGATGGCGATCCTGCTTCCCGCCCTCCAGCGAGCGCGCTATCAGGCGCTACGCATTCAATGCGCCAGCAACATGCACCAGTGGGCGATTGGCCTGCAGGCTTACGCTGCCAGCAACAAGGGCAGTTTCCCTTATAACCTGGACGGGACGGACATCAGTTGGATTGGGGCGACGGTACAGCAGTTCGCCACCGAGTACATGGGTCAGGATTTGAACGGCTTGACCACCGACAAGATTCCCAACGGCGCGGGGGATCACATCATGTACTGCCCCACCCAGCAGTGGCATCGCTACGTGCGCGAGAACTGGACATCGGCTCCGGCACTTCTGGCGACGAATGCCCCAACCTTCAATAGCCCCGGCCCCGGCGCGATGGAGTTAGTCGGATATTTCTACATGCCGTATCGTCAGACCGATCCGGCCGCGCCGAACAACTTTGACGACTACACGCCCGCCGGCAAAGCCTGGGTCGCCAAGAAGAAGTTCCTCAACAACGACGCGTCCAACGCACCGATTCTCAGCGATATGATCCAGGCCAATGGCGCCGTCTGGGGCGGACCGGTACCGTATTCAAGTCACATCGAGCGCACCGGCAACGTCCCGGCCGGCGGCAACTTCATGTTTGAAGACGGGCACGTGGAATGGCGCGCGTTCGCTGAGGTGGGCATTGGCATGAGCCAGCCAGGTTGGGACTTCTATTACAAGCTGACGTTGCCACCGCAGTGACCGGCTCAACCACTCATGAGCTGATCAGATACTGCAGGCTGAAGAGCCGCATCTCGTCCGTCCACACTTCGACGATCCGCCATCCCGCGCGAGCGGCCAGCGCGGCGAACTCCCTCGGTGTGTACTTGTAACAATTCTCGGTGTGGATCCCTTCGCCGCACTCGAACTCAAATGATTGATCACCCACGCGAACCGACTGGTGCTCCAGGCTCACGAGGTGCATTTCGACACGGCCGGCGCCGGGATTGAAACAGGCGTAGTGGGAAAACGTGTCGAGCGAGAAGTTGCCGTCCAGCTCACGGTTGATCCGCGCCAGCAGGTTCAGGTTGAAGTCCGCCGTCACGCCCGCCGAGTCGTTGTAAGCCGCATGGAGCTGGCGCGGGTCTTTCTTCACGTCCACGCCGATCAATAACGCGCTATCATCCCCGGAGAGCGCTCGGACCCGGCGTAGAAAACTCAGCGCCTCGCGCGGCTCAAAGTTGCCGATGGTCGAGCCAGGGAAATAGGCGACGGTCTTCCTCACCTCGGCCTCGGCGTCAGGCAGTTCCAGATCGCTGGTGTAGTCGCCAGTCACCGGCGTCACGCACAAACTCGGATAGGCCTCGGCGATGCTGGCGGCGGAGCGGAGCAGGTGCTCGCGCGAGATATCGATCGGAACGTAGCCTGCCGGTTTGATCAGCACATCGAGCAGCACGCGGGTCTTGAGACTGCTGCCGCTGCCGAACTCGACAAGACGTGCCGCGGGCCCCATGAGCCGGGCGATTTGCGCGGCGTGGCTCCGGGTGATCGCAAGCTCGGTTCGGGTGGGATAGTACTCGTTGAGGCAACAGATCTGATCGAAGAGCGCCGAGCCCGCCTCGTCATAGAAATATTTACACGGCAGCCGTTTGTGCGGCCGAGACAATCCTTCGATCACGTCGGCGTGGAACAGTTCATGAAACGGTTGATGATCGTCCAGGGCCAGTGGGTACTCGTCGATTCGGCTCATGGGCTCCTCGTCCTCGTCAAGAGATGCGCTCCATCGCAAATCGTCGATCCATCTCTTGTGGCGGCAGGCACGCTGAGGCGCGTGCGCGTCAGACGCTGCGTGCCAGCCGAATGCCGCTGAACTGCCAGCGGGCATCGGGCGCGAAGAAGTTTCGATAGGTCGGGCGGATATGCGACCGCGAAGTGGCGCACGATCCGCCGCGCAGCACGAACTGGTTGCACATGAACTTCCCGTTGTACTCCCCCAGCGCCCCGGTGACCGGTCGATACCCCGGATAACCGAGATACGCGCTGCCGGTCCATTCCCAGACGTCGCCGTACATCTGTTCCATCGACGTGCCGCCAGTTGCGGCGACGGGGTGATATCGTTCCGCCTCCACAAAATTGCCTTCGATCGGCAAGGTACTGAATGCGGATTCCCACTCCCCTTCCGTGGCCAGCCGCGCGCCAGCCCATCGCGCGAATGCATCGGCTTCGAAGTAGCTCACGTGGCAGACCGGCTCGGCATCGTCGACTGCACGCACGCCGCTCAGCGTGTAGTGGGTCCACTGGCCGTCCTGGTCGAGCCAATAGAGCGGCGCCTGCCATTGCTCCTGCTCGACCATGCTCCAGCCGGCCGAGAGCCAGAGTTCCGGCCGGCGGTAGCCGCCGTCGTTGATGAACGCGCGGTATTCCCTATTGGTGACGAGGCGCGATGCGAGCTCGAAGGGCTCAAGGAAGATCCGGTGCCGGGGCGACTCGTTGTCGAAGCTGAAGCCACTTCCCTCAAATCCAATCTCACGAACACCGGCGTCAAACCCGACCCAGCGCATCGGCGATGTTGCGGTCGCGCGTGTTGGGGCAAGCTCCGGCCGATACGCCGGCCGCAACGGGTTCACCGAGAAGACGTGCTTGATATCGGTGAGCGTCAACTCCTGATGCTGCTGCTCGTGGTGCAGTCCCAGGTCGATCACCGCCATCAGCTCGCGGAACGCGTCCGTGCTCATCCCGTTGAGAAACCGTTCCATATGCGCATCGACGTGCTCGCGATATCGCCACACGTCGGCGACCGTCGGACGGCTGAGCAATCCCCGGTTCTGCCGGCAATGGCGATCGCCAACCGTTATATAATAGGAATTGAACAGGTAGGCAAAATGCGGGTCAAATAGCGGGTAACCCGGCTGATGCCGTGCCAGCAGAAAGGTCTCGAAGAACCAACTCGTGTGGGCAAGATGCCATTTGGTCGGACTCACGTCGGGCATGGACTGAACGACGAAGTCCTCCGTCGCGAGTGGCTCGCAGAGCCTTTGGGTAAGCTGTCGGACCTGCCGAAAGCGACTCAGACGGTCGGCCCGATCGACGTCGATCGTATTTGAAGGAATAGCGACGGATGCAGTCGTCATGAGACTCCCATTCCTACAAACGGGCGATGCAAAAATCGGACCTTTCGAAAAACCTGAACGCAAGTCCGGTCGCCCCTATGCTAGTCCCGGTTTTGATCGCAATCCGCGCGGAACCAGAAAACGCTCCAGAAATTCAAAAAGCCCCTGCACGAGCAACGCCATCAGGGCCGCCGGGACGGCGCCGGCGAGGATCAACGCCTTGCTGTCCAGTCGGATACCCGTGACGATCGGCTCTCCGTACCCGCCTGCGCCGATCAGTGCGCCCAGGGTCGCGGTGCCGACGTTGATCACTGCCGACGTTTGAATTCCCGCCAGGATCGAGGCGGATGCCAGCGGCAGCTCGACGCGCCACAGGCGCGTCCACGCCGGCAGACCCAGGACTTCCGCCGACTCGCGGATCGGCGGGGCGATCGCCCGCAGGCCGGTGTGGGTGTTGCGGACGATCGGGAGAAGGCTGTAAAGGAAGAGCGCCACCATCGCCGGCCACACGCCGATTCCCAGCAGCGGCACCATGAATGCCAGGAGCGCCAGCGACGGGATCGTGTAGATCACCGCGACGATCGCAACGATGATGCGTCCCGCGCCTGTCCATCGTGCCGCCAGGATCCCAAGCGGCACGGCCAGGATGATTGCCGCCGTCAGCGACAGGCTCACGAGGTAAAGGTGTTCGAGGGTACGCTGGCCGATCATCGCCCAGAATCCCGATACCTGCGCCTGGCCGCGGATGCCGAGCGTGGACTTGAGAAAGTCAGCGGCGACGATCGCCTCGGGAACCTGCTGGAGCTTCGCCCGCCGGCTCATAGCAACCATCGCCGCCTGGTCGAACTTCCCCGGGAGACGGGCCAGCGCCCCAGGCAACGCTGGCCAGCGCTCCGGCAGGTCCGCGCGACAGAGGTAAACCGCGCGGTATTGCGGGAAGATCTGCAGGTCATCGTCCAACACGCGCAGATCGTAATAAGCGATCTCGGCATCCGCTGAATACAGATCCGTGGCGTCGATCGAGCCGGCGGCGAGGGCGCGGTACGCCAGGTCGTGATCCAGCCCGCGGACGTCGGTCTGCGGCAAGGCGTAGCGATCGCGCAGCAGCGGCCAGCCGTCATGGCGGGCCATGAATTCGTTGCTGAATCCGAGCCGCAATTCCGGGTGATTCACCAGGTTGGAAATCGCGCTCAGGCCCAGCCGGTCTGCCTCGGTCCGGCGCATCCCGATCGCGTAATTGTTGCTGAACCCCAACGGCTGGCTCATCGCGATACCGCGCTGCGCCAGCGCCGCGCGGATCTGCGGCTCCGTCACGATCCGCGGATCGTGCAGGAGCTGCTGGGTGATCGTTCCCGTGTATTCGGGGTAAAGATCGATCTGTCTGCTGAGAAGCGCCTTGAAGAGGATTTCCGTGCCACCCAACTGACGCAGGTGTTCAGCGGGCACGCCGTTGCCGCGGGAAAGCTGCGTCGCGATCTCCGCGAGGATGACCGAGTCGGTCGAGAGCTTGGAGCCGATGCGAAGGGTCTGCTGTGTGGGCGGCGCATCGGCCGCCGAAGCGGCAACGCTCAGTCTCGGCGCCCACAGCGCCGCGAATGCAACCAGGACGATCGATGGCCGGCATTGGATCATGCGACGGGCGCCACCGCCTCCAGCGGGCTCCTCTGCGCGTTGATGAACTTTCGCACGAACGGCTCGGCAGGATGATGGACGAACTGCTCGAGCGTCCCGGTCTGCACCACGCGCCCCTCTTTCATCAGCACGATCAGGTCTCCCAGGAATCCAGCCTCGCTGAGGTCGTGCGTCACCAGCACGACCGTCTTCCCGAGCGAACGAAAGATCTGCGCGAGGTCTGTCTGGAGGTCGAAACGCGTCATCGGATCGAGCGCCCCGAGCGGCTCGTCCAGCAGCAACACCGCGGGGTCAAGCATCAGCGCCCGCATCAGGCTGACGCGCTGCCGCTGCCCGCCCGATAGCTCCGCCGGATAGCGAAGCAGCGTCGGCCGATCCAGCCGGGTGAGCTGGCCCAGTTCCTCTACCCGCCGATCCACATCTGGTCCTGACCATCCGAGATGTCGCGCCATGAGGGTCACGTTGGACCATGCGGTGAGATGAGGGAACAGCCCGCCCTCTTGAATGACGTATCCAAGATGGCGGCGGAGCGACGGCCATCGATCCGGCTGGACGCGCACGCCCTCGAACCGCACCTCGCCGGAATCAGGAGACGTCAATCCCGTCATCAACCGCAGCAGTGTAGACTTGCCGCACCCGCTGGGTCCGAGCAGAACGGTGGTCCGCGCTTTCGCAATTTCAAGGTCGACCGGCCCGACCGCGCGAACCGGCCCGTAACTCTTATGTATTGCGACCAGTGAAAACATGGCACCATTCTAGCCGACCCTCGATCGCCCGCCGGCCGGCTTTGATTACGCGCTGTGCAGGCGACATCCTTGGATACTGTCCGAACGTTACAGTTGAGGCCGCGATTCTTAACCTGATCTTAATTTATTTAGGACGCCATCTTAGTAATGGTTGTTAATGATCCGTCTCAAACAAAGGAGACCAGCCATGATTCGTTTTGTGAAGTCGATGATCTCGGTGAGCGTGCTCGCCACGATGGCCGCCACGGCCTCGGCCGAAGTTCGCATTCAGGGCGCGGGCGCGACCTTCCCTGAGCCCCTCTATAAACTCTGGATCGCCGAGTATCAGAAGGTCAACCCCGGCGTTCAGATCGACTACCAGGGCATCGGCTCAGGCGGTGGCATCAAGGGCATCACCGACAAGACGATCGACTTCGCCGGTTCCGACGCTCCCATGAGCAAGAAGGAACTCGACGCGGCCGGCGGCGCCGACAACATCGTCGAGGTGCCCTCCTGTGCCGGCGGAGTCGTGCCGGCTTACAACGTGCCCGGCGTGAAGGAAGACCTCAACTTCACCGGCGAGCTGATTGCCGACATCTACATGGGAAAGGTCAACAACTGGAATGACCCCCGCATCGCGAAGCTGAACCCCAGCGCCAAGCTCCCCGATCTGGCCATCACCCCCGCCTGGCGGACCGACGGCTCCGGCACCAATTACGTCTTCACGAATTATCTGTCGACCCAGAGCGCTGAATTCAAGCGATCGATCGGCTCTGGCAAGCAGGTGAAGTGGCCCATCGGGTCCGGCGGCAAGGGCAATGCAGGCGTCGCCGCCGTAATCGCCCAAACGCAGGGCGGATTCGGATATCTCGAGCAGAACTACGCGGACAAGTTCAAGATCGCCTACGGCGCGGTTCAGAACACGGCGGGCAAGTTCGTCAAGGCTTCGCCACAGTCCGTCTCCGCCGCCGGCGAAGGCGCCGCCAAGGAGCTGAAGGGTCACATCCTCGCCGCCAACCTGTGGAACCAGCCGGGCGAGGAGGCGTACCCGATCGCCAGCTTCACCTACCTGATCGTCTACAAGGACCTGAAGAACCTGAAGAGTAAGGAACAGGCCGCCGCCCTGACCCAGTTCATGGACTGGGCGACGCATGACGGGCAGAAGGCGGCGCCGGAGCAGGATTACGCGCCGCTCAGCCCCGCGGTGCAGGCGAAGGTCGAAGCGGCGCTCAAGGAAATCTCGTACGGCGCGGCCGCCGCGTCCCAGTAATAGACCGGGCCGCATCTACACCCCGTTGGGAAACGACAGGCGGCGGATTCGGTCCGCCGCCTGGCGCAAACCGGGACAGTTCCCATTCGGGCCTCGCTCGATCCATGGCCACCCTTTCGCTCGATTATCAGATGCCAAGCCGGCGGGCGGCCGTGCCCAGCAGCCTCGCGGCGCTGCTCATCATCGTCACCCTCACCAGCGTTGCCCACGTCATCTATAACTGGCTGTGGATCGGCGGGTTCCTTCCGCCTGTGACGATCGTTCGCCTCGGCGTCCTGCTCGTGTACGGCGCTGCCGCCGTCTACCTGATCGTCGCCGCGGTTCGGGCACTGGGATGGATCGAAGATCCCGAGCCACGCCGGTTGGGAGCACACCTTCATGCGGCGCTCTTGATCGGCGGCGGCGCGGCGGTGCTGTCGCTCATCCTGGTCAACACCTCGCGATTGGAGCCGCCGACCTGGCACAAGGTACTGGTGGACGTTGCGGTCGGCTTACAGTTCGTTTTGATTATCGCGACGCTCCTCATCGCGCAGACCGCTGGCGTGCGGGCCGCCCTGGCTGACTCCTACGGTGCGTTGGTCGGCGATAGCCTGCTCCGGTCTCTGGCCCGGGATGGGGCTGTCGCGATCATGTGCATGCTCGCGTCGCTCATCGTGGTGCTCGCGATCTCGGCCATGCCCAGCATCAAGGCGTTTGGCTTCAAGTTCCTCGTCGGCTCCGAGTGGCGGCCCAACGAACTGGAGGTGCCCCGGCGCGACGCCAACGGCGACTTCGTCCTCGAGGACGGCGAACAGGTCAAGGACATCATTCCGCCCGCGTTCGGCGCGTTGCCGGTGATTTACGGAACCGCCGTGAGCTCGGTCATCGCGATCGTCATCGCGGTCCCGATCAGCCTTGGCGCGGCTCTCTTCCTCGTGCGGATCGCGCCGCGCATCCGACTCCCCAAGGCGTGGCAGGGAAGCGCGATCGGAAACCCGTCGTGGATCGTGAACGGGGTCTCGTTCCTCATCGAATTTCTCGCCGCCATTCCCTCGATCGCGTACGGAATCTGGGGACTTTTCGTGCTCGCGCCGCTGCTTCAGAACCACCTGGAACCTGGGATTAAGTGGATTTACATGCGGCTGCCGCCGGCAAGCTGGAGCGGCTTCCTCTGGGACTTGCTGGTCCTGGTGATCGGAGTTGCAGCGGCGTGGATCGGTTCGCGGCGCGCCGTTGGGCGGTCGGTCGGCGCCGCGGTCGTCGCGGTCGCGATCCCCATCGTGCTGGTGGTCCTCGCACTCCTTTTCGGCGGCCACGCCGCTCGTGCCATTCAAGCTGCCGTGCCCGGCATTGACCGTGGACTGACCGCCCTGCTCGGCGGCTCACCGAACCTCCAATGGATGTTCGCGGAGAAGATCACATCGGGCGGCAAGACGATCATCCGCCCCCTTTCGCTGACCGGTCGCGACATGTTCAGCGGCGGGATGGTCCTGGCGATCATGATCCTGCCGATCATCACCGCCATCAGCCGTGACGTGCTTCGCAGCGTGCCGCAACCGCAGGTGGAAGGTACGACGGCCCTTGGCGCGACCTGGTGGCAGAGCTCCTGGGAAATGCTTCGTTTCAGTCGTTCCGGCCTGTTCGGCGCAGTCATGCTCGGGCTGGCGCGGGCCGCGGGAGAGACGATGGCGATCACGATGGTGATCGGGAACAACAACCAGATCCGCGCGTCGATCTTCGCCCCCGCGCAGACGATGTCGAGCCTGCTCGCCAACGAGTTCCACGAAGCCAGCAGCGAGATACACCGTTCGGCCCTGACGGAGGTGGCGCTTGTCCTGCTGTTGATGTCGCTCCTCTTCAACGTGACGGCCAGATACCTGGTCGTCGGAAAGAATGCACCAGTCGCCGCGTAGAATGCCGCCGCCGCCGGCTGACTTTGATTTCACCAGGCTGTTATGACTGCCGCCGCCCCGATCCAATCTCCGCCTCCCGCTCAGGCAGTTCAACAGGACGAGCACGAGATCTTCGTCGCGATTTCGCGCGGCAAGAGCCAGGTGATGTACGTCGTCTGCATCCTCTTCACCCTGGTGATCCTCGCGCTCCTCGTGCTGGTGACGTTTTACCTGGTCTCGATCGGCGCCAAGTCGCTGAGCTGGGCGTTCTTCACGAAGACGCCGATCCCCAACGGCATGCCGGGCTATCCGGGCGGGATGAAGAACGGCATCCTCGGGACGACGATCCTCATCGGGCTGGCCAGCTTGGTGGGCATTCCGCTCGGGATGCTCGCCGGCATCTACCTCGCGGAATACAACGCCGGCTCGTTCCTGGCGACGCCCGTCCGTTTCGTCGCGGACGTGCTGAGCGGCGTGCCGAGCATCGTGGTCGGCATCCTCGGTTACGAGTTGCTGGTCGTCCCGCTGGGTCACCACAACGGTTGGTCGGGCGCCTTGGCGCTGGCGTTCATCATGATTCCGATCGTCGCCCGCACGACCGAGGAAATGCTCCTGCTCGTGCCGCGCAGTTATCGGGAGGCATCGATTGCCCTGGGGGCGACGAAGGCCGGCACGATCCTTCGCGTGGTCCTCCCCGCGGCGACCGGCAGCGTCGTCACCGGCATCATGCTGGCGATCGCCCGTGTGGCGGGCGAAACGGCGCCGCTGCTGTTCACCGCCCTGGGCAGCCAATACCTGACGTGGAACCCAAATGAAGCCTTTCCGTCGCTCACGAAGCAGATCTTCGAATACGCAACCGCCGCCGACCCCGAGCAGCAAAAGCTCGCCTGGGCGGGTATCCTCGTACTGATCTTCCTGATCTTTTTGTTGAACGTCCTGGTCCGTTTCTTCGTGAAATCGGTATCGGGCCGCAGCCACTGACCCGTTGTTCCGTCGGACCTGAGGTCACGCGACCATGCTCGACACCCAAACGCAGATGGAACCCAAGCCGAGTACCACGCGCGTCCCCGACTCTCCCGCCCCCATGCCAGGGCTGGTGTCGGCCGTCGTGCCGCCACCCGCCGCCGCAGCGCCGGCTGCGGCGCCTCCGACACTGGCCGCGATTCGCCCGGGCACGCCGCGGAATGCCGAGGCGCCCGTCCGTCCGGACGTTCAACGCTCCACCGATGTCCATGGCGAACTCGCATCGGAAAAGCACGTCATCTCCGTCGATAAATTCAATCTCTTCTACGGAAAGCATCAGGCCCTCCACCAGATCGGGATGAACATCCCCGTCGGCAAGGTCACCGCCCTGATCGGCCCCTCCGGCTGCGGCAAGTCGACGCTCCTGCGCAGCTTCAACCGCCTCAACGACCTGCTCGACAACGTCCGAACCGAAGGAACGATCCGTTTCCGCGGCGAGCCCATTCACGACCACGGCGTCGACGTCATCCGGCTCCGCAAGCAGATGGGCATGGTTTTCCAGAAGTCCAACCCGTTCCCGATGTCGATCTTCGACAACGTCGTCTACGCCCTCCGCATCGCCGGCGAAAAACGCCGCAACGTCCTCAACGAAGTCTGCGAGAAATCGCTGCGCGGCGCCGCCCTCTGGGACGAGGTCAAGGACCGGCTACACCAGAGCGCGCTGGGGATGAGCGGCGGACAGCAGCAGCGCCTGTGCATCGCCCGCGCGATCGCCGCCGAGCCCGACGTCCTGCTGATGGATGAACCCTGCTCCGCCCTCGATCCGATCGCCACCGCGAAGATCGAGGACCTCATCTACCAGCTTCGCGGGCGGTATTCCGTCGTCATCGTCACGCATAACATGCAGCAGGCCGCGCGCTGCAGCGACTACACCGCGTTCATGTACCTGGGCCGCCTCATCGAGTACGGCCCCACCAACAGCATCTTCCTCAACCCGCACCTCAAGGAGACCGAGGCCTACGTGACGGGAAGGTTCGGATGAGAAGCGCCCTTCGTGCTTCGGCAAGGATGAGACATGCGTCACTTTGAAGAAATGTTGCAGCAGTTGCTCCAGCGGGTCGTGGTGATGGGGAGCATCGTCGAGTCGATGATCGAGTCGGCCGTCCGCGGACTCATCGAGCGCAACGAGTCGATGAACGCGATCTGCGTCGAGAAGGAAAAGGAAGTCAACACCCTTCAGGTGGAGATCGACGACCGCGCCGTCAAGCTCACCGCCCTCCAGCAGCCGGTCGCCAGCGACGTGCGCTTCCTCTTCATGGCGTCGCGCATCAGCGGCGAGCTGGAGCGCGTGGCCGATCAGGCGATCAACATCTGCCAGAATACCCGTTACGTCCTCGAGGGCCCGCCGATCAAGCCGCTCGTCGACCTGCCGATCATGGCCCAGGTGGCGCAGCGCATGGTGCGCGACAGCCTGACGGCCATGACCCAGCGCGATGTGCCCCTGGCGGAAAAAGTGCTGGAGGACGAGGAGACCGTCGACGCCTTCCGCGACCAGGTCTTCCGCATCCTACTGACCCACATGATGGGAGACCCGCGCACGATTCAGCAGGCAATGTCGCTCGTGCTGATCTCCCGCAACCTCGAGCGCATCGGCGACCACGCGACGAACATCGCCGAGGAAGTCATTTACTGGATTCAAGGGCGCGACGTGCGCCACAAGAACGTGCTGTCACGGAACGAGGAGACGCCATCATCGTCGGCCCTGCCGGCGGACGCCTCCCCCGACGCCGCGCGTAACCCCAACGGGGCTGGAGCAGCTTTATGAGCAAGGGCACCATCCTGGTCATCGACGACGAGAAGGACCTCATCGAGCTGGTCCGCTACAACCTCGAAAAGGAGGGGTACGACGTCATCGCCGCCACCGACGGACAGAGCGGCCTGGAAGTGATCCGCAAGCACCGGCCCGAGCTGGTCATGCTCGACCTCATGATGCCGGGCATGGATGGCCTTCAGGTCTGCCAGCACCTCCGCGCCGATCAGCGCACTGCCCGTACCCCGGTGATCATGTTGACGGCCAAGGCCACCGAGGCCGATCGCATCGTCGGGCTCGAGCTGGGCGCGGATGACTACGTCACCAAGCCCTTCAGCCCGCGCGAGGTCGTTGCCCGCGTCAAGGCGGTCCTCCGCCGCGCCGGGGCGCAGCAGGATTCGCCGCAGGTGATCCGCAGCGGGGACCTGACGATCGACATCAACGGACACGATGTCGCCTTCGCGGGCACTCGAATCGCCCTGACCGCAACCGAGTTCCGCATCCTGCGCTTCCTGGCCGGCCGGCCCGGGCGCGTCTTCAGCCGTGACGAGATCATCGATGCCGCCCTCGACAACGATTCGGCCGTATTCGATCGTACGATCGACGTGCACATCACCGCGATCCGCAGGAAGCTGGGCAAGGGCGGAGATATGATCGAAACGGTTCGCGGGTTCGGGTACAAATTCCGCCTGGAGTCGCCCGTCGAATCGACGTAAGCGCTCACCCGTGCTCAACAGTCGTTTTTTTCTTCGACTCTTTCTTCCCTACCTGCTTCTCGTCTGCGCCGCGACGGCTGCGATGGGCATTTACGGCGGCGTTCGCCTCCGCGCCGGTTACCTCCAGGGCCACCGCGATGCGCTCAGCCGGGAAACCCTGCTCGTCTGGGACCTCCTGCGTCCCGACGTCGAATCGGGCAACGTGTCGGACCTGCAGCGTCAGGTGCACGAGCTTTCCCCACGGCTCGAACGCCGGATCACGGTGATCGCGGAAGACGGGGTCGTACTCGCCGACAGCGACGCCGATCCCGCCCACATGGAAAACCACCGTATGCGTCCCGAGGTGCTGGACGCGCTGGGTCCATCGACGCTCGGCAGCAGCGCACGGCATAGTGCGACGGTCGACAATGACTTGCTCTACGTCGCCCGCCGTCTGCGTACGCCCGATGGCCACACCTTCTTCCTTCGCCTCTCCAGCGCCCTGGTCCCGCTCGACCACGAGCTACACCTGCTGTACGGGGCGATGGCCGCGGTGGCGCTGCTGGCGATGGGCATCGCCGCCGTTCTGGGCTTCTTCCTCGCCCGCCGGCACGCCGAGCCCGTGCGGGAACTGGCCAACTTCGCCGACGACCTCGCCCGCGGCAACCTGAACCGGCGGATCATGATCCCGACTGGCGGTGAGATCGGCATGCTCACCAAATCCCTGAACACGATGGCCGAATCGCTCACCGGCCTGGTCGCCCAGTCAACCCGCGATCGGGCCGAGCTGGCCGCCATTCTTGCCAGCATGAGTGAGGGCGTGATCGCCACCGACGGTCGCCAGCAGATCCTCCTGGCCAACTCCAACGCCGGCGAGCTGCTCAGCTTCGACGCCCGCGCCGCGGTCGGGCGCCCCCTCTGGGAGGTGATCCGCATCGAGCCAGTGCTGAAGGCAACGGCTGAGGTCGAGCGCGGCGGCGATCACCGCGCGTTCCCGGTCAGCCCGAGTATCGGACGGCATTTGGAAGTGACCGTGCGCCGCTTCGGCGCCAACGGCTCGCCGGGTGGCCTGGTCATCGTGGCCCACGACACGACGCGTTCGGTCCGTTACGACGAGCTGCGCAAGGAATTCATCGCCAACGTGTCTCACGAGCTGCGCACGCCGCTCACGGTGATCAAGGGGTTTACCGAGACGCTCGCCGACGGCGCCCTTGCCGATCCGGTGCGCGGGCCGCGGTTCCTCGCGATGATCACCAAGCACCTCGCGCAGCTCACCAATCTCGTCGCGGACCTGCTCGAGCTCTCCCGCCTCGAGGGGACGCCTGAGTTGCCGCGACGCGTCAGCGTGGACGTCGTCGCGCTGGCCCGCAAGGCCATCGACCTGCTCATGCCTGCCGCGCAGCGGAAGAACCAGTCGCTCACCGTCGACGTTCGCGGTTTCGTCCCGCGCGTCCTGGGAAACACCGACTACCTCGAGCGCGCGGTCGCCAACCTCGTCGATAACGCGATCAAGTACACCCAGGAAGGCGGCGCGATCGCCGTCGGCATCTCCGCCGCCAACGGGCACGTCTTCGTGGAGGTGGCCGACAACGGCATCGGCATCCCCGCCGACGACATCCCGCGCGTATTCGAGCGCTTCTATCGCGTCGATCGCTCCCGCTCCCGCGAGATGGGCGGCACCGGCCTGGGCCTCTCGATCGTCAAGCACGTCGCCCACGTCCACGGCGGCGGCATCGACGTCGCCAGCACGCCCGGCGTCGGCAGCCGCTTCCGCCTCCGCCTCCCCACCCCACCCCACGAAGGCTAAGCACGATCTCCCCAACGTGACCGCGCGCCTCCCCGTCGCGCCCGCACGCGCGCTTTGCGAATCCCCGACCCTCTTTCTAGAATCCCGCCTCTTCATCGAATCTTAAAGAATGGGAATGAGGGCTCGTGCATGTTCAATCTTCTGCCGCGTGACACCGTCTTCTTCGATTTGTTCGAGGCGATGGCCGGCCACGGCGTGAAGGCCGCGCGGCACCTCTACGATCTGGCCACCCATTTCCCGGACATCACGGCCTCGATCCAGCGCATCCGCGAGGAGGAACACGCGGCCGACGAGCTGGCCCACGCCGCCCTCGAGCGGCTCGACCGCACGTTCATCACCCCTTTCGACCGTGAGGATATCCACACGCTGGTCGGCGGCCTCGACGACATCATCGACGGGGTCGACGCGCTGGCCAAGCGGTTTCCCCTCTTTCACGTCAAGGCGATGGAGGCCACCTTCGTCAAGCAGACGCAAGTGCTGATCGCCGCCACCGGCTTCCTCAACGACGCGGTGCTCCGCCTTCGCAAGAGCCACAAGCTCTCGGACCTCAGTGCGATGCTGATCGAGATCCATCACCAGGAAAGCATCGGCGACGACAACCATCACGCCGCCATGTCGCGACTCTTCCAGGGGGACGTCGATACGCTCGACGTGATCAAGTGGAAGGAGCTGTACGACCTCGTCGAGAACACGATCGACGGATGCGAGGATGTCGGAAATACCCTGGAGCGGATCGTGCTCAAGAACGGATAACGGCGGGCGGCGCACACACACCTCATGTTTTCCCTCATCGTCCTCATCATTGCCGTCGCGTTCGCGTTCGACTTCCTGAACGGGTTCCACGACGCCGCCAATTCGATCGCCACCGTCGTCTCCACGCGCGTGCTCACGCCCTTCCAGGCGGTCCTGTGGGCGGCGTTCTTCAACTTCGTGGCGGCGTTCGTGTTCGGCACCCACGTGGCGGGCACGATTGCCGACAAGCTGGTCAACCCGCACTACGTTGACGTCTTCGTCGTTCTCGGCGGGCTGATCGGCGCCATCGTTTGGAACATCATCACCTGGCTGCTGGCGCTCCCCACCAGCTCGTCGCACGCCCTTTTCGGCGCCGTGGCCGGCGCCGCCGTTGCGCGCAGCGGGTTTGGCGTGATCCTCTGGAGAGGGTGGGGACCGCTGCTGCTGTTCATCGTCCTCTCGCCGCTCATCGGCTTCGTCCTGGGGGCGCTGAACATGATCGCGGTCTCCTGGATCTTCCGCCGGTCCACGCCCCACAAGGTGGACTCGCTGTTCCGCCGGCTTCAGATCCTCTCCGCCGCCGCCTTCAGCCTGGGCCACGGCGGCAACGACGCGCAGAAGACGATGGGCATCATCGTGATGCTGCTCAGCGCCGCCGGCTACAAGCACTGGGCGAGCGCGCACTACCACCTGCTCGGCCACGATCACAACATCAAGCTCTGGATCATCCTCTCCTGCCACGCCGCCATCGGCCTGGGCACGCTCTTCGGCGGATGGCGCATCGTCAAGACGATGGGCTCGGGGATCACCCGCCTTCAGCCCGTCGGCGGGTTCTGCGCCGAGCTGGCCGCCGCGACGACGATCAGCGCCGTCACGATTTACGGCATCCCCATCTCCACCACCCACGCGATCACCGGCGCCATCCTCGGCGTCGGCACGACCCGCGGCGTCCGGTCCGTGCGCTGGATCTGGGGCCAGCGCATCGTCTTCGCCTGGATCCTCACCATCCCCTGCTCCGCCTTCATCGCCGCCCTCGCCTACCTCCTGATCCACTATGGCGTCGAACCCTTCTTCGCCGGACGGTGAGCATCGAGTTTGAACGTTCAAAGTTGAAAGTTGGACGTTGGAAGTTGGACGTTGGACGTTCAATGCTATATTTGCGTGAGCGCATTCGAACGTTGAACGCCCAATGCGCAACACTCGACGCTCAACGTTCAACGCTCAACGTCAAACGGGGAGCGCGTTACCGGGCACGCAGGATGACTGCCCCTCAAAACAAACCGCCCATACCACTTGATTATCGACCGCCTGACGCACCAACCGGCCCGACGGCGTGGGCGGTCCTGGCCGCGCTACCGTTCGCCTTTCTGTCTCTGGCGAGCATCGCGATCGGATTGAGCCTGCTAGCGGTCGGGATCGCCATCCTTTTCGGAAAGCTGAATCCCCGTGCAAGTTCTGATTCCCATTCGGTGACCCCGGTCGCCGTCATTAGCATATGCGTCGCCTCGGCGTTCTGCTTCAATGCGGCGGCGGTGATGTATCGCACGTCGCGACGAATGCTAAAGAGCAAAGGGTACGTACGGCCAAAGGCGGTCGGGTAATTCCGAATGTAAGCCGCTCTGATTGTCGCTCTGTGCATCGTTTCAGCCGTCCTGTACGGCATCGTTCACGATCAGGTCACGGCTCACATCTGCGTCTAAACTTGACCCTTCCTCCGCGCCGCGACATGATGCCGACCTCTCTCGTCGAAGCCACGCGATACGCGCCGGCAACGGCGATCCCGATGCCGCCAAACTGGCGCCCGCGGCTAAAATGAGAGACCGGAAGAACGGCGGAGTTGGCGATCTCCCCCGTTTCTTCTCCCTGGAGAGGTGTCCGAGTGGCCGAAGGAGCAGCACTGGAAATGCTGTAATGGGCTTAAACCCATTCGGGGGTTCGAATCCCCCCCTCTCCGCTTCAATTTCCGCCCCGTCCGCAAGTCCGCACACAACGTCATCCCGTGTACGCGCCGCGTCAGCATCGACCCGCTCAAACGCGCCCTCTATTTTTCATTGATTGGGAACCGACGGCTGCCCCGCGTGCTACACCACGCTACACAATGTTACACTTTTTGTGATTTTTTGTCACAATATTGCTGCGATTCCGATAATACATTGACCCTATTGATATGCAAGATCGCGCAGTAGTTCGGGTTAGGCAGGTACTGTCCCAACCAACGAAAGGGCCGTCCGCGGTCCTGTCGGCATCGCGTGACGACTGAGAAGATACCTAAACGGCGGTTCCGATTGCCTGGAGATCGGTTTACCGCAACAATAAATGACAGTTCCGCAGGAGCAGGCTTCATCAACAGCTATGAAACCTCCACGACCGTGGATGAACAGGTGCAGGTGCGTGGGGCCGGTGTTCCATTTGCGCCGGGCACAGGAATTCCCGAGGCCGAGGACATCCTCCTGGCCCGCGAGGCCCATTTCCCGGCGACGATCGCCGAGATGTACGATCCCGAGGCGATCGACACCAAGTATCCCGACCTGCGGACGGCGCGCGATCGCAACGACGAGACGCTGGAGCGCATCTACATCGGCCGCCGCTTCCGCAACGACACCGAGCGGCTGGAGAAACTATTCGAGCTGTATACGGCGATGACCGGCGCTTCGGGCGGTGGCGAAGGGAAGAAGGCGCCGAATAAGCCGCGGGTGCCCAGGGGCGGCGGCAAAAGTAAAGGGAAGTGACGCGTGAGCGACCTGATCCTGTACACGTCAGACGACGGGCAGACCCGCATGAACCTGCGGGTAGACGGGAAGACGATCTGGCTGACACAGGCCGAGATCGCGGAGCTGTTCAACGTGTCCGTCCCGACCGTAAACGAGCATATCAAAGGCATTTACGAGGAGGTCGAGCTCAGCGAGGCGGCAACTCTTCGGGATTTCCGAATAGTTCAAACCGAGGGAGGTCGGCAGATCCAGCGTTCGGTTAAGCAATACGACCTGGAACTGATTCTCGCGGTCGGCTTTCGGGTACGTTCAGTACGTGGCACGCAGTTCCGGAAATGGGCGACGACTACCCTGCGCGAATACATGGTCAAGGGCTTCGTGCTGGACGACGAGCGGCTGAAGAACGAGGGGCGATGGGATTACTTCGACGAGCTGCTGGCGCGGATCCGCGACATCCGCGCGTCGGAGAAGCGGTTTTACCAGAAGGTGCGCGACCTCTTCGCGCTGAGTTCGGATTACCAGGTGCGCGAAGAGGACACGCACCGGTTCTTCGCCGAGGTTCAGAACCTGCTGCTGTTCGCCGCGACGGGGAACACCGCGGCGGAGATCGTTGTGGCGCGCGCCGACCCGGCGAAGCCGAACATGAACTTGACGACGTGGGACCGGAAGCGCGTCCGCAAGCAGGACGTGATCGTCGCCAAGAACTACCTCACCGCCGACGAGGTCGATACGCTGAACCGGCTGGTGGTGATCTTCCTGGAGCAGGCGGAGCTGCGCGTGAAGGAGCGGAAGGATCTGACGCTCCAGTTCTGGGGGGACAATGTGGACAAGATGCTGGCGTTCAACGACCGGCCCGTGCTCAAGGGGCCGGGCAAGATCAGTCATGATGACATGAAGGCGATCGCGCACGAGCGGTACGACACCTTCGACGCCAGTCGCCGCGCGGCCGAGGCGATCGAAGCGGATGCTGAAGACCTCCGGCAGATCGATGAATTGGACAAAAAGCTGAAGCAGAACAAGAAGAACCCAAAATCCGGAGAGAAGTTATAATCATCCGCATGGACCCTCGCATCGGGAACATTCCCGCGGACCGGTTGGCGGAGTTCGAGGCGGCGTCACGCCGGCCGCTGGCGCAGCGGTGGAAATACGCATTCGTCCGAACGGTAAAGCCGGTTATGGACGACGAGCGATTCCGCGCGTTCGATACGATGGACGACTATCGCCGCTGGTGCGAAGCGAATCTCCCGCGCTTTCTGGGGTATCACCGTGTTTGAGTACCGCCAGGCCGAGGAAGTGCGCGACGCGTTCGCGCGACACGGCGTACGTTACCTCTTCCTCGGCAAAAGCGGTGCAATCCTGCTGGGGTATCCGGACACCACCCAGGACGCCGACGTGTTCGTCGAGCGGTCGCCCGAGAATGGCGACGCGGTCGTCCGGGCGCTGGGGGACCTGGGCTTCGACCTGAGCGACGAGGAGCGGGAACAGACGCGCCGGGGCAAGGATTTCATCCAGTTGAAAAACGGCCCGTTCGATCTCGACCTGATCTACGCACCCGACGGGATCGAGCACTTCGCCGACGCCTGGTCGCGGCGGGTCGAAGTCGAGGGGTTCATGGTCTGCGCGATCGACGACATCATCGCCAGCAAGCGCGCGGCAAACCGCCAGAAGGACCGCGAGTCGATCGAGCGCCTTGAAGACTTCCGCACCTACTTGAGGAACAAAGGCCGATGAATGACGCCAGCGCCCCCCACTCACTGTCGCGGATGCGATTCAGCCAGGCGGGGATGACCCAGTTTGCCGAGCTGATTCGTATCCGGAACATGGGCCACGCTCGCTGAATCACGCACGGGAATCGTAGCTGCCGGCGATTTCGCTCTGTCGCCAGACAATCGCTTGGATTGAGGTCGTGAGATGCGGCGCAACCGACCCGATGGACGCGCGAATGCTCAAGGCAAACGCGTACAAGACCTTGACGCCTGTGAAATACTTGACCGGCGATTCTGATTGCGTGGGGATTCGTTAGCCGCGACAATCGATAAGAGTTACGCAGGAGCAGTCTTCATGAACAGCTATGAAACCTCCGCAACGGTGGAAGATCAGGGACTGGTGCGCGTGGCCGGTGTTCCCTTTGCACCGGGTACGCAGGTTGAGGTCAGGATTAGCGCCCGAGCACAGTCCGCGGATGGCACGACCGCCGGCGAGGAGGCTCTGGCTCGTGCGCGCGATCGGATGCGGGAGCTTTTCGGCACCATCCGCGGCTTTCGAAATTCGCCCCGCATCCCGCGAGAGGAGTTGTATGAACGATGAACCCCGCCGCCTTCATTGACACGAACGTCCTGCTGTACTGTATTGATGAAGACCCCGCGAACGCGGCCAAGCGGCAACGCGCGCAGCAGCTTTTACTGTCGGAGCCGTGGGCCTGGTCGGTTCAGGTAGCCGCCGAATTTTTCGTCAATGCGACGTCGCCGAAGCGGCCGTTCAAACTGGCCACCGCTGCCGCCGCGACGTTGGTGGAATCGTGGCTGGCTTTCCCAATCCTCGACATCACTCCTGCGCTGTTTCGCGGGGCCGTCGACCTGTCGGGGCGAACACAGACGCCCCGCAACTGATTTGAGCGGCAAATGCCTAAGACAGTGCGGCCGGTGTCTTCAATGATGGTATCAACGCGGTTATCGAATGAACGCAGTTGAAATCGAAGAGGCCATCTCAAAGCTCGCTGAAGCGCCATTCAACGCCGAGACATTTGCTTTCGATTTCCTCCAGGCCTTCGGCCTCAATGATGCCGGTATCCGTAAATTCAGGATCGGCGACGCCAACAAGTCCGATCTGCGCGATGGAACTTGGAGAGGGGGCGTCCTTCAGCGGAACAGGAACAACATCCACCTGCTCGTCTGCCCGTTGGGAGAAGTTGCCGCCGCCATGGACGCGCTGCGCGCCAGCCCCGCGACCGCCAAACACAAGGCCCGGTTCATCCTCGCCACCGACGGCCAGACGATCCAGGCCGAACGCTTCGACGACGGCGAGCCGCTCGCCTGCGATTTCAGCCAGCTCCCCGACCGCTTCACGTTCTTTCTCTCGCTGGCGGGCATCTCCACCGTCAAGCGGATCGACGAGAACGCCTTTGACATCCGCGCCACCGGCCGGTTGAACAAGCTCTATGTCGAGTTGCTGAAGGAAAACCCCGAGTGGGACACCGACGCCTGCCGACAGGATCTCAACCACTTCTTCGCCCGTCTGATCTTTTGCTTCTTCGCCGAAGACACCAACATCTTCCCCGAAACACAGCTTTTCACCCGCACCGTCGAGCAGATGACCGACCGCACCGGCTCGAACACTCACGAGGTGCTGGCCAGGCTGTTCGAGGCGATGAATACGCCGCGCGAAGCCCGGGCCCAGGCCAGTCACCTTCCGCATCGGCCCTGAAGTTCCCCTACGTCAACGGCAACCTTTTCAGCGGCAGTACCGAGACCCCGAAATTTAACCAGTCCGCACGAAATTACCTGCTGTTCGTCGGCAATCTCGACTGGAAGAAGATCAACCCCGACATCTTCGGCTCGATGATCCAGGCCGTCGCCGACGACGAGGAGCGCGGCGCCCTCGGCATGCACTACACCAGCGTGCCGAATATTCTGAAGGTCCTCAACCCGCTCTTCCTCGACGACCTGCGCCAAAAACTCGCCGACGCCGCCGACTCGCCGATGAAGCTACTGAACCTTCGCAAGCGCCTCGCCCGCATCCGCGTCTTCGACCCCGCCTGCGGCAGCGGGAATTTCCTGGTCATTGCCTACATCGAGATGCGGAAGATCGAAGCCGTCCTCAACGAGCGCCGCGGCGAAGCGGGCCACAAGTCGGACATCCCAATCAGCAACTTCCGCGGTATCGAGCTCCGCCACTTCCCCGCGGAAGTTGCCCGGCTGGCGCTGATCATCGCGGAGTTTCAGTGCGATGTGCTGTACCGGGGAGAACTCTTTGCACGACAGGAGTTCCTGCCGCTTGACGCGGCGAACTGGATCACGTGCGGCAACGCGTTGCGCCTCGATTGGCTTAGCATTTGCCCGCCGACGGGGATGGGCGTGAAGCTCACTGGTGACGATCTATTTAACACGCCGAAGGATCAAGCAGAAATTGACTTCGAGAACGCCGGTGGAGAAACGTAAATCTGCGGCAATCCGCCTTACCGCGGCTTTACGTGGCTCTCGTTGGAGCAGAAGGCGGAGATTGATGCGGTCTTCGACGGCCGAGCTAGTGCGTGGAAATCGCTCGACTACGTAACCGCTTGGTTCATGAAGGCTGCCGACTATGGTACTCAGACCGACTCAGCTGCCGCATTCGTATCCACAAACTCTATCTGCCAAGGTGAACAAGTACCAATCCTATGGCCTCTGATCTTTCAAACCGGGCATTTCATTACGTTCGCCCACACCTCATTTAAATGGGCCAATCTAGCCAGCCACAACGCCGGAGTGACGGTCGCGATTATCGGGATATCAAAGCGCCCACCAAGTATCCGACGGCTCTACTCGATTGCTGACGATGGCGTCGTCGCTGTCAAGGAATCGAGTTACATCAACGCCTACCTGGTGCCCGGCCCCAACGTAATCGTTCATTCAATGCCGCTGCCGCCGGCGGATAAAGCGCAGATGGATTGGGGCAACAAGCCGTCGGATGGAGGGAATCTCATACTATCTGCCGCCGAGGCCGCGGAGGCGGTAGTCCATGAGCCATACCTAAGCAAGTTCGTCTTCGATTTCGTCGGGTCGCAGGAGTTTATCCGTGGAATCGTGAGACGATGCCTCTGGATCGAAGATGACCAAGTCGACGAAGCGAAGCGCTCCGAGTTCGTCGCACGTCGCCTGGCCGCAGTCCGCCTTATGCGGCTCGATAGCGCCGCGGCGTCTACGCGGGAATATGCGGAGAGGTCGCATCGGTTTCGGCAGATTCAGGGACGAAGCGCGCGCCACTCTGTCGTCATACCGAAGGTAACGTCGGAATCGCGACACTATCTTCCGGTCGGGGTTCTCTCGTATTATTCGATTGTCTCTGACAATGCGTTCGCTCTCTATGACGCGCCGTTGTGGAACATGGCCTTAATCGCCTCCCGAATGCACCTTGTTTGGGTCGGCACGGTCTGCGGTAAGCTCGAGACTCGCTATCGCTATTCCAATACTCTCGGCTGGAACACTTTTCCCGTCCCCACGCTGACCGACGAGAACAAAGCCGAGCTTACTCGCTGTGCCGAGGACATCCTGCTGGCCCGCGAGGCGCATTTCCCGGCGACAATCGCCGAGATGTACGATCCCGAGGCGATGGACAGGAAGTATCCCGACCTGCGAGCGGCGCACGACCGCAACGACGAGACGCTGGAGCGCATCTACATCGGCCGCCGCTTCCGCAACGACACCGAGCGGCTGGAGAAACTGTTCGAGCTGTACACCCAGATGACCGCTCGGCAGTCCACGTCGAAGGAAACTTCCAGCGGGGCGCACAAGCCGGCCCGGCGTAAAACCAGAGGGGCAGGCGCATGAGCGATCCGATCCCGGCGTTCGCTCGCCGCGGCGCACGCATTTTCGGCGATGGGCTTATGATGAGAAGTCGATCCAACTCATCATAAGCGGCCGCGAATGGTGGTTGAGTGGAATAGCGTGTAACTGGTGCGTATTGCAGACTTTAAAACTTCAGCATGGGCTCAGATCGTTCGGAGCCGGGACGCGGAGGCTTGCTGCCTGCCGCACGACTTGCCGCCTTTACTCAGCGTGACAGGCGAATTCCTCGCGGCGCTGTCGGCTGCCGATCGTGCCGTCGGGCAGTTGGCCGGCATTACGCGGGCGCTTCCGAATCCGCGTTTGCTCGTCCGCGCCTTTGCCGGTCGCGAGGCTGTCCTTTCCAGCCGAATCGAGGGGACACATGCTTCACTCTCGGACCTGCTGCTCTTCGATATTACTCCACAGGAGGTCGAAACGCGCACCCCCGACGTCCGCGAGGTGGCCAACTACGTCCGTGCGCTGGAGCACGGAATCAGTCGGCTGCGGGCGATCCCGCTGACGCTGAATCTGATCCGCGAGCTTCACGCAATCCTGTTGGAGGACGTGCGCGGCTCGGATCGGCGTCCGGGGCAGTTCCGAAACGTTCAGAACTGGATCGGACCCGCCGGCGTCTCCATTGCCCGGGCCACCTGTGTGCCGCCGCCCCCAGAGCGCTTGATGGAGGTACTGGGCACGCTCGAGCGGTTCATCAACATGCCCGGCGACCTTCCCCTGCTGGTCCGCATCGCAATGGTTCATTACCAGTTTGAAGCCATCCACCCGTTCGAGGATGGCAATGGGCGCGTCGGCCGGTTGTTGATCTCCCTCATGCTCGACGCCGAGCGCGCGATCCCATTCCCGGTTTTGTACCTCTCCGATTACTTCGAGCGACACCAAGGGGAGTACTATCGGCACCTCCTGGCCGTCTCCCAGGAAGGCGCGTGGGAAGATTGGCTGACTTTCATATTGCGCGGCGTTGCCGAGCAGGCGATTGACTCCGTAGAGCGGAGCGCCAAGCTGATGCGCCTGCGTGATGACTGGACGCGCCAACTCCAGCAGGCTCGGGCTTCGGCGTTGCAGCTGCGGCTGCTGGACGCCCTGTTCGTCAACCCGTTTGTAAACATGCGCCGCGCCGCCCACCTGCTGAAAGTGAACCCGCAATCGGCGCAGAACAGCCTCAACAAGCTCCTCGAAGCCGGTATCCTCCTGGAGCTGACCGGACAAAAGCGCAATCGCGTCTATGTAGCCCGCGTCGTGCTGCGAACACTGGAGGAAACGCCCGCCTTTGATGCGCCGGCGCCGAATAACCCGGAGTCCAAGCCATGGCCCTGAAAATCAGCCGCGCTCATAAGTCGATGCTCGTCGATCTCTATCAGCGCACGAAAAAGACCGTTGACGAACTGCCGTACACCGAGGAGTTCGAGCGGCTCTACGAATCATTCATCCAACGGACGGGCCTTGCCCTCAATCGGCACCAGGCCTGGCGTGCGCTCTCTTCCTGCCGCAAGGCAAGTCTGCTGCCCCGCAAGAATAGACCCGAAGGCAAACCGAAAGGGGCTGACGTATGAGCGAGCCGATTTCCATCCCCTCCGTTTCGGTCAAGTACGCCCACGACGGCAGATCCGCGAAAGCCGACGCGCTGGGCATGCGGCCGATGCAGGCACGCGTCTGGCTGCAACGCGGCGAACAGTACCTGCTGATCAAGAGTCCGCCCGCATCCGGCAAGAGCCGGGCGCTGATGTTCGTGGCGCTGGACAAGCTCCGCCACCAGGGGCTGAAACAGGCGATCATCGCCGTGCCGGAAAAGAGCATCGGCGCCAGCGACAAAATTAACGATGCCAACGCCATTCTGAACGGCCTGGGCGAGTGGCAAGGCGTGGACCCAGCGACGAGCTTTCAGAGGGTTCAGACACCGTCCGGGCCAACGAAAAAAAGGTAGGATCGCCGATCTCTCATGATGCGAGTTCCCGTTCAACCTCGGATGCTTCACTGGGCCGTCGATCGCGCGGGCGTCACGCTTGAAGAGGTGCGCGGCCGGTTTGGCCGGTATGACGAGTGGCTTGCGGGAACGGCACAGCCAACGCTGAAGCAGTTGCAGGACTTCGCGCGGTACACGTACGCCGCTATCGGATACTTCTTTCTCGACCAGCCGCCGGAGTTGACGCTTCCGATTCCCGACTTCCGGACGATGGACGGCGCGCCTCCCGGCGATCCATCGCCCGACCTGCTCGACATGGTCTACGCGTGCCAACAGCGACAGGATTGGTACGTCAGCTATGCTCGATCCGTGGGCGCAGAAGCGTTGCATTTCGTCGGCGGACTGTCGATTGGGGACGATATTGTTGAAGCGGCCGAGTCGATCCGCACGGCGCTGGGGCTGGATTTGTCGGTCTGGCGGCAACTCGCGACATGGGAAGAGGCGCTGCGGCAATTCATCCAACTCGCGGACGACGCTGGCATCCTCGTGATGGTGAGCGGTGTCGTCGGCAGCAACAACACCCGCAAGCTCGATACCGAAGAGTTCCGCGGCTTTGCCCTGAGCGATCCGATCGCGCCGCTCGTGTTCGTCAACGGCGCGGACACGAAGTCGGCCCAGATGTTTACGCTCGCGCACGAGTTGGCTCACCTGTGGCTCGGTCAATCGGCACTTTCCGACTCGACCGCGGCGAAGATCGACGATGCCGATGTTGAAATGTGGTGCAACCGGGTTGCCGCTGAAACGCTCGTCCCCCTGGAATTGTTTAAACCGTTGTACCGACCGGGTGACGATGTCGATGGCGAGATGCAACGGCTCGCCAAGGCGTTCAAAGTCAGCACGCTCGTGGTCCTGCGTCGTATGTTTGACGCCGGGGGAATCGGGCGCGAACGTTTCTGGCAGCTGTACCGGGAAGAGGTTTCCCGGCTCGTGGCGATCATGCGGATGAAGGACTCCGGCGGCGACTACTACCGCACAACTGCGTCGCGCGTCAGTCATCGATTTACAAGGGCGATCGTCACCTCCACGTTGGAAGGCAGGTCAACGTTCACCGAAGCATTTCGGCTGCTGGGCTGCAAGAAAATGTCCACGTTTGTCGAGCTTGGCCACCATGTTGGCGTCGACGTCGGGGGGGATACCGGCTGATGGCGTACCTCATCGACACCGACATCTTCATCGCCGCGAAGAATCTGCACTATGGCATGGACTTCTGCCCGGCGTTCTGGGAGTGGCTCGACGGTGTGAATCATGAGGGCAAGCTGGTGAGTATAGAGGCGGTCCACGATGACCTCGCCAATGTTGACGACGAACTCGCTGAATGGGCCAAGGCACGCGAAGATGGATTCTTCGTCGCTCCCTCGGAACGCGACCTGCCCGCACTCGGCCACGTCACGAAGTGGATCAACGACCATCGGACGTACACGTCGGCAGCCAAGCAGACTTTTCTCAATTGTTCCGACTATTTCGTGGTCTCGCAGGCACTATCTGGTCGGCACACGGTCATCACCCATGAGAAGCCGGAGAACTCAGTCCACCGCGTCAAGATTCCGAGCGTTTGTGTGGCGATGAATGTCAAATACTTGACTTGCTGGCAGATGCTCCGCACCGAGCGAGCGCGGTTCGTGCTACAGCCGCCTAGCGGTGCCGGGTCTGCGCTGCGTGCCGGCCTTTAGGAGAGATAGATGAATGGGTGATGCAATCGCGATTCCGAAATCGGCCGCCGCTTCCGCAATGACACCGAGCGGCTGGAGAAACCGTTCGAGTTGTACACGGCGATGACCGCGAGCAAAGCCGACGAAGAATCGGCATTCGATGCGCCGAAGAAGCCGCGGCCGCGCAAGCTCGAAGGAAAGAACCACAAATGAGCCGTTCAGGGCGAGGAACCGGGCCTGCGGTGGATGATATAATCCGGTTGGAAGAAAGGGCGACCTGATGCCCTTCCTCTCAATTATTTGGGACCTGGACGACGACCCCGATGGAAACGTGCAACACTGCCTCCAGCACGGGGTGACGAAGGAAGAAGTCTTGGAGGTGTTGCAAAATCCGACCGACACGGACGATAGCCAATCGTCAGGCTTCCCTGCGGCATTCGGCGATTCCGCGACTGGACGGCATCTGATTGTCGTTTACGAAGAAATCGACACCGACACGGCGTACCCAATCACGGCATGCGACGTCCCGAGAAGGACTCGATCATGAAACAAATTATCCGCGACCGGCGGCTGACCCCTGAGGAGGCTGCAAAATACACCAAGGTACGTGAGCAGGTGACGGCGGAATTACCCGAATTGATCGCTCGGCACCACGCGCGAATCGACGCGCGCGAGGCGAGTCAAAACGCGCCAACCATTCCGTCCGTCAGCGTGAAGTACGCCCACGACGGCAAATCCGCGAAAGCCGACGCGCTGGGCATGCGACCGATGCAGGCACGCGTCTGGCTGCAACGCGGCGAACAGTACCTGCTGATCAAGAGCCCGCCCGCATCTGGCAAGAGCCGGGCGCTGATGTTCGTGGCACTGGACAAGCTCCGCCACCAGGGGCTGAGGCAGGCGATCATCGCCGTGCCGGAAAAGAGCATCGGCGCCAGCTTCCACAACGAGCCGTTGAGCAAGTTCGGCTTTGAGGCCGACTGGCACGTGGAGCCGAAGTGGAACCTGTGCGACGCCCCCGGCGGCGACAACGGCGGAAAAGTGGAGGCCGTCCGGAAGTTCCTAGCGAGCGAGGACAAAGCGCTTGTCTGCACACACGCGACGTTCCGCTTCGCGATGGAAAGGCTCGGCGTGGAGGCGTTTGACGACCGCTTGATCGCGGTGGACGAGTTCCACCACGTGTCCTCCAGCGAGGACAACAAGCTCGGCGAATTCGTGCGGCAACTGATCGGGCGGGACAAGGTACACATCGTCGCCATGACCGGCAGCTACTTCCGCGGCGACGCGGCAGCCGTGCTGCACCCGGACGACGAGGAGAAGTTCCGTACCGTCACCTACACCTATTACGAGCAGCTCAACGGGTACCAGTACCTGAAGGAACTCGACATCGGCTACTACTTCTACATGGGCTCATACCTGGAGAAGCGCGAGGGGAAGAAGAGCATTTTCGACGTGCTGAACCCGGACGAGAAGACGATCATCCATATCCCCAACGTCAACGCCCGCGAGAGCACGCGGGACAAGATCAACGAGGCCAACGCGATCCTGAGCGGCCTTGGCGAGTGGCAAGGCGTGGACCCGGCCACTGGCTTTCAGTTCGTCAAGGCGCCGTCGGGAAAGGTGCTGCGGGTTGCGGACCTGGTGGACGACGAGATCAAGCGGGAGAAGGTGGCCGCGTCGCTGCGGGATTCGTCGCAGAAGAACAACCGCGACCACGTGGACGTCATCATCGCGCTGGGCATGGCCAAGGAAGGATTCGACTGGATCTGGTGCGAGCACGCTCTGACAGTGGGATACCGCACGAGCTTGACGGAGATCGTGCAGATCATCGGCCGGGCGACGCGCGACGCCCCGGGGAAGACGCGGGCGCGCTTCACCAACCTGATCGCAGAGCCGGACGCGACGGAAGAGGCCGTGGTTGAGGCCGTGAACGACACACTGAAAGCGATCGCCGCCAGCCTGCTGATGGAGCAGGTGCTGGCGCCGCGCTTCGAATTCAAGCCGAAGAACCCGACCAGCGGGCCGCAGCCGGGGTTCGACTACGGCCCGGAGGGTTACCAGCCCGGTAAGGAAAACATCGGCGTCGACCCGGTGACCGGCGATATCCAGATGGAGATCAAGGGTCTGGCCGTGCCCAAGAGCGAGGAGGCCCAGCGCATCTGCCGCGAAGACCTGAACGAACTAATCACCACATTCGTGCAGGACGATCGAACTGTGCAGATCGGCATGTTCGACAAGGAAACACCGCCGCAGGAGGTGACGCAACTGCGAATGGGCAAGATCATCAAAGAGAAATACCCGTCGCTAAGCGACGAGGACCAAGAGGCCGTGCGCCAGCAAGCCGTGGCGGCGATCAATTTCGTGCAGGCAGGCAAAAAAGCGCTGGCCGACGCGATCGACGCCGGCGATGAGGAAGCCAGGAACACTGCCCTGATTGAAGGTATCCGGCGGTTCGCGATGTCGGTGCGGGAACTGAATATCGACTTGATCGACTCTATCAATCCATTCGGCGAGGCATACGCGATCATGGCCAAGTCGCTGGGCGAGACGCGGCTGCGAGCGATCGCGGAGGTGATCGCGGCGAAGAAGTTCACGATCCCGCAGGATGACGCCCGCATGTACGCGGTGCGGGCGCACCGGTTCAAGACCGAACGCGGGCGGGCGCCGTCGCCGACGTCACCGGACGCGTGGGAGAAGAAGATGGCCGAGGGCGCGCGGGCTTACATGCAGTACGCGAAGGAAGGGCTTTACAAGAAGTGAGCCTCCATGAACGAGATTGACGACGAAACGTTGATGAAAGACCTCGCCGAAGACTTCGGCGTGGAAGAAAAGCCCGCTGGCCGATCGGCACTGGAGCAACGCATCCTGGCGGGGTTCGAAGAGATCGAGCGATTTGTGGAACAGCACGACCGCACTCCGCAGCACGGCGAAGGCCGGGACATTTTCGAGCGCTTGTATGCGGTGCGCCTGGACCGATTGCGGCAGTCGCCCGAGTGTCGCGCCGTCCTGAAGGACGTGGACGCACGAGGAATACTTGGTGAAACCCCGGATGCAACGCGCGCCGCATCGGACGAGCCGGACGACGCGGAGTTACAGGCATCGCTTGCCGAACTCGAGATGGAGGGCGACGACGTCACCAGGCTGAGTCACGTGCGGTCACATGAGGACCGTAAGGCGGCGGAAGAGGTCGCGCAACGCACGCCGTGCGCGGACTTCGAGAAATTCCGGCCCACGTTTGAGAGGGTACAGCAGGAAGTCAATGCTGGCGTGCGCCAGACGGAGAAGTTCCACCACGACGGCAAGCTGGAGCCCGGCGATCTATTCGTCCTTTCTGGCCAGAAGGTACTCGTTGCAGGCGCCGGCGAAGTCGTCATGAAGGAGTTTGGCCGAGAGGACCGCCGGCTGCGTGTCATCTTCGAGAACGGCACTGAGTCGAACCTGCTGCTGCGGTCGTTACAGCGGGCGCTCTATAAGGACGAGCGCAATCGCAGAATTCTGCCGCCTGATGCGGAATCCGCTCCGCTCTTTTCAGATGCGATCGAAGAAGGCGACTTGGCGACCGGTTACATCTACGTCCTGCGGAGCCTTTCCAATCATTCGTTCGTTGCCAAGCATCGGGAACTGATCCATAAGATCGGCGTCACCGGCGGCGACGTGAGAAGTCGGCTGGGCAACGCGAGGAATGATCCGACGTACCTGCTGGCCGACGTGCAGGTTGTCGCGGAATACAAGCTGGCGAACATCAACCGCAAGGCACTCGAAGGGCTGCTGCACCGGTTTTTCGCCAGTGCGCGCCTGGATTTGGAGTTGAAGGATCGATTTGGTCTGCAGGTCGAGCCGCGAGAATGGTTTCTTGTACCACTCAGTGCAATCGACGACGCGATCCACAAACTCAAAGACGGGACGATCGGTCAATTCCGATATGATCGGGAAACCGCACAATTAAAGCCGGAGTAGGGCTGTCCAGAGAATTGGCAGGATTGAACTGCGCAGCTGTAAGTCCGACTAGAAACCAATCACTTCAACGCCGAACCCGTTTCACGCCATGATGCCCCACATAGGCGTTCCGAAATCGATCTCCAGTCGCTTTCGTCCCGGCACGACGAGCTTGCGCGGGTCCAGGCCGAGCAGGTGGAGGACGGTGGCGTGGACGTCGGTGACGTAGTGGCGATTTTGTACGGCGTGGAAGCCGAGTTCGTCCGTGGCGCCGTGGACGATTCCCCCTTTCACGCCGCCGCCGGCCATCCAGATGCTGAAGCCGAACGGGTGGTGGTCGCGGCCGTCGGACCCTTCCGAGCCGGGGGTGCGGCCGAACTCTGTGGCCCAGACGACCAGCGTCTCATCGAGCATCCCCCGCTGCTTGAGGTCTTTGAGCAATGCGGCGATCGGCTGGTCGGTCTGGCTGCACAGGGCGGTGTGGCCGGTCTTGATATGGGAGTGGGCGTCCCATTCCCCCGCGCCGCCGTTGGAGCCGTGGAAGACCTGGATGAACTGCACGCCGCGTTCGGCGAGCCGGCGGGCGGCGAGGCACTGGCGGCCGAAGGTGCGCGTGACATTCTGGTCGAGGCCGTAGAGCTTCTGGATGCGCGGGTCTTCTTCTTCCAGGCGCATCACTTCGGGGATCGACGCCTGCATGCGGAAGGCCAGCTCGTAGCTCTTGATCCGCGCCCGCAACTGCGGGTCGGCGGGATACTCGACGGACGAGAACTGGTTCAGCTTGCGAAGCAGGTCCGCTTCGCCTTCCTGTTCCTGGCGGAAGACGCTTTCGCCGGGGGTGGCGAAAGGAAGCGGATTGGCGGGATCGACGTTGAGCCGAACGCCGTTGTGTTCGGGGCCGAGGTAGTCGGCTCCATGCCCTGCCATCCCTCCGCAGCAGTCGGCGAACGGCGTGCCGAGCACGACGAACGACGGCAGGTCCTGGCTCATCGCCCCCAGCCCGTAATGCACCCATGAGCCGATGGTGGGCAAGGCGCCCTCCAGTGCGTGGCGGCCGGTCTGAAACTGAAGCTGCGCGCCGTGGTTGTTATCCGTGGTCCACATCGAGCGGATGACGGCGATGTCGTCGATGCAGTCGCCGACGTGCGGAAACCAGTCGCTGACTTCAATGCCGCTCTGGCCGCGCGGCCGATGGCCGACCTGCATGGGGAAAATTCGAGGTTGCACCTTGTGCAGTCCGACGATGACCTCGCGAAGGTTCTTCTTGAGATAGGGAGAATCGAGCGTGGATTTGTACGGGCTTTCGGCGATCGTCTTCCCGCCGTACTTGTCGAGCTCCGGCTTGGGATCGAAGCTCTCGACGTGGCTGACGCCGCCGATCATGAAAAGCCAGATGACGCGCTTGGCGCGCGGCGCAATCATGGGCAATCCGGTCGGCGGGCTCCACGCCGCCGATGGTTCCGCCGCCGCCGGCAGGTCGGCGCGCACGATGCCATCGCGCTGAAGGAGCGTGGCCAGGGCAACGCCGGTGAACCCCATGCCCAGGTCGGCGAGAAAGGCGCGGCGGGGAATACGCCTGCAGCTGGGATCGTGTGGCATGGAACCCTCGTCTTATCGGATCGTCACAAAATCATCGTCGTTCAGCAGAACGTGAATCAGATCTTCCCGCGCCCGCTGCTTCGGATCGTTTGCGGGAGCGACGGCGACTTTCTCACCGGCGCCGAATCGCTGAAGCGTCGCCGTCTGCTTCAGGCGGTCGGCCTGATCGGCCAGAAAACGCGCGCAGGCCTCGCGTTCGTGTTCGGTCGGCGGGCGGCACAGCACCTGCTCGAATGCGGCGGTGATGAACGCGCCCTCATCTGGATTGGACTTGCCCAGGTCCGTCGCCAGCAATCTTGCGTTGGCCAGGGCCAGCGGGCTGTTGGACATGGCCAGCGCCTGCTGCGGCTGGACCGTCTGATTACGGCGATAGCATTCGTTGGGGCTGGCGCCGTCGAATATTTCCAGGAACAAGACCTGCTTCTCCGGCGCCTGGCGGAAATAGAGACTGCGCCGCGGCGACGTCAGGGCGGAATACTCGTCGAGCTCCGGGCCCCCCGCCGTCAGGTCGAGCTGGCCGGCCACGAGAAGCACGCTGTCGCGAACCGCCTCGGCCTCCATGCGACGGGTGTTCTGCCGCCAGAGATAACGATTGTCGCGATCAATCTTCTCATCCTGCGCGAATGCGGCCGCCGGCGCGGGATCCTTTTCATCGACGGGCGGCGAAGAGGCCATTCGATAGGTGGCCGAGGTGACGATCAGGCGGTGCATCGCTTTCATCCGCCAGCCGGATTCCATGAATTCGACCGCCAGCCAGTCGAGGAGCGGCTGATCCGTGGGCGGTTTTCCGTTCTTTCCGAAATCAAAAACCGTCGGCACGATCGGCTCGCCGAAGTGGCGCATCCAGATGTGATTGATCGCCACGCGGGCGGTCAGCGGGTTGGCGCGATCGGTCAGCCACCCCGCCAGCGCCGCCCGGCGGCCGGTGCTCGTCTTCGAATATTCCTTCCCGATCGGTGAATAGGACCGGGTCTGCACGTCGATCAGCGCTCGCGCCGCCTCAACCGCTTTTTGCCGTTCCGCGACTGACTTTTGCTTCTCCACGGCTTCCTTCTCGTTGCCGGACGCGCTGGCCGTCGCCGCGGCCTGCTCGGCGGAGAGGAGCGATTCCCGAGCATCGAAAAACGCGGCTTGTCGCTGGAGACGTCCGGCGGCAACCATGAGCGATTCGGCTTCCGATGCCGGTGGCGACGCGAATCGTGCGCGGTCGGCGGCGATCCCGGCTTCGATCGCGCTGCGTTTGGCCTGCACCGTCAGCAGGTGCAGCGTCGCCCGATCGAACGCCTGCTCGGTCACCGCGACGGATTTCCTGGGATCGACGGCCGGCTCGACTTTGCCCGCCGTGGCAGGTGTGCTTTGACCCTGAAGTTTCACGTCATTCGCCAGCGGCTCGACGCGAACGGATGCAAATTCCGCCGACGCATCGAACGCCCAGATGGACAAACGCCCAGACCGGCGCGCCTGCGGCAAACGATAGGCAAGCTTCATTGCGCCGTTGACGTAGACGTTGACCAGAGTTCCCTGGACATCCGCACGGAGCTCATAGTCGTGGCCCAGCTCGATGGGCATCGCCACCCTGGCCTCGGCGGGAAAGATCGGAACGCTGCCCGATTTCAGGGCAACCTGCGCCTTGGCATCGTCGGAGCAGGCGCTGAGGTAAACCGAAACGGCGTGGTCCGCGTCTTCATGATCGAAGCTCAGCCCCACCGATTTCCAGCGATCGCCGCCGGTGATGCGAAAGGTGAAGCGCGCCGAGAAATCCCGCGGATGCGGCGCGAGCGAAACCAGCCGGCGCTCCATCGCGCCGGTCATCGTCTGGAGGAGCCGTCCGTTCTTGAAATCCCACTGGCCATCCCCCACCTGCCATATGTCGGGCCGCGGCCGGCTGAAATCATCGCCGATCACCGCCGATGCCAGTTGTGGCGTGGGGGCCGTGGCCGGTTGGACCGTCGCAGGCTGGGTGGTCGCGGCCACCGCAACCGATTCGGCCTGATGTCGCGCCGCCGCCAGCGCGGTCTGGGCCTTTCCGAGTTCGGCTTGCGCCTTGGCGATTTCGCTCTCGGCGGCGGCGATCGAGTCCTGCTCGGCAATCGGGCGCATGCCCGGATACCAGGCCGTGACCGGCAGCGACACCACCGTCGGGTTCAGTGTCCCGCCGACGACGCCAGGAACGCCCGGCGGCAGCGGAGCGGAGTCGGGGTTCTTGTCGTCGCCGCGAATAAACAAATACGTCGGCCGCGTGCTCTCCGCATCGTAGACGCGGATCAGCTCCGCCGGGTTCTTTGGGTCCGCCGATGCTCCCGCGACGCGATGACTGCGCAATTCGAACGGCTCAAAGATGGCGCGGAACTGATAGTACTCCTTCTGTGAGATCGGATCGTATTTGTGATCGTGACAGCGGGCGCAATTGAGGGTCAACCCGAGAAATGCCTTCGACGTGTGTTCGACGATCCGGTCGAGGCAAACATTCCGGCTGAATTTGTAGTAGTTCCGAGCGAGGAAGCCGGTGGCGGCCAGAGCTCGATCATCTTCTGGGGCAATCTCGTCCGCCGCTATCATCTCGCGCGCCATCTGATCGTACGGCTCATCGCCGTTCAGCGACTCAATGATCCAGTCGCGCCAGCGCCAGATGTTGGGCTGGCTGTCGCGGACTTCCATCTGGTAGCCGGACCAGTCGCTGTATCGCCAGATATCCATCCAATGCCGTCCCCATCGCTGACCATACGACGGGCTGGCCAGCAGCCGATCGACGACTTTCTCATAGGCATCGGGAGATGCGTCATTCAGGAAATCGTGCAGTTCCTGTCGAGTCGGAGGAATGCCGATGAGGTCGAGATAAACGCGCCGCAGGAGAACGTCCTTCGCAGCCGGGGGCAAGGGCGTCAGCCCGCGCTTCCGGCGTTCGGCGGCAACGAATGCATCGATCGGATTGCGCGCCCAGGCTGGGTCGGTAACCGTGGGAATGACGGGGCGCGTTGGCGGGACGAACGACCAATGAGCAGCCGGCGGGGCGTGATCGGGTTCAGCCGCGCCGATGAAGCAGGTCATCGCGCAGACGAGAATTCCGATCGACCCTGGCGCGAACCTCATGAATGCCCATCGTTAGCCGCTATACGGTCCATTCATTATATTCGATCGGTGAGGGGAACGTTTACGGAAGTCTGCCCGGTTCGGCACGATTCATTTCTTCGGCGTCAGGGTGACGTCGTCCAGGCCGATCCGATCGTAGAACATTCGGCTTTCGCCCTTTGTCGTGAATGGGAAATCGTCGGTACGAAATGGACTGGCGGGGAGGCCGGCTTTGTTGAACAGGCTGTATTGCGGCCAGTTGGCGAAGGCGTAGCGGACCGCGGTCGGCTGCGTAATTGAGGCAGAGGAGACGACGACGGTATCGCCATCGATGCGGGCATCGGCGGGGACGAATTTCTGATCCGCTCCGGCGATCGTGAAGCCGATGAGCTTTGTGCCGTCTGACTGCTCCGCCCTCGGGCCGGGCTTGCTGACCAGGCCCCCGCCCAGGTCGTCGAAGGTGAGGCGGATCGATGCGCCTTCGATTTTCATTCGGCGATAGACAGGCCCTGACGCGATCGCGGCCTTGCCGTACGCGAGTTTCTGTGCGGCCAGCGAGAGCCGTCGGCCCACTTCCAGCTTGTTCTTCGGGTGCTCGTCCTTCTGCATGCCGATGTCGACGGTGACGACCATCGCGGCATTCCGGACCTGCGCGAGCGTTTCGCGCTGCGCCTCGCGCAACTCGGCGCGGTCGATAGGCCCGGCGTCGAGCGGGGCGATTTGAACGAAGATGAACGGGAAATCGCCCGCCGGTGCGGTCGTTGGGGCAGTCGGTGAAGCGGGTACGGCCGCGTGCCACTGTTCTCGCCAATCGCGGATCATGGCGGGAAAGAGCCGGCGGTATTGTTCGGCGCGGGATGCATTGGTTTCCCCCTGGTACCAGATCACGCCGCGAAATGCGCAGGGGATCAACGGGTGCAGCATTCCGTTGAAGAGGAGCGATGCATGGTGAATGAAGTCAGGATTCGCCGGGGCGGGCGGCTCGGGCGGCGCGGCCTTTCCCTCGGTCCTGGCCTGTTCCGCGGCGCGTTTCCATTCCGCCAGCCCGGCCGCATAGATTTGTTTCGCTTTCGGCGAGGCCGCGGCCCACTGGTCCCATCGATCCATGATCGGCTTCAACTCCGGATCGGCGACGAGCGCCGCGCGGCTGGTCCACGCCTCGGCCGGCGTCCACCCGACCGCATTCTGAATAATGCCGACAGGCACGCCCAACGCCGCATGAAGATCGCGCGCGAAGAAGTAACCGGCGGCTGACCAATCCTTCGCGTTTTGCGGATTGGAGGTTTGCCATTGCCCGTGGAGTTCGCGGGACGGCGTCGCCGGCAGCGCGCCACCAACTTTGAAAAAGCGGATCCGCGGATCGTTTGCGGCGGCGGCCGCTGGCCCGCCCTCCACCTTATCCAGGTGCATCTCCATGTTGGACTGGCCGCCGGCGATCCACACCTCGCCCACCAGCACATTCTTGAGCGTGAGCGTGTTCTGCTTTCCGCGGACGATCATCTCGAACGGCCCGCCGGCCTGGAGCGGGTCATTGAACCGTGCCAGCCAATGACCGTCGGTATCCGCGGTGGCGTTCGCCTGGTGGCCTGCGATTGAGATCGAGACCGCTTCTCCCGCGTCCGCCGTCCCCCAGATGGGCATCGGCATGTCGCGCTGGAGGACCATGTCGTCGGCAAAGAGCGCCGCCGGCTTCACATCGGCGGGAAGTCGTGGCGTGAAGATCAGGACTACGAGCGGCAGGCAGGCGAGCGTGCGCATCGCCCGATTGTAACGGCGGAGGACCGCACTCGAGAAACGATGCGGAAGGCCCATCATGCCAGGATTTCACGAACGACGTGCCCGTGCACATCGGTCAGGCGGCGGTCCGAGCCGTTGTGGCGAAAGGTGAGTTTCTCGTGGTCGATGCCCATGAGGTGGAGCACGGTGGCGTGCAGGTCGTGAATGTCGGTGGCGTGGGTGTCGGCCTTCCAGCTCCACTGGTCGCTTTCGCCATGGGCGACGCCCCCCTTGATGCCGGCGCCGGCGAGCCAGCTGACGAAGGTGCCGCCGTTGTGGTCGCGGCCGTTGCCTTGCGCGAACGGGTGACGACCGAATTCGGTCGTCCAGATCACCAGCGTGTCGTCGAACATCCCCCGCTGCTTCAAGTCGTGCAGCAGGCCGGCAGTCGGGAGGTCCATGCTGCCGGCGATCATCGCCAGCTCGGTCTTCACGTTGTTGTGGTTGTCCCAGTTGCCGGTGGCCCCGTCCATCCCGCTGAAGACCTGCACGAACCGTACGCCCCGCTCGAGCAGTCGGCGGGCCATCAGGCAGTTGCGGCCGAAACCTTCGGTGGCGGGGTTGTCCAGGCCGTACAGGCGGCGGGTCGCGTCGGTCTCGCCGGTGAGGTCCATCGCGCGCGGGGCGCTGAGCTGCATTCGCGCCGCCAGCTCGTAGCTGGCGATGCGCGCCTCGAGGCGCGAGTCGCCGGGCGAGCGGGCCAGGTGACGGCGGTTGAGCGTGCCGAGGACAGCCTGGGCGTCGGCGTCGCTGGCGGGCGTGATATAGCCGGAATCGGCGGGCGGGTTCAGGTCGGAGATCGGCTGCGGGGCGTTGGCGCGGATCATCGTTCCCTGGTGGCCGACGGGGAGGAAGCCAGCCGAGAAGCTATTTTTCGCGTTGTACGGAAGGCCGCGCGGATCGGGAAGGACCACGAAGGCGGGCAGGTCATCGCTCAGGCTCCCCAGCGCATAGCTCACCCATGCCCCGGCTGCCGGGAAGCCCGGCGTCACGAAGCCGGTGCAGGCGCGGTACACGCCGCCACTGTGCTCGCTGGTCGGCGTCTGCATCGCCATGAGGAAGGCCATGTCGTCAACGCACCTGGCGAGGTTCGGCATGGCGTCGGTCACCCATCGACCACACCCGCCGTGCTGTTTCCATTCCCACGGGCTCTTCATGATGGTGCCGGGCGTGCTCGTCGCCGCTTCGACGACCGCGCCGGGGCCGGGGTCGAACTTCTGGCCGTGCCGCTTGATCAGCTCGGGCTTGTAGTCGAACAGGTCGCACTGACTGGCGCCGCCGTTCATGAACAACTGCACGACACGCTTCACTTTCGGCGGGCGGTTCAGTCGGCCGGTGAGGAGCCCAGCGTTCGGCCGCGCTACCGCGTCGGCGGCGAGGAGTGGCTCGCTGCCCAGGAGGTGCGCCAGCGCGATCCCGCCCAGACCACCGCCCAAGCGCCACAGGAAATTGCGCCGTGACGGATCGGCGGAGGTGGCCACGCTCCTGGCGGAATAGGTTGGACCGCGACATGAACTCATAGTGAAACCTCCGCGCGCGGTCAGTCGACGAACAGGAATTCATTGCAGTTCAGGATCACGCGGCACGTATTGGCCATGCCGTGCTTTGCCGCGTAGCGCTCCAGCGTCCGCAACTCCTCGGTATCAGGCTGCCGGCACAACGCGAGCTCATACGCGAGCTTGATCCGCGACGCGACGCCTCCCGCATTGGCCACGCGCTGGGCCAGGTGCTCGCTGTACCGGACTACGAACCGATCGTTCAGCATCGACAGGGCCTGAAGGGCAGTGACCGATTCGTTCCGCCGAGCGGTCAACTGCGATGGGTCGGGACAGTCCAGCGAGTCCATAAAGGGATCGGGCAGCGTACGGAAGAGATAGCGATAGATGCTGCGGCGCCTTCCGTCCGGGCTGTCCACGTTGAACGTGTCGTAGTGGGCCTTGGGCGTCACGTCGATGTTCGGATCCTCGAAGGTGAACTGCTTCACCGACGGGCCGCCCATCGCGAGGTCCACCATGCCGGTGATCTGAAGGATCGTGTCGCGGACACATTCGGCGTCAAGGCGCGAGCGCTGCATGCGCCAGAGTGAGACGTTGCCGCCATCCACCCGCGCTGCGCGCTCGTCCGGTGCCGAGGACTGGCGGTAGGTCGCGCTGTTCAAGATCAGCCGGTGGAGCTGCTTGATCGAGCCGCCGTTCTCGAGAAACGACGAAGCGAGCCAGTCGAGCAACTCCGGATGTGACGGTGGGGTTCCCATGTGGCCAAAGTCCCCGGACGTCTCGACGATGCCACGGCCGAAGTGGTACTGCCAGACGCGGTTGACGATCGAGCGCCACGTCAGCGCGTTCTTCGGGTCGCTCAGCCACCGCGCCAGCGCTGCCCGGCGGGCACCTTCGTCATTGGGGTTGGGAAGGTCAAAGTTGGCCGGGAGATCTCGGACGCATGACAACGCGCCAGGTTGAGCGGGCTGTATCGGCTGAAGCACGTCACCGCGCCGCAGCAGAAAGACCGGGCGCGGCGTCGCGGCGGCGTGGAACTTGTGATACGCCGTGAACGTGTTCGCGACCGCGTAGACCATCTGCGGCGGGCCGAGCTCCGCCAACTGCCGGTCGACCAACTCGTTGCGATAGAGCCGCGTCAGTTCCGCCGACTGGGCCTCCGTGCGATTGGGCGCGGGAATAGAGAGGATGCCGACCGCGGCGTATGGAACCGCATCAGCGCGTGGCGGCTTGGCGGCCCCGGTGACGGCCAGTCGCAGGCGGCCGATCACATGCCCGTTGCCGTTTTGCTGGTCGAGCTTGATCGTCAGCACGGAGCCAGTGTCGAGTTTGATCGGCTCCTTCGTCTCGAAGACCGCGACGTGCGGCTTGCCGATCTCGGGAAAGATGGCCCAGGCGGTCTTCAGGTTGCCATCGATCGCGGCCGCGACGCCCCACCCGTTCTCCTCGAAGTCGGCGCTGGGATTTACGAGCGGGATCGACTTGCCGGAAACGCTGAGAGCGATCTCGTTCAGGGCGCAGTTGCCATTCTCCTGGCGGCCGGGGCCTTTGTGGGGCAGCGCGTCATCAGGCAGGATTTCCACGCGGAGGGCGGTAATCGGAGATACGTCGGACTGGGCGACGAACGTATAGGTGTCAGTCTGGCCGCGCGCGCCGCCGAAGAGGACAGATCCATCGGGTTGCCGGGTCGCGGTGGTCCCGGCGGTGGCGGTGGAAATGCTGGTCGGGTTGAGCACCGCCCAACCCGCGGTCCCCGCAGCCGCGCGCCGCTGCCACGCATCCAGATCCGACGTCGTCGGCGGCGGCGGCAACTCGATCCCGTGCGAGGGAGGCGCGGGCTGCGCCAGAATCGCCTGTTGAGCGAGCAGCAGCTTACGTCGAGCGGGCGTTCGCGGGTCCAGGTCGATCGGCCGATCCACGCGGTCAACGCCGGCAAAGACGGACTGGAGGTTGTAATACTCGGCCTGGGAGATCGGGTCGAACTTGTGGTCGTGGCAGCGGGCGCAGTGGACGGTGGTGCTGGTGAACGTCGAGAAGGTCGTCATGACCATGTCGTCGCGGTCGAGGTTTTGCGCGATCCGCTTGCAGACGATCTCGTCGTTCTGCTCCGCCTGGGCGCTCTGGTTCCACGGCCCCGACGCCAGGAACCCCAGCGCCGCAACGAGGCGAGGCTCGTTGGGGAACAGCACATCGCCGGCCACCTGTTCCTGCACGAACCGCGCGTACGGCGTGTCCTCGTTGAACGAACGGATCACGTAGTCTCGATAGGGCCAGGCGTTGAGACGCGGACGATCCATGCCGTATCCGTGGCTTTCGCCATAGTGAACGACGTCGAGCCAGTGCCTCGCCCAGCGCTCGCCGTATCGGGGGGAGGCAAGGAGGCGATCGACCAGCCGCTCGTACGCATCGGCCGAACCATCGGCCAGAAACGCCGACACTTCTTCGGGCGTGGGCGGAAGACCAGTCAGGTCGAAATACAGACGGCGGATCAGCACGCGCTTGTCCGCCGGTGGGCTTGGTGCAAGGCCCTTCGCCTCGAGTGCGGCAACGACGAACGCATCGATCGCATTGCAAACGTGCGAAGCATCTTTAATGGCGGGGACGGCTGGCTTGGTGAGCGGACGGTAGGCCCAGTGGTCGCGTCTGTCAGGCTTAGCGCTGCTGGGTTCAGCCTGCAGAGCGGGAACCGCGCATGCGAACAGGACGAGAAGCGCGAGCGCCGCGCGGCGCGGATTTGGAAGATGAAGGGCACCGGCCATTGATTACACGAACGAACGCGAAGGTCCGCCACGGCTCACGTCGCATGGCTTGCTGGATATTACCCGATCGGCTGGGGTGACGTTGGGACTTTTGCAGGTGGTGGCAGTGGATGAAAAGTCAGTGTGGACGCCGCAAACATCTCGCCGGTTTTGTCATCATCATCGGATGAAGCAAAGGCCAGGTGTTCGATGCCCTCGTCGTTGCTCACATCGTCGAGCATTGCACGGAGACATACGGCGACACGATCAGGGCGATCCGCGGAACAGAGCGATTGCATCGCCGTGACCAGGGCGTGCCTGGACGGTAAGACGAGCCCGGGGAACCGGGTGGAAACAAATGCCTCGGTCGGCCGCTTCATGAGCCAGCCGACGTGAACGAGACGCCCATCTTCAAGCTGTGTATAGCAGCACTGACCTTCGTCCAGGCGTTCGATCGCGTCGCGCAGAAAGCGTTGGCGCGATACGGCGTGCGGCTGTGGGCGATATGACATCAGGTCAACGAACGCGTTGACGTGAACAATGCCGGGCGATGCGGGCGCATCGGACATGGCTTGGACGCTGGTGATGAAGAGCTTCAACCCGCGGCGTGGGCGGATCAAACGCATGGCGTGGCCGATCAATCGGTCCGGACGTGCGTTGCGCGTCAGCTCTCCCGCGGTCGCGAGAGCCGCTTTGGCTTTGGCGGGGTGCACGTTCAGGCTCTTGAGCGCATGACGCGCGCCCCGCTCCAGGCTGGCACGGCAAAACCCGCCCATGCGGCCGCGGCGCGTCGCAAAAATGCTCAGCATGTGGGCCGTATCGTGGGCGTTCGCGAAGCGCTCTTTATATGGATCTCCGCCCGGCGTGAGGTCGACCTGGTCGCACCCCTCAGCGATCAGCATCCGCGTCAACAGGTGCATGTGGAATTTTCCGGGGGAATGCTTTCCGAACAGCGGATTGTAAGCGATCAGGTTGAGGCAGACGTGTCGCGGTTCGATGATGTTGATGTGGGCCGAGGCGAGCCGTCCACCAACGCTCAGCGTGGTGACGTGCAGCAGGTTTGGCTGCCTCATCAACTCCAGGTGAAATGGCCGCTTGAGCGGGTCGGAGGTGAACGGCTCGATCCCGTTCATCGCGAACTGGCGTAGCTCGTAGAAGGCGATCAACTCGTCAAGGATCGATTCCAGCTCTTGGGGCTGGTGCAGGCGGCGGAACTCCAGCTCACCCGATTTCCTGAAGACTTTGAGCCGTTTCCTGTTATTCGGCTTTTGCAGCGGGTCAACGGGAAGGTCGGCGAAGCGCAGCAGCGGACGGCGCTTGGGCGTGAGCAGCGCGCGCGATGCGACGCGCGCATCGCTCAGCCAGCTCGTCGGGGCGAGCGGGGGAAGATGGCGAAACTCGATCGAGGCGTGCGGGAACCGCGCGCGAGCGGCAATCACCGCTGCCAGCGCGAATTCGTTCCCGTCCCGCGGATCGCAAACCCACGCTTGATAAGCAGATTGCGGCGTACCGGCAACGACGAGCCGGTCGTCGACGGTCGACTGGGCGAGGCAGAGGATGCCGGTCAAACTCGACGAATCTTGGGCAACGATCAAGATGGGCTCAAACCGATCCGCATAGACGCGGTACCACGAATGGGCAAAGGCCGGTCGTTGGTAGGCAGTCGACCAGGGGCAGCGATCGCAGAGGTCCGACCATTGCGCGATGAACGTCGGACTGTCGAGTAACGCGACAGCGTCGGCGCCGCGAGATATCGCAACATCTTTCATGCGTGAAGGGTAAGGGCGAGTACGAGGGTAGTGAATTTCAGGAGGTGGGAGCAAGCGGCAAATCAAAAGACTGGGGCGAATTACGGACATCGAGGGATAAAGCGTCAGACCGTGGCAACCTGTGCGGCCCGCGTCGAATTTGCGGGCTGTGCGGTTGAAATTTCTTCCTTGCGACAGCCCCGCTACACGACTAAATTGCCTTCGGGTTTTGGATGGGAGACACGTCTTTTGGATCAGGGTAACGAAAAAGCAACGAGGATTGCGTGTGTCGCGCGTTCCGCGCCCACACCTGGCGACATGCGCGTTCTGTTGGTGACGGAAGCATCGGCCAAGGGAACCGGCCGGCATGTCTTAGACCTGGCCGAAGGGCTGATCGGTCACGGATGCGAAGTGCACCTGCTTTACTCGCCGGTTCGCACCGATGCATCATTTCTGGCACGGCTCGAAGGAATCCGCGAACTCCGCCACGCCCCCCTGATGATGCGGAGAAGCATTCATCCTTCCGATCTGCTCGCGGCCTGGCGCGCGCGCGGGTATATGCGCCGCCATGGTCCGTTCCACATCATTCACGGCCACAGTTCCAAGGGCGGCGCGGTGGCGCGTCTGGCGGCGATGGGCGCAGGGGCAGCGGTGATCTACACGCCGCATGCGCTGGTCACGCTGGACCCGGATTTGTCTTCGTGGGCGCGTCTGTTCTACCGCGGCGTGGAAGTCGGGCTGTCGTGGCTGACTACGCGGATCATCGCAGTCTCGCCCGAAGAGGCACGGGCCGGCGTGGAACTGGGCCTGGGCGCGCCGCGCGTCAGGATGGTCCCCAACGGCGTGAGACGCGAGATGCTCGCGCCGCGCGACGAAGCTCGACGGCGATTTGGCGTGAACGACGGCGAGGTCGTGATCGGCTCCGTCGGCCGCCTGGTTTCCAACAAGGCGCCGGAGGTGCTCGTGCGGTCGGTGGCGCTGGCGGCGCGGACGGTGCCCAACCTGCGTCTGCTCTTCATCGGTGACGGTCCGAATCACACGGCGCTGCGCGCGCTGGCCACGCGGCTGGGGGTAGGCGAGAACGTCATGCTGCCCGGGGAACTGGATGCGCGGGAGGCGCTGCTCGCGTTCGATCTCTATGCGACCGCGAGTCGGAAAGAAGGGATGCCGTACGCGGTGCTCGAAGCGATGGCCGCGGGATTGCCGGTCGTCGCCACCGCCACGGCCGGTGTCGAGGCGCTTGTGGAGCCGGGCGTCAACGGCGCCGTCGTTGCGATGGACGACGTCGAGGCGCTGGCCGCGGCTCTCGTGAAGCTGGCGACGCAGCCCGACCTCATGGCACGACAGGGCGCCGCGTCGCTCGAACGGGTCGCACGCTTCACGCCGGAACGGATGGTGGAGCAGACGCTGGGGATCTACCGCGATTGTGTCGAAGGCCGTGGGGACGAGTTGGATTCGGAAGGGTCGGCGCTTGCCGGCGAACCGGGGTAACGGGTGATGCTGGGGCCAGTCCGGAGAATTTTACGAACGACCGACGCGGCAATCGCCTCCGCGTATCTCTCGCTCGTGCGAGAGCGCAGCGCACTGCTCTGCTTCCTGTTCCACTCCCTCTTTGCCGACGAGCAGGAATCGGAGCAGAACCTGGTTCATCCACTTCAGCGGACCACGGTGGCGCAGTTCCGCCGCTTCATCGCATATTACCTGCGCAAGGGTTATCAATTCATTGGCGTGCCCGAGTTGCTCGCGGGGCTCAAGCCGGGCGGGCGCTACGCGCTGATCACGTTTGACGACGGCTACTTCAATAATTCCCGTGCGTTGCCGGTGCTGGAAGAGTTCAAAGTTCCGGCGCTCTTTTTCATCTCGACGGACAACGTTCGGCGCGGCCGGTGTTTCTGGTGGGATGTGCACTGGCGTGAGACGGCCGGGCGCGGCGTCGGGGACGACGCCATCGTTCGCGACGGTAAATTCCTCAAGGCATTGCGGACGGAGCACATCGAGGATGAGCTGAGCGGGCGGCACGGCGCGTCAGCGTTCACGCCGCGCGGGGATGTCGATCGTCCCTTCACGCCTCAGGAGCTGCGCGAGTTTTCGCGGAACCCGTACGTGCAGATCGGCAATCACACCGCGGGCCACGCGATCCTGACCAACTACCCATTGGAAGATGCCGGACGACAGATCGGCGACGCTCAGGATGCGCTTCAGGAAATGACCGGCCAGCGCCCGCTGGCGATCGCTTACCCGAACGGCGCCCACTCCGATGAGATCGAGCGGTTGTGCGGCGGGCTGGGCCTCAAGTGCGGCTTTACGGTGCAACCGAACAAGACATCGTTGCCGCTCGAGCTCGGCTCGGAGAACGCGATGCGGATCGGCCGCTTCGCCCCCGACGCGGAAGACACGATGGAACGGCAATGCTTGACGTTTCGATCGGACCTGCAAATGTACGGCCGGCTTCACGCCGGTTACTGGCAGCTTAAGAAGCTGCGGCGCGGGCTTCGACATCGACGACGGAGCGGTGCCTGCGGCGGCGGATTGGACGCGCCGCACGACGACGATGAAGTGCAGGTCGCCCTGCATTCGGGAGGAGAGCATATTCGTGGTTAACGCGTTTGTTGTTGGCAGGGACCGTGACATCGCGCCATCGGCGCGAGGGAGTAGCGCGGATGGGGCGCCGGGCTCGTCGGTCGTCGAACGGATTGCCAGGTGGGCAGTCTCATCGCCCGATCGGATTGCCCTCGCGGATGATCGCTCATCGCTGACGTACGGACAGCTCGTGCGCGAGTCCGAACGCCTCGCTGCCGGGCTGCGGGAGGCAGGAGCGGGTCCGGAGCAATGCGTCGCGATCCTGCTGGAGCGGTCCGTATCGTTCATCGTGGCCGCTCTGGCAATACTCAAGAGCGGCGCGGCATACCTGCCGCTCGATACGAACACACCCGCCGAACGTCTTTCGTTCATCCTCGCTGACGCATCGGTTCGACTGCTGGTCACCCGCGGCGCTATCGCCGCTGATCGTGCGATGGGCGGATCGTGCGAAATCGTTGATCTCGATCGGGTTTGCGATGCGTCGCATCGGTCGTCCGAGATCGCAGTCGACGCGCCGCTGGCGGCTGCGAACCAGTTGGCGTACGTCATCTACACGTCCGGCTCGACCGGCCAGCCCAAGGGCGTGGAGATTACGCACGAGAACCTGCTGAGCCTGATCGACTGGCACGTCAGCGCATTTGGCGTGACGCCCGATGACCGGGCGAGCCAGGTGGCCGGGCTGGGGTTCGATGCGGCCGGGTGGGAAATCTGGCCGTACCTGACGGCGGGCGCGAGCGTGCACTTCGCCGATGAGCTCACCCGCCGCTCGCCTCAGGCCCTGCGCGACTGGTTGATTGCGAAACGGATCACGATCAGTTTCGTCCCCACCCTGCTGGCCGAACAGTTGCTGCAAGCGACATGGCCCGCCGAGACCGCCTTGCGAAAGCTTCTGACCGGCGCCGACACGCTGCACCGCCGGCCCCCCGTGGGGTTGCCATTCATTCTGGTGAACAACTACGGTCCGACGGAATGCACGGTGGTCGCCACCTCCGGCACGGTGCGCGCCAGCGTTGCGACCGATGGCTCTCCCTCGATCGGACGGGCGATCGCCGGGGCGACGGTGATGATCCTCGACGAATCGCTCCGCTCCGTTCCCTTTGGCGAGCCGGGTGAGCTCTGCATCGCCGGAAACCTGGTAGGACGGGGTTACCGGAACCGCCCCGAGCTGACGGCGGCGCGCTTCGTCACCTATACGCCGGCCTCCGGGGCGCCCTCGCTTCGCGTCTACCGGACCGGCGACCGTGCCCGATTCATGGAAGGCGGCGAGATCGCGTTCCTGGGCAGGCTGGATGACCAGGTCAAGGTGCGCGGCTACCGCATCGAGCTGGGGGAAATCATCGCGTGGCTGGATCGCTATCCGGGCGTGGAAGCCAGCGCGGTCGTCGTGCGCGAGCTGAATGGGGAGCCATCGCTTGTGGCGTATCTTGCCATCGGCAACACGACGAACGTCAACGGGGATGACTTGCGCGAATTCCTCGCCGGCCGGCTACCGGACTACATGGTGCCGGCGCAGTTCGTGCGCGTCGAGTCGCTTCCGATGACGAGCAACGGCAAGCTCGACAAATCTGCCCTGCCCGCGCCGGAGGCGGGCCGGCTGCTGCCGCATCGGCCGACGGTTGCGGAGCCACAAGTGGCCCGAACCGCGACAGCTGTGAATAACGAATGGGAAGGCCGGGTGGGCGCGATCGTCGCGTCGCTCCTGGGACAGCCGTCCGTCGCGCCGAACGATAATTTTTTCATGGCCGGCGGCCACTCGATGCTCGGGGTGCAATTAGTGGCGCGGATCCGGGAGTCGTTTGGCGTGAAGCTGAGCCTGCGGCAACTGTTCGGCGCACCGACCGTCGCGGCGCTCGCGTCTGAGGTGGCGCGGCTCGCCGCGGCCGACGCCGCCATCGCCCCCCGATCCACGTGAAGGAGAATTGCGAAGTGACATCGACTGCGACAATCGGCCCTCATGGGGCCGATGAAGCCCCATTGAGCCTCTATCACCTGCTCGACCCGGAGGTGCTGGCCAACCCCTATCCCCTCTACCACCGTTTGCGGACTGAGGATCCGGTGCACTGGGACCCTTACCTGCACGCGTGGATCGTGACCCGCTACGAGGACGTGATCACGGTGTTGCAGCGCTTTTCCGCGGAACGGACGCCGTCGCCCGAATACTTCGAGGCGCTGGGGGCGCCGGAGGTGGGGCCGATCGCGCGGGTGATGGTGCGGCAGATGCTGTTCATGGACGCGCCCGCCCACACGCGGCTGCGCAAGCTCGCCGGCGGCGCGTTCGTGCCGGCGCGGGTGCGCGTGATGCGCGAGCACATCCAGTCGATCGCGACACGGCTGATCGATGAGATCATCGAGCGGAACGCCGGGCGATTCGACCTTCTGGCCGACTTCGCCGAGCCCCTGCCGGCCATCGTGACCGCCGAGCTGCTGGGCGTGCCGATCGAAGACCACATGATGCTGAAGGAGTGGTCAGTCACCTTCGCGGAGATGCTGGGTAACTTCCAGCACAATCCCGATCGGCTTGGCGGCGTGCTGGCGGCGGTCGAAAAACTTCAGACTTATTTCCACGATGCCATCCGCCAGCAGCGCGCACGGCCGCGCGATGGCCTGCTCGACGTGCTGATGAACGCGGAGCTCGACGGCGACCGCCTCAGCGATGATGAGATCGTCGCCAACTGCATCGTCACCATGGTCGGCGGACTGGAGACGACGACTAACCTGATCACCAACGGCATCCTCTCGCTGCTGCGCAACCCGGAGCAGATGGCCCGGCTGCGGAATGAGCCACGGATCATGCCCGCCGCCGTCGAGGAACTGCTCCGCTACGAAAGCCCCAGCCAGCACACCGCCCGGCTTGCGCCCGAAGACCTGGTGCTCGGCGGCAAGCCAATCCGCAAACGGCAGGCGGTGATCGCGGTGATGGCCGCAGGCAACCGGGACCCGGAGCGATTCCCGGACCCTGACCGCCTCGACTTCGACCGGCCTGATAATCGCCACCTCGCCTTCGGATGGGGTGCGCATTTCTGCTTCGGTGCGCCCCTGGCACGGCTCGAGGGGCATATCGCGTTCGAGACGCTGCTTCGCCGGTTCCCAAGCCTCGAGCTGACCGGCGACCCGCTCGTGTGGCGAGACAACCTGGGCCTGCGCGGCCTCAAGTCGTTCCCGCTTCGTTACGTTGCCGCTTCGGCGTGAGCGCGCGCGTGCGGGGACGCGGGGAAAAGGCCGCAAGTCTTACGCCGCCAGTAGATCGCGGTAGATCGACTCCCATTCATCAAGGACGTGTTCGATCCCATAGCGTGACTCCACATGCTGGCGGCCGGCACGGCCCATCGCGGCGCGCTGCGCGGGCGTCATTTGCATGATGCGTAGCATGGCGACGGACAACGCGATGGAATCACCGGAAGGGACAAGCAGGCCGGAATGGTCGGCCAACACCACCTCCTTGTTTCCGCCCACATCGGTCGCGACGATCGGCAACCCGCTCGCCGACGCCTCCTGCAGGACCAGCGGCATACCTTCGATCGTCGAGGAGAGGACCTGAGCGTCGGCGGCGTTCATCAGTGCACAGACATCCTCACGGACACCGAGAAAGCGTACGCGCTGGGACAGTCCCAGTTGCCTCGCATACTCGCGCAGCTCGACCTCAAGACGTCCGCCACCCGCAACGAGCAAAATCGGCCCGGCTCCTTCCTGCGCTGAATCCCGCTCTGACGCGAGTGCGAATGCACGGAACAGGTTCGGGAAATCCTTCGTCGGCTCCAGCCGAGCCGTTGCGAGCCAGGTAAATCGTGAACCCAGGCCCAGTTCGTCGCGCAGGTGCGTCCGCGATTCCGGGTTCGGACGAAAGCGCGTCAGGTCCAGCCCGTTGGCGACGAAGCGGATGCGATGGGCGGGGGCGATGCGCTCACGCACGTAGCGATCGACCGCGGCCTGACTGACGTTCGTGGTCAGGTCCGCCAGCCGGTCGGTCAGCCGGTAACCCAGCTCGTGCCACCGACTCCCTTCTTTCATGCTGTGTGCGGTACACACCAACGTCGGCATTTCGGTGATGAGGCGCGTGACACGCGAGAGGAGATTTGCATGGAGAATATGGCTGTGAACGACCTGGGGTCTTCGCGACCGCAGGAACCGTCGCAGCTTGAGGATCGCCAACGGGTTCGGCACGCCGGGGGTCATGCCCAGGCAGTACAGCTCGACACCGCCCTCGCGAAGCTGGTCTTCCAGGGAGTCCGGCTGGACCATGGCGACCACTGCGACGTCCCACCCGCGTCGCTTCAGCCCGATCGCGAGGCGCACCACCTGCACCTCCGCGCCCCCGTGGGTGAGGATGTTGACGACGAAGACGATCGATCGCGCAGCTACTGATTGGTTTCTCATGTTCGTTCGCACCGAGTGATCAGTTATCCATGCTGCGCGGGACATACCAGGCGGAGGGTCGTCGACCGCTCGACGCCAACCGCGCCCCGCCCTCCGGACCGATCGGAAGCTCGGGCCGGCGCAAGGGCGTCTCCGATGCCGGATCGATGCAGACCGCCGGCCAGACGCTCAGCCAGCCCAGCGCCATCCAGATGGGCAGCAACTGCACGTAACTCGTCGTCAGCGTGATCCCGACCAGCCACACCACGGCAACGGCAGCGAACGCCAGGCTGTATCGCGACACCCGCCAGTTCTTTATCAGCAGCCCAGCCACGCCCGCAACGGCGACCATGCCGATCAATCCCGTCTCGTAAATGTAGGTGAGCGTTACGCTCCAGACCGCGTCGAGCCTGGCCGTCTCCCACAGGGCCGGAGAGCTGAGGCCCGCGCCGATCCCGAACACGAGCGTCAGCCAGTCGCCGGAGATGAGCAGGGAAAATCCGATCGCCAGCGAGTCGGAGCGGTCTTCCCACGAGCTGTTGCCGACGTGCAATTCCCCGCCGATACGCTCGCTCATGAGCGTTGCGGCCATCCAGAGGAGCAACGGCATGATGATGCCGAAGACGATCATCATCACTCCAAACGTGTGCGGCGTTGCGCGGGCCCTCCGGAACCAGAGACCGGCGAGGGCGATCAGCGCGACGAGCGTGATCATCGTGTGGCCCGAGCGAGACGCGATGATCAGCCCCAGGCCACCCGCCGCTGCGATGCCGAAGAGCAGTCGCTGGCGTCGTGACGGGGCCTCGCGCAGGCGCACCAGGCCGCACAGCTCCGCTGTCCAGAAGACGATGAACGGGGCAAGGGAGCTGGCCATCGCCGACGGCTCGGGAAACAGACCGAACGGGCGTTGAATGTAGCGGGCAATGATGTCTGCCTGATCGGCGACGCTGGTGAACGAGAGGTTGACGTAGAGGTCGAGCAGCGGGAACTGCCCGTACGTGAACGCGATCATCTGCCATGCGCCGACGATCACGTGCAGAACCGTCGCGGCGGCGATCCCGGTCAGGAGGTGCAGGTGGAAGCGGGGCGCGGAAGCTTGCGTCAGGAGCATCGTCAGACCCGAGATGCCCCAGACGAGGATTGCCTTGAAGCAGAGGTCCAGGTCACCGACCTCGCTCGCAGACGCTTTCAGCGCGGATAGCGCCAACGGGATGAGGATGAGCGGAAACAGGTAAAAGGGACGCTGCCGCCACGGCAGCATCGGCAGCGCGGGGAGGAACAGGAGGAGCGTGAGGACGTTGCCGATCTGAAGGGCGGACTGGCGCCCGATCGAGATCGCGGGATAGGGCATGAAGCAGGTAAACCCCAGCGCGAACGCCATCATCGCCGATACGCGCACCCCAAATGCCGCACCCGGCAATTCGGCGGGCGCGGACCGTGGCAGAGGATGCTCGGATACCGCGATCACCGGGGCGCCCCCGCTTCGACTTCCGCGACTCGATCATCTACGGTCGATTTTGATCTGGGCGCGCCATGGCGGCGCGCCGCGGTCGAGGCCGAAGCCCGCGCCTGGCGAACCTCCTCGTACAGGTCGATCGTGATGCCGGCGGCGGTCGACCAGGAGAGGCTCTCCTTCGCCGCCTGGATCTGTCCATCGAGTGCGGCGAGATCCGGCGCATCGAAGAGCGATCGAATAGCCGCGGTCAGGGAGGCCGGCGTAAACGCGTCGAACGTCCGACCAATCTTGTGCTCGTGAAAAAGCTCGCCGACGGCTCCGAAATTTCCCGCGACCACCGGCATTCCATGAGCGATCGCGAGGAACGCGACGCCGCTCTGGCCGCGGAATTCCGGCCGGTACGGGAGGACGACCGCGCTGTGCGCCGCGAAGAGCGTCGCCGCTTCATCATCGGAGAGAAACCGGGGGATCAGCTCGATTCGGTTCCCCAATGCCTGAAGCCGCGTGATGGCCGGAAGCAGTTGCTGGTTGAAGTACTCCTGGTCGCTGGGGTCACCCGCGATCGTGATGCTGAAATCAGACAGCGAATCAGCGGCGTCGAGCAGCAGGTCCACTCCTTTGTTCCGCCGAATCGCCCCGAAGAACAGGAGCTTCTTCCAGCCGAGCCGTTTCGCGAGGGGCGGGATCGGCGTGGAGTTGCGCGCGGTCCAGACGCCGTGCGGACAGACGCGGATCGGCGGATGCGGATCACCGAAGAGCTCGGCCATTTCCCGGGCCATGGCGTCGGTGTGGACCAATATGGCGTCGCATTGAAGCGACGCGCGACGGTGCCAGTGGTGCTGAAGCCGGTGCGGAAGAAACGGTGGGTACTTGTGCGGCCGGAAGTTATGCAACGTGTAGAAGACGCGCTTGCCCATCGCCTGGATCCGCCGGATGAGGCCCGGGGCCGTCCAGAGCGCGAACTCCTGGAAGTGCACCGCGGTGATGTCCGGCCGGGTGGACAGCCAGCGCAACATCGCCCGTTCTCGGCGCGGATAGTGAAGCGTGCGGTTGACGATCCAGGCGGCGGAGCTGGCAAACTGCCGACGGTCGAGCAGTCTGGGAAGGACGGCATTGATCGGGTAGGGGACGTTGCGGAACTGCGGGTCCAGATCTTCGCTGGAGATCAGTTCAAAGCGATTGCCACCGCGCGGGTGCTCCGTCAGGGCCGTGAGCAACTCCTGCGTGTAGAGGGGATGTCCGCCGACAGCGGACGGGGTGAACATGGCGATCCGATCGTTCATCATGGTATCCATCAACCTCACGGTGCGTACGACTCCGCCACGCCCATCGGCATCGCGACGAGCGAACGCGCCGACCGACGTTCCCGCAGCCGCGACAGGAGCGCGCGCCGAAGTCCAAGGAAATCAAACGCGAAGAGTGCCCCGCCGTACACGATCAGGCCGCAACCCACCTGAGCGGCCATTGGAAGGATGCCACGGTATTCACGAAGCGGCCAGAGGGCCAGCGCCATTAGTCCGCTGGCGAGGAGGACCTGCGACATGGCGGCGGCGGGGAACGGAAGGACGAAGTGCCGCCGGCCGACTCCGATCGTCAACACGATTGAGACGACGTACGCGAGGACCGATGCAAGGGCCGCTCCGTTGATCCCGTACCGGGGGATCATCCACAGGTTCAGGGACAGGTTGACTACCGCCGCCACCAGCACGATCCACACCTGGTGAATCGTCCGATGGACGAACTGGAACGCGGCGTCAAAGTGATAGGCTTTGAGGCCGGCGAGGAACGCGCCAAGCCCCACGAGCGGAATGATCCCCGACGCCGCATCGCGGAAACTGGCGCCGAGGAAGCAGTGGGCAACGTTGCCGGTCAGGAGCCAGAGTCCGACCACCGAGGGAATCCCCAGCCCCATCAGGAGCGCCGCGTTGTTGCGCATCTGCGCCTGGGCGGCCGCGCGTCCGTGATCCTCATAGGCGCGAAGCGCCAGCGGAAACGCGGCCAGCGAGATCACCATCATCAGGAGCGTAAGCGTCTGCGTAGTGAAGTCGAATGCAACGGAATAAAGTCCGGCGTCCGACTCCCCGCGCATCGCGGCGATCAGGAAACGGTCTGACGTGCCGATGATGACCGCCAGCGCCACCGTGAGGGAGAGCGGGATGCCGTAACGGCAAACCGCCTTCAGCACTTCGCGGTCGATGCCAAATCCGACGTGCAGCCAATCCCCGCGGAAGGAATAGACGACAGGGATGAGCAAGCCAACGGCCATTCCCGCGACGGGCCCCCACCAGCCAAGGCCAGCGACGATCAGCAGTGCGCCCAGTCCGGTGGCCACAAAGGCGCGGGTGAGCATCAGGGTCATGTAGCGCCAGGGCCGAAGCTGAGACCGGGCATGCTCACAGGACAGATCGAACGAAGCCTGGAGTCCGAGCAACGCCCAGCACGGCCCCAGAACGCCCCGCCAACGATGTGCCGACGGCAGCAGCGCCAGTGCGAGCGACGCCAGACCCAACATGACCAGCAGCGCAAGTTGCAGCGTCAGCAGCGTGGCGAGCAGGCGTCGCGGATCGTCCTTCCACGCCGGAAGGTAGCGGACCAGCGAAAGGCGGAGCCATTGGAAGCAAAGCGCGTTGAGCAGTACGACCGCGGCGATCACCAGGGCATAGCGCCCGTAAGCGGCGGGATCGAGCAGGCGCGTGAAGAGCGGGATCGCCAGAAAGACGACCAACCCCGGAACGCCACGGGCCACCAGGTAGATGGCGGCGTGTCGCAGGACGTTGTTACCAGATGGCTTCATCGGGTCTTTCCCACGCGCGGCAAATCAGTAGGCGCCCGTCCGCCGGAGAAGGACCACCAGCGTCCGTGCCAGGATGTAAACGTCGAGCCAGGGAGACCAGTTCCGGACGTAATAGGCATCGAAGCGGACGCGTTCCGCGTAGGTGGTGTCGTTGCGACCCGAAACCTGCCACAGCCCGGTGATGCCCGGCTTAACGGAGGTATAGAGGCTGAAGACATCGCCGTAGCGCTCGGCCTCGGCGTTAACGATGGGCCGCGGCCCGACGACGCTCATGTCGCCGCGCAGCACGTTCCAGATCTGCGGCAGCTCGTCGAGGCTCCAGCGCCGCAGAAAGTTTCCAATCCGGGTAACGCGTGGATCGTCGCGCAATTTCTGGTCGCGCTGCCACTCGGCGCGGGCGGCGCGATCAATTCGAAGGTACGCCTGGAGGAGATTATCCCCGTCGATGTACATCGTTCGGAACTTCCAGGCGGCAAACCGCCGCCCGTTGACGCCGATGCGGGTGTGGGCGTACAAGACCGGCCCCCTGCTGCCCAGCTTCACGAGCAATGCAATGACGATCAGCACGGGTGCGCCAATCAGCAAGGCGACAAGCGCGACCGCGATATCCAGCGTTCGCTTAACCAGGCGGAGCGGCGCGAGCAGCCAGCCGTTGCTGTAGTGAGTGGCGCTGAGCGCGCCGCAGCTTCGGCTTGCGCCCCACAAACTGGGGAGGGCCGCTGAGTCGGAGGTGATCAACAAGTGCGGGACCAGCCGCCGGTATCGATCCAGGATTGGCGCCAGGTCGGCGTGCGGGAGCTCCGGCATCCAAATCACCGCATGACGGATCGCCTCCGCTCCCACGAGCGTCTCGACGGCCGCCGGATCGTTGATCACCGGAATGCTGGCGGATTCACATTCACCCCTGGGATCGGTGATGGCGATCGGTCGCAGGCCAGCGGATGGCGCGCGAACCAAAAGGGCGGCGACGTCATCGCAGCCATTGCCGGAGCTGATGATGAGAGCCGGATGACCCCACCAGCGCTGCGCGGCGCACCAGCCGCGCACCAGGCTGCGCGTCAGGGGGACGAGCAGGGCCGATGCAAACCATGCCGCGACACACCACGTCGGCAGCCCCGGCACGGCCAGGGCTCCGATCGCCCCGGCGCCAAGCGCAATTGAATTGAGCTGGAAGACCTGTCGAATCTCGACGACCGGGTGGACCCCCATCACCGCATACAGTCCACCAAGCCAATATGCGGCGATGAGCGGGAGGAGCGCAGCCGTCGCCGCCCATCCGGTCATCGGCGTTCCATGGTCCAGGAGGCGCGCCACGCCCTGGGCGAAAAGTCCGGCGAGGAGGAGCGAGATGACATCGGCCCCCAGCAGCGGTCCCGAGCATTTCACGAGTCGCCACAACAGCACGTGAGACGACGGGCCGGTCCGGCGGGCGGAGCCCGCGCGGATCTCCTCGAGCACCTGCGCGGTATCCAAATCGACCGGCACGTGGTGCAGACGTGAATGCGCTGGACTCAGGAACTCGTCAAGGTCGAGTTCGTCCAAACCGATTTCGGAATTAAATTCAACCTGCATCTTCCGTTCCCCGTTACAGCTCTGGGGCATGCCGATCCGGCACCCCTCATCGCGTTTTGCATCCCTTCGTCACACCCACGGACACTGGTTCACGATTGCACCGGCTCGACCCACCTCGAATCCGCCGGAGATTCCGGGTCACTGATGGCCATGATCTCGGCGGGCATTGGCGGCGGATCGACTGATAGCGCGGGTTGGAGTTTTCTCGCTTCGCGACCGTTGTCGCGCGCGGCGGCGTCGGCAGCGCGTAAGCGTTCGGCGACACGGCCGCCCTTGGGCCGCGCTGGCGGCGCATTGCGGTAGTAGCCATATCCATCGGCGGTCGCCACCTCGTTGGCGATCGCGCCGATGACGCGGGCGCCAACTTTCTGAAGGCTGTCCAGCGCCAGCGTCCCCAGTGCACGCGTCGACCAGTGCATGCGGAAGACCAGCAGCGTGGCATCGGCCGAGGCGGCCAGGATCCGCGCGTCGGTGACCGGAGCGACCGGGGAGGAATCGATCACGATTCGGTCGAACGCCGCCGCCAGCGCCTGCATCACCTGCGCGAAGCGCTTGCTCTCGAGCATTTCCGCCGGTTTGCCCGGGAGCGTCCCACACGGCAGGAGAAACAACCCATCGATTCCGGTGGGTCGGATCGCGTCGCGAAGCTTGGCGCGGCCGGTCATGACGTCGGTGATGCCGATACCGCCGGGCGTGCGGAAGATCCGGTGCTGGACGGGGCGTCGAAGGTCGCAGTCGATCAGCAGCGTGCGATGTCCCGCCTGGGCAAGGGCGATCGCGAGGTTACTGGAGCAGGTGGATTTGCCTTCGCCGGACGTCGGCGAGGTGACCAGGAACGTGCGACCTTCGTCGGGCGTGCCAAAGTGAAGAGTGGTGCGGACGGCGCGGTAGGCTTCGGCCACCTCCGACATCGGGTCGCCCTGCACGATCTGGCCGCGTTCGGCGACGGAGAGTTGGGGGCGCATTCGCGGAACGATCCCGATCGTGGGAATCTCGAAATATCCAGCGATTTCTTCCGGCGTTCGCAGGCGCTTGTCGCGCCACTCCTGCGCCATCACCAGTCCGATGCCCAGAAGCGTTCCGGCCAGGAGCGAGATCACCAGCGAAAGCAACTTCTGCGGGCGGATCGGCCGCTCGCCGACGTGGGCGGGATCGAAGACTTCAACGTTCAGCGCGCCGCCGCCCAGGTTGTTGACGCTGACTTCCTGGATGCGGCTGTCGATCACGTCGCACTGCTTTTGAAGCCGCTCGACGTCATTTTCCAGCCGTGCGTATTCAGCGGCCTTGGGATTGAGTGCCAGGGCCGCCTGCCGCTGCGATTCCAGCGATTCGCGGATCTGTTTCACGGCGTTCTCCGCCGCCGTCCGCTGCACCGTCAGCTCGATGAGGTGAGCGTTGGCGATCGCCCGTTCCTTCTGGGCAACCTTCGCCTGGAGCAGGTCGATTGCCGATTGCATGGCCCGGCTGCGCACGTGGTTGGGTCCGAGCACTTCCAGGTTCGTTCGCAGGTTGATCGTGTATTGCGACAACTGGGAGCGCAGGTCGTCATACTCGCGGTCGCCAAAGTCGCGACCCTTCATCTGTTGAGCTTCCACGAACGCGGCCATCGCCTCCTGACTCTGCATGACCGCCTGGGCAGCAGCGTGGCGGACGCGCACGTCCAGCGAGGCCAGCTCGGCGGTTGTCAAGGCAGTCGAGAGCGACGCAAGCCGCTCGAGCGTGATGTTCCCCTTCTCGTCGCGGAACGTAACGGCCCCGTGAAGGGCTTTGAACTGAACTAGCGCGGTGATTCCAGCCTCGCGCTCGCGTTCGAGCTGTTCGCGCTCGGCGGTGAGGATCTGCACCATCTGTTCGCCGGTCACCCGGCGCTGCCGTCCCAATCGCACCAGGTAGCCGTCGATCACGCCCTTGACGATGGCGACGGCCTCTTGCGGGTACGGCGATTCCATGGAGACGGTGATCGCATCATCCTTCTTGCCGACCTCCATTTTGAGATCGGTGCCGCGTTGCAACCACTCGATGGGGTCGCCGCTGACATGCGAAAACGTTTTGAGCTGCCGGGGGCCGCCAGCCTGATCGAGCGCATAGCGAAGCACCGGCCCCGAGTCGAGCGTCTGTACCTGCGTGTAGAGGAACGAATCGGTTCGCGGTGAGTCGGTACGTCCTTCGCTATAGACGCGCGGGCCGTTCTGTTCGACGAAGAGGCGCGACTCGGCCCGGTAGACGCGGGCGGCAAAAAGCAGGTAAACAACGGTGACGGTCAGGCACAGCCCGACTACCGTCGCAATCGTTCGACGACGACGCCAGAGCAGGTCGACCAATGGCGGCGCGTCAAACGGAACGGTGGGCGCGGCGCTTCGTTTCAAGAGCGCTCCCCCACGTTCGCCAAATAATCTGGGCAATTTCTTCCCGCTCATGGCATCCAACCCAACTTTGCGCGATCCGCGCAGGGCGCGCACCGACGCGCGCGCCTTTCCCGAGGCGAACCACAATGACCGACGACCCCGTCGAGCCTGAAATGCGCTGGCTACGCCCAACGGGCCGTTACGACCGCCGCCAGCCAACCGAACCATTTCCCAAAGATTTGCACGACCGACGACGGTGTGATCCGTTCCCCGCACACCCGTCAGAAACGCAAACGTTCTCCTTCCTCTTGGACACTTAACCGCGTGCCACCCAGCGCGCGGATGCTGAGTCTGGTATAGCGTCGCCCCCCGAAAGGTTCAATCAGGAAATGAAAGTCTTCTCATGGTTTCCAGAACCGTATCCTCGAATTTGTGCCGGGGCGCAACCCCTGTCAGGGATTGGTCCCCCGTAAATCTGGGAGCAAGGAATTGATGTCCGAAGTCTGCCACCCGCTCTCCACCGCGCTTACCCATCTTGTCGCGTGGAAACCCCAAAGTAGCTGCATCGGTCGATTGGGCAAAGTATGCGGCGAGTATCGTAATATTCATCGCAGCCAATTTGAGACCCTCCCGAAGAACCGATCGCAAGGCATTACACGCGGAAACCGCGAAGAAACGGCGCTGATCTTTGGACGGGCGGATCGAAAATCTTGGAATCCAAAGTCCTTTGCCGATTATGGCCTTGGAGGCGGCCATCCATGCGGAAGAAATTGCACATTTCGGTGCCCACCCGACATATGTACCCCGTGATGATCGAGCCGTTGGAATCCCGTCGGCTTATGTCCGCCTCGGTCCTGCCCCGCGGTTACCTTCACGGGGACCATTCGATCAGCGTCTCGACTCCCAATGTGACTGCGCCCCCTGCTCCGAAGGGGCACAAAGTGCACGTCACGCACCCCAGGCCAAAGCGCGCGCCGAAGACCCGGGTAACCAAGGGTCCGCCGCTGAAGACACCGCCACCCCCCGCTCCAGCGCCGCTGAATTCTCCACCCGTGACGAAGGATCCGTCGCTGACGCCTCCCGTCGCGGGGAACTGGCAGATGAGCTATCAGGATGAGTTCAACAGCAACAGGTTGGCTCCCGAGTGGCGCACGACGCAATACTGGGATGAGACGGCTACCGTCTACGGCAAGGGCGAGCTCCAAGCGTATGACGCCAGTGGCGTTTCCGTCGGCAACGGGCAGCTTCACCTCACCGCCCGTGCCGACAACCAGTACGGCGTCCCCTACGTCAGCGGCCTGGTCATGACGGGCGGCGACAAGTATCACCCCACGTCGCGGAAGTTCAGCTTCCAGTACGGCTACATGGAGGTGCGCGCCAAGATCCCCGCAGGCCAGGGGTACTGGCCGGCAATCTGGATGATGCCTGCCAGCTACCAGGACTCACATGGCGAGATCGATGTGATGGAAGTCCTCGGCGGCGACACCAAGACCGCTTACTTCACAATCCATCGTCTGGGAAATCAGACGCAATCCACGATCACCGGTGCGGACCTCTCCGCCAGCTTCCACACCTACGGCGTCAACTGGCAGGCGGACCGCGTGACGTGGTATCTCGACGGCGTTGCGGTCGCGACGACCAGGGATTCATCGCTGATCCCGAAGGAAGCGATGTACCCCATCATGAACGTCGCCGTCGGCGGAACCTGGGGCGGTCCTCCCGCCCCCACCACGCCGTTCCCCAGCACGATGGACGTCGATTACATCCGCGTGTGGCAATCGCCCGGCGCGGTCAATACACTTCCGCCGCCGGTCACCGTCGGCTAAAGACCGCGTGTCTGCCTCCCAGTAGGACAGGCATTCCTGCCTGTTAGAATTTTCCAGCGACGAACGACGTGCCTACTCCGACGGGCGAAGGGAGCGAGGATCGACGGGGAGTTCTTCGGCGTGGAGGTCCGCCCACATTGCGGCTTCAGCGTCCAGCGGGCTTTTGATGTTATACGCCTGGTACGCGATCATTTCGCCGATCCGCACCGCCAAGTCCACCAGACGTTCTCCGGCCGTCCAGTGGTCGCCGACGCAGATCGTGTTGGCGTCGATGTTCGGATGGAAGATCGGCGTGAGCATTCGGCAGCGCGGACTCTGCCGCGGATAGCCGCTGGTGAGCTGGATCTCGACCCGGTGCATTTCGCGCACCGCCGGGGCTTCGTCCTGACCGCGATCGAGCCCCCGCACCGCATACTCGAGTCGATACACCTCCGGCGGATCACCCACGAAATCGCTGATCCGAATCGGCCCCGCCGCCCGGAAATATCGGTTCATCTGTTCGGCATCGGTGCGCAGCCGGCGCAGGCGCATCGGAATTTTTGGCGCTGGTTGTGGCGACACGCCCGGCGCAGCCATCACAGGCCCGGGAGCCGCATGGGGAGTTGAATTCACTGGAGCCGCCGGGGCCGGCGGAGCCTCTGGAACGGTCACCGGCGCACCGCACGTCTTGCAGCTCGCCCGCCGGCCGGCGAATGAGACCGGCACCGCGAAGGAGCGCCCGCAGCCGGCACATCGAAACGTGATCATGGGTCCGTTGCTCATCGTCGTCCGCCGAGCCACCAGTAATACGAGAGCGCGATTCCCGCAACCGTTCCGAAGGCCCCAAGAGCTGCTGCGAGGTTCGCGATGGCGCGATGTTGCTTTGGCTTGGAGCGCAGAAGGTACGAGACCGCCGCGACCGCCGCCAGCAGCGCCGGCCCGCCAAAGGTGAGCGCCCCGGCGACAACGCCCAGGACGTTCGCCGCAAGCAGTACGTAAGCCCATGGGACAGGCGCGGGTGCGACGGCCGGCGTCTCGCCCTCGACAGCCGCCGCAGCCGCCATCGCTCCCGGTTCTTCAGCCGGCGTGGCTTCCAGCGGCTCTTCGGCTACGGCCATGCTCACCTGTCCACAGCCGTATACAGAACACCCTCCGTTTTCCGCCCAGCACTCGGCGTGGAAATCCGTCCCGCAGGACGGGCAGCGGGTGGATTCCTCCAGCGGCTGGACCTGCCCATGGCAGACTCCGCAGGTCGGCCGGGCTACCGCCTCCGATTGTTGAGTCGGGCGTGCGGACGGAGGCGTCGCTGCTGCTTCCGATCCGGGCGGCCGTGGCACAGCCAGCGGTGCGGAGCACAAACGACATTCTCCGACCCGGCCCGCGTACGTCCAGGGCACCCATACCGGCGCGCCGCATGCACAATCGAACCAGATTCCCGCCTTCGGTGAGGGAACGGGATGCGGCCGTGCCGCCAGGTCGATTGACTCCAGCTCAGTTGGGACGGCTTGTCCGTCCGTCAGTCGGAGCGACACCGGCCCAACGCGAATTCGATCCCCCAACTGCAACGAACGCCGTCCGGCGATGCGCTCGTCATTCACAAAGGTTCCGGTGCGGCTTCCAGCATCGGCAATGAAATGCTCGCCCATTTCGTCCGCGCCGATCCACGCGTGAACCCGCGAGACGGCGTCGTGCTGCACCCAGAGCTGCGATTCGGGTCGTCGGCCAATGAGCACCCGCCCGCGGATGACGCCCGCGCGACGCTTGCCCGGCTGTTCGACGATCAGCAACGCCATTCGAGCCCTTGCCGTAACGCTCGCCGCTTCATTCGCGTCGAAGTCTACAGCACGAATCGACTGTGGCGAAAAAGTTTCCGAATCCGTGGAATGATCGATGCGAGACGGACGATCCACGCCCGTAAAGCCCCACGACGGTTCGTACGCTGGCTGCCCGCCCTAGATCTCCGCGAGCCGTTCCTTGGAGTCGCCGAAGCTTTCCAGGTGCACGCCGGCCTTGTCCATGAGCGACAGATAAAGGCTGCACATCTTGCGATTGGGCTTGTTCAGGAAATCCAGAGCACGGCCGGTCTTGATCTGACCGCCGCCGCTGCCAAGCAGGACGACGGGCAATTGCTGGTTGTCGTGGTTGCCGGTCATCATGCTGGAGAGGAACAGGACCATCGAGTTATCCAGGAGGGTGCGGTCCCCTTCCTGAACCGAATCAAGCTTCTTCGCGATGTATGCCACCTGTTGCGTGAAGAACTGGTTCACCCGAAGCCAGTCGGCGCCATCGGAATGCGACAGCAGGTGATGGATCATGTAGTCGATCTTCAGGTTCGGGAAACGCAGCGAGGAGTGATCGTTGTTCAGCTTGAGGGTCGCGACGCGCGTCGTATCGGTGCGAAACGCCAGAACGAGAATGTCGCACATCAGCCGCATGTGTTCGTCGATGTCCTGCGGGATGCCTTCCGCCGGCCGCGGCATGTCGGGTTTCAGCAGCGTGGGGCGCCAGCCCTGCAGCCGTCGGTCCTTGCCAGCCTGATCGATGCGCTGCTCCACCTCGCGGACCGAGGACAGATATTCGTCCAGCCGGTGCTGGTCGGAAGCGCTGACCTTACCTCGGAACCCGCTGGCATCTTCGCGAACCGCGTCCAGCACGCTCTTGTCGGCACGACCCACCTCGTCGCGGAAGAGGCGATCGAAGGCGAGCGCGGGATAGAGTTCGAGCGGCGTGGGCGTTGAGACCGAGCTCCACGAAATGTGGGAGCTGTAGATCATCGAGTAATTCTTGTGCAGCGCCGCGATCGACTGCTCGCAGCCGAGCACCAGGCTGGGCACCTTCGTCTGATCGCGCAGGGCATTGGCGATCAGCTGGTCCATGCTGATGCCGGATTTGATCTCCCCGCCGCTGGCGAGGTGCGCACCGGTGAGCAGGTTGCCGGTCTGACAACTGTGAATGCCGCCGATCAGCGCTTCCTGGTTGTACAGCCCGCGCAGGAAGAGCATCTTTTCCGCGAACGGCTGGAGGGGCTCGAGCACCTTGCCGACCTGAGCCTGCTTCCCCTCGCCGCGGAACCACCACTCCTTGCTGTGAAATCCATTGCCGGAAAAGAGACAGGCGAGGCGCACGGGCGGCGTCGAAGCGCCGGCCGCGCTGCTCGTCCGCTCATCCCCCCAGACCGGGATGGACTCCAGCCACGGTAGCGCCATCGTCACGCCCACGCCGCGCAGGAAGGATCGACGGGTCAGCGGATAAAGCAATGATTGACTAGCCATCTAAATCTTCTCTCGAATTACGCGGCCGTGAGAGTTCCCACACGAGCCTTCGGAGTTGGGGTGGGAAGGCCGCGGTCGCGATAGTAGCTCAGGTAAAGATCGACGGCTTCAAGTAGTTTCGCTTCGATCTCATCGGCCGCCTGAGCGGTAGTGGTGCAACCGGGAAGATCCGGGAGATACGCCCAAAAGGTTCCATCATCAGCCCGCTCGACTACATAAACGTACGATTTCGCGTCAGGCATACTTGTGCTCACTTTAATCCCGCCTGCTTTAGGATGCTGTTGAGCGTGCCCTGCGGCACGTCCTGGCCACCTTTGCCTCCCGAAGGCACCACCACAGGCCCAGGTTTAGCGGGGTGGACGTACATCACGTGACTGCCTTTTGTCCGGTTGTGTCTCCAACCATCGTCATGAAGCATGCGGAGAAGCTCTCGGTATTTCACCCGCTACATAATATCCATCGAGAAACGCTCATGCGAGCGAACCCCTGTTGGTCGTCCATTCCAATAAGTCGATCGACATCCATCATTAGTCTTCTTCAGCATAGGCGCTTCCGCGAATCGAGCGGAATTGCGGGCTGCGGACGATTTGCAGGACGGCGGCGGACACGCGTCCGTCGTTCTGGTTCAGCGCCGCGACCATCTCATCCAGCAGCGACTGATCCGAAAGTGAAACGGTCCGGCCCAGCGCGTAACCGAGCAGCCGGCGGCAAAAAAGGCGGATGATCACGTCCTTCTTCTTCGTCAGCAGGTAGGTGCGGAGTCCGTCGATGCCCTCGAATTCCGTTCCGCCTTTGAGCTTCGCATGGCAATCGATCGGCAGGCCGGTCGATTCCTTCTCGCGAAGACGGCCGATCGAATCATATCGCTCAAACGAGAAGCCGATCGGGTCCATCCGCTGGTGGCAGACGGCGCACGACTCGATCTGCGTGTGCTTCTCCACCAATTGGCGCATGGTCAGATTGCCGGTCCCTTCTTCTTCGGGGAGCCGGGGCACATCGGGCGGAGGCCGGGGAAGCTTTTCTCCCAGGAGGGTTTCGACCACCCAATTGCCGCGGAGCACGGGACTCGTCCGCGCCGCGCCAGCTTGTTTGGCCTGCACGCTGGCCAGGGCAAGGATGCCGCCACGGCCGAATTTCCGCACCCCATCGACCTTTCGAAATTGCGGACCGCTGACGCCGGGAATACCGTAATGCTTCGCGAGCGCATCGTTGAGATACGCATAATTGGCGTCCAGGATCCGCTCGACCGGCTCGGCGTGCTGGAAGAGGTCCTGGAAGAAGAGGATCGACTCTTCGTACATCGCGCCTCGAAGCTTCTCGTCGAATTCCGGATAGAGCTTCTCGCTCTTCTCCTTGAACTGATCGAAGCCGCGCACGTGAATCCATTGGGTCCCGAACTCGATGGCCAGCGCGCGAACTCGGTCATCGGACAACATTCGCTGCGCCTGCTCCGCCAGAACGGCGGGATCGTGGAGCTGGCCGGCGGCGGCTTGCTTTTGAAGCACGTCATCAGGGACGCTCGACCAGAGAAAATAACTGAGCCGTGTCGCCAGTTCCCAGTCGTTGACCGCCCCCGCCTCCTTGCCAGCGGGCGGTTGCTCGATCCGGAACAGGAATGACGGGGCAACGAAGATGCGAGCCAGAACCGCCCGAAATGCTTCGTCGTGCGGCATTCCTCTGGCGAGCATCGATTGATAAAGCGCGCCGAGCTGTGCCCGTTCCGTCTCCTGCAAAGGTCGTCGATAAGCCCGCGCGGCAAAATCAAGCAGCGCCTGCATCTGGGCTGGAATCGCCGCCGTGACGTCCTTCTCGCAATCTTCCGCTCGCTTGCGAAACGTATCGCGCTGCCCCTCGAAGTAATCAAGCAATTCCTTCGGCTGGTCCTGCGTGACGAAGCCGATGAACAGCGGAAGGTATCGGTTCTCCGCCACCGGCTGCTGCGTGATGAAACGGTGTTCGGTCCACAGGTGATCGATCTCCTGGTGTTGTTGATAATTGAGGAAGAGCCGAATGAGCGGCTCATCTTCGCGATGGTACATTTTCAGACAGACGACCTCGTCAACCGGAATGACCGCCGGGTAGCAGATGAAGAGCGGGAAGGTCTGACGGAACTCGTCGAAGCCGGCAAGCAATCGCCGCTTTGCGGCGCTGTCCGGGGAAACGGCCACTGCGCCTTTCTCGCTCCACTGTTCTTCGGCCACGGGCGGAGTGGTGAGAAGCTCAAACTGCGCGGCGCGGTCAGCCGAGGGGCCATCCAGCCTCACATCCACCACGAACTCGCGCCCCTTCATGATGGCTGCCGGCAAGCGCACTTCGACGGCCGAGTTTGCCGGCGCGGCGACGCTCGCATCGTCGAGCGGCTTACCGCCCGAAACGGTTCCAAAGCGCGAAGGCTCGAGGCCATAGTGTGTCTCATGGGCCTGCGAAATGCCGAGGCTGGACAGGTCGAGCCCCTGTAACAGGATGCCATCGACCGATGCGAGCCTTTCGTGAACGAAGCGGTCCGGATCATCCTCTCTCGCGGGCGGTGATCCAACCAGGAGGAGTTGAAACTGGTGCGCCAACTTTTCTGCTTCGCTTCGTTTCGCTGGGTCCGAGGCCGCGCGACGCCAGCGGCCCAGAATCGAATTTCCGGGAATCGCAGCTCCCAGCGAGGCGCTGGCCAGGAGCGGCCGTGTCGGCCCTTTCACGAAACTCCAGACGTCCTTGTTCCCCAGCTTGTCAGCATGCGGGTTCCCCTCGAGGATCTTGTCGGCCACGTCGCCGGCCAGGTCCCACGTTTGTGCGGGTTTGTCCGGATCGGTGATGTTCAGGGAAATTTCCGTCAGGTCGCAACTGTGATCCCGGTCTTTGGCGTCGATCGCGAGGATCAACAAGTCCCCTTTGGATACACTCAGGGTGCGGGGCGACAGTTCTGTTTCGCCGCCAGGCGCAACCGTCCCTTCCGCCACAACGTTGGCCCGATCGGCATGACGGCGTTCGAGCCACCAGGCGATGCCATTGCCGCAGCCCACGTGAGCGTGGCTCACCTTTCCCTGCACGCGGACGCTTCCCTCAATGGGACTCGTCCAGGTCGCCGCCACAAATTCGGTGGGCATCGGATGGACAACTACCTTATGTGGCGAGGCGCGCCCGGGAATGTGCTCTTCGACGTCGGAGGAATTGGATAGTGCAATCGGAAGGTCCCCAGCCTTACTTCGCCACCCGTTGATCGCCAGCTTCTGTTTGTCCGCGACGTCCTTCTCGGTCAGAAGCTCCAGCGGCAATGTCGGGACCACGCGCGATGCCAACTCAAGTTCCGATGCGTGCGGATCGGACCGCTCCACATCCAGCACCGTAATCCATCGCTTGAGCAGCGCCGCGTTCAGTCCCGCTTCTTTGGCGATCTGCTCACTCGATCGGTTCCGATCGCTTGCAGCCTCGACGACAGCGCCGAGATACCGGGCGGTATCAGCGAACAGCGCGGCATAATCCACTTCATACGAATGACCGAATTTTGCGTAGTCGCGCAGGAGAAGGACCGGCTTATTAGCGCCCTCGAGCCGCGGCCTGCTCCACACAACTGATCCGGCGTTGACAGTCGGAAAAAGCTCGCGCGTATTCAAGTACAGTACGACATCGCGTTGCCCGTTGACCGACTTCGCCGCCAGGCGCAGCGTCTGCGCCGCTTCGACCAGCGTGTCGTTCGCCACGCCGCGCACAGTGTTCCCATATCGATAGCTGCCGATCGGCACGACCTTCCAGAGCTTTGCCTGCCAGGCGGCGATCTCGGCCACGATAGCGCCGCCGCCGTCCTTCTCGGGCGTGGCGCGCCAGTGCGCGCGGATCATCGCGAGCGGAAGCGAAGGCGAATCGTTCGCCAGTATCTTCCAGAGGATGCCGAGGTATTTAGGATTCAGCCGTTCTTTGGTCGCGACCGCTTCGATGGAAATTCGGCTGCCCAGCAGGGCATCGCGGTAGTGAAGCGTAGCCGCCACATACGGCGCGAGGGGAAGACGGCCGTCGCTGGTGAACTGGCTATAGAACTTGCGCAGTTGCGCAAGGCTTTCATCGGACCAGTCACGGCGTGTCTTGCCCGCCGAGAAACGAAATCCATCCGGCAACAACACCGCGTGCGCCGACAGGTCCTTGGCCGCGAGGAGATATTTGTTCAGCAGCGCCGGCGAAATATCGGAAAGAGATTCGGCGGCGTTAGTGAACCCCTCCCCGGCCGCCCCATCGGCAGGGAACGAAGACGCGGGCTGCAAATCAACGCCGGTCAGATCGCGAATCGTGTAGTCGTACTCGCTGTTGCTGAGCCGACGCAGGGGCACGAACCCGGGATCTCCGGCTCGCGCCCGGGCCTCGGCATCGAGGAAGTCATGGAGCCAGCCGATCAGCCGTTGACGCTCATCGACGATGGGTTGCGGCTTTTTCTTCGGCGGCATCTCCCCCGTTTCGAGCATTTCCAGCATCGCCTGCCACGGCTTCACTTCCTTGCGCACCTGGGAAATCGAAGCGAACCGTTCGAGATCGAGGCTCCCCTTGTGCTTCTCCGTCGAGTGGCACCCGAGGCAATATTGCTTCAGGAGCGGTTTGATTTGCGTCGTATACGATTCCGATGCGGCTGACAATGCCTCGGGCGGGGCCGCTGCACGGGTCGATGCAACCAGGCAAAAGCCGAACAGAACCAGCGCGATGATGTTCACGGGAATTCGGTTGTGATAATTCGTTAGTGTTTCCGTCATAAGCGCATGGCGACCGCCTGCCGAAATTCGTATCGGCGTTGCGCCCGCCCGTTGTCGAAATGGCGAGTCTGTGGCCGCCAGATAAAGATCAGCCCGAAGCGATGAAAGCCTTCTCTCGCTCCTGAAACAGGAAGACCGTGGAACCGACCGTGAGACGATCGCCGTGCCGCAGACGAACTTTGGAAACTGCCTTGCCGTTCACCTGCGACTTCACGCCCAGCGGAAGGTCTTCCAGCTCGAACGCGCCGGGCACGATGTGGATGGCGGCGTGCCGGGGGCCGACCGTCGAATCCTTGAACAGATAAATCTGGCAATCGGGTGCGCTGCCGATGAAGGTCGGGTTGCGGTAGAGGATGAACTGCTTACCCGCCAGCACCCCCGCGATCACGCGGAGCCAGCCGGCTCGGGCGGCGTTTTCGATCATGCCGGTGCCTGCGCCCGCGACGATGCCGATCGCCAGCAGCGCGATGAGGCGACCGGCCTGTGGACTTCCCGTCAGCATCCGCACCGGCTCAACGAGGGCGCCGCCGATCAGCCCGCCGATGAACCCCCCCGCCACGCCGATCAGCAGCTTCTTTCGGTTACGCATGACAACGCCGGCCCCGGCGCTGAGGAACAGACCGACCACCGACCACGCGAGCGCCTGCGCCACCGCCTCTCGAACCGCGCCCGGGCCTGTTGCGATGCGGTGCATGAGGCTGACCAGCAGCGCCGCGCACAGGCCGCCCAGCAGACCGAGCAGCGCCGCGACCGAGCCGTTCACCAATGCGCTGGGATAATTCCGCTGGGTCAGAGGTTCGGCAACCGCAAGGCAGGCGGCGATCCACAAGCCGCACACGCCGTACGCAAGTACGTTGGCGATGAACGCCTTGGCGCGGTCGCGCAACGCGAGCTGCGCCAGGCTGCTCGCGCGTTCAGCGTCGCTCAGCTCGGCGTTTGTCTCTACGTCAAAATAGGGATTGCCCCGGCCGTCAGCCGTGATGGTCGCCAAGGCATCTTCCGCCTCGGCGGCCGACGAACGGCCGGTATCGCGGGCGGCGGTGATCTTCTGCATCTCCCGAATCAGCGCCGTCGCCTCCGCCAGACCCGAGGGCTCGAAGCGCAACGCCAGCCCGGTCGTCCACGCCAGGAGGCCGCCCAGCAGCCCGAAGACGCTCATGTAGACGATCGAGTTGTAGAAAAACCGCGCCCGGCTCGGACCGGTGGTTTCGGGGACGGCCTCGGCGTCGAGCTGGGCGTAGGCACGGTTGCGCGCCATCGCCTGCTCCTCCTTGAGCCGCGTATCGACCTTGCGACTTTTCAGGTCGTCCCAGGTCACGGTGATCTTCTTCTCGCCCATCTTGATGTACCGGAGAATTCATCCCACGAAGCGCGCGCCCCCGGATCAGGAACCCCGAGCGGAAGGCGGTCGCACGGCGGTCGGCAGCGTGAGCGGGGTCGAGCCCGCCCCGGGATTGATCGTTCGCGACGGCGGTGCCGCCGCCGGGCGCGAGCCGCCCGGGCCGCCAATGAACATGAAAACGATCAACGGCCAGACGATCGCCGTCAGCCCCACCGCGCCAATCGCCGCAAAAATCCAGCGTTGCCGCTGCTCGACTCCCTGGAGCCGTGACATCAGATCACCCAGCGTTCCGGAGCGGAGCTCTGACTCCACGGGGTTGTCGCTGGCCGCCAGGCCGGCGCGCGTGGCGGCGTTTCCATCGTCAGGGATGACCAGGAATGGCTCGTTGACTGTTTTGCCGTCGCGCCAGAGGAAAGCCCCCTCTTCCTTGCTCTGTGGATCGTAGACCAGCGCGATCTGCCACGGCTCGGAAAACCAGTTGGACTGGATGAAGTCATCCATCCCCGACAGGAAGATCCCGAACCCGGGATGCGTGTGATACCAGCCGATGAATTTCTTGTCGGGATGCTGCCGGTCGCGCACCGAGTTCACGTGCGTCCATGTTTCCGATGTAATCGTGACCTGCGTCTCCTTCCCGGACGCGAAGTTGCCGCGCACGCTCGCCTCGATGTGGCACCAGGGTCCGCGCGCGTCGCGGTAGACGTTGCCGAGCAACACGCCGCACACCTCGACATCGCTCGCGGATTGCCCGTGGGCGTGGATGTCGTCGATGACCGCCTGGCTGATCGCAACCTGGTAGCGCTCCTCCCGCACCGACGCGATCGACGGCAGATCGCGCCAGGGGAAATCACTCTCGTTCAATCGCGACGCGTCGCGCTCCTTCAAGTGCGGCCTCCGGTTTCTTGTTCGTCACAGCCATTTCAACGCCTCGGCATCTTGTAATGGGCCCAGTACCGCGTTGGCGTCGGCGGCGAGCTCAAGGCCAATCGACCGATCGCCCGCCCGCGCGATCAGCACGTCGAAGGGCGGGACGCCGATCTCCGCCAGCGGCCGCATCAGGAACGGCTCATCGCCGCGGATCTTGTAGAACGTCACCGGATCGCGCCGCGCCCCGGGACAGCGGGGGCAGATCGATGCCGAGGCCGGCACGCGTCCCAGGGAAGCGAACATGGTCTCCTCCTCACCACACGTTGGGCAGATCAGCTTATGAAGGACGTCGCGCGCCAGTTCCAGTTCAATCCCCGCCGCTCCACCGAGCCGCCGTCGCGCCTCCTCCAGCAGATCGGCCGCGGAAGTCGTTGCGGCCGATGCATCGAGCGGCACGATTTCGTCGAGGATCTCGTGGCTGTAGCACGTCGCCTTCCGCTGGAACTCCACCTGGTATGCCTCGGTGCTGAGCCCATCGAACACGAACCCGCGGCCGCGGATCGCCTTCAGTCCATGGAGCAGCTTAACCGCTTCCTGGCACTGGACCCCCGCGATGATCGAGCTGATCGTCGGGGTGGTCGGGGTGTGGCCCGTCTGCATCTGCTTCCGCGAGAGAAGGTTGCACGACCGCCGGGCCGCCAACAGGCGCCAATCGGTCTCGGACATCGTGCACTCATAGCACGGCCCATCCGGGGCGAAGACGCGAGCGGTGCCCTGGATCTGCTCGATCGCGCCATCGATCCATGGACGATTGCAGCGCCAGCAGTTTCGGTTGACGGCCAATCGGGCTTCGCGGTTATCGAGACCACCAATGACCACGTCCGCCCAGCGGAACACCCCGACTCCCAGGTCGTATGCGACGTTGCCGACGAACGCGTGCGCCTTGATATCCGGGTAAAGCTCCCGCGCCGCGCGCACCGCGACTTCCGACTTGAAACCTCCGTTATCCGATTCCCGGTAAAGGACCGAGCGCGAGAGATTGGAATTTTCGATTCGATCGAGGTCCGCGACCAGGACGTGGCCGACGCCCAGCAGGGCCAGGTTCTTGACGATCTCGTTCCCCAGCGCTCCAGCACCAACGACCAGCACTTTGGCCTGGCTGAGCTTCGCCTGGTCCCACCAGCCGATCAGCTTGAAGCGGTCGAAGCGATCCGCCGTCGGCTCGCCCGTGGGAACCAGCTCGATTCGCAAGGGGCGCATGTCCGCGTCCGGCGCATCGGAGCGCGGCGGACCATCGGCGACCTTGAACGGGTTGATGCGCGTCACGATTGGGGCTATCCCGCGGTGATCTCCGGCTGGAGCCGGAGCACGTCGCCATCCTTGACGCCTACCTCCGACAAGCTCTGATCGTCGAGCAACTGTTTTCCGGAATTGCGGTGATGAAATTTGTAACTGAGCGGCTGCCCATCGGGGGCATAGCGCGGGAAGTTCATCTTCTCGAGGAGGACGGCCAGGATGCGGTTGACCGGGGCATCGCCCGGCACCTGCACGTGCCGGCGCTTGGTGCCGGTCGCGTCCCATACCTCAACGTTGACGAACCCCATCGACGTCACCTTCCACATCCAGGCTGGACGGATGCGCGCCCACGATGAGCCCTGCCGGGGCGCACGCGCGCACGGTGCTCTGCACAAGAGTATCTACCCCATTTGGGGAGCGGATGCCAAACGCCCTCCCTTGTCGCCCCAACCCATCCAATTTCACGTCCGGTTTTGCCGCGGGGCCTGTGACACAGGTACTTTGTTCTTGCGATCGGATCGCGCGGCCGTTTACATTACGGAGCGGCTCGATCGATCCCTGGGCTGAGGGGCTGTCTATAAGTTATTTCCGGAGTTGAAGGCATTAGCCTGCTACACGGTGAATTTCCGTCCCCACCACGGGCGGTCGTCGATCGGACGCGGCATTTCGCCACGGTCCTCGTTCGCGTCGTCCGGCGGCAACGTCGCATCGCCTTCATCACCGCAGTCGCATGCATCGTTCTCGGCATCGTCTACCTGCTGACGGCGACGCGCCAGTACCGCGCCACCGCGCGCTTCGCTGCCGAGGCCGCGGTCGCGCGGGGCGCGGATTCGGCGGCGAGCACGTACGGGCTTCCCGTCATGCTTCGCAACAGCCAGCGCGAACGGATCACCTCGCGGGCGATCCTGGCTCTTGCGCTCGCTCACTCCGATGTGAAGGAGCTGAAGACCTTCCGCCACGCCGCCAACCGGCTGAACGTCCTGCGGGAGGGGCTTGACGTCGAAGTTGATAAGCGCGACGACGTGGTTTCCGTCTCCTTCGACGGGCCGGTGGCCGAAGACGCGCCGCGCATCGCCAATGCCGTCGTCGAAGCGTACCAGCAGTACCAGTCACAGCCCCGTCACACCACGACCGCCGATGTCCTGGCGATGTACCAGGAGCAGATCGCCCGCGTCCAGAAAGACCTCGACACGACCGCGGCAAAGATGCAGGACATGGAGCAGCACTACGGCGTGCTCACGGCCGGTGAGGATTCCAACAGCATCGCCAACCGCCGCCTCACCACGCTCTCCCAGGAGTTGACCGCCGCCCAGTTCGAATCGCTCAAAGCCAAATCGGATTACGACGAAGCGAAAAAGTCGTTAGCAGCGGACGCGCCCGGCGGCGCTTCCGCCGCGGGTGAACCGCTGATCGTCTCCACCGATCAGGAGGAAACGCTCCGCGGGGAAATGGTCCGGCTCCAGTCGCAGCTCCAGGAACTTCGGCAGCGTTATCTGCCGGGCCACCCCGGTCTGCGGGCACTCGAGCGTCAGATCGATCAGGTCAACCGCTCGTACGCCGCTACGATCGGCCGCCGATTCGCGCTGGCGAAGGCTCGCCAGGAGGCGCTGCGGAGCGCCTTTGACGCCCAGCAAAAGCAACTGATCGACGTCAGCGCCAAGACCGCGGAATACGGCCGTCTCGCGGCCGACTCGGATCGCTTCCGTAAATCAATTGGAAACATCGAGTCGCGCATGCAGGCCATCGAAGTCACGCGCGAGGCATCCAGCATCAACATCGATTTCATCGAGCCGGCGAGCGACGCCGTTCGCGCATCGCCCCATTACGCCGGAACGCTGTTCATGTCGCTGGTCCTGGGACTGGTCACGGGCGTATCGGCCGCGTTCGGTCGTGAATGGATCGATGATCGGCTCCGCTCGTCCGAGGAGATTCGCGCCGCTCTCGATCTGCCGCTGCTCGGCATCGTTCCCCAGATGCCTTCGGTGCTTAGCGCAACCGTCGCGGCGCGGAAGGTGGCGCTCGACCCGTCATCCGATGTCGCCGAGGCGTATCGCGGTGTCCGTGCCGCCTTTGATTCCATGGCTCCAGACGATCGCTGCAAGACGCTCGTGCTCGCGGCGCCACGCAGCGGCGAGGGGACCACGACTTCCGCCGCCAACCTCGCCATTGCCATGGCCCAGGGCGGCCGGCGGGTGCTGCTCGTCGACGGCCACCTGCGGGACCCGATGCTGCACAACGTCTTCGGGGTGCGCCAGCACGTCGGCCTCTCGACGGTCCTCGGCGGGCAAACCAGTTCCGTCGACAAAGCGATCCAATCCACCGGGGTCAGCAACCTTTCGGTCCTACCCGGCGGCCCACCGCCGCGCAACTCGTCGGACCTGCTCAATAGCCCGGCGTTTCCCGAGCTGCTCGAGCAGTTGGCCGAGCGCTATGACCTGGTGATCATCGACGCCCCGGCAGTCAGCGATAGCGCCGATGCGAGAATCTTCGCTGCTTCCTGCGACCTGACGGTCCTGGTCATCCGCGGCGACCGGGCGACGCGCCGCGGCACCATCGTCGCGCGGGATGGACTGGCTGGCGTCGGCGGACATCTACTGGGGGTCGTCGTCACGCACGGGTCGCGTGGGGCGGATGCGCCGGCGCAGGCGCCGTACGGCTACCGACGTCGTGCCCGAACCAACCACGGTGCGGACGAGATGTCAGTCGATGAAGATCACCTCGATATTGGGGCGTCTCCGGCATAGGTCTTTGGTTCATCATCCAGCGAACATCCAACTTCGCTCAGGTCAGGCGAAATCGCTCGGCTTTCTTCAATGCAAAACGAGCACGGGCGAAATCGCCCGTGCTCGTTTGCACTGCCCAAAGTAATTGAACGTCGTTGAACTATGCGGCCTGGAGAAGGTCGTCACCGGTTGAGCTCTCGGCATTCTCGGTGCTGACGTTGGTGAAATCCGCGTTGGCAGTCTCTCCGTCAACCGCAAGGCGAAGGTTCGCCTTGTCTGAGAGGTTCAGGTTGGCCGCGCCCACACGATGCCAGGTCGTCCCATCGGACGAGGCAAGGCCGACGACCTGATCTCCGCTGCGGACGAGTTTGAGCCACGATGCGCCGCGGGTGCTCTCTCCGCCGGTCACGCTGGCGGCGGTGGCCGCGTCGCGGGCCGCGAACTTCACGCCGCCATCACTGTTGGCCGTGATCGAAGCAGACACGGTCTCCGCTTCGATGCCGTCCGCGAGCACCAGGCCGGCGCTTCCATCCACATTGGCGACCTGCGCGGTCATCGAGCCTTCGGCGCCGATCGTCTGCCCGGCCATGACCGAACTGGTCCGGATCGTCACGGGACCCGTCGACGATCTTGACGCTGAAGCCGACGACTCTAGCCCGAGCGGAGCCTCCGTTGTGACGGGAGTCGTCACCGGCGTGGTCACGGGCGGGGTGACGGGCGTCGTGCCGGCCACCAGCGCCTGAACGTGCACGGAGCTGGACTTGGCCGACTGTACGCCGTTCACCACGGCGACGATCCGGTAGTCCACTTCCCAGCGCGATGGAACGCTGGCGTCAACGTAGCTGGTCGTGCCCGCGGCCAGATTCATGGTCTTCGTCTGTTTGCCGTGCGTCGCCTTCCAACTCAACACATAGCTGGCGCCGCTGACCGGCTGCCAACTCAGGTGGATGCCGTCAGCAGCCGCAGTCGGCGTCAGGCCAGAGGGAGTTGCGACCGGTCCCGCGGACGAGGGGAGCGGGGCCGGCGTCGGCACAGGAGTGGGGGCCGGCGTGGGCGTGGGTGTTGGCGCGGGAGTCGGAGTCGGATCCGTCGTAGGTGTCGGAGCAGGGGTTGGCATCGGAGTAGGAGCTGGCGCAGGCGCCGGCGCGGGTGTCGGGGTCGGCGCGGGCGAGGAGACGACTGGCGGTGGCGTGGTCGTCGAGCTGCCCCACAGTTGCTGGATCGTCCAGGGCGCGGCCGCCGGGGCGCTGCCGGCGTTGGCGTAGGTAACGTTGTGCGTGTTGTCCGAGGGCATC
>JBBSDP010000018.1:0-84623 GCA_038240605.1 Tepidisphaerales bacterium | reverse complement strand
TGTCAGACGGCTGAAATTCCTGTGGTTATCCAAACCCACTTGGGTTACCTTCGTCTCTATTCTCACGGCTGTCTCCTTGGTAAAGCTTCACCACCGGCATCGTAACGCCGGCAGGGGGACAGCCTTTCATGAGATTACATTCTCCAATCCGCATCAGGTTCGTGTTGTGCACCACCAGAGCTCGAGCATCAACAGTGCATAGAGGCGCTGGGAGTGATCGATCGTCTGCCGCTCATGTTCATCCACGAGGCGCTGCACCGTGGCGAGGCGGAAGTGGGTGGTTGCGAAGGAATCCGCCGCGAAGAGATGATCGCGCAACATCGGCCGCAGCTCGCCGCGAAACCATTCCCCAATCGGGACGGCGAAGCCCATCTTCCTCCGTTTGAAGACCCACGCCGGCAGGTCCGCCGCGAACGCTTCGCGCAGCATGCGCTTGGGGCCGCCGCGCAGGAGCTGGTCGGTCGTCAGGCCGGCGGCGAAGCCGACGAGCTCGTGATCCATGAACGGGCTGCGGACTTCCAGCGCATGAAGCATCGAGGCGCGATCCACCTTGACCAGCAGGTCATCGGGAAGATAGGTCACGCGGTCCAGCGCCAGCGCCGCGGGAACGAGCGGCCGGTTCCGCAGAAACTCGCCGAGGCCGGCGGCGAGGTAGCCGCTGGAGGGATCGACCGGCTCGTCGAGCAGCTCGCGCGCCAGCGTCGAGCTGAATAACTCCATGTATCGCTCGTAGCGCTGCTCGACGGGCAGGCGAAGACTGGCCAGGAAACGCTTCAGTCGGGCCGAGCGCGACTTGGGATGGGAGCCAGGCACCGCCTGCCAGACCGACGCGCTGGCCAGCCGGGTGAGCGCCGTCGTGCGGGTGAGCCGCTCTGAAAACGCCAGGGCGCGATAGCGGTCATATCCGCCGAACAATTCGTCGCCGCCGTCGCCGCTGAGGGAAACCTTCACGTGAGAGCGCGTTTCCCGCGCCAGGTAATAACCGGGCAGGGCAGATGAATCCGCGAACGGCTCACCAAATGCCGCAGCCAGGGCCGGCAACGCCTCCGCGGTATTGGGCCGTACCTCGAAGCGATGGTGCTTCGTTCCCAGGTGCTCCGCGACGCGGGAGGCATGGATCGTTTCGTCATAGCGCGGATCATCGAACCCCATCGAGAACGTGAGGACCGGTTGATCGGACGGCACCGACTGCTTCATGGCGGCCGCGATGATGGCGCTGTCGACGCCGCCGGAGAGAAAACATCCCAGCGGCACATCGGAGACGAGTTGCCGCCGGACTGCTTGCGTCACCAGGCGCCGCGTTATCGCGGGTGCGGCCGCATCGGAGGCCAGCTCAGGGGACGCGGTTGCGTTGGCGTTGAAATACGTCCGCACCGGCCGGGCGCCCAGGCACGTCCAGGTGAGCGTGCTGGCGGGTGGAAGCTGGTGCACGCGATCGTAGATTGTCGACGTCGATTCGGCGTGCCCCCACCGCAGGTAAAACATCAGGCTCGACCGGCTCATCTGCTGATCGACCCACTCCACCGGCTTGATCGCGCCCAGCTCGCTGGCGAACGCCACCCCGCCGGAGCGTTCATCGCCGCTGTAATAAAGCGGCTTCTGGCCCATGCGATCGCGGGCCAGGAACAGTTGCTGCCGGGGCTCGTCCCACACCGCAAAGGCGAACATGCCGTTGAGATGCTCGACGCATTCCTCGCCCCACACGTCATAGGCGACCAGGAGCACCTCGGTGTCGCCGCTCGTTCGCCATGGATATTCTGGTCGTCGCTTTGACAGATCGGCGCGCAGGTCGCGGAAGTTATAGATCTCGCCATTGAAGACGATCCAGCGGCCGTGCCGATCCATGAACGGCTGATTGGCGCGCGGGTCCGGGTCGAGGATCGCCAGCCGTCGGTGGACGAGTCCCAACTGCGGCCGATCGGGCCCGATCGCATCATCGTGGTTGAGGTGAAGTCCTTCGCCGTCGGGGCCGCGGTGGGCGATGCGGGCGGACATGCGCGCCAGGGTCTCGCGCGTGACGCGAAACCGCTCTTCCCACGCCACAACGCCCGCAAATCCGCACATACCCAAGGATGATGGTATCCCTAGGGCCGCAAAAAAATAAGTGCTGAGTGCTGGGTGCTGAGTGCTGAGAACAAGCTACTCAGCACTCGGCAGTTTGCCGGGGTCGCAGGGTTGACGGGCGCGGCTGCACGGATAGCGTAGTTCGCTTTATCAGGATGGACGTAGGCGCGTGGCGGCTCAAGGCGTTTCGGTTACTGCTTGCAAAGGTTCGGCTGCGGCATCGGCGGAGGATCGGCCGCCGGGCGAGGTCGTCGTCTTGCCCGATGCCTACGCGGTGCCGCAGCGGCTGCTGCTGGCATGGATGTTCCGCTTCCTGCGCCCGGTGCGGTGGCACGTCTTCGTCGCCTGTACTTACCTGGTGCTGGGGGTCGTGGCGGAAGTCCTGGCGGTCCGGCAGACCGGCCGGGCCGCCAATTTCATTCAGACGCTCCATCCCGGCGACGGCAAATTGGGTGGCTGGATCAACAACGACGGACACGCGCCGCTCAGTGCACGGCACGTCATCGACGCGCTGCTCGGCCGGCAGGCCGGGTTCTCCTCGATCATCGCGGGCCTGGTGCTCATTACTGCGGCGATCCTGGCGCTGAAGTACCTCCGTACCGTCGCCGAGACGCGGATGAGCATGACCATGGTCTACTACATCCGCGAGGGGGTTTACGACAAGCTCCAGCGGGTGGGGTTTGGTTTCCACGATGCACTGTCGTCGGGCCAGCTTATTAACCGCTCGCTGACGGATTTACAGAACGTCCGCGTCTTCGTGCAGTCGGCGGTGCTGAGCACGCTGGAGATTGGGCTGATCGTCGCCGGGTACATCGTCCTGATCTTCTTCATCTCCCCCTGGGTGGCGTTGCTGGCGCTCCTGCCCCTGCCGCTCTGGACCTTCTATATCCTTCGCTTCAGCCGTCGGGTGCAGCCGGCGGCCAAGGCCGTCATGGAAGCCGAGGATCGCAACGTCTCGCTGATCACGGAAAACATCGCGGGCGTTCACGTCGTGAAGGCTTTCGCCACGGAGGCCCAGGAAGTCGCCAAGTACGATGCGCACTGCGAGACGTACATTGGCAAAGTCCGGCGGCGCATCCGCCTCTTCGCCGATTTCACGCCGGTCATTCGCTCGATCGCCTCCGGCTCTTACCTCACGCTTTTCCTGGCCGCGGGCGTGCTGATGATCCGCGGCCGACTGCTGGCGGGTGACTTCCTGGTGCTTGGGCAGGCGATGGCGCAGATTCTCACGCGCCTCCAGGTGGTCTCGACGATCAACGAGCAATACCAGAACGCGATGGTGTCGGCCCGACGGCTTTACGAGGTGCTGCACGCCCCGCCGACCGTGCCGGAAAAGCCGGCCGCGCGCCCCCTGCCGCCGGGACCGGGAACGGTGCGGTTTGAGGGAGTGACTTTCGGGTACAACCCGGAGAAGCCGAACCTTCACGACGTGAGTTTCGAGGCGCCGGGCGGGAGTATCGTGGCGATCGTCGGGCCGACCGGCGCCGGCAAGACGACGCTCGTCAACCTGATCTCCCGGTTCTACGACCCGCAGGGCGGGGGCATCCTGATCGACGGGTTGGACGTACGCGACGTGACGCTCGCGAGCCTGCGGACGCAGGTCGCATTCGTGTTCCAGGAAACGTACCTCTTCAGCGCCACCGTCGGCGGCAATATCGAGTACGGCCGGCCCGGCATCACCGCCGGGGAGATCGAGGCGGCGGCACGGCTGGCGCAGGCGCACGAGTTCATCGATGAGCTGCCACGGCGTTACGAAACGATGCTCGGCGAGCGCGGCGCCTCGCTCTCAGGCGGCCAGCGGCAACGCCTGGCGATCGCCAGGGCGATTGTGACCAACCCACGCGTGCTGATCCTGGACGACGCGACGGCCTCCGTCGACCCCCATACCGAGCAGATGATCCGCCGTGCCATGCGGTTCGTGATGCACGGGCGAACGACGTTCGTCATCGCCCACCGCGTCAGCACGGTGAAGGCGGCGGACCTGGTGGTGGTGCTGGAGCACGGCGCGATCACGCAGATCGGCACGCACGAACAGCTCATGCGCGCCGACGGGCATTACCGGATGATCGCGTCGGTGCAGTTGTACGGCGACGATGCGCTCCCGGAAACATCCGATCCGCCGTCGCACATGGATCGCGTGGCCGGCCCGCACGGCATCGGCGCCGCGGCGGCGACCGCCGGCACGCTCCCGCACGACCGCGAGGCGGGTGCCGGGCTGGAGGGATAACGCGCGCGAGGCGGCGCGAACTCGGCAGGTTGATTGACATGATGTTGATGCCATCGATCGGGAAGAAGCGTGCCGCGCGGGCAGCCGCGGCGGCGGCGGCCGCCGCGTTGCCGCTGGGCGACGACGTTGAGGAACAGAATTATCGGCCGATCGACCGCGCCCTGCTGCGCCGGACGCTTGGGTTCTTGGCGCCGTGGAAGAAGGGATACCTGATCGGTCTGGCGCTGGGGACCAGCCAGACGGTGCTGGAAATGCTCTCGCCGAAGTTCACGCAGTGGATCATCAACTACGGCGATGCCTACCGAAAAGGCATCCTGTCCGCGGCGCCGACCACGCCGTCTGCCGCGATCCGCCACGTGGTTTGGCTGATCGCGATGTGGGGGCTGGTCATGGCTGGGGCGATCGTGCTTCAGCGCTTGACGATCCTCGTGATGACCGGGGCGGGCGAGCAGGTGCAATTCGGCATCCGGCGTCGGCTCTTCGCGCAACTCCAGCGACTGTCGATGAGTTATTACGACCGCACGAAGCTCGGTCGCATCATCAGCCGTTGCACCAGCGACGTCGGCGCGATGCGCGACGTGAACGTGTGGGGCATCCACACGGTGCTGATCAATGCGCTGCAGATGCTGATCGCCGCCGCGATGCTCATCACCACGGACTGGCGTCTGTTCTGTTCGGTGGCGTGGCTCGGCGGCGTGCTCTTCTACGCCAACCGGCTTTACCTGCGCACGGCGTCGCGCAAGCAGCAGGTTGTGCGCGAAGGGTGGACGCGCGTCTCGACGAACATGGCGGAGAACATCACCGGCATGCGCGTCGTCACCGCTTTCAATCGGCAGGCCTCGAACCTGGGCTTCTTCAACGAGCTTCAGGTGGCGAATACCGAGAACAACATTCGCATGGCGCGGATCAACGGCATGTACCTGCCGGTGCTCCAGCTCATCGGCTTTGCCGGCAAGGTGATCATCCTGGGGTTCGGCGGGTGGCTGATCGCGACCGGACGGATGAGCCACGGGGTTGGGGCGGTGGTGGCGGCGTTCCTGTACTGGGATTGGTTCATGAACCCGATCCAGAACTTCGGGAACTTCTACAACCTGCTGATGCAGGCGATGGCTGGCGCCGAGCGCGTCTTCTCCCTGCTGGACCTGGAGCCCGCGGTGCTCGATGCGCCGGGCGCGGCCCCCCTGCCGCGCATCGTGGGGCGCGTTCGCTTCGAGCACGTGACATTCGGGTACAACGCCGAGCGCCCAGTCCTGCACGATGTGAATTTCGAGGCCGAGCCGGGACAGATGGTCGCGCTGGTCGGCGCAACCGGCAGCGGCAAGAGCAGCATCATCTCGCTGATCGCGCGCTTCTATCAGCCGCAACAGGGGCGCGTGCTGGTGGACGAGCATGACATCCGCCACGTCATGGGGGACTCGCTGCACCGGCAGATGGGCCTCGTGCTCCAGGTGAACTACCTCTTCACCGGCACGGTGATGGAAAACATCCGCTACGCCCGCCCACGGACATCGGATGAGGGCGTGATCGCGGCGGCGAAGGCGATCGGCGCCCACGAGGCGATTCTCTTCCTCTCGCAGGGATATCAGACGCAGGTCGGCGAGCGCGGCGCCAACATGTCGCTCGGCCAGCGGCAACTGATCTGCTTCGCCCGCGCGTTCCTGGCCGACCCGCGCATCTTCATGCTCGATGAGGCAACCAGCGCGGTCGATACCGCCACCGAACAGCTCGTCCAGCGCTCGCTGGAGAAGCTGCTGGCGGGACGGACGACGTTCGTCGTCGCCCACCGCCTCAGCACCATCCTCCGCGCCGACTGCATCCTGATGATCAGCCAGGGCCGCATCATCGAACGCGGAACCCACCGCGAACTCCTCGCCCAGAACGGCCCATACGCGCAGCTCTACCGCCAGTTCGCCACGCATGCGGCGTGAAGCCGTGATGTAATCGCGTTGCCCGGCGGTGAGGTCATCGCGCCCCACCAAACGGTCCAACATTGCGCCAGCCAACTTCAATTCCCTCTTAGACCGGATCGGTCGAAGGGGGAATTCCCGAACCCATTCCAGGTAATCATCGTGAACATCAAGAACGCGCGATGGCCGAGTCCGGGTTGCGCGACTGGTGCTCATAATGTTTCTTTCCACTTTCCTCGGGAATAGTCCGCATGGGTCATCACGCGCAGGACGTTGACGATGCCGAACTGGTAATTGATGCTCCCGTCGGATCCGTCCGTGTCAATGAAGCCGGTGGCATTTCAAACCGATACGTGGAGGGGGTGTTACGGCGTCGAACATGCTCGCCCGCCATTCCACATGATCAGGTTACGCAACTGTTTTTCCCGCCGTCGGGTGATTGCGGTCCTCATCGTCCTGTGCATCGGGTCGGTCAGCAGGCTGTCGGCCGACCGGCTGATCCTCTTTCCCTCGCGAAATCCGATCTCGGCGCCTCGCGCGCGGCAGGTGACGTTGCGCCGGGCGGGAAAGGCGATCGACGTGTGGGTGCAGCGCTCCCCGGGCGCGACCGGACAGCCCCCAGACGCATTCTCGCTGGAGTTGTACGGCGTCGCGGGCCGCGCGGAGCGCATGGTGGATGTGGCCGCAAGTCGATGGGGGCGCAGGCCCGTTGAGGTGTGGAGCCTGAACTATCCGGGGTATGGCAGGAGCGACGGCGCCGCATCGCTCGATGCGATTGCGCCCGCGGTCCTGACGGTATTCGACGCGATGGCGCAGCGCGCGGGCGGGCGTCCGATCTTCGTTGGCGGGGAAAGCCTGGGGACGTCGGCGGCGCTGTACCTCGCCGCCCACCGACCGGTCGCCGGCCTCATGTTGCACAATGCGCCCCCGTTGCGACGACTGATCATCGTCCGATATGGCTGGTGGAACCTGTGGGTCGGCGCGACCTACATCGCGATGCAGGTGCCGCCCGAACTGAGCGCGATGAAGTCCGCGCCAGCCGTCCATGCTCCGGCGTTGTTCGTCGTTGCCGGCCAGGACGAACTCGTCCCGCCCGACTATCAGTTGAAGGTCTTCGAATCGTTCGAAGGGCCTAAGCGGATGGTGTGGCAGGACGGTGCCGGGCATGATTCGCCAATCACCGGCATTGCCGCGAAGGACGTGCAGTCCGGGCTGGATTGGCTTTGGAAGGACGCCGGACTTGCCGCACCCGTCTCCAATTGACAATCGACGATTCGGCCGCATCAATGGCGTTGCGATATCGCAATACCTTTTCCGATCGAGTTGCTAAGATGGGTGCGGCGCGCGCGTACCTGGCGTCCACACACCCATGTCGCTGAAGATGAAATGCCCGGCCTGCGGTATGACGGCGCGAATTGCCGAGCCGGTCGTCGAGCAGACGTTGATGTGCACGGGGTGCGGGTCGAGCCTCCATGTCAGAGGCCGTGATGATTTGAAGGACTTTGCCGGGCAGAGTGACGGCGATTGGCCGGACGCTGCTGTCGGAGCGGCATCGGTGAAGTCTTACGAGGACGAGTCGGCCGTTGATGGATGGGTGTCGGGCGCTTCGGGGGCGGTGACGGTGGCTGCGATCCTGGCCGTCGTGATCCTATTGGTGGCGCTCTGGATTGCGGACATGCGGCGCCACGCCGGGATTTCTGAGGGTGGCAATGTCGCTCGTGCATCGGCGATGACCAGCCCGCCCACTTCACGACCGATCGCCAGCCCAACCGTTGTAACAGCTTTGCCCGACGCAGCGACCTCCCAATTGCCGCCCCCGTCTGACGTTGTCATACGGCCCATTCGCCCGATTCGTACTCGTCCAATTATTCGGCCAGCCCTGATTCCGGTGTCGGGCGGGTCGTCGGGCACTGCGGCGGCATCGCCCGACATCGCTCCAACTGTCACGCCGCAACCCGTCCCACAGCTTCCAATCGTGGATCGGCAGCGCCCGGCATTGCGCCCGGCGTCCGACAATTCGGGGGCGCTGACAGACAAGCAAATTGGTGATGCCATTGCATCGGGCGTGAACTGGATGGTCAATCAGTTCGACCCGAACCGGCATGAACTGCGCCTGCAACTGGGCGATCGCAGCCCATTCCACGGCGGGATGGATGCGTTGTGCGTCTATGCGCTCATGCAATCGGGAGAGGCGGTTGGCGATCCACGGCTGAGCATCCATGGCCCCTTCATGAAGGGGTGCATCGATCTGGTGAAGCAGTTCCCCAACGAAGATCACCATTCCACTTATGCCCGCGGGATCCGTGCGACCGCACTTGCCCTCTACAATCGTAAAGAGGATCACGACGCCCTGCGGGCAGATGTGAAGTGGCTCCTCGAGGCCGCCCACGATGGGGCGTATACCTATACCAAGGTGAAGAATGCTCCCGGCCCGCCAGGGCAGCGCGGCGGACCCTTTCCCTTTGACAATTCCAATTCGCAGTACGGATTGCTCGGCGTCTGGTCAGGCGCCGAGGCGGAGGTCGAGGTGCCCCTGGCTTATTGGCAGGCCGTCGAAGCGCACTGGACGGGCTGCCAGGCGAAGAACGGACAGTGGGCATACGGCGGCGGGCGTCCAGAGGCCGGCACGATCTCGATGACCGCCGCGGGCGTGGCCTCACTTTTCGTGACGCACGACTGGCTGGACGCGCCGCGCTTTGGCGCGAACGTTGGCCGTGATCCGTTCTCGCCGCCGCTCAAGCGCGGACTGGATTGGTTCGAGCAGGGAGACAACGCGGTCAACGTCAACGGCGGGTGGTGGGGATACACGCTGTACGGCGTCGAGCGCGTGGGCCTGGCGTCGGGCTTCAAATACTTCGGCAGCCACGACTGGTACCGCGAACTGGCGGCCAAAATCCTTCAGGCGCAGGGCCCCGACGGTTCATGGGACAACGGCAATCCGGTGGAGACGGCCTATTGCCTGCTGTTCCTCTCGCGCGGACGGCATCCGATCCTGATGAACAAGCTGCGGTTTGACGGATACTGGGCCAACCGTCCGCGCGACCTGGCCAACCTGGCGCGCTACACCTCGCGGCAGCTCGAACGGGCGGTGAACTGGCAGGTCGTCCCCCTTGCGCGCCCCTGGACCGACTGGACCGATTCGCCCATCGTCTACCTGGCCAGCCACCAGGCGCCGCACATCAGCGAGCAGGATGTGCAGAATCTCCGCGCGTTCGTGATGGCCGGCGGGATGCTCTTCACGCAGGCCGATGGAGATTCCCCCGAATTCAATCGCTTCGCGATCGAGCTGGCCCACCGGCTTTTCCCAACCTATGAAATGACCGACCTGCCGGCGAACCACTCGATTTTCAGCGTGCTATACAAGGTGTCTCCGCACCCGCCGCTCAAGATGGTCAGCAATGGCGCCCGCGTGCTGATGCTGCACGCCCCAATCGACATCTCGAAGGTGTGGCAACTGCGCGAACAGAAGCTGCACAAGGCGCCGTTCGAGCTGGGCGTGAATCTGTTCATCTACGCCGCGGGAAAGCGCGATTTGCGCAATCGTCTGGAATCCAATTACCTGGACGCGCCGACCGCCGCGCCGCTCCAGAGTGTGCGCGTGGCGCGCGTGCAGTACGCCGGAAACTGGGATCCCGAGCCGTACGCCTGGACGCGCTTCGCGCGCAGCTTTGGACGTCAGACTGGCTACGGCTTGGAACCGGTTTCCGTTCCCATGAGCCGGCTCGATGCAACGCAAACTCCGCTGGCGCATCTCACCGGCACCGCGCGCTACAGCCCGACGGCCGAGGAAGTGACCGCGATCCGCGCCTATGTCGAATCAGGCGGGGTGCTATTCGTGGATCTGTGCGGCGGCACGGGACCGTTCGACGAAAGCGTGCGCACGCAACTGTTCGCCTCGGCCTTCCCCGACGCTCGCCCGCGCGTCATGGGATTTACCCACCCCCTGCTGCTGGCGGCGGGCCAGCCCGGGATGCAGGACCTCAGCCACCCGCGCCTGCGCCCCTTTGCGGTGGAAGTACTGGGAAGTGGCGGCGGTTACCTCAGCGGGTTCGCGGCGGGCAAGGGACATGTGCTTTTCACCAGCTTCGACGTCACCTGCGGCCTGCTTGGCACCAATACGTGGGGCATCATCGGGTACGAGCCCGCCTACGCCGAATCGCTGATGCGCAACCTCATCTTCTGGACGATCGACGGACAGAAGGACGAGTAGTCACCCAAGTTATGATTCACAGTTCCCGCAAGTCGTTGATGATGTGATCTGGGCGCAACGCCGGTGGGAGTCGCTCGGCGTCGTCGCGGCTGCTGACGCCGCCGAGCGTTAATACCGTGGTCATGCCGACTGATTTTCCGCCGGCGATATCGCTTTCGAGATTGTCGCCGATCAGGACGCAGCGCGCGGGATCCGCCGCGAGACGGTGACAGAGTTCCGCAAAGAAGAGCCGCTCCGGCTTCCCGCAATACACGGGCGACGCGCCCGATGCGTAGGAGAGCATGGCCGCCAGCGCCCCCACGCCAAACTCCAGGCCGCGCGGGCTCGGGTAGACGCGGTCGGCGCAGATCGCAACGTGCAAGGCGCCGCCGCGCAGGCGGATCATCGCCGTTCTCTGCCGCTCCGGCGTCGCGAAGACGCTGAGCGGCACGCCGACGACAACCGCGTCGCAAGGCCCCTGCTCCCCTTCCACCCAGCGCACCTTCCCGTCGAGCAGGTCGTGCACGCCCTCGGTTGCCAGATTGAACACGTTGGGCGGCGCCGCGGCGAAGCGATCGAGGAGAAAATCGACGGCGGCGGCCGCCGCGGTGTAGACGTGCGCGGGGGTGACGTCCACGCGCATGCGCGCCAGGCGCGCGACGACGCGCTCGGGACTGCTGGTGCTGTTGGTCAGGCAGGCGTAGGTTCGCTTGGCGCCCTGGAGGCGGTGGATCAACTCCACCGCGCCGGGAAGCGGATGCTCTTCGTGATAGACCGTGCCATCGAGGTCCAGAAGCACGGCGTCAAAACGGTCGAGATCGATCGTCACGGCGGCGGAGTTTAGGTCTCACCGTAGCGGTGTCCAGTGCGTCGGGCGTACGTCCGCGGCGCGCTTGACAACCTTATGTGGCCGCCGGACAACTCACGGCATGGAAGAGACGTTGTTCTCCAAGATCATCGCGCGAAAAATTCCGGCGAAAATCGCCTACGAAGACGAGCGTTACATCGTCATCCACGACATCAGCCCACAGGCGCCGGTGCATCTGCTGATCATCCCGAAAAAACCAATACCCACGCTGAACGATCTGAAAGTGGAGGACGAGCTGCTGGTCGGCGGGATGTTTCGCCTGGCCGCGACGCTGATGGGCGAGCTGGGACACACCGACTACCGCACGGTCTTCAACTGTGGGCCGGGTGCTCAGCAATCCGTGTTTCACCTGCACCTTCACGTGATGGCGGGTCGGCGCTTTACCTGGCCGCCGGGCTAACGGGCGACTGATCCCAGCGGCAACGTTGAATGTAAACACTGAATGTAAAAAAAGAAGACACCGCCTTTCAGGGGTCGGTGTCTTCCGGAGGGGAGAAAATGCGCCGTCCGCGCAAGTGTTCCAAGTTAGCTATCTTATCATACTTAGGCTTCGCTTCTGGGTCAAGCTCATTCCGTTGCTACCTGCCTTACGCTGCATTGATCGGACAAGGTCGCTTGACGGCTTGACGAAAAATAAAAGCTTCTGACCCAACGGAGCAAGGTCCAATAATTCGTCGGTTGCCGTGAGAACTCTAGGCATTCCGCGAGAGCGCGTAAACTGCCCTTCTAATTTTTTCTGCGGAAGCATTGAGTGCGTCCCGTTCCCCCTCCTCGCGGCTGAAATGCAACGGCGGGCCGAAGCTCAGGGTGGCGTGGTTGGGTCGAGCGACTGCGAGAAGAATCTCCTGACCTCGTTGCGTGCCGTCGAGGTAGGCCGGGTAGACGGGCACCCCGGCCCGGGCCGCCATCAGGGCCGCACCGGTCTGAAACGGCAACAACTCTCGCGTCGTTGCGATCTGGCCTTCCGGGAAGATCCCCAGGATTCGGCCGCCGTGCAGGGCGCGGAGCGCTGCACGCGTGGCGGTCGTGTCGCGTCCGTTACGATCGACGGGGATGACGTCGATCGCACGAAAGACCGAATTCATTGGACGGAGCTCGTAATACTCTTTGGCCATCATCCAGATGACCATGCGGGAGCACACGGACTGGATCAGCAGCGGGTCGAGTCCGCTGATGTGATTGCAGACGAGGATGCCTGCCCCCGTGCGCGGGAGGCGCTGCGGGGTGAGCACGTCAACCTGGTGGTAGATCCGGGAAAACAGGACGTTGGCCGCCCTCAGCAGGCGGGTCGTGAGCCGGTGCTCCGGCCGAAGCGCAGACGGGGGTGCGGACACGGGTCAGGACATACCAATCCGACAGCACAAAGGCAAACAGGACCGCATGCGGATCGCGGAGGTGTGACCAGCCGAAGGCAGGTTTGACGCTGTTGTTGCGGGCCGGATATCCTTGACGCGCGTGTTGCATACCTCCCGGCGGATCTAAATTCTGGAGCACCTGTGAGAAAGTATCCTTGGACGTTTGCGGTGCTAGCCACCGCCCTCCTGTCGGGCTGCGCCGCGCAGCCGCAAAAGGTGACGGCGCCGCAGCCGCTGGAACTGAATACCTTTGCCCGCAAGTGGTCGACGGAAGTTCCGATGGGCCATGGCGCGATCATCGCGGTACATGTGCGCGAAGATATGGTCTTCGCCTATAGCCGTGATGGGACCTCTTCGGTCTTTGATCGCAATAGCGGGCGGATGCTGCATACGGAAACGATTGCTGGCGGGACCGACGTGCTCCACGAGCCGGTCCTCCTGAAAGAGACGATCGTCTATCCCACGCTCACCGCGCTCCAGATTTACGACCGCAAGAGCGGACAATTCAACCGGACGGCCAAACTCCCCTTTGCCGTCCGCACCAATGCCGTCGGCGCCAAGAACATGCTGTTCCTCGGCGCGGACTATCCGGGTGGCGGCCGCGTGGTCGCGCTGGACCTGACGCGCGAATATGTGCCGGTGCGCTGGGAATTGATGTTTCCCGGGTCCAACGTCTCGGCGGCACCCGCCTACTTCAACGACTCGGTTTACACCGCCGCTGGCGACGGCACGGTGACGGCCATTGCCGCCGATACCCGTGAGCCGCTCTGGCCGCTGCCCAATGGGGTCTTTCAGACAGGCGGACCGGTCCAAGGTGCGCTAGTCGCCGAGGAGAGCGGCGTTTACGTCTCATCGGTCGACAGCAAGCTCTATTGCCTCAACCGGACGAGCGGGAAAATCAAATGGCAATATATTGCTGGCAGTGAGTTGAGGAAAGGTCCTATCGTATCAAAGGATCTCGTGTTCCAGATTGTGCCCGGCACCGGCCTGGTGGCGATCGACAAACTCGAAGGCGTCAGCAAGACCCATCCCCCCGCCTATTTCCGCAAGCACCGCTGGGTCGTCGAAAATGCGACGCAATTCTTGGCGGAGGATGATAAGTTCGTCTATCTGCGCCGCGCCGACGATGCGATTCTCGCGGCCAACAAGATCGATGGGACGATCGCCTTCACCTCGAAGCGAAAGGATTTCCGGGCGTTCGGAATCAACACCAAGGATGGTACTGTCTTCGCGGGAACGAAGGACGGGAGGCTCATGGCGATCGCGTCGGTGACCCAGCCGGGCAGGGTCGGTGAAGTGGTGCTGAATGAGCCGCCAGCGGCTGAGGCCGAGCACATAGCGTTGGCCACCGGACAATGATGTCGGGCAACTTGTCTTCAGCCGCCCGACAGTTTCTGACAATCTGGTTTATTCTGTCGAAAGGCCCAAACGGGCCAGCAGATCGTCAAATTGGTCCAGGTTGGCATAATGGACGATCAGCTTTCCCTTTGACTTGCTCTGCCCAGCGGACCGGACTTCGATCCGCATTCCCAATTGCCGGCTCAGGTTCTTCTCCAGATCGACCAGATGCGCCGAACGGCCGGTAGGGGCCTGGTGCCCGCCAGTCGTAGCGGGGGAAGTTCCCTGAATCATTCGTTCGAGGTTCCGAACGGATAGCTCCTGGGCAACGACCAGTTTCGCCAGGCGCTCCTGCTGGAGAATGTCAGTGACGCCCGCGAGTAGCTTGGCGTGGCCGTGGCTTAGCTTCCCTTCGCTGACCAGCGCCTGGACGGGCTCTGGAAGCTCGAGAAGGCGCAGGAAGTTGGCGATCGTGCTTCGATCCTCTCCCAATCGGGTGGCAAGCTCCACCTGCGTCAGCCCAAGCTGGCGCGTCAGGGTGCGATAGGCGGCCGCACGATCGATTGGATTGAGGTTCTCGCGTTGGACGTTCTCGACCAGGGCCATCTGAGCCTGGGTGAGCCGGTCCACATCACGCACGATCGCCGGCACCGAAGTGAATCCGGCCTGCCGGGCTGCCCGCCAGCGGCGTTCTCCGGCGATCAGCTCATAGTGATCGCCCTCACGACGGACTACAATCGGCTGGATCACGCCCGTTGCCTTCAGGCTTGCCGCCAATTCGGCAATGTTTGCCTCGTCCATCGATCGGCGGGGCTGATGGGGATTCGGCACGATCTCGGTGAGGGGTATGTCCAACACTGTACTCTGACCGACGGCTGTGGACGCCTGAGTTGACGGCGAGGCAGGCACCGAGACCGTCGGTGACGCCGGTTGGGGCGTCGAGGGATACGGGGACGGCATATCCCGCTCGACGGGGAGATCGGAAACCGATATCAGGCTGCTAAGACCCCTGCCGAGGCGAGATTTCTGCTTTAGAGACATGGGAATCCCTTTCCGATGGCTATGGCAATGGTTCCACGTGGAACAGAGGCGGGACCATCGTACGGCAGTTCACCTCTCGTCACAATCGATTTAAGAGAATGCAGGCGAATAGAAAAATTGTATTGTTGCTTTCAAGAGAGTTGTCATGCGGCGCGCGCCGCGTCCTGAGAGGATGAAAATTGGGGCTGAGCGGCGATTTTCAGAGCAGTAAGGTATCGATCTAAGCCCACTGCCCACCATCGCCCGAAAGGGTATTCGATGCTCTCTCGGAAACTCCAATGTGGAATCGATGCCCCACAGCCGATTCGGTTCGTCCTTGATCTGGCCGTTTTATTGGGATCGTACGTCCTCGTGCTCCCGATGCTGATCGTCATCTACAATTCTCGACCGACGAGTCGGCAATAACGGCCGAAGCGATCACTATTTACACATCTACATATATGATTTTTCCGGCGGTTGTCCGATAATCTTCTCGTGCCCCCTTGCGATGGCGCACCGACAACGCTAAACCTCACGCTGGCTGAACAACCAATGTTTTCACAGGTCATGGAGGACCAATGCCCGACAAATGGGTGACACTCGCCGAGGCTGCCGCCGCTCTGAAAGTCCATCCGCGCACGGTTGAACGGCAGATTAAGAACGGAAAACTTCAGAGCCGTCGGACGGAAGTCGGACATCTCGAAGTGATGATCGTCGTCGCCGAGGATGACGGAGGCGCGTCGGATGCGCTGGCGGTCGTCGCCGGGCAAGCCGAAAACCAGGTGCAGCTTGCCTTGGGCGCGACGTCAGCGCTGGTCAAGTCCGCGCAGGAGGATGCCCGACTTTCCCGCACCGACGCCCAGCGGGCATGGAGCGAAGCGCGCATTGCCCGGCGGGGGGCCGGCGTGGCGTGGGGCACGGTGGGAATCATGGCCGCCGGTCTGACGGTCGCTGTCGGCTGGGCCTCCTCGGCGCTGACTCGCTCGCAAGTGGAGCTAAGCCACTCCGCTTCACAGGTTCACCAGATGTCCGACACGGTCGGACAGCTTTCAGACGAACGCAACGACCTGCGCACCGAGCTGGAAACGGCCAATGAACGTCGGGCACACGTGGAAGGGGAGTTGGCCGCTCGCTTGTCGGCCGAGCGAGCCGCGGGCCTGGCGGCTGCTAAACGAAATCCAGCTACACAGCCCACTGGCTTGATTGACCGCATCGCCAATCTGCTGTCGGGCGCGCCGTCCGACACGCCGGGCGGACAATAAATTCACTAAACTGGCCTCAATGCCGCCTCGAATGACGGCCGCGCGTCATTTCAACTCAGCGGGCTATGATGTGGTAATCATGGGGGCCGTCGCGACGTCTGCATAGTCACTGAGCTGTTGACATGGAATTAGAGACCCTGCCGGAGAAAAAGCAGACGGAAGTGGGAAGCTACTTCGTCGCGAACTATCCGCCTTTCTCGGTCTGGACGCCCGAGCACCGCCCGGCGATCGAGCGAGCCCTCAACTCGGCGCCGCGGCCGGATACGCCCCTTGGCCTTTACCTGCACATTCCGTTTTGCCGCAAGCGGTGCAAGTTCTGTTACTTCCGCGTTTACACCGACAAGAACGCCGACGAAATCGAAGGGTACCTCGCGGCCCTCTCCCGCGAGATCGCCCTCTACGCCAAGCGCGAAGGGTTCGGCGGCCGGCAATTCGAGTTCGTCTATTTCGGCGGGGGGACGCCGTCCTATCTGAGCAACGCCCAGCTCGAACGGCTCGTCGAGCGGATCAACGAGAACTGGACGTGGGAAGCGGCCCGCGAGGTGACGTTTGAATGCGAGCCGGGCACGCTGAAGCTATCGAAGCTTCAGACGATCAAGAAGCTGGGAGTGACCCGGCTGAGCCTCGGAGTCGAGCACTTTGACGACGAAGTGCTTTCGATCAACGGCCGGGCCCACAAGTCGCCGGAAATCGAGCGTGCCTATCGCTGGGCGCGGGAAGTGGGATTTCCGCAGATCAACATTGACCTGATCGCGGGGATGCTCGGCGAGACGGAAGACAAGTGGAAGTACGCGGTCACCAAAGCCATTGAGCTCGATCCGGATTCGGTCACGATCTACCAGATGGAGGTGCCGTTCAACACCGGCATCGCGAAGGAAGCGCGCTCGACGGGCGGGGTCTCCCCGGTCGCGAGCTGGGAGACCAAGCGGCGCTGGGTCGATTACGCGTTCGGGCAGTTCGAGGCGGCGGGGTACGTCGTCTCCAGCGGCTACACGCTGGTGAAGCCGGAGCGCCATGCCGGGTTCGTTTACCGCGACTCGCTGTGGCGCGGGGCGGACCTCGTCGGCACCGGAGTCGCCTCCTTCGGACATTTCCAGGGCGTCCACTATCAGAATGTGGACACCTGGGAGCAGTACATCAGCCGTCTTGACGCGGGCGAATTGCCGTTCAACCGCGCGTTTCCCGTATCTCCGAAGCAGTTGTTGATCCGCGAGATGATCCTCCTGCTGAAAACAGGCAAGCTGGACGCCGGATATTTCCGCGCGAAATTCGCAGCCGAGATCACCAGCGAATTTCGCGAGGGGTTCGACTCGCTGGTCCAGGAGGGGTACGCGACGATCTCCGGCGACTCCATTGAATTGACTCGACCGGGCATCCTGCGTGTCGATTCGCTCCTGCCCCGATTTTTCGAGCCCGAGTTCCGCAACATCCGCTACACGTGATGAGGTTTCTTCTCTGTGCGCTCCGTGCCTCCGTGACGTACAGAGATCAAGACAGGTGACGTTGAATGAGCATCAGCGAAACGCAACTCGCGGCGGACGCCTCCGCCGCTGAAGCGGCGCTCCTGAACCTGTGCCGGCCTTTCGTGCGGGGCAAGCTGGACCCTATCTGCTCCGTCGTCCAACCCGATGCAATCCCATTTCCGGAAGATCATCTGCTCGTGCACCACGATCACATGACGGTTGTGCTTCAAAAGCATCACGGCAGCCCCGTGAACGTCCACGTGATGGACGAACGGCTCGACGACAACGTCTACACGCGCATGATCTGTCTCACGCCGCAGGGAAGCGAAAAGGTGGTGGAGTGGGGGATCGCCCGGCTCCATTTCAAGTACATCCCCGACGCCGCCCGCGAAGAGATCCTCGCCAAGAAATCGCCGCTCGGCGCGATCCTGATCAAGCATGATGTTCACCGCCGGGTCAAGCCGCGCTATTTTCTGCGCTTTCCGTCGGGTGGGGGAGTCCTGTCCCTCTTCAAGCCCCGTCCGGCCACGCCGCAGGCGGCGTACGGACGCATCGGCATGATCTACTGCGACGAGGAGCCGGCGATCGAGCTGCTGGAAATTGTCGTCAACGTGGGACCGACCGTGATCGCCGACGCGCCCCGGTGAATGGCCGGCGCGCTTACACGCGCCCGAGCGCGCATCTGCATGCAATCGATTCGATCGCGATTACCATAGGTGGAATGTCCGACACCTTTTCCATTTCCCGCAGCGTGCAATTTTCCGAGACGGACATGGCGGGGATCATGCACTTCGCCAATTACTTCCGCATGATGGAAGAGGTCGAGCATGCCTACTTCCGCTCGCTCGGCTTGAGTATCGCGATGGAGTGCCAGGGGGAGCACATCGGCTGGCCGCGCGTAAAGACGGCGTGCGAGTATTTCGGGCCGGTGCGGTTCGAGGACCAGCTCGAGCTTCGCCTCACCGTCCTGCGGGTGGGGGAGAAATCATTCACCTACGAGGTGGAGTTCCTCCACGCCGGCACGCGCGTCGCCCTGGGCACGACGACGAGCGTATGTTGCGCTTTAGCCGACGGAGAAATGAAGTCCATCCCTATCCCTGCGGAAATCCGCCGGAGACTATCGCAGGCCTGACATTTCGTTTTTTGCAGGAGCGTGCGTCATGACCGCTCGGATGTTGCGGCGACATTCACGGTCGGCGGGAATTCCAGCCCCGCAAAAACTTCCCCCAGCGGCAGTTCGATCGAAAGCGACCGCAGGCTCCCCCCGACGCCCAGGCCTGAGCAGGTGGAGAAGAGCCACATACCGTCATCGCGCCGGACGAACGTCTCGATCTGTGGCCGGTCCTGGGAAACCAGTACATATTCGACGACCGACGGCAGTTCGCGGTAAGCGTTGAACTTTGCGCCGCGGTCGTAGGCCTCGGTCGATTCCGACATCACCTCGATCACGACGCGGGGGTTGACGATCGTCGTCTGGTTCGCGTCGAGGGGGTCGAATTGCGGCGGACCGCAGACAATCGTGGCATCGGGGTAGACGTATCGGTTCTCGCCGGCGATCCGCACCCGCATGTTACTCTCGAGTACGAAGCACGGGGAGCCTTTCAAACGAGCTCGAATTTCGCCGATTAGGTTCGCGGCGATCCGGCTATGGCGATAGGTGCCGCCGGACATGGCCAGCACGGCGCCGGCGTGAAATTCATGCTTGACCGTCGCGGTGGCCTCGGAGCGGAGGTACTCTTGCGGCGTGATCTTCGGCGTTTTAGCCGGCAGCGACATATCGCGAGCATACGCTGCCGATCCGCCCGCCTCAAGAAAACGTCTCAGAACCGTCCGCGTCGTCACGGCTTGGAAAGATCGCGCCTTCTGATTCAAATCTCAAACGGCGGCGCGGCGTCGCACGGCCACAGTTCACGCAGTCATGGGACTTGGGAAATCAGTGGCGGGATTCGACCCGGGCGTCGACTCTTCAACCCAGCGCCTTGAGCAGCACTTTCGTCACGCGACTGAGCCCGCTGCGGGCGTTGCCGATAAATTGCTGAAAGATCTTGTTCGTGACGGACATGAACTCTTCCATTCCCTGGAGCCGCTGGCGGGTGATCTGCACCGCCTCCTGACGCGCCTCGACTTTCCCGATCTCGGACGCCTCGAGCATCCGCTGGCACTGCTTGATCGTCTCCAGGACCGGGTCCATCTCGCGGCGCTTGCGCTCGGCGGCGATGATGGAGAACATCTCCCACACGTCGCCGAGGCTCTCGAAGTACTCGCGCCGTTCGCCCCGCTTGTGCATCCGCCGGATGATGCCCCAGTCGCACAGGGCGCGCAGGCTCATGCTGGAATTGCCGCGGCTGATGTTCAGCCGTCCCATCACATCGTCGGTGCACTGGGGCTGGCCCGTGATGTAGAGGAACGCGTGGATCTCCGCCATGGTGCGGTTGATTCCCCATGTCTGTCCCATTTCACCCCACCTGCGGATGAACAGGTCCTGCGCCACGCGAAGCTGCTGCCGCGGCGGGGGCGGCACGGGCTTGGAGGGAGCGATCGAAGCAGGGGAGCGAGAGACCTCGGCAGTGGCGGACGCGGCGGACATGACTTCTCCTTGTTTCAGTTATTACTGAAACTATAGCCGCTCGAGGTAACTGTGAAATGATTTCATTGATTTTGAAAACGGTGAATGCGGCGGGCACTGAGGTGGCACGGGCGCGGCGCCCGCGCCGGACTTGCCAGAACACGAGCGAATGCAGCCGCATCGACGGGATGGATCGCCGTGAGGCAAGCTCGCAATCGGAGCGCTATCGCACTTCCGGCTTCTTCAGCAGGGCGTTGCGATAGCACTCGATCATCTTGCCGAGTCCCTCGGCGCGGGTGATCTCCGGCGTCCAGCCGAGGATCTCGCGGGCGCGGGTGATGTCCGGGCAGCGGACGCGGGGATCGTCCGGCGGCATCGGCTGGAAGACGATCTTGCTCCTGGTCCCCGGGATCAGGGCACAGATTTCCCTGGCGATTTGCAGGATCGTCAGCTCCTCGGGGTTGCCGAGGTTGATCGGTTCGTTGAACGAACTCTCCATCGTCAGGTTGATGCCGCGCACCAGGTCGCTCACGTAACACAGGCTGCGCGTCTGGCGGCCTTCGCCGAAAACCGTAATGGGCTCGTTGTTGAGCGCCTGGCGGATGAAGCTGATCACGACCCGGCCGTCGTACGGGTCCATCCGCGGGCCGTAAGTGTTGAAGATGCGAACGATGCGCGTGTCGGCGTTGCGCTCGCGGTGGTAAGCCATCGTGCAGGCCTCGCTGAAGCGCTTGGCCTCGTCGTACATGCTGCGCATGCCGATCGGGTTGACGTTGCCCCAGTAATCCTCGCGCTGCGGGTGGACGGCGGGGTCGCCGTAGCACTCGCTGGTGCTCGCCATCAGGAAGCGCGCGTCCTTCGCCAGCGCCAGCTCGAGCAGGTTCCAGGTCCCCTGGCTGTTCACCTTCATCGTGGCGACCTGGTGCTTAACGTAGCCGATCGGCGAGGCCGGCGAAGCCATGTGGTAGATGCGATCGAGTGATCCGACGATCTCCAGCGGATCGGTCACGTCGTGGCGAACGAAGCTGTAGCGCGGACGCGATTGAAGGTGGGCGATATTCTCGGGCCGGCCGGTGATGAAGTTATCGACCCCGACCACCTCGTGCCCCTGAGCCAGGAGCAGGTCGGTCAGGTGGGAGCCAAGGAAACCGGCGCCGCCGGAAATCAATATGCGCATCGGAGGTCTTTCGCTTGCGTGGTCAGCAGGGTCTAGTCGCTGAATCGGAATCGGATGATCGCGAGGACGGCTTTAACGCCGTCCTTCCAGGTAATCTTCTTCCCCTCCTCGTAGCTGCGCCCGTAATAGGCGACCCCGACCTCGTAAATCCGCAGCCGTGGCCGCATCTTGGCGATCTTTGCGGTGATTTCCGGCTCAAAACCGAAGCGATCGCAGCGGATGGTGATGCGGTCGAGGACCGATTTGCGAAAGACCTTGTAGCAGACTTCCATATCGGTGAGGTTCAGGTTCGTGAACATGTTGCTCAGGCTGGTGAGGGCGTGGTTGCCGAGTGTGTGCCAGTAGTAAAGTACGCGGTGTGGTTCGCCGATAAACCGGCTCCCGTAGACCACGTCGGCGCGGTCGTCGAGGATCGGCTGGAGGAGCTTGGGGTAATCGGTCGGGTCGTACTCCAGATCGGCATCCTGGACCAGGACGATGTCGCCGGTCGCGAGCTTGAACCCGTCGCGGAGCGCCGCGCCTTTGCCCTGGTTGACCGGCTTGTGAACGATCTTGAATTCTTCGTCCGGGAACCGCGCGGGGAGCTGATCGAGCTGAGCGGCAGAGCCGTCCTTCGAGCAGTCGTTCACGCAGATGATCTGCCGCCGGACGCGCGAGTCCAGCTCGACCGCCACCACGCGGCGGATGAGTTCCGGGATCGAAGTCTCTTCGTTGTAAACGGGAATGACGATCGAGAGCAGGATCGGAGCGAGATTGGAGGCAGGGGCGTGATCGTCGGCCATGGCATCCGCGCAGAGGAGCGGGTGTTTGTGCTGGTTCCAGATGGCCCGCCACGCGTCCCGTCGCGAGCACAGATGTTAGCCAAGACACGCGCATACTCAACCGGGAACGCGCCTTCCGTTAACCTGGTGTGCGCTTAAGCCGCCCGTGTCGCGATCGGCTCGATCGCCGTCACGTGAAGGAGCGATACGATCTTGAACTCGGTCGGAACGCCGTCGTCGGCAACGTCCACGCCAATCAGGATGCTGCTGCGTGTCAGCAGTGCCATCTCCGGGTGTCGGATCTCGTATGCCTGGCCGCTCGAGAGGACGAGCTTGACCGGTTGAAACGGCCGGCGGGCGAGCATCTCGCGAAAGGTCTGGACAGTCATTTCATGAATCGTAGCAAATCCGTCCCCTCCGTGCGCGCCTCGATAAAAGCGGTGAGGCTGGCGAACCGGACTCGACCTATAATTACCCCTGTCGGGGATCTTGACGCAAAGGGCGGCGAGCAGACCCGCACTCCGGCGTTTGCCGCTTGACACCCTATTTTGGCAGGTCTACGTTTGATTCGAGCCTCCGAGGAGTCGTGCGATGTCCGTCCAGATGGAGCTCCACAAGATCATCATCAGCGAGATGCAGCACGAGCAGATCATCGTGCTGAAGGAAGTGGACGGCGAGCGCAAGTTCCCGATTGTGATCGGCAGCGCCGAAGCGTATGCGATCGACCGCCGGCTAAAGGGGATCATGCACCCGCGGCCGCTGACGCACGACCTGCTGGCGAACGTGATCGAGCAGCTTGGCGGGCACATCGAACGGATCGAGATCAACAATTTACAGGAACATACCTTTTACGCCCGCATCCAGATCCGTCGCGACGGCGAGGTGATCAAGATCGACAGCCGGCCGAGCGATGCGATCGCCCTGGGTGTGGCGGGCACCGTCCCCATATTCGTCGCCGAGCACGTGCTGGATGAAGTGTGTTAGGATTGTCAGTGGTCCATTGTCAGTTGTCCGTTGCCGGGGCAGCAGCAACTGACGACGGACAACTGACCACGGACAAATCCCATGCAGATGATTGAGGCCGTGATCAAGCCGCACAAGCTTGACGCCGTGAAAGCGGCGCTGGCGATGCTTGGAATTCTGGGTGTGACCGCCATCGAGTGCAAAGGGTTCGGCCGGCAGATGGGTCACACGGAGCGGTATCGCGGCGCGAAGCTGGATGTCGGTTTCGTGCCCAAAGTACTGCTGAAAATCTGCGTGAAGTCGGAAGAGGCGGAAAAGGCCGTCGGCGCAATCGTTGACGCCGCCCGCACCGGCGAAGTAGGGGACGGAAAGATCTTCGTCTACCCCATCGCCAGGGTTGTCCGCATCCGCACGGGCGAGCACGATGAAGAAGCGCTATAGCCCCACCTTGTTCGCCCCGCCCTGCGCCACGCGATTGCACGCCTTGAGATAAAAATCGATGTTCTCCCCTGCGTCGGCCCACCAGCCGGTGAGGCGGTCGGCGGTCATCTGGCCGCGCTCGATGTAGGCGTTGTTCACATCGGTGATCTCCATTTCGTTCCGCGCCGAGGGCTTGAGCGAGCGCACGATGTCAAACACCTGCGCGTCATAAAAATAAACGCCGATCACCGCCCACGCGCTCGGCGGATGTTTCGGCTTCTCGACAACGCGGATGACCTGCCCATCACTGCCCAGCTCCGCGACGCCGTACGACTGCGGATTTTCCGCATGGCTGAGCAGGATTTTGGCGCCCCGGCCCTGCTGGCGAAATCGATCGACGTTTTCCCGGATCGAGTATTCGACGATCGTGTCGCCGAGGATCAGGCAGAGCGGTCCGCCTTCCGCGAAATGCTCCGCAAGACCCAGGGCCTGGGCGATCCCGCCAGCGGCTTCCTGATACGTGTAATTGAGGTTGGCGAAGCCGAACTCCCGGCCGTTGCCGAGCAACCGGATGAAATCGCCGCTGTTGTTGCCGCCCGTCACCAGCAGCACTTCCTCGATGCCTGCTCGGGCGAGGCATTGCAGCGGGTAATAGATCATCGGCCGGTCGTAAACCGGGAGCAGGTGCTTGTTGGTGACCTTCGTCAGCGGCAGCAGCCGCGAACCGGTGCCGCCTGCCAGGACGACGCCTCTCATCCGACCACCACGAGCTTCTTGAGGCTCTTTGGGGGCTCGAAGGTGACGTCTTCGGTCGCGATGCTGCGCAGCTCGATCTGCCCGTCATGATCGCGCTTGAGTCGTTCGAGCAGGCCATCGACCAGGTGTTCCGGCGCGGAAGCGCCGGCGGTCACAAGCACGATGTCCACACCGTCCAGCCACGCCGGATCGACCCCCGACTCATCGTCGATCAGATGGGCGGGCTTGCCGAGGAAGCGGGCGGTTTCCGCGAGGCGCTGGGAGTTGGAGGAATTCTTGCTGCCGATTACGAGCACGAGGTCCGCCTCGGGCGCCAGGGCCGCCACCGCCGCCTGGCGGTTGGTCGTGGCGTAGCAGATGTCTTCCTTGGGGGCCGCCTTGATGTTCGGAAAGCGCGCCTTCAGCACGTCGATCATGCGCATCGCATCGGCCACGCTGAGCGTCGTCTGCGTGACGTACGCCAATTTGTTGGGGTCGCGGACTTCGACAACCTGTGCCTGCTCGGGCGTTTCGATAATGGTGATCGAATCGGGCGCTTCGCCGACGGTACCCACGGCCTCGTCATGGTCGGCATGGCCGACGAAGAGGATCTGGTAGCCGTCGCGGGCGAAGCGCAGCACCTCCAGGTGCACCTTGGTCACAAGAGGGCAGGTCGCATCCACCTCGCGCAGGCCGCGCGACTTGGATTCCTGGCGGACGGTGGGGGAGATGCCGTGGGCGCTGTAGATCACCAGGCCGCCCTGGGGCACCTGCGAAATCGTATCCACAAACGTGACCCCGCGGGCGCGGAAACCCTCCACGACGTGGCGGTTATGCACGATCTCGTGAAAGACGTAGACCGGCGGGCCCTGGAGTTCCAGCACTCGATCGACCACGTCGATCGCCATATTCACGCCGGCACAAAAGCCGCGGGGGTTTGCGAGGAGCACTTTCATGATGATGTGCATGTTATCGCCATTTTGTGCGACACGTCCACAGCAGGCGCGACGGGAGCCGCGACAAATCATTGTGACCGATGTGCAATTTACGAATTGCGCCCGAACCGAATTCGGCACGCCGTCGCGGGATGGCACAACCCGGCTGCGTCGCTATAATCCCGCGCTTTTGCGTGAACGGCCGCATGCATCAATGCTTGCGCCGGATGAGACGGATCGGTCCGAACGTTCGCTCTGAGGTCCCGCGATATGCCTTACACCCTGTCCCCGGCTTCCAACGAGCTGTTGCCCCCCGAGATGGGCACGGATGGCGATAACCGCTGGACGCTCAATTTCGGCCCCCAGCATCCTGCGACGCATACCACCCTGCGCATCGTGCTGGAGCTGGATGGGGAGCGCATTGTCCGCTGTACGCCGCACATCGGCTACCTGCACAGCGGCTTTGAGAAGCTCGGCGAGCACCTCAATTACAACCAGTACGTCACGATCGTCGATCGGATGGATTACTCGGCCCCCATCTACAACGAGCTGGCCTGGCACCACGCGACCGAACGGCTGATGGGGATCGAACTCACTCCGCGCTGCAAAGTCCTCCGCACGATCGCAGGGGAGTTGGGGCGCATTCAGTCGCACTTGCTCTGCATCGGCGCCGCGGGCCTCGACCTGGGCGCGTTTACGGCCTTCCTTTACGGGTTCAACGAGCGCGAGGTGATCTACGATATCGTCGAGTTCATGAGCGGCCAGCGGTTCCACACCAGCTGGACGCGCGTCGGCGGCCTCAACATGGACCTGCCCGACGAGGACATGTTCAAGCGCATGGTCAAGAAGTTCATCAACGAGAACATGCCCCGCGCCGCCGAGGATGTCGAGAAGCTGCTGAACAAGAACCGCATCTTCGTTGATCGCACCAAGGGGATCGGGGTGCTCAGCCGTGAGGAGGCCATCTCCTGGAGCCTGAGCGGACCCATGGCCCGGGCATCGGGCGTCCGCCGTGACATCCGCAAGGATGAGCCTTACCTCTGTTATGAGGACAACTGGGACGGCCAAGGCGCGCCTGCCGTCGATTTCAAGGTACCGGTGATGACGACCGGCGACGTCTACGCGCGATATCTCGTTCGCCTGGAAGAGGTTCGCCAGAGCCTGCACATCATCCGCCAGCTCATCGACAACATCCCGACGGGGCCTGTTAACGTCAGCCCTGAAGGCAAGGAAGTGCTTCCGCCCAAGGGCGAGGTCTACAGCAGCATCGAAGGGCTCATCCAGCACTTCGAGCTGATCATGACCAACCGCGGCTTCACCGCCCCCAAGGGGGAAGTGTACGGGTGCATCGAAAGCGCCAACGGCGAATTGGGTTATTACATCGTCAGCTCAGGCGACAACGTCCCTTGGCGCGCCCGCACCCGACCCAACAGCTTCATCAACTACCAGGTCTTCCCCAAGCTGATCGAAGGGCACATGATCAGCGACGTGGTTGCCGTCCTCGGAAGCATCAACGTCATAGCGGCGGAGCTGGATCGATAGGCGTTTCGAGGTGGTAACTTATGCGTGATGAAATTGTCGAACACCTTGACCGCGAACCTTTTTTGCCGTTTCGCATTGTCATGACCAGCGGCGAGGGATACGACATCACGAATCCTCATCTCCTGGCGTTGGGAGAGAGCCTCATGCATGTGATGCAACCCAAGTCGAATCGCTACACGATTCTGCGGTTGAATCAGGTCGCGTCCCTGGAGATCCTGGAAACGGCGAATTAGTGGAGCATCAAACGCTGTCGGGACCTTCGCGCGACTGTCCTGAAAGCTTCGACGATTCGGACTCCATTTGAATTGAATCAGGATTCTCCCGATACTATATTGGGAACCATGAAGACGACTGTCGATATTCCGGATAAGGTTCTAAAGGAAGCCATGAAACATTCCAAGGCGGCGACAAAGCGCGAGGCGGTCGTCGTTGCTCTGGAGGAATACAACCAGCGGCATCGACAGGCGGCGCTGGTCAAATACCTTGGCACTTTCGAGGATTTCATCACTCCCGAAGAGCTGTCTGAGTCCCGTTCTAGCCGGATGAAGCAACATGGTGTTGGTTGACAGCTCAAGCTGGATCGAAGCGCTGCGCGTTTCCGGGAAACTCGAGGTCAGGCGTCGAGTCGATGCGCTGCTTTCTTCGGGGCGGGCGGCGTGGTGTAATGCGGTTCGGCTCGAACTCTGGAATGGCGCTCGTGGAATAGCCGAAAAAAATGGGCTTCGTCACCTCGATCAAGTGGTGCCGAACCTTGCCATCGATGATCGAGTTTGGGAAGCGGCGATCGAGCTTGCAAAAAAGGCGCGGGCGGCGGGCCTCACAGCGCCCGCAACCGATATCCTGATCGTGTCCTGCGCGCATCGGCATGGAGTTTCGATGGAGCATAGCGACGCACACATGGACGGATTACTGAAGCTGAGATAACACATGGCCTGGATCACGGAAAATCGCAGAACCGAAGTCATCGAGAAGCGCGCTGAGCCATACCTCACCGACGCGCTGAAGAAGCAGATCGCCGATACCTACTTCCACCGATTCCCCAACAAGCGCGCCGTGTTGCTGCCGGCGTTGCATGCGGTGCAGCACGCCTACAACTGGATCCCGCCGCGGGCGATGGAGGAACTCGGGGAGTTCCTGGGCCTCGCGCCCGCGGAAGTGCTCGACACCGCCAGTTTCTACGAAGAGTACTGGCTGCGGCCGAAGGGGAAATATCTCATCCAGGTTTGCCGCTCGCTCTCCTGTGAGATCTGCGGATCGCGCGCGATCACCGATCACCTGAAGGAGAAGTTGAAAGTCGAAGAAGGGGAGACCACGACCGACGGGAAATTTACCCTCGTCGAGCTCGAATGCCTCGGCTCCTGCGGCACCGCGCCGGCGGTGCTCGTGAACGAAGTCCTGTACGAGGACGTCACCGTTCCGCGGATGGACGAAGTTCTGGGCAAGCTCCCCGCCGATCCTCACGCGTTCAGAGACCCCACCATTGACTGGGATGAGAACGGGCACGCATCGCACTAATCTCGCCGAATACTTCCGGCCGAAACAAAATTCAGGTGCAACCCGAACCGACCAGTTCGAGCCGAATGAAGCCGGCGAATCGCTCCCGCGCACCGGCGGTGCTTTTCCTCGTCGCGATCGTCGGCGGATTGCTGATCTTTCGATTCTTCTTCTCCACCTATCACCTCGCGACCGTGCAGGAGGGCGTCTTGTACCGAGATGGCGCCCGTTCGGTGCGCGAGCTGGCGCGGGCGGTGAGACAGGTGCGGGCGAAGACGGTGGTCTCACTGATCGATGATGCCGAAGAGCGCGACCCGATCAAGCCGCAGTTCCGCCAGGAGGAGCAGTACCTGACCGCCGCCGGCATCGCGCACCAGCGCATCGCCGTGAAGCTCGGCGGCTGGCCCACCAGCGCAGACGTGCGGGAATTCCTCCATACCGTCGAGCAGCCGGGCCGCCAGCCGGTCCTGCTGCATTGCGCCCAGGGCGTCCGGCGGACGGCGATGTTCGTCGCCGCCTACCAGGAATCCGTCCTCGGGTACGATAAGCAACGGGCCAAGGCCGCGATCCTCAGCTTCGGCCACAGCGCGCGAACGACCGGCGAGATCGAATGGTTCATCGACCACTACGATCCCGCAACGCGCACCGTCCCCGACAATCTGGCTACAATGGCCACGACCCGCGAGTGAACGCATTGCCGAACAAGATCAGCATCCATCTCGAGAAGCCAATGCCGGCCAGCAATGACTGCCTGCCCCATGCCGCCATGAACCTCGGATCCGCCCGTGGCTCCGGAACACGGCCCCTGGCGGGGATGGTCTCTCGGCTGGTCATCGAGGAGCAGGCCGGTCAGTGGGTTTTGTACCGCATGGACGCCGACGGCGGTTTCGTCGGCGACACCTGGCACGGCTCAAGGGAAGATGCGATCGGGCAGATGAAGCGGGAGTTCGGTGTCGATCCCGCGGGCCTGTAGCAATACGAGAAGCACCGCACGACGATGCCCAAACCGCTTCCTGGCAAAGGCTTCTTCGGCTGGCTCGGTCGCCAGGTCGGTCACGTCAAGAAAGCCGCCGCCACCGATCCCGGCGGCCCGAAAACCGTGTTCCGAAAGAACCGAGTCGAGGAGAAGGAACTGGCCGATCAGCCCGGAGTGAAATTACGAAGGACCGTCATCGATGAAGTCATCGTGCAGGCCCCGCCCAAATTCACTGACTCCGCCCCGCCCCCGCGGGAGGACTGAGCCGCGCGTTAAGTGGAACGCGGGCCGTTTTAATCGCGTATAATCGGTCGGCGCCCATTGAAAGGATTTCCCAGCGCAATGCGATCGGACGAATCCCAGGATCCGCGGGATCGACGGGTCGAGGTCAGCCTTGCGCCGGACCCGGTCATCGACGCGTACAAGGCGGGAATCGACAGGACTTTGCTCGAGAAGAACCTTTCATTGACAGTTGAAGAGCGGTTGGACAACCTCAAGGCGCTTCAGGAATTTGCCCTGGAGCTGCGCAAGGCGGGAGCACGCATGCGAGCCGCCGCGAACCACGCATGACCGACTTCAAACAATTGCTAAAGGTTTTCAGCGATGCTCAGGCAGACTTTGTCCTGGTAGGGGGGGTGGCCGCCGTGGTGCACGGCAGCGCACGCCTGACCGAAGACCTTGACCTCGTTTATCGACGAACGCCTGAAAACATTGGCCGGCTCGTGACGGCCCTCGCTCCGCATCAGCCCTATCTGCGCGGCGCGCCGCCGAATCTCCCATTTCGCTGGGACGCGAGAACAATTGAAAGAGGCTTGAATTTCACGTTGGACACCGCACTCGGGCAGGTTGATCTTCTGGGTGAGATCGTTGGCGGGGGTGGTTATGACGATTTACTGCCGCATTGCACAAGTGTCGACGTGTACGGGATGACTTGCCGCGTGCTCGGGCTGACGCGTCTCATATATGTCAAGAGAGCGGCGGGCCGTCCGAAGGATTTCGAAGCCATTTCAGAGCTGGAATCTCTGCGCGACCGCAATCCGCCTGACAGCCTCTGAGCACACGGCTGACGTCTTTTGTGGCGTGCCTGCATTCTGGATTCTCGTTACCGCCATCTGTATTCTTCCTCTACCATGGCTTTCAACGAACCGGTCCTCACCAAGCGAATCGACGCCGATCCCGCCAAGCGCAAGGCGCACTGGTACGACGACTATGTCGCGACCGGCGGATACGTCGCGCTGAAGAAGTCGCTGGAGGTGAAGCCGGAAGAGATCATCAAGACGGTGGCCGACAGCGGCCTGCGCGGCCGCGGCGGTGCCGGGTTCAGTGCCGGGCAGAAGTGGTCCTTCATCCCCAAGGAGAAGAAGGGACCGCATTACATGGCGGTGAACGCCGACGAATCGGAGCCCGGCACGTTCAAGGACCGCTACCTGATCGACTTTGATCCCCACTCGATGCTGGAGGGGATCGCGATCGCGTGCCGCGCCACGCAGTGCGACATCGCCTACGTCTACATTCGCGGCGAGTATCACCGCCAGGCGAAGGTGCTGGAGCGGGCGATTGCCGAAGCCTATCAGCACGGCATCTTCGGCCCGCAGGGGATGCTGGGCAGCGGTTACAAGCTCGAGTGCTATGTCCACCGCGGCGCCGGCGCCTACATCTGCGGCGAGGAGACGGGGCTGCTGGAGAGCCTGGAAGGCAAGCGCGGCTGGCCGCGCAACAAGCCGCCATTCCCCGCCATCGCCGGGGCGTTTGCGCGGCCGACGGTCATCAACAACGTCGAGACGCTCTGCTGTGTCCCGCCGATCATCGAGCGCGGTCCCGAGTGGTTTAAGACGATGGGCACCAAGAGCTCCCCCGGCCCCAAGCTTTACGGCATGAGCGGGCACGTGAACCGTCCCGGCGTGTACGAGCAGGAGCTGGGCATCACGCTCGACTACGCCATCAACACCCTCTCCGGCGGCATGAAGGGTGGCAAGTACAAGGGGGCGATCTGCGGCGGCATTTCGATGGGCGTGCTCGGCCCCGACCAGCTCGATATCAAGCTCGACTTCGATGACGTGCGCTTTCGCGGCGGGTGCCTCGGCCTCGGCACCGCCGGCATGATCGTGATGAACGAGCACACGGACATGGTATCCGCGCTGCGAAACTGCGTGCGCTTCTATGCTCACGAATCGTGTGGCCAGTGCACGCCGTGCCGCGAGGGCTCCGGCTGGATGAAGAAAATCCTCGATCGCATCCTCGACGGGATGGGGCGCGTCAGCGATCTGGAGATGCTGATGGAGCTGGAAAAGACACAGGGCATCATGCCGGGCACCACCATCTGCGGCCTGGCCGACGGAACGGCCTGGGCGACGCGAACCTTCATCAATAAGTACTACGAAGAGTTCGCCGCCCGTTGCGAGCAGTCGTCGAAGACGAGCCTCACCATCAACCGCGGCCGATTGAACGTGCTGACGCCGATGGGATCCAACACGCGCTAGCGCGAGCGGCGACCGCGTTTGCCGTTGCCGATTTCCAGATCTGTCACCAATAGAAGATCGATGTGATGGGCGTGATCGTCCGGGTCGATGACGACGACGGTTCGTCCACTCACGCTTCGAGCAAGGAACTCCGGATGGACGACCGGCACGCTCCGCCCGTCCCCCATATGGATGATGAATGGTTTGAACGGGCGCGATTCGTGAAGTTCCTTAAGACGCTCGATGGTCATGCCCGACATTTTACGGATGCAGCTGGATCGGGAGCAATGACCTGCGATAGGCTTCGACCACCGCTCGACCCTGGTGGTGGGCGAAGCCCACCTACGTCCATGACACGCGCGATCCGCATCTCCGGCCTCGTCCGCATTGCAAATGACGTTCGCCGCAAGCTGGCGGCGCCGCTCTCGGCTTCCCAGCGCACGACATTGCGGGAGCACGTTGCTCAGCAGCTCCGCGAGCTCGAACTGACCCTGCGCGAACACGGCGCGAATGAATCGCACCTCCCCAATCCGTCGCGCCGGGCGATGCAGTTCTTGCGCGAGATTGACTGGAACCATCTTCCCGAGCCGGTGGCCACTCCCGCTATCGCCGCGCCGCCAGAGCGCCGGTTGACCTGGCCGGGACTCACCGCCTTCGTCGACCGTGCCCTGCGTCGCCTTGCCGACGCCACGACTGACGAGCAATTCGAAACGGTCAGACTCTCGCTGGAGCGGCAGTCCCGGCTGATCGAGGATTCGCTTCGCCGTCATGGAGAGCAGCCCGAGCAATTGTCAGAATCCCTCCGCGCCGCGCGCGGGTGGATTGCATTTTTCTCGCTGCCGGAAAATAGGGAGATGTACGCCGCCGCGCAGCGTCTGGCGGTTCCAATCCTGTCCCGATCGGCGACCACTTCGCAATGCCCGCTCCCGTTATGCGTCCACTTCCGGCCGATGAGCGGGATCTACCGATATCGCTCGTCAGCTCAAGGTTCGGTGGTCTCACTCCCGACACCGATGATCGCATTCGATGCCGACACGTTTGAGGCGCTTAGCCGGCAAATGTTCCTTCGCGATCGCTCGAGAAGGGAGGCGGTGATCCGGGCGATGGTGGACGAGCCCTATCAGTCGGTCCGGGCGGAGCTGGAATCGCTGGGAGGCGTGGTGGAGCAACCGGGCGGCGCGTTTCATGATCTTCGCGCGGTATTTGATCGCGTGAATGCCCAGTACTTCGACGGGACGATGCCACGGCCGCACCTCACCTGGAGCCGATCGTTCACCGGCCGGAAATTCGGCCACTACGACTACGTCCGCGATAAGGTGATGGTCAGCGCATCGCTCGATCGGCCCGACGTGGAGGCGTTCGTGGTCGAGTACCTGATGTTCCACGAGCTTCTGCACAAGAAACAGGGCACGCGCTGGAAGAACGGGCGCGGGCTCGCCCACACGCCGGCGTTCGTCGCCGAGGAGCGTCGCTTCCCGCGCTATCAGGAGGCGGACGACGTGCTGAAGCGCATCGCCGCCGCTTCCTGAAATTCGCTTTCCGCCAAAGGTCGTTCCAGTTTGTCGGCGAACACGACAACCCTACAATCAGCAATCGACGCGCGCGGCGAGCGCGGAAATGGCCAAGTAGATCGATGCACGTGAAAGTGAACGGTGATTCCCGCGATTTGCCTCAGGGCGAAACGGTTCGCGCGCTCGTCGAGCGGTATAATCTCCGTCCGGAGAAGGTGGCGATCGAGCTGAACCGTCGTCTGCTCCGGTCGGAAAAATATGACACGCCGCTGAACGATGGCGACGAAGTTGAAATTGTGACGTTCGTCGGCGGCGGCTAAAGCAGCATTCACCTGACATGGGCACCTCGCCCATGTTGTCCCGAGACTGGCAAAGCCGGAGAAAAAGTCACGGCGGGGCGCCCGTGCTACCAGCGCGAGTGCAATCCGTAACGGTCAAACGTATGGAATCCTTCCGCATCAAAGATTTTGAGGTCCGTAATCGCCTCTTCGTCGGTACTGGCAAGTACGCCACGTACGAGCTGATGCAGCAAGCGCTGGACGCCAGCGGCTGCCAGGTCGTCACCGTCGCGGTGCGGCGCGAGCGTCTGGTCGACAAGCAGGGTCGCAGCCTGCTGGAGTTCCTGGACCTGGACCGTTACGTCATCCTCCCCAACACCGCCGGCTGCTTTACAGCCGAGGATGCGGTCCGTGTCTCGCTGCTCGGCCGTGACTTGCTGGACAAGCAGGGGAACCGCGGCGCCGGGTGGGTCAAGCTGGAAGTACTCGGCGACAAGAAGACCCTGCTGCCCGATCCCGTCGGCACGCTCGAGGCGACGCGCGAGCTGGTGAAGGAAGGTTTTACGGTGCTCTGTTACACGAGCGATGACCCGATCGCCGCGCGACGGCTCAAGGAGGCCGGCGCCGCCAGCGTCATGCCCGCCGGCAGCCCGATCGGATCCGGCCAGGGGATTCTCAACCCGCTCAACATCTCCCTCTGCCTGGAGACGCTGAAGGAGGGTGACCCGCACTTTCCGGTGATCGTCGATGCGGGCGTCGGCACCGCCAGCGACGTCACGCTCGCGATGGAACTAGGCGCCGACGGCGTCCTGCTCAACACGGGCATCGCCCACGCCAAAGACCCGGTGAAGATGGCCCACGCGATGCGCCACGCCCTCGAAGCCGGACTCCTCGCCTACCAGTCCGGCCGTATTCCCAGGAAGCGCTACGCCACCGCCAGCAGCCCCTTCGATGGTGTTATCAGCTATATTCCTGGGGAATGAGTAACCGGCTCGCCGTTGTCCTAGCCATTGCCTCGCTCGGTCTCTTCGCGGTTAGACCGTAGGAGGTGTCAGAATTTGACACCCGTAGCCAACCCATCGAATAATGGCGTTATGCCTTCCAAATCCAGCCTGAATGTGTCACTTACTTCTGAACTGGGGCGATTCATTGCATCCCGCGTCGCGACCGGTCGCTATCAGACGGCCAGCGAAGTGGTTCGCGAGGGGCTTCGTCTTCTCGAAGAGCAAGAGCGACAGCGCGACATGGCGTTCAAAACTCTAAAGCGAAAGCTAGCGCGGGCATCTGCACAAGCAGATCGGGAAGAGTTCGTAGACCCCAGGGACGTGCTGAAAAAAATCGAAGTTCTCAAACGCCGTCGGATTGCGGAGAAAGCGTGAACCGCGATTACGTCTTCACCCGCGAGGCAGAGGGCGACTTGTTGTCGATTTGGACCTACACCGCAGATCAATGGAGTGTCGAGGCGGCGGATCGAATGATTGACTCGATAAATCGCGAGTGCCGAAAAATTGCACTTCGACCAGGCATAGGCCACTTCCGCGAAGACCTATTGGACAAACGCCACAAGTTTTGGAGAGTTTCCCCATTCCTGATCGTTTATCGGTGGCGGTCGATCCCTCTTCAAGTCGTCGCCATCGTGCATGGCGCTCGAGATCTCGAAGCTTTCCTGCATAAGCGTTGACGGAATCCTCGTTTGTACTGGCCGCGGTCCGTACTTACTTCGGCACGTCCGTCCTGAACGGCGGCGCCGGCAGGCCGGCCTTATTGTAGAGGTTCGCCTTCGCCGGGTTGTTCTCCCATCCGTAGCGGGTCGCGGTGGGGTGGGGGACCGAGGCCGATGAAAGGATGACCGTGTCCCCTTCGATCTTCGCGTCGGCCCAGGTGAACTTTTTATCTTCACCGGCGATCGCGAAGCCTTTGATGGCCGGACCGTCCTTCACTTCCAGCCCGCCGCCCAGGTGCGTGAAGTGCAGGATGAGCTGGTTGTCCTTCGTTTCCATATCCTTGAACGTTGGGCCGGCGTATTCGACGTCGAGCCCGTAGGCGATCGCCTCGGCGCCCAGCGCCAGCCGTCGGCCGACCTCCTGCTTATTCTTGGGATGAATGTCCTTGCCGTCGCCGACGTCGGTGGCGACGGCGATCGCGCTGTGGCCGACCGATTGCGCGGTCAGCGCCTGCGCCTCGCGCAGCTCCGCCCATTGCGATTCCTGCGGCTGATCCGCTTCAGGCATGAAGGAGGCGAGCTGCACGATGAAGAAGGGGAATTCGCCCACGCCGAAGCGATTGCGCCAATCCTTGATCATCGTCGGCAGCAGGGTGCGGTACTGCATCGCCCGGCTGGCGTTGGACTCGCCCTGGTACCAGGTGGCGCCCTTGATTGCGAAGGGGACCAGCGGGGCAACCATGCCGTTGTAGAGCACCGTCGGCTGGTTGGGATTGTTCTGCAACGCTCGCGGCGGTGCGCCGGCTTTCGCGAGCGAGATACCCACCTTGTATTTCCAGTCGCCGGCCAGCGGGATCGAACCGTCCGCGCCGCTGGCGCCAACACGTTCCAGTCGCATCTGATTTGGTTGGCCGAAGAACCCGCCGTTGCCGGCGGTGTCGAGCACGCGGACGGCGATCACCAGCTTCGCATCCTTGGTCGCTTCGGGCGGAAGGGGGTAGTCGCGCGCATCGGCTTGCGCGTTATGGCCGCCGACGCGTACGCCGTTCACCCAGGTCGTGTCGTGGTCGTTGACCGTCCCCAGGTGGAGCACCAGTTTTTCGCCGAGCCATTCGGCGGGAAGGTCAACCTGCTTGCGATACCAGACGACGCCGTCGAAGTCGTTCAGGCCAATGTTTGCCTGTTTCCAGTAACCGGGAAGCTTCTGGGTTTTCCAGTCGGCCTCCGGGAGGTCTGGTGCTGCCCAGGCGGCGCCGCCGCCCGCCGATCCAGGATCCACGCGCAAATACCACTTGGCCGTCAGTTGCTCGACCGTCTCCGTGTTGTTGGCCGGAATCGACGCGCGGACTGCTTGCACGCCCGATGTGAATTCGGGCATGGCCTCGAGTGCCGTGTCGCTGGTCCACGCCTCGGCGACGGTCCCGCCCCAGGAGGTATGAATCAGTCCGATCGGGATCTTCAGCTTCTCCTGCAAGTCGCGCCCGAAGCAGTAGCCCGCGGCCGAGAAGCCCGCCCAATCGCCCACTTGCAAGTTCTGCGGCGTACAGACGAGCCACTTGTTCTCCTCTCCCTTGTCGACGAACAACGGCTGAGGCTCGGCGGCGATGTGCTTGGCGACCGTAAAGAGACGGAGCATCGGATGGTCCGCCCTGGCAACCTCCTGTGCGCCGTCCTGTGCCGAACCGATTCCCATCTCCATGTTGGATTGCCCGGAGCAGATCCAGACGTCGCCGACCAGCACGTTGGTCAGCTTCACGTCCTTCGGTCCGGAAACGGTCAGCTCGTAGGGTCCGCCAGCAGGGAACGGGCCGATCTTCGCCATCCACTTTCCGTCCGGTCCGGAGGTGGCCGTCGCGGTCTTGCCATTCATCGCGACCGTCACCTGCTTGCCCGGCTCCGTCCATCCCCAGATCGGGTCCGGCAGGTTGCGCTGCAAGACCATGTCGCTGGCGAAGAGTGGATGCAGGAACGGCTTGGCCGGCGCATCGGCCGCCGACGAAACCCGTACGAGCAGTGAAAGAACAAAGCAAACAAGAAATGAAACGCGGCGGGTCATGCGGGCCTCCTGAGTCAGAGCAGAATACTCCGCACGGGCAGCATGTCTACCGCTACTTGCCTTCGACCAGTTCGTAGAACCCCATCCCGTCATGCCGGAGGAATCCCTTTTCAACCAACTCTTCCCAGATCGCACGGCCGAATCCAAGCGGTGGCTGGATCGAGACAACCTTGTCCCGGCTACCGCCGCTCATCGGCCCGTGGCCAAGATGGGATTCATCGTCGAGACGGGTGAGTTTGAGCCGTTTCTTGAAGGCCCTGAGGGCCTTCTTCAGTTCCTCTTCACTACTGGGCATGAATGCTCCCGTGGACGAATCGGCTTGCGCGCGGTCCGGTAACTCCGGGTCACGATACGCCAGATCATACCGCCGTCATAACCGTTCGCAGAATGCCGGCAAAGCGCGGTCGAAATTTCCGGTTTGACTGCACCGACTGCCAGCCGTGCTAGAGTCAACTTCATCTGCTAACGGAGGCTCAGTCGATGCAATTCCTGGAACAATTCGTACATCACGCGTTCCCCGGCCTGCCTGGCGGAGCACTGACACTCTTCTCGGCGATTACGCTTTTTCTGGCGTTCTTCCTGCTCTGGCGGCGCACGAAATGGGGCGGCTGGCTCGCCTTCCTCTTCGCCGCCATCGGTTACGCGATCCCGTTCTTTTCGGATTACCGGCCCTAATGTCGTACGCGATAGCACTTCAGGAGGGTGTATTGGCTATTGCTGTGGACCGGCTGTTCTCGCAGGGCGTAGAATATTGAGATGCCTGAGAAACTCTCGATGGCTGCGGTCCTCGCGTTGAGTCCTTCTGAACGGCTACAGCTCATCGGTGACATTTGGGACACTCTCGCCGACGATCCTGAAGCCCTCGCAATCACGGACGAGGAGCGGGAAGAATTGGATCGGAGGCTTCACGACTACCAATCCGATCCATCAACGGCAATACCCTGGGAAGAGGTTAGAAAGCGCATCGAGCGTAGCCTGTGATCTACGCCCTCCTGATCCAGCCGGAGGCCGCAACGGAACTCGCCGAGGCCTCACGCCGCCGCGCTGGCAACGCCCAATACCATCGCCATCGTTTCTCCGATCGTCGCCGGGCTTTCCGCGACGGCGATCCCCGCGGCCCGCAGGGCGTCGATCTTGGATTCAGCGCTACCTTCCCCGCCCGAGATGATCGCGCCCGCGTGCCCCATGCGACGCCCCGGCGGGGCGGTTCGGCCGGCAATGAAGGCGACGACCGGCTTCTTCTCAAACCGCTTCGCGTTCTGTTTCACGAACGCCGCCGCCGCCTCTTCGTCGGATCCGCCAATCTCTCCGATCATGATGATCCCATCGGTCTGCGGATCGTTGGCGAATAGATCGAGCAGCTCGATGAAGTTCAATCCCTTCACCGGGTCTCCGCCGATCCCCACGCACGTCGTCTGCCCGATCCCCCGCGTCGAGCACTGCCAGACCGCCTCGTACGTGAGCGTGCCGCTCCGGCTGATGATCCCAACCCGCTTACCGCTCCTGGCCGACTTGGCCGGCGTGTGAATGTAGCCCGGCATGATCCCGATCTTGCACTCCCCGGGCGCAATCACGCCGGGACAGTTCGGACCGATCAGCACGCTCTGGGGATATTCCGCGAGGAAGGCCTTTACTTTCACCATATCGAGCACCGGGATGCCTTCGGTGATGGCGACGATCACGCGGACCCCCGCCGCCGCCGCCTCCATGATTGCGTCGGCCGCGAAGGGGGGCGGAACGAAGATCATCGTCGCCTCGGCGCCCGTGCTCTTTACCGACTGCTCGACGGTGTCGAAGATCGGCAGGCCGTTCGCGTCCTTCTGCCCTCCCTTGCCCGGCGTCACGCCGCCCACCATCTTCGTGCCATATTCCAGGCATCCCTTGGTATGAAATGCGCCGGCGGCCCCGGTGATGCCCTGACAAATGACCTTCGTGTTCTGATTGACGAGGATGCTCATAGGCCGCAGAGGGTAGGTTTCCGTACGTCGCGCGCCAAGTATTTGGCGGAAACCCTCCGGGGGAATTGACTGGCACATTTCCGGCAAAGAGACGACAATCCGAACTGAACAATTTCGGGTCAGGGGATTTTCTCATCATGGCGACACTTGATCAATCGGACGTGCGGGGCGTGAAGGTGCTGCGATTGGCCGGCAGCCTGACGCGCGACGGGGTCGATCAGGTCGAGATGGCGTTCGTCGCGGCGCTGCGCGGCGAGCCGCGCGTCGTGGTAGACCTGCATGGGGTCGACCTGCTCACTACCCCCGGCATCAGCATGCTCCTCGCGGCTGAACGCGAGTTGAAACAGGCGAAAGGCCGGCTGGTGCTCAGCGGCGTGCGCGGTATGGCGGATGAGGTGCTCCGCCGTTGCAAGCTGCATACAGTCTTGTCCGTCGCGCCCACGCTTGAGGCGGCCGTCGAGCGCGCGACTGACGGATGAGGCATGGTTGCCTGCGCACCGGGAAGGGCGGAACCGGCGGTGGACCAGGCCGAACGTATACTCGTGGTGGAAGACGACGCGGAACTGCGCTCGCTGTTGGGCGAACTGCTGCGCACCGAGGGATTTCAGGCCGTCTCGGTCGCCGATGGTGCGGAGGCGATCCGGCGGGCCACATCGGATCGACCCGACGCCGTTATCCTCGACCTGATGCTCCCCGACATGAGCGGCTTTGAGGTCTGCCAGGAACTCAAGTTCCGCCGGGACACCAACCTGATCCCGATCGTGATGCTGACGGCATTGCACGATGCCCGCTCGCGCCGCTCGGGGTTGCGCGTCGGAGCCAACCGCTACCTGACCAAGCCCTTCAGCCCCGACGAACTACTCCGCGAGGTCCGCAGCAGCCTCGAACACCGCAGGGAGTTGAGCGAACGGCGGACGCACACGTCGGTCGAGCTGCAATTGGACAGCGACACCCATCAGCGCGAGCAACTCAATGACCTGCTCAGCGAGCTGTTCGTGCAGACGCCGCTGTCGGAAACAGAGATCGGCCAGATCCGCACCGCCACGCTGGAGATGATCGAGAACGCCGCCGAGTGGGGTAACCGGCGCCATAAGGACCTGACCGTCTCGATCGCCTACGAGGTGACCGACCGGTGGCTGAAGTTCGTGATCACCGACCAGGGCCCCGGCTTCGACCGCGGCCAGCTCCCGCACGCCGCTCAGGCCGAAGATCCCACCGCGCACATGGAGATCCGGGAGAAGCTGGGCCTGCGCAACGGCGGCTTCGGCATCCTGATCGCGCGGGGGATGGTGGATCATTTCGAGTACAACGAGCGGGGAAACCAGGTGACGCTGGTCAAGTATTTTGTGCGATCGGCGAATTCATGAGCAGTGTTGATCCTCCCGAGCCCAGCGTCCCGCCGGGGCGGCGCGTGCCGCTCGAGCGACAACTGCCGCCGGAAGTCCACGCATCACCCACGCAGATGCCGCCTGGCGAGGACGACGGAATCTTCTGGCTGCCCAACTTTGGCGAATCATTGCGATACGTGGGGTGGCGATGGGTGCTGGTGCTCCCAGCCGTGGCAGTTGTCGGTCTGCTGGTGTCGGGGTTGGTCTTCGACCTCCACCTGCTCAACATCCTCTGGTACGCCGGGTTCAAGCTGGTGATCCTGGCGGTCTCGGTTCCCGCGGTGATGTTCGCCAGCGCCGTACGCAAGGCGGTCCAGAATCGCTCCGACCCGTTCTGCATTCACTGCGGCTACGGATTGACCGGGTTGCCCGACGGCCACCAATGTCCCGAGTGCGGCCGTCCGTTCACGTTCGCTTTGATCCAGGAATACCGGCGGGACCCGCACTGGTTCATCCGCCGTTACAAGACACGGCACCAGATCCCCACATCCGATGTGCCGTTTATGGCTGGCGCGGTCACACGGAAAAAGTCGCGGGATGGGACTTAGAGCCAGGTGAAGCGGTGGGCCGCGTTCACGATCAAGCGGTTTCCGGCTCGATGAGGACGGCGGTTCCATAGCAGAGGACTTCGGTTGCGCCGGAAGTCTTGCCCCCGATCTCAGAAGCATCGTAACGAAGGCCGACGATCGCGTTGGCGCCGACGGCCCGGGCGTGATCGATGAGCAGCTCATACGCCTGCTGGCGGGTCTGCTCGCACATCTCCGTGTAAGAACCGATCTGCCCGCCGATGATTGATTTGAGTCCGCCGAGAATTCCCTGCGCGATCGTCGGCGAGCGGACGATGATCCCGCGCACGACGCCCAGGTACTGGCGAATCCGATAACCCTCAACGGTAAACGTTGTCGTGACCACCATGGACATGTGTGTGTAGCTCCTGCCGTAACGCCCCGTTGCCCTCGCGTTGCCTGAGCTGACCCTGGCCCACGGCAATCCCGGTCGGGCGGGCGCGGTGTCACGTTACCGCAATCGTCTGGGTATTGCGACGGATCAGTCGATGCAATGGCAAGCCGTTAGTGGGCAGGTTTGGAGGCGGCGAGGAGTGCCTGGCGTTCGTCGGGGTTGAGGAGCATCAGCCGTTTGCCAGTGCCGGTGTTCTGAGTCCAGTAAACGCCGTTCTCCCCGACGCCCAGCGCGGTGGCGTTGGGGTTGGCCATGTTCTGGTGATGGCCCGGGCTGTCGAACCACATCCAGAAGGTCTGTTCGCCGCTGGCGCTGCCCATCGCGATGTTCTCGCCGTAGCCATTGTCGTAGCCGGCGTTGTGCATGCGCTGGATGTGCGTCTTGTTCGCGGGCGTGGGTGACTCGTGCGAAAAGTAGTGCAGGTCGACCATTTCCTTGCTGTGGCCGCGGGCGCTGTCGTCGGCGCGGACGGCGCCGCGCCGATTGCCGCAAACGACGAAATAGCAACGAATAGTATGATCAACGACAGCTTTCGATGAGAAGCCAAAGCATTCCTCCGCAGGATGTACGTATCCAGACGCGCGAAGTTGTACAAAGTTGCCGGACCCAATGTTCACCACGTCGGCAGCGGCAACTTCGCATTCGCTTCGATCGCCAGGAGTCGGTTGTATTTGGCGAGTCGTTCGCTCCGCGTGATCGAGCCGACCTTGATCTGGTCTGCCGACCATCCGACGGCCAGGTCGGCCAGCCAATTGTCCTCGGTTTCGCCGCTGCGAGCGCTGACGGTGATCGCCCAGCCTGCGTCCCTGGCCAGCATGCAGGCTTGCGCGGCCTCCGTCAGCGTTCCGATCTGGTTCACCTTGAGCAGCAGGGCATTGGCGGCGCGCAGGTCGATCGCACGGCTGATCCGCCGGGGGTTGGTGCAGAGCAGGTCGTCGCCGAGCACGAGGGCCTTGTCCTCGATCGCTTCGCGAAGCGCCGGCCAGTGGGCCCAATCGTCTTCAGCCAGCGCATCCTCGACGCTCACGATTGGGTAGCTCTCCACCCAACCGCGCACCTGTTCGATCATCTCAAGGCCGTCGAGCGGGCGCCGGCCACCCAGGTCATAGCGGCCGTCCCGGAAGAAATGGCTCGCGGCCACGTCGATCGCGAGGGCGACTTCGCGGCCGGGTGAGAAGCCCGCCGATTGAATCGATTCGACCGCGTCGGCGAACATGGCTTCGGTTGATGGAAACGCGGGGGCCAATCCCCCCTCGTCGCCGACGAGGCCGCGCGCCTGGTATTTCTCGTTCGTCAGTCGGACCGATGCTTGATAGACGGCGTACGTTGTCGCCAGCGACTCGTCGATCGTTGCCGCGGCAAGCGGAACAATCAGCACGTCCTGGATCGGCACCTGCCCGCCGGCATGCTTGCCGCCGCTGAACAGGTTCACGGTCAATCGTGGAAACCGGTGAGCCGTTGCGTGGAGCAACGTCGCCAGGTGCTGGTAAAGCGGTGCCCCATCCCGCTTCGCGACCGCGCGGGCGAAAGCGATGGAGACGCCAAGGATCGCGTTCGCGCCCAATCGAGATTTATCTGGCGTGCCGTCCAACTCGATCATCGCGCTGTCGAGCTGCGACTGGCTGGCGAACGTTCGGCCACGCAGTGCTGTCGCAATGGCATCGTTGACGTTTGCGACCGCGCGCCGGCAACCCAGCCCGCCGTAACGCTTCGGATCGCCGTCGCGAAGTTCCACCGCTTCGGCGCCGCCGGTCGATGCGCCCGACGGGATCGACGCGAAGGCCTCCGCGCCGCTGGCGAGGGTGCAGTTGACGCCGACGGTTGGCCTGCCCCGGCTGTCGAGGATTTCCTGGGCCTCGAGGCGTTCGATCACATGCATGGGTCAATCATCCAATCGCGCGACGAACGCGTCGGCCATCTGCCTCAAGCCGACCGGCGTGCGGCCCATCATCATCGCCGAGGCGGCATTGGCCTGCCGAGCGGCGGCTTCGGGCCGCAAATATTCCAATGGCGAGCGGCCGATGCAGCGTGCCAGCAGGCAGGCGAGCGTATGCGACACCACGGCGGCTTCCAACTCCGCCTGCCAGGGCACGCCGTCTATCGTCCGCGCGTAGATCGCCCAGTATTCCAGTGCCGCGCGGACGAAATCCGTCCGCCGCTCACGCAGGACATGTGCCTTGCTCAGCAGGTGTGAGAGGGAAAAACCCAGGTCAAATGCCGGGTCGCCAAAGTGAATGACTTCGTGGTCGAGCAGGATGAGACGGTCGCGGTGGACCAGCACGTTCTTGGGGCTGTAGTCCCCGTGGACGAGCGTAAGCCCTCTCGCCCGCGTTCGTTCCACCAGTTCCTCCAGGAACGGCGCAACCGCGGGCATGCGCTGCGCCGAGTAAAGGTAGTATGGCTCCAATCGGAGCGACTCGAAGAAGCTGCGATCATCAAACTCCGGCGCCAATGCGCCGCGCCGCTCCCACGCGGCGCGATGGATCGTGCCGAGTAAAACCGCGAACTGTTTGACATGGTCGGCATTCAGGCGTCCCGCGAGTAGCATCGACTTCCAGTTTTCGTGCGGCTGCGGCACCGCGGTCATCGCCAGCAGATGGTGCGGCGGATCGATGAAGAGCAGTTCGGGGATCGTGCCGGCGGGCGCGAGCTCGCCGAGCCGTTGCATCCCCAGCGCCTCGCGCTCGATCCGGCGTGGATCGCTGAGCCACTCGACACTGACGCGCAACCGGGGCAGCGCCTGTTTGAGCACCCACGCCTCGCCAGAAAATCGACGCAGCAGCACGGCCCGGTTGGAGACACCGCCGGAAAGGATCGTGCACTGGGGCGTCTCGTCCGCCGATATGCGCCCAATCGCGCGCAAATATCCAACGAGCAAAGCAGGATCTTCGATGTCGAGTGCGTCGTCATCCACGCGCATGTTCCTGTACTCAGAGTTTATAGTTCAGGGTTTACGATCGGCGTTTAGCACTTCGCTCTCAGCACTCAGCACCCAGCACTACTTGTCGCGCCGCTGCCCATCCAGCAGACAGCTCACGTTGATGTCGCCCATGACGTTGATCACCGTCCGGCTTCGGTCGAGGAACCAGTCCACGGTCAGGAGCAGGGCGATGTATTTCGTCGGCAGCCCCACGGCCATAAATACGAGCTGCATCGTGACCAGCCCGGCTTCGGGGATACCCGCTGCTCCGACACTGGCGAGGACCGCCGTCACGACCACGACGAGTTGCTGGGTCAGGGAGAGCTGCTGGCCGATGAGCTGTGAGATGAAGAGCGCGCTCATCGCCTCATACAAGGCGGTGCCGTCGTTATTGAAATTGGTGCCGACCAGCGCACCCAGGCTGGCCGACTTCTCCCGCAGTCCAACGCGATGCACGAGGCTCTCGTAGGTGACCGGCATTGTCGCGGTCGAGCTGTCGGTCGAGAAGGCCATGACCAGCGCGTCGCGCATCCCTTTGAACATCGCCCCCGGCCGCACCCACGATCCCATTCGGATCCTGATCAGGTACCAGCACGCCTGGAGGAACAATCCCGTCAGCACGGCGACGATGAACGCCGCCAGCGCCCGGAACGGCGCGAACCCCTGCGTGCCTACGACGCCCGCGACGATCCCGAACACGCCCAGCGGCACGAACGCGATCACGAAGTGGAGGATCCGCACGACGACCCGAAACGCCAGATCGAGCCACTCCTCGATCGCTTTGGCTCTCTCGCCCGCCTCCGCGCGCAAGGCCAGCCCGAACGCGACGCCCAGGATGATCACGCCGATCACGTTGTTAGTCACGAACGGCCGCACGACGCTATCCGGAATGCTGTCGAGGATCTGCGCCAGCGGGTCGTGCTTGGCCTTGATCGAGTCGTCGCCCGGCAACTCCACGTGCGCCCGGAGGCCCGGCTTCATCACGTTCGCCACCAGCAGCCCGATCGCGATCGCGACCAGGGTATTGAGGACCAGCAGTTTGCCGACGCGCATCGCGTCAGCACGTCCCAGTTGCGCCTGCGTCAGCGACCGCATGACCGCGAGCAGGATGAGTGGCGTCGCCAGCGCCCCCAGCACGCGGATGATCAGGTGCGCGGCGATGTCGAGCCCGGCAGCCCGTTGTTTCAGCAACAGCCCGGTGATGACGCCGAGAACCAGGGCGATGAGGATACGCTGGTAGAGCGGTACCCGCTGCCACCGATCGATCGCCCGGCGAAACGCGCTGGGCGCTGGCGCCGGCGTGCTCTCGGTGACATTGGCGGTGGCGTCATCGTTCATCATCATCACGCTCAGCGCACGTTTTTACCGGCAATCTTGGCTCATCGCGAATTGAATCAATCCATGATTTCGAAGTGCATCCGCCGGCACTCAGCATTAGAACTCCAACTTTTGCATCTGGCAGCGTGCCGCGAGGAATTCCATTTCCGCTTCGTTCGTTTTACGCTCCTGATATGTCGCACTCGATCTTGACTGCCGTGGGGACGGACCGGCCGGGGCTGGTGGACGAGGTGTCGCGGTTCATCTTCGACCGGGGCGGGAACATCGAGGACAGCCGGATGGTCAACCTGCGCGGGCAGTTCGCGATCATGCTTCTGGTCGCAGGCGACGAGCCGGCGCTCGATCGCGTCCGCGGCGATATCGGGCAGCTCGCCCAGGGTAGCCGTCTGCACGTTGAGCTGCGCCCTACGCAGGAAACGCCGGCGGCGCGGGCGGCATCGGCGATGCCGTACCGGCTCGTGGCGACGGCGATCGACCAGCCCGGGCTCGTGCACCGCGTGTCCCATGCCCTGCGCGAGATGCAGGTGAACATCGAGAGCCTCGACACCCACCTCACGCCAGCCCCTTACACGGGCGCGCCCCTCTTCGAGATGGAGCTGATCCTCGCCGTCCCGCGCGGCACGGCAATCAGCCAGCTCCGCCAGCGCCTTGCCGGCGTTTGCGATGAAATGAACATCGACTGGGAACTGAGGCCGGCGTAGGCAATGATGCCATCGGGCCATTTTGATCGGACAACCGAATGAGTCAGCCTCAACCTCACTTATCTGTGTTCATCAGTCCCCTATCTGTGGCGATCCTACTCCTCGTCTTTTGCATGTCCGCGGCATCCGATGCGCCGAATCTCATCCTGACCGGCGACGTGATGAAGATGCAGCCGTTCGTCGCGCGTTACGAGCATGGGCATCAGACGAAAAGCGAAGGGGGATTCCCCGATCACTGGGGGATGATCGCGCCGGATGACGCGACATCGGGGGAGGTTTTCCTCGACGCCACCGAGACGCACGGATTCCGCGCGATCGGAGTGCGCAAGCTGGCTGGCCCGGGTCCGGTCCAATTGCGTTATGACCCGCTGGCGTTGTCGGGTGGAAAGACGTATCAGTTAACTTTCGACTACCTTGCCACGGGCGGTGCCGCCGGAGCGGCCCGGCTGCTGATCAAGCAGCAAAGTCGGGAAAAAGGCACCAGCGCGGAATATGCCCTGATCGATACGCAAGGCGTTTGGAAGTCCGTCACGTTGTCGGCCAGCACGAAGGGGGACGCCGAGTACGAGCTGTTGTTCCACGGTTACGTCACGGGGACTGAAAAGACGATTTTCCTGAAGAATGTTGCCTTGCGCGTCGTGCCGTAGGGGCGGCAGATCGATCATCTCGAACAAAGCACCCGGCCGACAGTATGAGGGGACGAGTACTTATGATGCACCGCCCCAAAGCACATTTATCTCGCCGAGCCGTACTGCGCGGCGCCGGCGCGCTGATGGCGTTGCCGCTTCTCGAATCTCTCGCCGCGCCCGCGGCCGCGATGGCCGGGTTGTCGCCGGAAACGACCGATGGCCGTCCGCCCTTGCGGATGGCGATCTTCACCGTGACCGGGGGCACCGTCCTCGAGTCGTGGCGCATGAAACAGCCGGGTCCGCTGACCCGGCTTCCCTCGATCCTGCGTCCCCTGGAATTCGCCAAGGATGACCTGCTCCTGATCGCCGGCCTCTCGCACAACGGGCGGGGCGAAGGGGTGAATGCCCACGAGCATTGTTCAATGCTTCACTTGACCGGCGCCGAACAGGTGCGCAAGGTCGCGGGCCGGATGTACGCCGACATCTCGATCGACCAGCGCGTGGCCGAAGTGGTGGGGGGAGAGACGTTCCTGCCGTCGCTGGAGATCGGTCTGGGCAACGCCGAGCGAAAGTATTCCTTCCGCGCGCCCGATCAGCCGGTGCCGTATGAAGGGAACCCCCGGCTGGTCTTCGAACGGATGTTCCGCGGTCGCAAGCCGGTCGTGCCCAACTGGCGGCACCGCACCGCCGCCGCGATTGCCGATTCCGTGCAGCGCTCGTCGCGCTCCGACTCGCGCGACCGCAGCGTGCTGGACCTGGTTCTCGGCGATGCCGGCGACCTGCGTGGCCGCCTGGGCCGTGCCGACCAGCGCAAGCTGGACGAATATCTGGATTCGGTCCGCTCGGTAGAAAAGCGTGTCGCGTTCGCCGAAGCACGGCAACGGCTGGAAGCCGCCGACGCGATCGCTCCCGGTCCCTCCAGGCTGAACATGCCGAGCGGGCTGCCCGCACCGGGCACGTCCATCTGGAAGATCACCAACCCGGTCGAGCAGGACCCCGAGCGCCATCAGGAATATATCCGTCTGATGGCCGACCTGATGATCCTCGCCTTGCAGACCGACACGACGCGCGTCGCGACCCTCGCCGCCGGCAGCGATGAGGCGCTGTTCCCCGGGGTGGTGACGGTCGGTTACGAGCGTCACTCGCACACGCTGGAGCACCAAGGCAACGCCGGGCGCGTCGAGGATGCCGACCCGATCGCCCGCGAGGCCTGCCGACAGATCCATGCCTGGTACACGCAGCTCTTCGCGGAAATGGTCCGCAAGATGAAATCGATCGACGAGGGAGGCAGCTCCTTGCTCGATAACACGATGCTCCTCTACACGTCCTACATGGCGGACGGCGGCCATGGCCGCAACGACTATCCCGTCCTCCTCGCCGGCCGCGCCGGGGGCTCGCTCAAGACCGGCCGCCAGCTCGTCTACCCGGACCAGACCCCGGTCTCGAACCTTTACGTCGAGATGCTCAATCGCATGGGCGTGAAGACGGATCGGTTTGGAGATAGCGCGAGCGCGGAGCACGCCGCGTTTGGGGGACGGTTGCCGGGGTTGGTGTGAGCGCGCGAGCGCGAAGTAGAAAGTAAAATGGACCGCCGAATGTTCGGCGCCTTGGCGGTTCAACACTTCTTTTCTGATCCTCTCTCATGCCAAGTGGTCGTTCCATGTTTCTCGCCGTTGGGAATTACGGGCAACGGCTCGTTTCACCCAACGGGATCGACTGGAGCAATCTGGTTCTCGGGAAGGATGGCGAAGTCTTTCGCGCCGCGGCATTCGGGAACGGGCGATGGGTGGCGGTGGGAACGTACGGCGGGGATAACCTGTTCGCCTCAACGCCGGACGGCATCAACTGGACCAGCCAGATGCGCGACGCCCGGTTCTCCGCGTTCGTCCGCGGTCTCACGTTTGGTCACGACGCCTTCCTGGCGATCGGCGGCGATCCCGGTGGCGTTGGCGATTCCAAGCCGTTCGTCGTCACCAGCCCCGATGGCGTCACCTGGAGCGACATCACTCCCATCGCAGGCAAGAACATCCTCCGTCGTGTCGCCTTCGGTGACGGCAAGTTCGTAGGCGTAGGGGACCGCGGCCGACGTGCCGCCTCCGCTGATGGCCGTACCTGGTCCGATGCGCCCGACGTGAAGGCGATCGACACGCTGGTCGACATCGCCTTCGGCCACGGTGTCTTCGTCGGCGTCGGCCTCAACGGGTTGCGCATGATCACGCACGATGGCATCGCCTGGTCCGACCGACAGCTCGGCGAAGAAGGGGAGCACCTCAACTCCGTCCTCTGGGCCGCGGACCGCTTTGTCGCCATCGCCCAGGGTGCAACCCTCTTCTCCTCCGACGGCATCAAATGGACCCGCCAGGAAAACCACAACGCCCCACTCATCGCCGCCTGGGGCAACGGCGTCTTCGTCGGCGCCGCCTGGCGCGGCCGCCTCCTCCACTCCACCGACGCCGTCCACTGGAAAGAAGTCCACAAATCCCCATACCACTTCGAAGCCATCGTCTACGGCGGATAATTGACTCCCAGCATGAATGAACTTTGGCGGAAACTATCTCTGGCGGCGTCCGTGCCGCTGACGCTGGAACAGCATGATCGGCTCTCGCGTTACCTGGACCTGCTCATCGACGCGAACCAGACGATGAACCTTACGGCCATCACCGACCGCGCGCAGGCGGAACTGCTCCACGTCGCCGATGCGCTCACGCTTCTGCCGTTCCTGCCGGCGGGACCGCACCGCCTTGCGGACGTGGGAAGCGGCGGCGGCGTGCCGGGAATTCCGCTGGCGATCGCCCGTCCGGATGCGCATGTGCTGCTGATCGAATCGACGAAGAAGAAAGCCGCGTTCCTGCGCAAGGCGGTCGAGGCGCTCGAACTCGCGAACGTGGAGGTGTCTGACGATCGCGCGGAGGACGTGGGGCGCTCGGCGCGGCGAGAATCGTTTGACGCGGTGGTCGCGCGGGCGGTCGGCCCGCTCGAACGGCTGGCGGAGTATTGCCTGCCGCTGGTGAAGCAGGGGGGACGGCTGATGGCGATGAAGGGCGCGCGCGCCGCGGAAGAGCTTCCGGCGGCGACTCGGGCGATCCGGATCCTGGGGGGCGACGCGCCGCAGGTTGTTCCCATCGATCTGCCCGGAACGAGCGCTCACGTCATCGTGCGAATCGAGAAACGTGGACGGACCGACGCACGCTATCCGCGGCCGCCGTCGATCGCGAAAGGCCGGCCCATCACATGATGGAAAATCCGCTTCCCTCATTCGTGCGTATAATCCGCGGGAATGCCGGCCGTACGTTTCTTGAATGGAGGTCGCATGTCACGCCGCTCGTTGCCAGTCGCCACCAAGTTAGTTGCCCTGGCATTCATTCTTCTGTCAATCGGCTCCGCCCGCTCGGCTGATGCAGGCGATGTAAAGCCGAAGCCCGAGCAACCCACTCCCAAGCCGGAACTGACGCCCGACCAGGTCGTGAAGGTCGTGATGGAGGCGATGCAGCACAACGATGACCACGACGCCGGCCTTCAGACCGTCTTCCGCTTCGCTTCGCCCGCCAATCAGCAGGCGACCGGGCCGTTCGAGCATTTCGCGCAGATGGTCAAAGGACCGGTCTACGGGCCGATGCTGAACTGCAAGTCAATCGAGTACGGCGACGTCCAGAAAGACGCCGGTCAGGCGGAGATGGAAGTGACCATCACCACGCAGGAAGGGGGCAAGTTCACCTACCTGTTTGGCCTCACGAAGCAGGGAGAAGGCCAGTACAAAGATTGCTGGATGACCGATGCGGTCATCCGCACCAAGCCGCCCGTTCGACCGCCGCCTCCGCCCGGACCGAACCCGGCTCCGGTATAGGTCAATTCTTCTTCTGCTCGGCGTGTCGGGCGGCGACGCCGGGATCGGCGTCGATCACCTCTTTGACGATCTTCGGCTTAAGCGGGTCCTCGTCGCTGAAGGGAAACCCCTGCCAGCGCACGATCCCATCCGTCGAGGGAGACCTCAAAGGCCCGCATTCCTCCGAAGCGCAGGGCAAAACAAGTCGGTCGAACGGATCGCGATCGTCCGGCGTATGGGTTGCAAACCCACCATCGCAAGCGCACAATGCGCGGTGATCGGGCGCGGGGTTCTCCGGCCGATAAACCGGCGGATCACCGCGGTAAAAGATAGATTGGAAATTGGCCGATGGAGCGGCCGATAGACCGGGTGTCGCGGACCGGACGTGCGTGTTGAGCCGTCCCGGGACCAGAACATTTCGGGCACGGTGCGATGCGTTGTCTGGCGATGCGTCGTTCGGCCCAAGGACGGGCTCAAATGGATTCATTTCTAATTCGGGGCGGAACCCGGCTCAAAGGCAAAATCGAAGTCAGCGGGAGCAAGAACAGCGCCTTGCCCATTCTGGCCGCGTGCCTGATGGCGGAGGGAAAGACCACGCTGCGCAGTGTCCCCCGCCTCAGCGACATCGACTCGATGACCAAGCTGATCGGCGAGCTGGGGTGCGACGTCTTCCGCCACGAACCCGACGCCGCCGCCGCCGGTGAAGGCCGGCCGGTGCTCAACGGCCCACTGGACATCGAGGTCCGCGACGAGCGGCAGAGCGAGGCCCGCTACGACATCGTCAAGACGATGCGGGCGAGCATCTGCGTCCTCGGGCCCCTCCTGGCCAAGCGCGGTCGGGCGGTGGTTTCGATCCCGGGCGGGTGCGCGATCGGAGATCGCCCCGTCGACCTGCACGTCCGCGGTCTGCAGAAGCTGGGCGCGACGTTCCGCACCGAGAACGGCAACATCATCGGCGAGTCCCACGGACGGCTCAAAGGTTGCCGCATGTATCTCGGCGGCGCACAAGGCCCAACTGTCCTGGGGACGATCAACGTTCTCTGCGCCGCGGCTCTGGCCGAAGGGGAAACGGTCCTCGTCGGGGCGGCGTGTGAGCCGGAAGTTTCCGACTGCGCCGAGTTGCTGATCAAGATGGGCGCGCAGATCAAGGGCCACGGCACGCCGGAGATTCGCATCGAGGGCGTCGAACGGCTTACGGGCGCTGACCACCGCATTATCCCCGACCGCATCGAGGCTGGCACGTTCATGATTGCGGCCGCGATCACCAACGGGGAGATCGAGCTGAAGAACTGCAACCTCGATCACCTCATCGCGGTGGTCGACCGGCTCGACGAGATCGGCGTACGCATCGTGCGCGAGAACGGGACGGTCTTCGTCTCCAGTTCGCGCCGGCTCAATACCGTCGAGATGACGACACAGCCATATCCGGGTTTCCCGACCGACCTTCAGGCGCAGCTCATGGGCTTGCTTTGCCTGGGTGACGGGATCAGCGTCATTACCGAGCGGATCTTCCCCGATCGGTTCCTGCACGTCGGAGAGTTGAACCGCATGGGCGCCCGCGTCCGCAAGGAAGGCCCGACCGCGATCATCCAGGGCGTGAAGGAATTGCAGGGCGCCAGCGTGATGGCGAGCGACCTGCGCGCCTCGGCAGCGCTGGTGCTGGCCGGGCTGGTCGCGCGCGGGACGACGCGCGTCGATCGCGTCTATCATATCGATCGCGGCTACGAGAAGATCGAGAAGAAACTGGCGGCGGTCGGCGCTGACATCGAGCGCGTGAAGGAGAAGTAGGGCGGCGGGCGGTCCGGCGACCAGGCCTGCACGTCAGGTTCATCCACGCGGCGCGAACATCGCTCCAAATCACCCACATTACTTTCCATGACGAAGCGCCCAACCGTCGCATGCCTCGCGGCCGGGTGCACGGGCGGGTCGCGACTGACGCCGGGTGGCTCGCCATCTCGTCCGAGCACGACGTCGACACTTGAAAACCGCTCGAATCATCCGAGAAAACCAGTATTATCGGCCGCTCCGACCATCGAAATTGACGTGGGAACGGGGGGCCAGGAAGCGTTGATGGAATTACGCTGCGCCAGACGATTTTATTTGCAACCGCATTGGCGTTTTCATACACTTGCGCCCAATCCGGTGGGCCGGCCCGGACGTAGGAACGGCCAATCGGAAGGCGGAGCCTTACCGACACGGGCTCGTCCCGGATGTTTCAACGGATGGCGACTCACACCGGCGAAGGATGTGGGTTGCGGTCAGTTGATAGACGACTGAGACGAGCACCCGACCCGCTTGCCAGGTATTAACAGGCGACGGGTTACCATAATTTGGTAATCACGGCATTGGGTGAGTACGGGCTTGGTGAGTGCGGGTAGAGACATCCCGGAAGACCGTTTGGCCGGCATGGTAACGCCGGTTGTTCGGGTGGTTTGTTCCGATTGTCGTGCCGCACCCTGTGAGACGCCGATGCCGGCCCATGAGAGAGCACCCTGGATCTGACAACAGACCGGTTTTCCCGCGCATGCCCCGACGATCCGCTTACGAATGGCTCCCCACGCACCAGTACGGATGCGCGGAGTCGTGTGTTGTTGGCGGGTCGTAGCGCAAGTTTTCCGGACGCAGTGGCGTGCGGCGGAGCGATGCAAGCTCCCCGCATTGCGACCGGATAACGCTGCGGAAGTTCGCTTCCGCCGAGGAGGAACTCGTGTTCTTCGATCGCATCGGCACGTCGTCGGCCCCGCTCCCGTCCTCCCCGGCCAAAGGTCGCCTCGCGGCACTGGGCCTGGCGGCTACCGTGGCCCTGTCGGCGAGCCTGGCGCAGATCTCCCGTCTCTACGCGGAAGACGCGCCCGCGGCCGGCGGCAACAACGCGCCGGCCGCCCCGGTCGATAACGCCGCGCCGTTCGCCAAGCCTGTCGCCGACGACCCGGATGCCGCCGCTCGCCTGGCCGTCGCCGCAGCCGATGCCGCCCCCGCGACTCAGCCGGCCGACGCGACCGCGGGCGCTACGCTCTCGCCGAAGGATGCGTATCACCTCGGGCAGAAGCAGTACCGCGATGGAGACTGGATCAACGCCCGCAAGAACCTCCAGGCCGCTCAGGATGCCGGCTACAAGCCTGGGCTGTTCGAAGGCCCCGCCGCCTCGGAATACCTGGCGCGGATGGACAAGAAGGAAGCGGCCGACCGAGCCAAGGCAGAGCAGTCGGGCAAAGTAACGCCCCCCGACGCTGCCCCGGCAGCGCCCGCGCCCCCAGTCGAACCGGCTCCCGCGGCTCCGGCCCCCGCTCCCGCCGCAGTCGTTCCGACAACCCAGCCGGATGCACCGGCCGCCACCGCAACCCCGGCCCCCGCGACGCCAGCGCCCGCCACACCCGATAAGCCTGCTGCCCCCGCACCGGCCGCCGTGGCCGATCAGCCCGCGGCTCCCGCGACTCCCGCGACTCAGCCGGCTGTCGCCGTTGACGCGCCCGCACCTGCGGCTCCCGCAACACCGGCGGAAGCTGTTGCTCCAGTTCCCGCCGAAGCCGCGCCGGCGCCCGCGCTCAGCGGCCGTCAGTATTATGCCCGGGCCCGCGAGGAATTCCGCAAGGGTGACTGGATCGCCGCCCGCAAGGATTTCGAAGGCGCCCGCGACGCCGGTTATCGCCCCGGACTTTTCGAAGACAGCCCCGCGCATTACCTGGCCCGGATGGACAAGAAGGAAGCCGCTGACCGCGCGGAGACCGAGCGAAAGCTGGCTTTGCAGCGGCAGCAGGACGAAGCCCAGGCGGCCAGGCCGGCGGTTGTCGCCGAGGCTCCCGCCGCCGGGCCGACCACCCAGCCCGCCGTCGCACAGGCCCCCACGGCTCCCGATGTGGCACCCGTTCCGCCGCCCACCCCGGCCGGTCCGACGCAAGAAGATCGCGCGCTGGCGGAACTGAAGGCAACTGCCCGCGCCCAGGAACTTCAGCGCCAGCAGGACCAGTACGAGAGCCAGCAGAAGACGCGCCAGGCAGTCGCCGCCGAAAGCGGGGACCCGGACCAGGCCCGTCGGCTCTATTCCCGCGCGGTCGCGCTGGACCCCGACAATGCCCCGGCCCGCGCGGGGCTCAACCGCGTGCTGATTCTTCAGGGCCGTAGCACACTGGACACCAACGCGCTGACGCGCCAGCAGCAGACCAACACGATCGCGGCGCAGGAGATCGCGACCGCGTTCGACCAGGCGATTGCCGACGCTCGCGCCGCGATCGCGAGCCGTGATTTCCAAGCCGCGTCTGCGGACGTCGAGCGGGCCCGAGTCGCCCGCAACCAGAACCCCAACATCTTCACGCCCGAGGCCCTGAGGAACTTCGACAACCAGGTCAAGCAGACCGAGCTTGCCCTCGAGCAGGCCCGCCAGTCAGCGATCGACGAAGCAAACCGAAATAACGAGCAGGCGACCGCCGAACGACTGGAGAAGCAGCGCCGTGATGCCGAGACTCAGCGCCACCGGACCGTGGCCGACCTGCGGGCGACCGCCATGCGGCTGACCGAGGAGGGTCGCTACCGCGAAGCGCTCGGCGTCGTCGACCAGATCCTCGTGCTGGACCCAACCAACGAATACGCGATTGGCGTGCGCCCGCTTCTGGAAGACAAGTTCAATTTCCAGCAGCAGCGGCTGTACCAGCAGCAGCGCGACCTGAACTTAACCAAGCAGCTCAACGCCGCTGAAGAGAAGCTGATTCCCTACGACGACATCCTGCGTTACCCCTCCGACTGGCCGGATATCAGCCAGACGCGCGACCAGACCGTGCAATCCGAGCGCGGCGAGAACAAGGAAGACCGCGCGGTACAGGCCCAACTCGACCGGCCCCTGCCGGAGCTGACGTTTGACGGGGTCGGATTCAACGACGTTGTCGACTTCCTCCGCGACGTCAGCGGCGCCAACATCTTCGTCAACTGGAAGAGCCTCGAAGGCGCCGGCATCGACCGCAACGCCGCCGTCACCGCCAAGCTGCGGAACGTGAAGTTCTCCAAGGCGCTGAACATCATCCTCGACAGCGTTGGCGGCGGCACGACCAAGCTTGGATACACGATCGACGACGGCGTCATCACGATCGCCACTGCCGAAGAACTCGGCAAGAACACCGCGACGCGCGTCTACGACATCCGCGACCTGATCATCAACATCCCCGACTTCACCGACGCGCCGGACTTCAGCCTTCAGTCCCAGGCCAGCGGCGGCGGCCAGGGTGGCGGCGGCGGCGGCGGTGGTGGCGGCGGTGGTGGCGGTGGCGGCGGTGGCGGTGGCGGCCTCTTCGCCAACGGCGGCCAGCAGCAGAACCAGGCAGAAAAGGGTCCCTCCCGCCAGGAACTGGTCGATCAGATCATCAAGCTGATCACCGACACGGTCGCGCCCGAATCGTGGCGCGATGCCGGCGGCTCGGTCGGCTCCATCAAGGAGCTCTCGGGTCAGCTCATCGTGACGCAGACGCCGGAGAATCAGCATCAGCTCGTCAATCTGCTCGAACAGCTCCGCGAAACGCGGGCGATCCAGGTCACCGTCGAGACTCGCTTCCTTACCGTCCAGCGAAACTTCATGGACGATGTCGGCGTTGACCTGAACTTCGCGTTCAACATCCAGGGAAAGAATTCCAAGGTGTTCGGCGGTCCCAACGGTCCGGGCACCGCAATCCCCGTCCTCCAGAACAGCTCGTCATTTACCCAGCTTCCGACGACCGGCGTGCCGGGCAGCATCGGCAACTCGCCGATCGCCGCGACCGCGACCGGCCTGAGCACGGCGATCACGTACCTCGACGACTTCCAGGTCGGGCTCCTGCTCCGCGCCACGGAAGTGACCAACACCGCGACGGAAGTGACCGCGCCGCGCGTCACGCTCTTCAATGGCCAGCGCGCCTATGTGCTGGTTGCCACCCAGAAGGCGTACGTCAGCAACCTCACGGCGGCGGTCGGAACCGGCATCAGCTCCTTCACGCCGACGGTCAGCGTCGTCGAGACCGGCGTACTGCTGGACGTGTCGGCGACCGTATCGGCCGACCGGAAGTACGTGACCCTCACGCTCCGGCCTGAGCTCTCCAACCTGCTGGCGATCGAAGACTTCACGTTCCAGAACGGCGGTTCGACCGTGCCGGGCGGAACGGCGCAGCAGCCGATCGTCGTCGGCGGCGTCAGCGGTGTGGCCCCAACCGGCACCATTCAGGTCCCGGAAATTCAGCTCACCGAAGTGAAGACCACCGTCAGCGTCCCCGACGGCGGCACCCTGCTGCTCGGCGGACAGACGCTGGCCGGCGAGGTCGAGAAAGAGGCGGGCGTCCCCGTCCTTTCCAAGATCCCGTTCCTCAAGCGCCTCTTCACCAACAAGTCCATGGCCAAGGACGAGCAGATCCTGCTCATCCTCGTCAAGCCGACCATCCTGATTGAAAAGGAGATCGAGCAGAAGCAGTTCCCTTTGCTCACCAGCAAGCTCGGAACCTGATCGGCCCGATCGACATCACGGAGCGTGCGATTGCAAAACGGGTCGATGCCACCACGGCGTCGACCCGTTTTGCGTTATTTAGCGCAGCGGGTACATGACCATTCCGGTGGCGAGCTTGGGGAAAAAATACGTGCTCTTCTGGGGCATCACTTCGCCGTGCTTGCCGAGTTCTTCCAGCGCGTGCAGCGGCGTGGGCTTCAGGAGCAGCGCGACCTGGTATCGCGACCCATCCACCTGCGGTGCGATCGCGTACGGGTCGGCGGTGTATCCCTTAGTCAGTTCCTTTCCGCCGGCAAACTTCGGCTGGAGGATTTCGTCGAGCAGGTAGCGCTGGAGGATCGCCACGTCAAGGCCCCGGCAAGCGGCGCTTTGGCCGGGCTCATAGGCCGCGAGCAGGTCGGGCGTCCGAAGTCGAAGCGAGTAGAGCTCGCGGGTCTTCCCGTCGAACAGGCCGAAGGTGTTGGGCGCGTCAGCCGCCAATGCGTGGACCGCGTCGGGGAGACGGTCCGCCCAGACGGCCATCTCGCTGATCTCGAAATGGGGAGCGACCCACTGCTTAAACGTCTCGATATCAAACGATTCGAGTCCCCCGATGAGGCGGTGAGTGGGGAGGATGAGCAGTCCGTCGTCCTGCATCCCCACGAGGACAAACATGCAGTAATTGGCCGGGTGGCTGGTCGGGAGGGGGCCGCCGGCCTGCTGCTCGGCCTCCTTCTGGAACTGCAGGGCGGTCGTGTAGCGATGGTGCCCGTCCGCGATGTAAACCGGCTTGGTGCCCATCAGGTCGATGACCTGGTTCTCAGCGTCGGCATCGATCACGCTCCAGAGGTCGTTCTTCACGTGATTGAGCGTCCCGGTGATCTCAGGTTTGCCGAGGTTGCGATACAGCAGGTTCGTCACCTCGTTGCGCGGGTCGCTGAAAAGCCCGAAGATCGGCGAGAGCTGCATGCCCGTCGCCCGCATCAGCTTCAGTCGGTCCTCGATCGGGCCCTTGTACGTCTTCTCGTGCGGCACCACCTGCCCGGCGCCAAACGGGGACAGGCGGACCAGCGCGATGAACCCCCGGCGGTGGAACGTGCGCCCGCCGTGCTCGAACGTCTGGGCGTACGGGTAAAGGGCGGGGCGGGCGTCGCGCTTCAGGACGTGCGCCTTGAGCCATGCTTGCATCGTGAGGTTGGCCCGCTCGTAGACCTCGTCGGGGCCCGCGGTCTTCGGAGGGATGTGGGGCAGATCGATGTTGACGACGTTGTGGGGGTGTCGCTCCTGGAGCGTCTTTCGATCCGCTTCGTCAAGCACATCGTACGGCGGGGCGATCAAGTTCGAGAAGTCCGCCTCGCGGTCCTTCGCATAATGGACGCCCGGAAAAGGACGAATCTGTGCCACCGACGTTCCTTTCAGTGCTATGAACGCGCTCATGCGCCGACCCCGCCCTTTACGGGACAACCTGGAATTCGCCAAGATAAGGGGCCGCTCCGAAACTTCAACCGACGCCAATCCCAACTGCCGCGGACTATCGAAGATTGCTGCGGCCCGCGACGACTCTACGATTCACTTCTTTTCCTTCGACCCGCTCGTCTCGCTATCATGACCGACCCAAGGAGATCCGCCCATGCCCGGCTACGCCGTCCCACAGATCCGCAAACCGCGGAAGGTTTCCAAACGACAGGTGCAGCTCGTTGCCAATGGCGACCTGCGACAATCGGCCAACCAGACCTGCTGGCCAGAACAGGTGAAGACCGAAGAGCTGCTGCGCCTGGCGCTGGCCGACCGCGGGTACGAGCTCGTCCGCGCCCATCCGTATCGCGAGTCGGAGCGGCACGGGTTCATCGGCTCGCAAAAAGAGGGGATCCAGGTCTTTGCCGGAGTCGATCCGCGCGCGCCGCTCATCGTCGCCGAATCGGTCTGGCAATATTCGCATCACATCCTTCCCGGGCTCCTGGCCCATCAGGGACCCATCCTCACCTGCGCCAACTGGTCGGGCACCTGGCCCGGCGTGGTCGGGGTGCTCAACCTCAACGCCTGTCTGATCAAGGCTGGCGTGCGGTACTCCACGCTCTGGAGCGAGACGTTTGTCGACGAGTCCTTCGGTGACCAGCTCAGCCGCTGGCTGAAGAACGGCCGCATTCGCCACGACACGGGGCACGTCACCAAGTGGAAGAACGTCCGCTGCGGCTCCAAGGAACGGAAGCTGGGCGATGCCCTCGCGCGCCAGCTCGTGCGCAACCGGGCGATCCTCGGGATCTTCGATGAAGGATGCATGGGGATGTACAACGCGATCATCCCCGACGAGCTGCTCAACCCGCTCGGCGTCTTCAAGGAGCGACTCAGCCAGTCCGCCCTTTACTACGAGACGACGCAGGTGAGCGACGACGACGCACGCGGCGTCCGCCGCTGGCTTGACGAGCGCGGCATGACGTTCAAGACCGGGGCCGGCGAGGAAGAAGACCTGACCGATCGCCAGATCCACCTCCAGTGCAAGACGTACATCGCCGCCCTCCGCATCGCCGATGATTTCGGCTGTGCGGCGGTCGGCATCCAGTATCAGCAGGGGCTCAAGGACCTGCTCCCTGCGTCTGACCTCGCCGAGGGATTGCTCAACAACACCGAGCGCCCGCCCGTTCGCACGCGCGACGGCGGGCGCGTGCTGTACGAGGGTGAGCCGCTGCCACACTTCAACGAGGTCGATGAGTGCGCCGGGCTCGATGCACTGATGACGTTCCGGGTCCACCGGGCGATGGGCCAGCCGGTCGAGTCGACGCTGCACGACATTCGCTGGGGCGACGCCGACCGCTCGGGCACCGTCCCGGATTTTGTCTGGGTCTTCGAGATCTCCGGCGCGGCGCCGCCCGCCCACTTCATCAACGGCTACGCCGGCGCCAGCAGCGAACGCCAGCCGCCAATGTACTTCCGCCTCGGCGGCGGCACGCTCAAGGGCATCTCCCGCCCCGGCGAGATCGTCTGGAGCCGGATCTACATCGACGATGGCCGCCTGAAAATGGACCTGGGCCGTGCCGGCGTCGCCGAACTCCCGCTCGAGGAAACCCAGCGGCGCTGGGACGCGACGACCCCGCAATGGCCGATCATGCACGCGATCACCTACGGCGTCACCCGCGACCAGATGATCGCGCGTCACAAGGCCAACCACATCCAGGTCGCCTACGCCCACGGCGAAGAGGAAGCCGACAAGGCCCTGCTCGCCAAGGCCTCGATGGCCGAGGCCCTCGGCATGCACGTGGCGGTCTGCGGCACGAAGAAGAACGGCAAGGGATGGGAGTGAGACGCACGCAGGTAAATCGATGACCAAGCTCAGATCACGACTCTGGACCAATGAGAAGGGGAAGCGATTTGTCGTACTCCCCGAGGAGGACTTTCTGCGCATGTCCGAGCTCGTCGAGGATCGCGGCTTGTCGTGCATCTTGCGGGAAGCCATTCGCGCGGACACAAATGAACCATCGATCCCCTTCTCCGAAGTGAAACGCCAACTCGCCGCCCGACGTCGGCGGACAACGAAGAAGCGATAAGCCTGCACCATGTGTTGTCTGGTCCAAATTTAAACCGCTTCCCGATATTGCGAGTTAGCCGCGTAGATGCGCAGGAATGAGATTGACAGCCCGCAACGCCGAAGCACTCGGCGCACTGGATGCCCTGCATCAAAGTAACTTGTCGTCAAGCTGTTGGCGGGCCCAGACTTCAGGCTATCGCCTCAAGAATTGGCAGGCCCCCTTGTCTTGGCGGCGGCGGCGCGAAATCTGGCCAATGAATCCGCCGCGGCATAGATTCACGGCGTGTCAAGCGACCGCTCTCACCTCCAATCCGAACAGCGTCTGGCCGAATCGATGCGACTGGACCGGATGGCCATCGACCAGGCCGTTGCGCTGATGAACGCACAGGACGCCGTGGCGGTCGCCGCAGTCGGGCGGGAGGGGGATGCGATTGCGCGGGCAGTCGAACTGGTCGCCGCTGCGCTTCGGAACGGCGGCCGGCTGATTTACGTCGGAGCGGGGACGAGCGGTCGGCTGGGGATGCTCGATGCGGCGGAGTGCCCGCCGACTTTTCGCACCGCACCCGAGCAGGTGCAGGGGATCATCGCGGGCGGCGAGGCGGCGATGTTTCGCGCACAGGAAGGCGCCGAAGATCGAGGCGAAGCCGGTGCCGCGGCCATCGATCAGAAAGAGGTTTCAAGCTCGGATGTCGTGATGGGGATTGCGGCGGGCGGGACGACGCCGTTCGTACATGGGGCATTGCGCCGCGCCGCCGCGCGGGGTGCACGCACGATATTCCTGAGCTGCGTGGAGCGGGTCGAGGATGAGCCTGAGGTGGACGTGGTGATCCGTCCCATCACCGGTCCGGAAGTGGTGACCGGCTCCACACGGCTGAAGGCCGGCACTGCCACCAAACTCGTCCTGAACACGATCAGCACGCTCGCCATGGTGCAGCTCGGCAAGGTTTACCGGAACCTGATGGTCGACCTGCAAGCGAGCAACCAGAAGCTTCACGACCGCGCGACGCGGATCGTCTCGACGATCACCGGCCTGGCGCGCGAGCCTGCGGCCGAACTGCTTCGCCGGGCCAACGGACATGTTAAGCTCGCCGTCGTCATGCACGCCCGCGATGTCGGAGCGGATGAAGCCGGACAGATCCTGACGGAGTCCGCGGGAGATCTCCGGCGGGCGATCGACCCGACCGCAGAGTGAAGTGGGGGACGCACATCCAACGGAGAACGAAATGAAGAAAAAGACGCGGAAGAGAGCCACTGCAACCCTGCTGACGCTCCTGTCGCTGGCGACGGGCCCGGCGTTGCTGACCGCCGCTGAAGTGGCGACCGGCCAGCATGCAAAACATTTTGAGAAGAAGACGGGCGACGCCACGGTCGGCTACGAGTACCTGTTGTTCCTCCCTGCCGATTACGGGAAGGATCCTGCCAAGCGCTGGCCGCTCATGCTCTTCCTGCACGGGTCCGGCGAGCGCGGGACGGACATTAACCTGGTGAAGAAGCACGGCCCGCCGAAGATCGTGGAGCACGAGCCGGACTTCCCCTTCATCGTCGTCTCGCCGCAATGCCCGTCGGACGTGTGGTGGCAGCCGGCGGCGCTCAGCGCCCTGCTCGATGACGTCATCGCGAACTACCAGGTCGATCCTGACCGCGTCTACCTCACCGGTTTGAGCATGGGGGGATTCGGCGCCTGGGCGCTGGCGGCGCAGGAGCCGTCACGGTTCGCGGCGATCGTGCCGATCTGCGGCGGGGGTGATCCGCGCTCGGCCGAGAAGCTCAAGGACCTGCCGATCTGGGTCTTCCACGGTGAGATGGATTCTTCGGTGCCAATACAGCGGAGCCAGGAGATGGTGGACGCCCTGAAGGCAGTCGGCAACGACGTGAAATTCACCCACTACCCCGACGCCGGCCACGATTGCTGGACCCGGACGTACGACAACCCCCAGCTTTACGAATGGCTGCTGGCCCATCCGCGGAATCCCGAGAAGTCCCCGCCAACCGCCGTAAAGAAATGATGAGCAACCAACATCTTGCGATGCGGCTCTTAATTCAGCGATCACGGTTGGGCTTCTCCGCGTGGGCCGCCGCCGGCGGCTTCACGAATGCCGGCAATTCGGCCAGCCAGGCGGCGGCGTCTGTGTAGGCGCGGCCGGGGAGGAGGTGGCCACTGTCGTAAAACGTTTGCTTCTTGGGCTCCGGTGCGGCGGCGAAGAGGCGATCCGAGAGGTCCCGCTTCACGATGCGATCGTCCTTCCCGTTCAGGAAGAGCAGCGGACGGCCGGCGAAGTGGGCGAGGCTCAGGCGTGGATCGGTCGCGCCGAACTTCGGGTCCTTCAGCCACTGCGCCGGGGTGTCCCAGGCGCCGCCGACCATCAGGACCATCGCCCGGACGCGCTCGTCGCCCGGACCGGCGATGCTGCCGATCCACGAGCCCAGCGAGTAGCCGACGAGGGCCACGCCGGGACGTTCGTTCAGCTCATGTCGTGTCTGCGCGAAGTCGATAAGCTGATGCACGTCGATGACCGCGTCACGCCAGAGGGCAAATCGCTTCTTATCGTCGATCATCGAAAACGGATCGCCCGCGCGCTCGCCGTGACAGGGAAGGTCGGGTGCGAGGACCCCGAATCCACGTGCGGTGAGTGCGCCGGCGATCTGCCAGCAGACCTGTGCTTTATTACTGGTCAGGCCGTGAATCGCAACGACGAGCGGCCAGGGGCCGCTCCCCTCCTTGGGCTCGCAGAGCAGCGCGGGCACGATCTGGCCGGTGGCATCCTTAAATCGCAAATGCCACACTCGAACGCCGCCCATGCTGGACGGCTTCACGTCGCCGGTCGTGCGCACCGGATCGGGCGCATCGGCAGGCATTGGCGCGGGACGATGCCAGATCGACGTCTGCGCTTCGGTGGGCGTGGTGACCTCGACGACGAGCTCGTCGGGGCGATCGTAGGCGAACAACTTCGCGTCCCAGCCGTTGTCGGCAGCCCTGGGCGCTTCGGCGGCGCCGGCAAAGCAGGCGAAGAGCAGGGGCAGGCAGGAAATCGTTAGTCTGTTCATGGCGTTTGTTGTCCGTGACGGGTCTTGCACTGAAGTTTAGGCAGCTCGCCGTGTTACCGGTTGCTGCTGTCCGATCGGCACCGAGGGGCAGAAGCTTCCGACGGCGCTGTGGCCAGGGGCCGAACCCGTATAATCCGCGAATGGACCGCCGGCCCATCCAGCAACTGTCCGCATCCCTCGTGAACCGCATTGCGGCGGGGGAGGTAATCGAGCGACCGGCGGCGGTGGTGAAGGAGCTGGTGGAGAACGCGATCGACGCTGGGGCCGGTCGCATCACGGTGGAGGTGGAGGACGGGGGGCGGGCGCTGATCCGCGTGATCGACGATGGGGCGGGGATCGAGGCGGGCGAGCTGCCGCTGGCGTTTGCTTCGCACGCAACGAGCAAGTTGGCAAGCGACGAAGACCTCTTCCGCATCACAACGATGGGGTTCCGGGGCGAGGCGCTGGCGAGCATCGGATCCGTCTCCCACGCCCGCATCCTCTCGCGCACCGCGGGAGCCGAAGCGGCGTACGAAGTCCTCAACCGCGGCGGCGCGATCAGCGATCCACAGGCGGCGGCGGGAAACGTCGGTACCGTGGTCGAAGTCCGCAACCTCTTTTTCAATACGCCGGCCCGGCGCAAGTTCATCAAGGGCGCGCCGACGGAATTCGGGCACATCTCCGAGACGCTGTTACGGCTGGCGTTGCCCCACCCAACCATCGCGTTCAGCCTGTCTCACAACGGACGCAGTGTACTCGACCTGCCTGCGACGCCGGACGATCCCGAGCGACGCTTGCTCAGCGCCTGGCCTTCGGAGTTCCACGAGCAACGGCTTCCGCTGGCGTCGCGCGATTCGGAAATCCGCGTGCGCGGTATCATCGGTTTGCCCGAACTGGCCCGACCGACCGCGAAGTACCAATATCTCTACCTCAACGGCCGGATGATCCGCGACCGCTTCATCCAGCATGCCCTGCGGGAGGCGTACCGCGGCTTGACCGAGCCGGGCCGCCATCCGGCGGCCATCCTGCTGCTGGAGGTTCCGCCCGGCGACGTCGACGTGAACGTGCATCCGACCAAAACGGAAGTTCGCTTCCGCGATGGAGGGCGGATCCATGGACTGATCCTCTCCTGCGTCCGCGAGCGGCTGCTCGGCAGCGATCTCACGCCCCGCGCGATGCCGGTGGGGCCGGACGAGAAGTCCGGCGTCGCGGGGGCGGGCGATGACCTGCGCCAAAAGCTCGCGAGTTTTTTCAGAAGGCTCCCGGCGGAATTGTCGATCGGCGGCGCCGCCGGTGCGGGCGCGTCCGCGAATGGCAATCCGCAAATTCCGGGCGTCGCGCCCAGCGCAGCGGGTCCGCTGGATTACCTGCTTCCTCCGGCAGCGGCGCCGACTCCGCGATTCGAATTCACACCCGTTACCCTCGGCAATGCCCGTGACGAGGCATCGACGGCGCTGCCACCATCACTGCCGTCGGCCGCGACATCGCCGACGCAGGCGCCAGCCGGTCCCGCCGGTCCGGCGATCCAGCTTCACAACAGTTACCTGGTTGCACAGAGCGACGACGGGCTGGTCATCATCGACCAACACGCGCTGCACGAGCGGATCATGTATGAGGAGCTGCTCTCCCGATTGCAGCGCGGGCCGCTGGAATCGCAACGGCTCCTGATCCCGCAGGTGATCGATGCGGCGTCAACGCAGCTTGCGCTGCTCGAGCAGATTCAGCCGTTGCTGCTGCGCCTGGGAATCGAAATATCCGCGTTCGGTCCGGGAACCGTGGCGATTCACGCCTTCCCCACATTTCTTGAAAAGCTGGAGCCGGGGACGTTCGTGCGCGAGCTGCTGGAGCGCGGCGAGCAGGAGTTGCTTGACCTCCACGACGAGGAGGTCCTGCACGAGGTCCTGGACATGATGGCGTGCAAGGCGGCAGTAAAGGCCGGCGACCCGTTGTCGCCGGCCGAGATCGAAACCCTCCTTGCCCGCCGTGAGCTGGTCGAGCGCTCCAGCAACTGTCCCCACGGCCGACCCACTACCCTGCGCCTGTCGCTCCGCGATCTGGAGAAGCAATTCAAGCGCACCGGGTTCTAGCGGTCGGCGCAACCCAACCGCCAGCGGCACCGATCGGGTCTCGCCTGACGCCAACGACGCCGAACGAACTTAATGTCCGCGGAGCAGCGCGCCTTCGGCGGTCTCTTCGCCTTCCATCCAGGCGGCGCGCGACTTTCCGTCGACGGGGGAGCCGGCGCTGCTGCTGCTGACCGCGCCCGAGGCGCTGGCCGCGGAGGCCATGGCGCTCATGCGCGTATTGTGCTCGACGTCGATGAAGAGCTTGATCAGTTCCGCGATCGCGAGCATCGCGATGACGGAAAAGAACGTGCCCGTCAGCGTCCCCATCACGAGTCGGAACCGCCCGCCGGCCCAGTTGTACGGATCGCCGTTAACGAGGAACCAGACGGCGGCAACGAAGCCGCCAACCAGGCTTACGACGGCCCCGACGAAGTAAAGGATGGCCACGGTTCGCAAGATCGGATACCGGCCACCACTCGCGAGATGCGTCTGCCGCATACGAGCCTCCCAGGCTGAAAAGAGAAGAGATGTGCAACCGACGTCAGCTTAAGCATCGACGCTCGTCGATTCAAGAAAAATCCTGGCGTTCGACAGCTTGGAGGGAATTAGCGGGGGTTGCGGATAAGCGACCCATTTGCCAAGAGAGTGGCACGGGCGACTCGCTCGTGCGCTCAACACATCGCACGGGCGATGCGCCCCTGCCACGGCAATCCGTTCCATTCCGCCGCCTTAGCTACGACGACTGAATCGCGGCGCGCCACCAGGATTCGTGATCGCGATACCACGCGATTGTTTCGCGAATGGCTTCGTCAAATCGCCGGCGCGGCGACCAGCCCATCTCGCGGCGGATCTTGGTGATGTCCATCGCATACCGTCGGTCGTGTCCGGGGCGATCGGGAACGAAGCGCACGCTCGATTCCCACGTTCGGCCCATTTCGCGGAGGATCGTCTCGGTGAGCGCGCGGTTGGTCATCTCGCACTCCCCGCCGATGTTGTACACCTCCCCCGTCCGGCCGCGATTGAGCAGTTCCCAGAGGACCTGGCAATGATCCTCGACGTGGATCCAGTCGCGCACGTTCAGCCCGTCGCCGTAGAGCGGGACGGGCTTGTCCTGGAGCAGGTGCGTGATGAAGAGCGGGATGACCTTCTCGGGGAACTGATGCGGGCCGTAGTTGTTTGAGCAGCGGGTGATCAGCACCGGCATCCCGTACGTGTGGTAATACGCCCGCACCAGGCAGTCGGCGGCGGCCTTGCTCGCACTGTACGGGCTGTTGGGCGACAGCGGCGTGGACTCGGTGAACTTCAGGTCGGGCCGATCTTCGGGGAGCGAGCCGTACACCTCATCGGTGCTCACGTGAACGAACCGCCGGACGCCTCGGGCGCGGGCCACGTCGAGCAGGATCTGTGTCCCCACCACGTTGCTGTGCACGAACGGACCACTGGCGAGGATGCCGCGGTCCACGTGGCTCTCTGCCGCCAGGTGGAGGACCTCACCGATCCCATGCTCGGCCCAAAGCCGCTCCAGGAGTGGGGAGTCCGCGACGTCGCCGTGGACGAAGATGAGTCGCGGATCGCCCTTGAGCGATTCAAGGTTCGCGAGGCTGCCGGCATAGGTGAGCTTGTCCAGGGCGACGAGCCGGACCGAAGGATCGGCGCGCAAAATGAGGCGCGCCAGATTGCACCCGATGAACCCCGCGGCGCCGGTAAGCAGAATGGCTCGCATCGTCAGCTCGCCGGTCAGTCGTTGCGGCGTTGGTTGTCGACCATCCGCCAGATTTTGCGCGGATTGCCGTCCTGGAGTTCGGGCGGAAGGCTGTGCTGGGGAAAATCCTGGAAGCAGAGCGGCCGGGCAAATCGGTAAATGGCGGCCGAGCCGACCGACGTAAAATGGGCATCGGTTGTTGCCGGGTAGGGGCCGCCGTGCTGCATGGCGGAACAGACTTCCACGCCGGTCGGAAAGCCGTTGAAGAGCAATCGGCCGGCCTTGCGACGAAGGATCCGCAGCAATGGCTGATGCGCCGCCAGGTCCTCGGGGGTCCCGTGAACGGTGGCCGTGAGCTGCCCGTCCAGGGCGCGGGCGACGGCTTCCAGTTCGGCGGCGCCGCCGCAGCGCACCAGCATCGTAGAGGGGCCGAAACATTCCTCACGGGCATCGGGGTGAGCAAGGAACGTCGTGGCATCGGTCGAGAGAAAGGTCGGCGAAGCCTGTGTCTTTTGCGCTGAGCCGGCGGGCGCGTGGGATTCGACCTTGATCCCCGGCACGGAGCGCAGTCGCTCGATCGAATGTCCAAAGCTCTGGCAGATGCCGGCATAGAGCATCGTGCCGGGCGCGGCCTGGCGGACCAGATCAGCGACGACGCGGACGAATTGGTCGAGCTGCGGCCCTTCCGTGCCGACGACCACGCCGGGGTTGGTGCAGAACTGTCCGACTCCCAGCGTGGCGGAATGCACCAAACCTTTGGCGATGGTTTCGCCCCGGCTGGCAAGCGCGCCGGGCAGGAGGAAGACGGGGTTCACACTTCCCATTTCGGCGTAGAGCGGAATCGGGCGCGGCCGGCTGGCGGCGACGTCAAAGAGCGCCCGCCCGCCGCGGAGCGATCCGGTGAACGCGACTGCTTCCGTGAGCGGGTGTCGTACCAGTTCCAGCCCGACCTCGTGCCCCGCGCCCTGCAAGAGCGAGAAAATGCCCGGCGACATCGACTCGGCCTCGGCGGCGCGCAACGCGGCGCGGGCGATCAACTCGGAAGTATTGGGGTGGGCCGGATGTGCCTTAAACACTACCGGGTTGCCCGCCGCCAACGCCGAGGCGGTATCACCGCCGGCCACGGAAAAGGCGATGGGAAAGTTGCTCGCGCCGAAGACGACCACCGGCCCGATCGCCACGAGCATGCGACGCACGTCTGGTTTGGGGATGAGTTGCCGCGTGGGATCGGCGGTGTCGATCCGCGCGTCCACCCACGATCCTTCGCGGGTGGTCTCGGCGAACATCCGTAGCTGGCCGACGGTACGGCCGCGCTCCGCCGTCAGCCGGTCGCGGCCCAGGCCGGTTTCGGCGACGGCAAGGTCGATCAGCTGATCGCCGAGATCGGTCACTTCAGCCGCGATCCGATCGAGGAAGAGGGCGACCTGCTCGGGAGGCGATGGCGGCGCTTCCTCGAATGCAGCGCGGGCCGCTTCGAGGGCGCGATCGATCTCCCCGGCCGTCGCATCGCGGAATTGCGGGCCGAACGGCGTGGCGGTCGCGGGGTTGGTCGCGCTGAAGGTCCGACTCCCGTCGCGCGAACCGCGGCCGGCGATTAGCTGCTCCGCGGTGATATTCATGCGCGCTCCTCCCGGGGGTGAAACGGAACTCGCGGGCCAATGTACCATCAGAAGGCGGGGCGGTGGAGGGCGGCACATCATGAAGCGGACACGGAAAAGTATTCGGCTGTTGGCCGGCGTTGCAATCGGCATGTGGGGCGTCGCGGTCATCGCCCGTGGCGAGGAGGCGCCGATCCCGCAGGAATGGGACTACGCCGCCGCGATGAAGCAGGTGGCCGTGGCATCCCACGCGCGGCCAGGCGTCGTCATCCACATCGGCGACTCGATCACCTACGCCAACCCGTACGGCGGGTGGGCGCGATATGGAAAAGGCCACACCGCCGACGATGACGCGGCGCTGAAATGGATGCACACCGGCGCCAACGATGACACCGATGGCTGGCACCTTGCCGCGGTTGATCTGCCGGGCGGGCGTTCGAACACCGCGTGCGGGGGGATCCGCGCCGATGAAATGCTCGCGGGCGGCAAATCGAATATGCCGCCGTTGAAAGAACTGCTGGATCAATATCGACCGCAGGTGGCGGTCGTGATGCTGGGGACGAACGATGCGTCGGCCGGCCGAAAGCTCGAAGCATATCGAAAGGACATGGAAACGATCGTGAGCTTGATGCTCGACCGCGGCATCATCCCCATCGTCTCCACGATTCCGCCCCACGTGCACGCCCGAGCGCTGGCAACTCGCTACAACGAGGCACTTCGGCAACTGGCGCGGGATCGCAAGCTGCCGCTCATCGACTACGAACAAGAGATCCTTAAACGCCGGCCCGACGATTGGGACGGCACATTGCTGAACAAGGGGGACGTTCATCCGACCGCCACACTAGGGGGCGCGGATCAATCATCGGAGCCAACGGCGGAGCACCTGCGCAACAGCGGATACCTTCTCCGCGGGTGGTTGTCGGTAAAGAAGATCGAAGAGGTGAAACGATCGGTGCTCGGTGATGCTCAGTCAGCCGTGCCCGCTCCATTGCCCGCGGTCCCGCCGCCAGCTCCGCACGCGGCTGACGATGGGCTGCGATTGCCGGTCACGCGCGACACGTGGCTCTCCAACGTCGGCCCGGAAGGCGAGGGCAATAATGGTGGAGCGTCTCAGCTCAAGCTCAAATCGAATCAGGAAATGTCGTTGATTGACATTGACCCGATACCGCTGAAGGGCCACGTGATCGCCAGCGCGACGTTGCACGTACACCTCAGCGGAGGCGAAGTCCTCCGCCGGGTGACCGTTGGCAGCTTCGCCGCGGCATGGACCGAGGGCACGGCGACGGGCTACGCATCGCAGCCGGGCAGCTCAACGTTTAATCATCGGCAGCATCCCGACGTGCCCTGGGCGTATCCGGGCAGCGACCTGACGGCGGTGATGCTCGGGTCAGGGGGCACGATCTGGGGCATGGCCGAGGCATCGCCGCCGGACGCAGAGCATTGGCAGGCGATCGCGGTGGAGCCAGACATTATCTCGGCGCGGGTGGCGGGCATCAGCGAGGGGTTCATCCTTTTCGACGACACCGGCTCGGAGTGGACGCGCAACGGCGAGCGGTTCACCCCGCGTCACATGCCCAATCGCTTCATTCACAGTCGCGAATCGGGCGCGGGGACCGCGCCATACCTGACGGTTCGTCTGGGGGAAGCAGACGACCGGCCGCCCGCTGCTCCGACCGGCCTGATGAATGATTGCAGCGATCTGTCGGCGGGGGAGGCCCGCGTTTCATGGATCACACCGTTCGACGAGGGTCCCGCCGGCACGATCGGATTTCAGATGGATGTGGATGGGAAGCCGGTGCCGCGTTACCTGATTCCGAAAGCATCGCCGCCCCGCGGCCGCGTCGCAACGGTCCTGCGTGACCTGGGGATCGGCGCGGGGCAGACGGTGAACGTGGCGATCCGCGCTGTCGATGGCGCGGGGAACGTAGGTCCGGCGGCGACGATGGCGGTGCCGACATCGGCCCAGGTCGAAGCACCGCTTCCCGGGCGCTCGCCGGAACCATTCTCCGGCAACGCGCCGCTACCCAAGCTGGGATCGGCGGAGTTCGCGGTCATCGACGCGCTGGACAAGATGGAGCCGGTGAGCGGTCGGATGATTCCTTCGCAGCCCGATGGCTACCTCCACGCCAACCACCTCTGGGACGCCGGGACGAAACAGGTCCGGCTCCACGCCGGCAAGAACGAGTTCGTGTCATTTCAATTGGTGGTGCGCGGAGCGGTGCATGGGTTGTTACCGACGCTTGCGTTTGAAGGGGAGGGCGCGGCGCGGCCGCAGCCGACGTTCTATCGTTTCCGCTACGTTCCGAGCCGGGCGGGCGCCATGCCCGACCCGCTCGTACCGCTGGGCGACGGCCTGAACGTGCCGTCGAGCGACGACCGGATCGAAGGGCAGCAAACGGTCGGCGTCCTGTTTTGCGAGATCTACGTGCCGCACGAAGCCAGCGCGGGAGAGCAGCACGGCACGCTGACGCTGACGGTGGATGAGCAGAAGCTTGCGCTCAACGTTTCGCTGACCGTCTGGGATTTCACGCTGCCGGATTTCCTGAGCTTCCTGCCGGAAATGAACTGCTACGGCCTGCCGGGCAACGAGCGCGGGTATTACCGACTGGCGCACCTCAACCGCACGGTGCTCAACCGGGTCCCGTACTCGCAGAACGGGTCCACCGCGGCCGGCTGCGCGCCGCAATGGGAAGGTCGCAAGCTGGACTTCGCGCGTTGGGACGAGCGGTTCGGCCCCTACTTCGACGGATCGGCCTTCGCCGACCTGCCCCGCAAAGGCGTGCCGATCGAGTGCTTCTACCTGCCGCTCAACGACAGTTGGCCATCGCCGATGGAGGGGAACTACAACGAAAGCTATTGGGCAGACCAGGCGTTTCCCGCCACGTATCGCGAATCGTTTGTTTCCGCGTCAAAGCAGCTCGCCGAACATTGCAATGCGCGCAAATGGAACCAGACGATCTTCCAGTGCTTCTTCAACGGAAAGAACAACTTCAAGGAACGTGGATGGTCGCACGGATCGTCGCCCTGGCTGCTGGATGAGCCGTCGAACTTCCAGGATTACTGGGCTCTGCGCTGGTACGGGCAGGCGTTTCACGAAGGGGCGGACCCGGTCGCGGGCGACGCGCGGATGATGTTCCGCTGCGACGTCTCCCGTCCGCAGTGGCAGCGGGATGCGCTCGACGGGCTGCTCAACTACAACGTCGTCGGCGGCGACGCGTTCATGCGATACCGCCGGCTCGTCCTCGACCGCAAGCGCGAGCAGGGGCAGATCGTGATCCCGTACGGCGGGACCAACGACCTTCATCAAAGCAACATGCAACCGGTCGGATGGTGCCTGGACGCCTGGACGCTGGGGGGCGATGGCGTCCTCCCCTGGCAGACGATCGGTAACGACGACTCGTGGCGCAAGGCCGACGCGCTTTCGCTGTTCTATCCGGGCAAGCCGGCGGGGCAGGAGGATCCGGTGCCGTCGGTCCGCCTCAAGGCTTACCTGCGCGGCGAGCAGGACGTCGAGTACCTGGTGATGCTCGCACAGGTCGAGCGGCATTCGCAGATCCAGCTGGGCCGGCAGGTGCGGCAGGCAATCTCCCTTCAGGGCGTGAAAAAAGGGACGGGCTTTGCCGGGGAAGACGCGGGCGTGATCGACTTTGACGCGCTGCGCCCCCAGGATGCCTGGCGGCTGCGCGTGCGGATCGGCGAACTGCTCTCCGCCGCTAAACCGCCCGCCCGGCGACAGATCGTGGAACTGGGCCGAAGCGTTCACCCTCCGGGCGGCGATGCACCATCGGCCAACTGATTTCGTTCGATCATCGCCTGACGCCGGGCGGCGGCCGTGGCAAGCCAACGGTGCAGGCCCTCGGCATCGCCGGCATCCAGGAGTGACTGAAGCCCTTCAAGCTGATCCCGGAGCCGGGCGATGCTGGCGCGGACGTTGTCGCGGTTGTCCAGCAGGATGTCTCGCCATAGCCCCGGATCGCCGCCCGCGATGCGCGTCAGGTCGGCGAACCCTTTGCCAGACAGGTCGAGTGATCCCTGTTCGGACATCAGGACCAGCGCCGCGGCAAGGGCGTGAGGGAGGTGGCTGACTTCCGCGAGGCGTCGATCGTGTTCGGCGGGGGAGAGCCGAACGGTCCGCATCCCCAGCAACTGCCAGAACTCGTCAACCCGCCGCAATGCGTCGGGCATGGTGTTCGAAGTGGGGGTGAGGATGCAGAGGGCGGTGTCAAACAGGTTTGTCCGGGCGAACTGCACGCCGCGCTTCTCGCTGCCGGCCATCGGGTGGCTGCCGACAAAATGGGCGATGGGCGGCATGAGGCGTTCGGCGGATTCGACAACGCTGCTCTTGGTGCTTCCCACATCGGTCACCACCGCTCCCTCAGTCAATCCGGGTGCGATTTGTTTGAGGAGCGGGCTCAACAGAGAGACAGGTGTGCAGAGGATTACCAGCGATGCTTCTCGCACGGCTTCCAGCGGATCGGTGGAGATTTCGTCGACGGCCCCCATCCGCCGGGCCGTTTCCAGCGATTCGCGTCGATGGCCATAACCAACGACATGGCAGTCCTTTACCCGCGATCGGTAAGCGAGTCCGATCGAGCCGCCCAATAACCCCACGCCCAAGATACTGATCCGCCGAGCACGCATGGTCCGATAATACCCGGGAACGTCGACTGATCGATATCCCGTCAATCATTAAGTCGGTTGACGATCAAACACAAACAGCGATTCGAGGGGCAATTAAACCTTGATGTACGGCGACCCTCTGTTACCCTGTTACCCCGATACAGCCCGCTGGCGGGGGAGGTCAGTTGGTTTCGGGTTGTTGCTTCATCATTGAAAAGGCGGCCTCGTCCCCGTTGGGGCGACGCCGGTGAATCATGTCGCAGCCTCTATTGGCCTCCGATTCGAACGGTATGGACTCGAACAGCACCCCGGCCGCCCCCAGGAAGCCGCTCCGGCACCTGCTGGATTTTGAGAAGCCGCTCGCACAGCTCGAGCAACAGGTTCAAGAGCTGGAGGCATTGCAGGCCGCCAAGCAGATCGACTACTCCAAAGAACTGCGTCAGCTTCGCTCGAACTACACTGCGATGCTTCGCAAAACGTACGATCACCTCAGCGCCTGGGAAACGGTTCAGGTCGCCCGTCACCCGCAACGCCCCCTCTTCAAAGATTACGTCGAGCTGATTTGCCGCGAGTTCCGCGAGCTGCACGGCGACCGTCATTTTGGCGACGACCCGGCGATCAAGTGCGGCCTGGCCCGCCTCGGCGGCCATAAGGTCATGCTGATCGGCCATCACAAGGGGCGCGACACCAAGGAAAAGGTTCGTTGCTACTTCGGCCTCGCCCATCCCGAAGGGTATCGCAAGGCACTGCGGTGCATGAAGCTGGCGGAAAAGTTCGACCTTCCCGTGGTCACCTTCATCGACACGCCGGGCGCGTATCCGGGCATTGGCGCTGAGGAACGCGGACAGGCGGAATCGATCGCCCGCAACCTGATGGAGATGTCACGGCTGCGCACGCCGATCGTCAGCATCGTCACCGGCGAAGGAGGCTCAGGCGGTGCGCTGGGGATCGGCGTAGCCGATCGCGTGGCCATGATGGAACACGCATGGTATTCGGTCATCTCGCCCGAAGCCTGTTCCTCGATCCTCTTCAAGAGCAACGAAGGTGCCGCTCAGCTTGCCGAAAGCCTGAAACTGACCAGCGGTGACCTCCGCCACCTGGGCGTGATCGACTCGGTGATTGCCGAGCCCCTCGGCGGCGCCCATCGGGATCCGCACACCGCGGCCCACAACCTCGGCCAGTTCATCGCCAAGACCCTGCGCGAACTCAAGCGGTTCAAGATCGAGAACCTGCTCGAGCGACGCTACGAGAAATTCCGGGAACTCGGGGCGATCGCCGAGTCCACACGCCGACAGGCAGTCCGGGCCGGATAAGCACGCTCCGATGGCGTTCGCCCGCTCGTCTGCGTGGAGGCGGAATCTATCCGCTGCGCATTGCCCGTTCCCGCTGACGTTATTAACCTGATCGTCTCGCCGTGGCCATTGCACCATCGCAAGCGCAGGGTCCGTCCGTAGCCGTTCCCGACGGCGGGTCTTCCCGTACCAGCGTGGCCGTTATCGTTCTGGCCGCGTTGATGATCCTGACGATCGTGGCCAGCGCCTACGTCGTGCACGCTGGTCGGATGCAGGAGCGCATCCGCTATCAGAAATCGACGCAAAGCGCGACCCGGGAAATTCGCGACCGGATCGCCGCACGTCCTCGGCTGCCGAAGCACTCCAGCGTTTCGATGAGTTTCATCCGCACGTGCTGTTGAGCGACATCGGCATGCCCGGCGAGGACGGGTACTTCCTCATCCGCCAGATCCGCAGCCGTGATGCCAGCGACGGAGGAAGCCTGCCGGCCATCGCGATCACCGCGTTTGCGCGCGGCGAAGACCGCCGTCGCGTCCTGGACGCGGGTTTCCAGGCGCACGTCTCAAAGCCCTTCGAGCCCGCCGACCTGGTCGCGCTCGTCGGAAGGCTCACCCGCGCGCGACTGATATCCAGCGCTCGAGGGTCGTCGGGTATGCCGCGGTAACGCTTCGCTCCCCCTATAATCCAGGACGGACGCGCAGCCGGTTCGACATGGCGCGTGCACGCGGGTGTGGATCCTCGCGCACGCGCGACATGTTGGGTTGCGGCGTCTTTAAGCAGGAGCCATGTCGAATTACACGCAGAGCATCCAGTCGCTGATGAACGAGCTGTCGCGCTTGCCGGGGATCGGCATGCGCTCGGCGGAGCGGATCGCGTTTCACCTGCTTAAGCAGCGGCCGGAAGAAGCGATGAAACTGGCCGATGCGATCCGCGATGTGAAGACGCGGATCAAGCACTGTTCGATCTGCTACAACCTCACCGAGCAGGACCCGTGCACGATCTGCGCCGACCCGAGCCGTGAGCAGGGATTGGTCTGCGTGGTCGAACAGCCCAAGGACCTGCTCGCCCTGGAATCGACCGGCCTTTACCGCGGGACCTATCACGTGCTGCTCGGCCGGATCGCGCCGCTGGAAGACTCGGAACCGGGAGATCTCACGATCGAAGGGTTGCTCAGCCGTCTCGGCTCCGGCGCGGTGCGGGAAGTGATCATGGGCACCAATCCCAACCTTGAGGGAGACGGCACGGCGCTGTTCCTCCAGAGCCTGATTGGTGGGCGCTTCCCGGAGGTGAAACTGACCCGGCTCGCCCGCGGCCTGCCGGCGGGAAGCAACATCGAGTACGCCAATAAGAACATCCTCGCTGACGCCATCAATGGCCGTCAGCGGATGTGAGATCAACCTTCCCCGGCAAAGCGTTCAGAGAAGGTTACAGCGAGGAAACGATCGCGGTCATCGTGTGCTCCGCTCCGGGCGGGAGGGTAACTGCGCTTTCGCCGATGTTCCCCGATTCGATGCAAAGCATTTGCGGCCATTCCTCATCCCCGAAATCCGCCAGCGCTCGGGCCCGATCGATCCACGGGTTCCAGACGACCGTGGCGTCCGAGTCGGACTTGCTGACGAGCAGTCGTCGATCGGCGGCCGAGTCATCCACTGTGACGTCCGCGCGCGTGCCGACGTAAACGCGATCGACTTCCTGCGTGATCGTCAGCGGCGCCGACCCCTCGGTGAACCGCCGGCCCCCGCGCACTTTGTCCAGATAATCCTTCCCCGCCAGGCCGTGCACGCATACGCGCCGAACGTCCTCAACCGACAGGTACGTGTGTAGCGCCTCTTCGAACGTGAAGGGGGCGGCGCCGGTGTTGTGAACCGTCAGCGCCATCTCCAGCGCGGCGCCGACGCTCGCGCGATACCGCAGCTCAAAATCATGCGGCCAGAGTGCGCGCGTTGCGTCCGAAGCCGCAAGTGACATTTCGATGACCGCTTCATCGCCGCGTCGCGTGATCGCCTCCAGGTTCCAGGCGCGCGTGCGTGCGAAGCCATGGGCGGGAAGGCTGGTATCTGCGGCGTTGGGTCCGAACCAGGGGAAGATTAGCGGCACGCCACCGCGGATTGCCTTGCCCGGCTGAAAGAGGCTCTTGGCGCTGAGAAAGAGGATCGGCCGACGATCGCGCGGCTGGAAATGCGTGAGGTGGCTCCCGTGCAGGTAGATGTGGGCGTTGGCGAGCGGCGTGGTGATCGCCACGCGCTCCAGGCCGTGCGGGTCACGTTCGACGGAGGCAAATCCTTCGATGCCGAAGCGGGCGGGTGTGTCGCTCATGGCCGGATTATCGGCACGCGGGCCAAATGGAAAAGCCCGGGGAGCAAGTCCCCGGGCTTTCGCCTTTTGGTTGAACGACTCGATCGCTCTTGCGTTTACCGGGCGCCGCGACGCATCAGCACCGCGGGCACGGTTTGCAGGAGCAAGGAAAGGTCGTGGAAGAAGGTGCGCCGGCGGATGTATTCAACGTCCATCCGCACCCATTCCGCGAACGTGACCGTGCTTCGGCCGCGGACCTGCCAGATGCAGGTGAGGCCGGGGGTGACGTCGAGCCGGCGGCGCTGCCACTGCTCGCACCCTTCGGCTTCATCGACCGGCAGGGGCCGGGGTCCGACCAGCGACATCTCGCCGCGGACGATGTTCCAGAGCTGCGGGAGCTCGTCGATGCTCGTCTTGCGGAGGAAGTGGCCGATCGGCGTGATCCGCGGATCGTTGGTGAGCTTGAACGCGGGACCATCCTGCTCGCTGAACTTTTGCAGCTCGCGCTTGCGCGCTTCCGCGTCGGTCACCATCGTGCGGAACTTGAAGATCAGGAACGGCCGGCCGCCGAGGCCCGCCCGCTTCTGTTTGAAGAGGACCGGGCCGGAACTGGTCATCTTAATGCCGAGGGCGGCAAGAGCCATGATGGGCGACAGGACCGTCAGCAGCAGCATCGCGCCCAGCACATCGAGCCCACGTTTCCACACCGGCAACGGGTGGACGAGCAGTTCGAGCATGGACGCGGCGGTCGGGGCGCCCTCAGCCAGTTCGCCAACGAGGCCCTGATTGAACGCAGGCAGCAGATCAGCGCGGGTTACGCCCTGATCAAAGGTGCGAGCGGCGGTGGCGTGTCCGTTGCCGCCGGTGCTCTGTCCGTTGCCGTGTCCATTGCCGTTGGAGCGGCCATTGCCACCGTTGCCACGGGGACCGGAATTGTCATCGTCCTCGTCGTCGCTGAACCGGCCCTGGTGGCCCTTCGTAGCATTTACGACCGGCGGATCATCGATTGTGTTCGTCGACCAGTTCCCGGGATAGCTGTAAAGGATCGCGGCGGGACGCTGGCCCTTCTGGGCGGCCATGTCGCACACGCCATCGGAAAATGACTGGGCGCCGCGCGCCGTCGTGTCAGGAAGCAGTGCGCAGACGTAGTGGTCGCTGAACCAGCCGACCTCGTCGGTCATGCGGGCGCGGCCCAGGATCGTCCGGGCCAGACGCTGGGTCGAGACCGCCGTCCGTTTCGTGTTCTGCACACGGAAAAGAACGAGCGAGAATTCCCGCCCATTGCGATCCGCCCGGGCACATTCCCGTCGAATCAGGACATCGAGGACTTCCCGAGGAACCAAGTCCTCGGTCGTTCGGTTCACGGACGGACGCCCGATGGCGCCGGTCCGTATGAGTGACGCTTGCATTTCTATTCCCTTCCCTCTCGTACTTTGGGCCACCACATCGCACCTCACGCAAAAAAGGGCGCTCAGCCAGCGGACCGCACGTTCATCCACGCCGTCAGGGATCCATTCCCGACTGCGCACGATTTGAGGTTCTCACGGCCCGTCCGCACGCAGGATCATCCAGGACCGTGCGGGACACCAACCCGGGCCATAACCGTTGAAACCTTGCCACATCGACAAAGGCCCAACTTTGCGAACCTCCGCTTCACCGGGACCGACAAACGCGGCACACCACGGCCCGATGAAACGCACCCAACACAATTGACGCGAGGTTTATCGGCTCACGTCAACACCCACGAACTGGACACACAACTTTGTCACCGGTCAGCATTGTATCCAACCGGACCCGGCCAACAAATGCGCGGCCGGTGTATAACCAATAGCTTTCACTGGCGGAGAAAACAAGGAGAAAAATGTGCCGCCCATCGACGTTAATTTTACCTGTCTTACGCATAGGCTCATCCGTAACGCACAAACGATAGATCGATCTCAGCTTACCTGAATTCCCATCATCTCACTGGCGAGTCTTGCGAACCGGATGCCACCTTACGGATTTCGATTCCGTGCTAATCAGTGGTGGTTTTTGGGCAAGCAGAAAAGGCGTTTTCCGCAAGAACGCCATTTTTATGGGCGGGAGCGAGGGATCATTTGGGTAGATAGGAGGATTATGTGGACTGCATGGTTTGCATGAACTGGGGTGAATATAGGGGATATAGGGAGAACGACAGGCCGTCGTTGCCACTACGTAAATTCGAACGACTCTTTGGCCATCACGAGGGGACGGTTCTGACCCACGTTCAGCAGGAGCCCAACCGCCATGAAACTGGCGACGAGACTGCTTCCGCCGTAACTGACGAATGGCAAAGTGATTCCAGTGACCGGCATGAGGCCTGAGGCGACCAGCAAGTTGATGAAGGTCTGTGTCGCCAGCACCGCCACGATGCCGACGGCGATGAGACGCCCAAACGGCTCGCGCGTCGAGCCGGAGATCTCAACGCCGGCGGCGAACAGAACGATGTACGACCCCAATAGTGCGGCAGTCCCCACGAAGCCGAATTGCTCGCCGATCAGCGCCAGGATCATGTCGTCGTGCGCCTCGGGCACCGATTGCCCGACGGGGATGTTTCCAAATCCCTTGCCGCTTAAACCTCCCGAGGCAAATGCCACCATGGCGCGATAAGTCTGATAAGCCTTGGCCTGCCGCTCGGCGGGATTGTCGCTGTTGAGGAATGAGTAAACCCGTTGCTTCTGATATTCCTTGACGATCCGCGGGAAATGCCGAAGCACCGGCACCTGCTCGGCCCCGGAGAACCAGAGGACCGGCGCGAACGCCAGGCCCATCGCGCCGATCAGCAGCAGGTGACGGATCTTCGCCCCCGCCACGAACAGCATCAAGAACAGGACCGGCAGGAAGAGCATCGCCATGCCCAGGTCCGGCTGCTTCAGGATCAGCACGATCGGCAACAGCGCCAGCGCGAACGGCGGCAATAGTCCCTGGAGCGTGCGATAGTTCGAGCGGAAACGCAGGTAGCGCCCCAGCACCAGCACGAATGCGATCTTCATCAGCTCTGCCGGCTCAAGGCTCACCGATCGCTGTCCCGACCCAAAACTCAGCCAGGCATAAACGCCTTTGATCTCGTGGCAGCACGGCAGCCCATGCATCTTCTGCGCGATCACGGTGTAGACGATCAGCAGGAGGCTCAGTACATAGAAGCCCCATGCGACGCGCCCAATTTTCTGATAGTTGACCGCCTGGAACAGCGCCATGCAACCGATCGCGACGCCCATGAAGATGAGTTGCTTCTTCCCGTCCGCCGGATTGACAGTCCAGATGGTGATCAGCCCGAGCGATGACAATACCGCCACGGCCACCAGCACCGGCCAGTTGGTCGCGATCGCGAGTTGTTGCCACACTCGACTCACGTGGATTGGATCGTGTTCGCGCTCAGGTCGTCACAGCGCATGGAGGGCGGGCATCGGCCCGCCAGATCATGCGCTGGTGGGCCGAGCCCACCCTTGCTTACTCAGCGACGGCGATAGCCTGGTTCGCGCCGGTCGGGGAGGCGATCACCCATAAGCTGTCGCCTTCGCGCAGCCTTCGGCCCCCCCCGCGCGCCGGCGCGTACACGGTGAACAGCCGCTCGTCACCCTCCGTGGCGGGCGTGCAGCGAATCATCCGGGACTGCGGCGCCAGCGCACTGTGCCGGCTTTCGATCACCAGGCAGGCCACGGGCAGGCCGTTGCGCCACGTCCGCGCCATTCGGTCGTGCATCAAAATGCTGACCCCGAACGCCGCCGCCGCGATCGGCAGCGGGATCAACCCGCCCAGGATGCGATGCAGCAACGGCTCCGCCGCGGTCAGCTCCGTCCAATCATCCGGATCATCAGGGTTCACCCGCGCTGCGATGGTTTGTCCGACGGTGACGAACCCGACGTGGCCGGTCGCGGTCGTGGACGTCGTCGTGTGATCCGTCCCGTTCCACGGAAACTCAATTCGCACGAGGTTGGATGGATCGAACGACTTGCCCGCCAGCCGAATCTCCTGGCCGAGGTACGTCACCTCGACGATCGACGCGCTGACGGGCACGCCATGCTCGACCAGCATCTGCTCGTGCCGCCAGGTGCGCCAGCCGCTCAACGTAAAGTAAATGCCAATCGCCAGGACGACCATCCCCGATGCCCACGCGAAGCGCACGTGCGGCTCGGTCCAGCAGCGTCGCCGCGCCGCCGGCGTCAGCGGCCGCGGCGGATCGGTGGGCGGCGGCGGCGCGATCGTCTCCGCGTGAAGGTCGAGATCGTTGGATTCCTCCGCCACCGCACCTCCTCATTGTGGGGCTCTCTGTTTTTCGACCGACGTTGCGATGGTCAGGTAGTTGCGCATCAGGCAGCCTTCCAGCGCCTCGCGCGCCACTGACGCGGCCGCGACCCCGCCGCTCCCGCCGTACTCCACCATCACTGCAAACGCCACTTGCGGATGATCAGCGGGGGCGAAGCCGATGTACCACGCATGGTTCAGGTCTTTGCCCTCGTTGCCCGCGCCACGATACCACAGCGCCTTCAGATTGGGGTTGTCCGGCGTCGAGGGCTCGAGGAACGTGTAGGTCGGCTTGCCATGTGCGTCCAGGACCAGCCGACCCGTGTTTTCGTCTCGCTTCCGGACGCGAAGTCGTGATGCCTGCGCTGTGCCGGTCTTCCCGGCAACCTTCACGGCTTCCAGTCGCGTTTCCCCGTTCACGAGTCCGGTGCCGGTGCCAGCGGCACTGTTGACGACGCGGAACATGCCGTCGTGTGCTGCCTTCATCGCCTCGGGCGGAAGGTGCAGGTCTACTCGGTCGGACGAATCCGGCAGGGCGCCCGGCCGCGTGGCCGGCCGCGCCGAGCTCTCCGCCGACAACGGCGCCAGCAGCGTCGGGCGCATCCAGATTCCGTCCCGGGCGATCGTGGCGGCGACGTTGGCCATCTGGATCGGGGTAGCCGCGACGTGCCCCTGTCCGATGGCCGCAAACCAGCCGAATCTGTGACGCACCGACGCCGGCAGCGGACGGTACGTCGGCAGGAGGCCGCGTGCCTCGGCGATGCCGATGCCCGTGGGGCGGCCGAGACCGAAGCGATAGAACCACTCCGAGAGCGGGTAGACCCCGAGCCGTTCGCCGCAGTTCTCGAAGAAGATGTTGCAGCTTCGCTCCAGTGCATCGGAGAAGGTGAGGAAGCCGTCCGCGTTGCCGTCGTGTCCCTGGTGGGGGATCGGGATCGGGTGATGGGCGACGCTGGGGATCTGGCCCTCGTAGCGCGATGCCACCCAGCAGCGGCCCGTCCGGTAGGTCTTGCCGCCAATGATCAGGAACCCCGTGCACTCGATCCCCTCGTCGATGCCCAGCACGCCCGACGCGATCGCCGCCAGGCCCACCATCGGCTTGACCGTCGATCCCGGCTCGAGCTGCGACATCGTCGCGCGGTTCATCAACGGCTGGTTCAGGTCGTCATCGTGGAGCTTGGCATATTGCTCCTCGAACTCGTTGTTGTCGTAGGTCGGGTAGGAGACCAGCGCTCGCACTTCGTCGGTCTTCACGTCGATTAACACCGCCGCTCCGTGCAGCACGGCCGTCTCCGTGGGCTTGTGGGGGACGCGCAGGATCGCCGATTCAAACGCGGCCTGGACCTGCTGCTGAAGCTCGACGTCGATCGTCAGCCGTACGTCCTGCCCGACCACCGGCTCCTGGCTGGAGACGATCCGCTCGTCCCCCATGACCTTTTCATACCGGCCGCGCGTGCCGCGCAGCGCCGGCTCACAGAGGGATTCCACGCCGGAACGGCCAATCTGGTCGTTGGGGAGGTACTGCCGCAGCTCGTCCTTCTCGTTCTTCTCGTCTTTATCCAGGTCCTGTCGATCCACCTTGGCGAGCTGGCCCAGCAGGTGACAGGCCACATCGTGGTACGGGTAAAAGCGGTGCGTGCCCGGACGGAGCACCAGGCCCGGATACCGGTCGATGTCCTTCCCCAGCTCGTTCTGCGTTTCGTTGGAGACGGCGGGCAGGACCACGTGCGGTTCGAGCTGTTCGGCCACCGTGATCTGGAACTTGTCGACGTCCGGCATGTTGGTGCCCCCCTCTATCACCCAGCGCTTCCACGCCGCCACTTCCTCGTGCGACGCCGCCTGACGCGCCGCCGCCCGCTGAAAGTTGTGGTACCAGACGTACCGGCGTCGCATCTCCACCCGACGGGTGATCGCGTCGCGGGCCGCGTCGATCTCCTCGGGCGACTTGCTTGAAATGCGCGCCAGCGTCTCCCACATCTGCTTCACGTCCACCCGCACCCGATCCAGCTCGTCGTGAAGCATCTGCTTGCGCTGCGTCTTGCCCGCGTTGACGTAAGCGCCGTCAATCCGGGCGTGGAGCCGGCGGAGTGCCGTCAACTTTACCCATTCCTCATCCGGCGGATTCTGGATCGCCCGGTACTCCACGCACGCATCGATGCAAGGCTGGTCCTCGGCCAGCGGTCGCCCCATGAAGTCGAGGATGCGCCCGCGCGAGGTCTCCACGAAATGGGCCCGCTTCATCGCCTCCATCGCCTGCTGCCGCCAGTACTCGCGCTGGACGATCTGCACCTGCGCCCCCCGCGCAAGCAACCCCGCCACCATCGCGCCCAGCAGCAGGAGGAAGATTTTCAACCGCCGTTCGAACATGAGAAGAGTGCGAAGTCTAGCCGAATCGATCGATGCGCCCAGTCACAGTCATCGTTGTGGAGATGCGATGCATACGCTGAGCGTTACCGCCGTGTGCGACGTTCGCGCGACGTTTTTCCGCTGTCGCGCGCTACCCGTTTTTCCAGAACCTCTACTCGCCGCTCCACTTGCGGCTCGCCTCCCGCGCGACATGTCGCGCGCCGCTCACCTCGACATGCCTGTTCGCCACCCCGCCGGACATCCGCGCGCCATGCGAACTCCCCGCCCCTCGCGTAGGGTGGGCTCGGCCCACCGCTCGATCTCTAGCGGTGGGCCAAGCCCACCCTACCTGCTCCCCTTCCTAAACAATCCGCCTCCTCAGCAGAATTCGTGGGCGAGCTTCGGCTCGGGAAGCTGCCCAAGCTGGTGATATAAGGCCACTTCTATCGTTTGGAACTGCCGGAAGCCGAATGCTTTTCTGAAGCGCAGTTTCACCAGCAGATTCATTCCCT
>JBBSDP010000017.1:0-85866 GCA_038240605.1 Tepidisphaerales bacterium | reverse complement strand
TGCCAGAGGATTTTCCCCGATGCGTCGAAGAGACCGAGGCGATTGCGGTCCCCGACAGCGATCATCCCTCCCGGTCCCATGGCGAGCGACGGGGCGTACGCAATGAAGTTCTCCGCGCGCTGAAAGGTGAACCGGTCCGGCTCGAATGCACCGAACGGCCCATCGCCGCGACCGATGGTTCCGAGCGGCTTAAGGTGTTTTGGATCGGAGCAGTCGAAGAGGTGAATCTTGCCCGTCGATGCCGACGTGATGGCCAGCCGTCCGTCCCGTGCGGCCAGTGACAATGGCGCATCGACCGGCTGGGTGGCTTCGGCCACCACTTTGCCGTCGGCTCCGAGCGCGATCACGCGTTGCCCGCCGGTGATCAGCCAGAGGACGTGATGCGCCGCATCGGCCGCGGGCGAGGCGGCGCCGAGAACGTCCGCGATCGGTGCGAACGCCGGCTGATCTTCGGGCGAGGCGAACACCTTGCCGGCGGCGGTGTCGGTGAAGAACAGCTTTCCATCCAGCTCCGTCAGCCCGGTCGGTTGTGCGCCGGTATGAAGGTAAAGCTCGCCCGTTCCCAGCCTGGCCCAGGGAGCCACCTTGCCGGTTTTCGGATCGACGCGCGTCAGCCGTTCCTGCTTACCGGTCAGGCGCAGCGCGTAGATCATCCCGTCCGCGCCGCGGGCGACGCCGCGCACGTCGGCGGGCGCATGAAAGGCCCAATGCCACTTGCCGCTGGCGACGTCATAGGCACGGAGGTTCACGAAATTCTCGGCCCAGCCGTCGCAGGCGGTAATCACCTGGCCATCGTCATCGAACGTCACGTGAGCCGTCCCAACCGCGGCGGACGCGCCGACGGGCGTTTCCAGCCCGTTGTTGCCGACCATGCCCATGTACTGCCAGTCGAGGGCGCTCTCGACGGTCCGCACTTCGTATTCCGCTGGCACAATGGGCTGTCCCTCAAAATCCCGTGAAGGGAACCAGAATTGGTGCTCGCCGGCGTGGAGCGGAAGGTTGTGAAAGAGGTAAGCCACTTCGCGACCCGCGCGGGTGAAAATGCCGGCGCTCGTGATCCCCTCTCCGGACTTCACGGTAAATGATCCGTCGGCGGGGTGCTCGGCCGTCAGTGTCACCTCATAGGCCCCGGCTGACGGATGCGCGCCGCGGGGATGGCCATCGATGTCTTCGGCGGGGGCCTTGGCGCCGGCGAAGGTCCGATGTCCCCACTCCGACGTCGCGGCCCGATCGAGCGCCCAGGTGAGCGCGTTGATCGGCCGGTAGTCCCCGGCTCGGGCGTCGCGGAACGTGACCGGCTGTTCGACCGCGTGTGCGTCCTGCCCGCTGAGGGCCGTCCACTCCCCAACCGCCTTTCGTCCCACTTGTCCTTCCAGCTTGCCGACGAACAACGATGCGTAAAGATTGTGATCCAGTTGGAGTTCCGTTGCCGCGTTCCCGACGTACACCCCGGTGGCGCTGTGCGCGACGCAGTTGTTGAATGCGATCGTGCGACGGCCCGACGGAAAACTGAAGCCAAGGCTGGAATCATCGGCGGCGGTGCAGTTGACGACGACGACGTCCTCCCCCCCGCTGACGACGAAGCCGTAACGGTTGGCATCGCTCAGGCAGTTCTCGATCCGGCCGCGCTTCACGCCGGCCATGACCAGCCCCGTCATGCTGCCGGTCGTTCGAACGCGCGTGATCGCCACGTCCTGCGCGTCCCCAATCTGCAAATCAGTCTGAGCGGCGTCGCGGATGGTCAGATCCGAGACGCTCGCGCCGGCTCCGCCCGTCACGATCACCCCGACATCATGGCCGCGCCCGTCGATAAAGGTCTGGCCAACGCCCGCGCCGCGCATGCCCACGCCGGATGGAAGCGTGATCCCGCCCGGGAAGACGCCCGCGGGCAGGGTGATGACTGTTCCGGGTTTGGCCGCCTTGAGCTGTTCGTTCCAATCCGCCGCGCTCGCAGCCGAAGACGTCAACAACAACGCGATCAGCATCCGGCCGCTTCCGAGGGCGGCACAATGCGCCGCCCGCCGCGAATTCCATTTATGCATGTTGTAGGTACGGCCGGGGTCGGATGGCCGTTGAGTGGGTCGCCGCAAGCGGGCCGGTCAACCGGCTGTTCGCGACCGACTCGGCCGGTGGTGAGATCGGTTCATTTTCCCTAACATGCAAGCGTCAGTGCGACACAGTAGTGAAAGATCGACTGCCATGGATTTTTTCAATTACCGAAATGGTGAGCTGTACTGTGAAGACGTGCCCGCGGAGCGGATCGCCCGCGAGGTGGGAACGCCGGCTTACGTCTACTCGAAGGCGACGCTGCTGCATCACTATCGGCAGGTGGCCGACGCCTTCGCGCCGCTGAAGGCGACGATCTGCTACTCGATCAAGAGTTGCGGAAACCTCAACATCTGCCGGCTCCTCGCCAGGGAAGGGTGCGGGTTCGACGTGACCAGTGGCGGCGAGTTATTCCGCGCCCTGCGCGCGGGGGGCGATCCGGCCAGGATCATCTATGCCGGCGTCGGCAAGAGCGATCTGGAAATCCGCGAGGCGATCGAGGCGGGGATCGCGGCGTTCAACATCGAGAGCGAGGAGGAGATCGAGAACATCGACCGCGTCGCCGGCTCGATGGGGCGTCAGGCGATCGGCGCGATCCGCATCAATCCCGACGTCGATCCCAAGACCCACCGCTACACGACGACTGGCAAAAAGGAGACGAAGTTCGGCGTCGATATCGAGCGCGCCGAGCGCGTCTTCGAGCAATACCGCTCACTGAAGCACCTGCGCATCGGCGGCGTCCACATCCACATCGGCAGCCCGGTCTACGAAGTGCAGCCTTACGTGGACGCGACGAAGAAAGTGGTCGCGCTGATCGATCGGCTGATCGAGCGCGGCCACCGCATCGAGTGGCTCGACCTGGGCGGCGGCTACGGCGTGGACTACGAGCGGCCAGAGCAGGCGCTGCCGATCACGGAGCATGCCAGGGCGCTCATTCCGCTCGTGAAAGACAAGCCGTACAAGATCGCCCTGGAGCCGGGACGGTACATCGCCGGCAATGCGGGGATCCTGCTGACGCGCGTGCTCTATCGAAAGGTGGGCGGAGAGAAGCGCTTCGTCATCGTCGATGCGGCGATGAACGACCTGATCCGCCCGATGCTTTACGATGCCTATCACTTCATCTGGCCGACGCGGCCGGCCGACCCTGCCAACGTCCTCGATGGTCGCCGGAAAGATCGCGCTCCGCATGATGGAGAAGTGGTGGACATCGTCGGCCCGATCTGCGAGAGCGGCGACTTCCTCGCCCAGAACCGTGCCCTGCCGCGGACGGCGCGCGGCGACCTGCTGGCGGTCTTCACCGCCGGCGCGTACGGCTTCGCGATGAGCAGCAACTACAACAACCGCCCCCGCGCTCCGGAGGTGCTGGTGGACGGCTCGTCCTATTCGGTGATCCGCCGTCGCGAAACCTACGAGGACCTGGTCGCCGCTGAAAACGCTTAAGAACCGGCGACCGCCGAATCCTCGGTGAGTGCCTTCTTCAGCAACTCGGTCACGCGCGGCGTGCCGATTTCGCGCTTCCCAAACCCGGGCAAGGCCCCGGCGGCAATCGCGGCTGCCTGCGATTCGGGGTAATTGCTCACCAGCATCATCTTCAAATGCGGGTAGCGGGCGCGCAGCCGGCGGATGACCGCCGTCCCCTCTTCTTCCGGAAAACCCCAATCGAGCTGACGGTTGATCAGCAGAAGGTCGGCGCCTTCCGCGATCTGCCGGGTGAGCTCTTCGTCTTCATCGGCGGCCACGACCTGAATGCCGCGCTGCACCGACGAGACCGTCATCCGCAGGTATCCGCTATCCGGGCCGCAATGGCCCACCAGGACGATCCTCTTATTGTTCACGTATCATCCTCCGAAGAATCATCTTTATCCGGCGTTGCGCGCCGTGGCGTCGCGCCGGCCGTGCCCTTGTCCGACCGGCGGAAGATGGCCAGCACGCGATCGATCGCCACGACGAAGAGCCGGTTGTCGTGCTCCAGTTCGACGGGGATTGCCTCGCGCGGGTCGAAGAGGACCTTGTCGTACTGCCGGATCGTCTGGTCCTCGTCGTTCTCGATCGCCTTGCTGACCGCGATCACACGGCCAGTAATCACCGGGATTTCGTGGGAATCCGGCAACACAATCCCGCTGCGCGTCTGCCTTTTATTGTCGTCCTTGCGAATGACGACGCGCTCGCCGATCGGCTCGATGACGTCGTATTCCGCGGACCGTGCAGAGGGTTGCTGGGGCATCACTCCCAATCGTAGCTGCGTGGCAGAGTGTTTTCACCTGCCCCCGCGACACCTGTTTTCCCCCATCGTACGATACCTGCGCGGGAGATCGTGACTGAACGACCGTGGGCCCATAATGGGCGACAACCGTTGAATGATTTTTCTTATGTCCGCGGAATCACTTACTGAAGCGTTATGTGGAGCGGTTAACGGAGGACAAGTTGCACTCGCGGAGTCGTTGATCGCTCAGGGTGCGGACGTCAAACGTCCTGACCCCGAAGGACATGGCCCTTTGCACTGGGCCGTCGTGCGCGGCCGAGCGGAAGTGGTGGCGTTACTATTGAGGCACCATGCGGACGTGTCGCCGCGCGATGAACAGAAAATTACCCCGTTACATTACGCGCCTACGGTAGCAGTGGCCGAATTGCTCTTGGCCGCCGGTGCCGACATCGCATCGGTGGACCGGTTCGGCCGAACGGCGCTCCACGCCAGCGCTTATTCCGGCAACACCCCCGTTTTGCCTTTTTTTCTCCAAAATGGCCTGCGGATTGACACGCTGACCAACGACGGCCAGACGCCGCTCCATCTTGCCGCTAATGCCGATATCGTGGAGTTACTTGTCAAATCGGGCGCCGAAATCGAAGCGGCCAACTGTGATGGCCGTACCCCGTTACACGGGGCCGCTCATCTCGGAAGGGGCGCAGTGGTTGGGGCGCTCATTTGCGCCGGCGCCAACGTCCAAGCGACTGCGAAGAATCGGCACACGCCGCTCCACGAAGCGCGAAACGCGGCATGCGCCCATCTTCTTCTTTTCGCGGGAGCCGATCCGCGCGCCACAGATGCTAAAGGCCTTACTCCATTGCAGTGGGCAGCATATTACGGTCGAGCAGATGTAGTGGCTGCGCTCATCGACGCGGAAACGCGGCGTAGCGAGACCACGCAATCTTGAGGCTCACGAAAATCAAACGGCGGGAAATCAAACGGGAACAGAAATCAAACGGAGGAAATCAAACGGGGACAACCGCCCAATAAATCATACGAGAAACAGACGGGGACAACCGCCAATTTCCAAGAATTCGTTGGCCGGGTAGGATGCCGTCATGCCCCGAACCGCTCGCATTGCCCCCGGCGGCGTAATCTATCATGTGCTCAACCGGGGCGTCGGCCGGTCGAAACTGTTCCGCACGCGCAAGGACCATGTGGCGTTCCAGCGCTGCCTCCTCGACACGCTGGCGATCCAGCCGATGCGCGTGCTCGGTTACTGCGTGATGGTCAGCCACTGGCACCTGTTGCTCTGGCCGCGCGAGGACGGCGAACTCGCGCAGTTCATGATGCGGCTGACCAACACGCACGTGCGACGCTGGCTCACCGCCCACGACCAGGTGGGCACCGGCCATCTCTACCAGGGACGCTACAAGAGTTTCCCGACGCAATCCGATGGACACCTGACGACCGTCGCCCGCTACATCGAGCGCAACGCCCTGCGGGCGAAGCTGGCTGACCGGGCGGAATTGTGGCCGTGGAGCAGCCTCGGACAGCAATTGCTGCCCGAGTCGCTGCGGATCCCGCTCACCCCGTGGCCGGTCGAGCGCCGATCGGATTGGGTTCAATGGGTCAACGGGCCGCAGACCGCAGCGGAAGTGGAGGCAATCCGCGCTTGCATCCGGCAGGATCGTCCGTACGGCGTCGATGCCTGGATCAAATCCGCCATGCGCCGCCTGGGTTGGCGCGAGCCGGGCAAGCCGGGCCGGCCGAGAAAACGAGCGTTGAAATAGGCGGTTGTCCCGGTTTGATTTGCCCGGTTTGATTTGTCCCCCGTTTGATTTGCCCGTCCGTACGGCGTCGATGCCTGGATCAAACCCGCCACGCGCCGGCTCGGTTGGCGCGAGCCGGGCAAGCCGGGCCGGCCAAGACAACGAGCGTCTAAATAGGCGGTTGTCCCCGTTTGATTTGTTCAACGAGCGTCTAAATAGGCGGTTGTCCCCGTTTGATTTGTTGTCGAACGGTGCATGGCACGCGCCACCTTGGACCTTTACGAGCGTCTGAAGCGAGAGGCTATACCGCGCCCGCTTCCAGGCCACTGGGAGCAGGACACTCCATCCTTCGCGTTCCGCACGAGTCACAAGCGTTCGACCATCAAACACGGCGGCGTCACCATCTGCGACGGCCTCTGGATGGGCGTACCGCACATCGCCCTGGCAGGAAATAGTTACAGGTCACGACAGGGTCTGATTGAATCGACTCACGAAGGCTCCTCTGCTTCGCCATCCACTTCCTGCGCGGATCGTTCCGGTGCTGGAATCTCCTGTCGCAGGCAAGATTTTCGTTGACCCGTTGGCCGCCGGTTCGTATTCTGGCTTTCACCAGATTCACGCTCACGTCTTGAGGGTCTGGCGGATCAATTCGGACGGGTAGAGAAGTCGAAAAACAGAAGTCGAAAAAAAAATTTGCCAGGCCCCGTTGCTTGACGCCGGCGCTTGCGTCGCGAGAAGAGTCGCGATCATGCAATTGCTCGCTCCGGCAAAGATTAATTTGCATCTCCGCGTCGGACCGCGACGCGCTGACGGTTTCCATCCGTTGCTTTCCTGGATGTGTACCGTCGGGCTCTTTGACACTTTGGATCTCGAGTCGCTGCCAGGCAGCGCCGACGCCCACGACAGCACCCGCCGCGCCGTGGAGCTCACGTGCGATCTTCCTGAGCTCCCCTGTGACGCCAGCAACCTCGTGGTTCGCGTTGTCACCGCATGGATGGAAGAGATGCGCCTCGGCGAGCCGTCGCCCGCTTCGCACCTGGCGGGCATACGGGCGACGCTCGCCAAGCGTATTCCCATGGGTGGCGGCCTGGGCGGCGGCAGCTCGGACGGCGCTGCGACGCTGATCGGCCTGAACCGCCTTTTCGACGCTGGGTGGTCGCGGCAGCGCCTATCTGATCTGGCGGCTCGCTTCGGCAGCGATCTGTCGTTTTTCTTCCATGGTCCCAGCAGCGTCTGCACGGGTCGTGGCGAGTTCGTACGGCCGATTGGCGCGCCGGCGTGCCGCGCCGCCGTGCTTCTGCTCCCGCCGATCTCGATGCCGACGGGACCGGTCTACCAGCGATATGACGCGCTGGGCCTGGGGCGCGATGAGGACATCCGGTGCGAGCCGGATTGGAGCGAGTGGAGGTCGATGAAGGCGCGACAGCTTCTGCCACGGCTCGTCAACGACCTCGAGCGGCCCGCGTTCGATCTTTCGCCGGCGCTGGCGCGCCTGCGCGACCAGGCCGAACGGCAGGTGGAGCGAGCGGTGCGGATGAGCGGCAGCGGCAGCACGCTCTTCACGCTCTTCGACACGATCGAGGAATCGAACGAGGCGGCCGTGGAGATCGCTAAAGCTTGCTCCGTGAAGACGCAATCGGTTGAGCTTGCGGTAGCGCCAGCGGGTTCGTAATGCTTTGACGTTGTCGAATTTTCTCCAAAGAGCGGAGTTTTCGCCAACGCTGCTCAACGGCCCCGGGACCGGGACGTAGTACCAGTGATATCGGGGCGAAAAGAAGAGGATTTCGTTTTTACGTGTAAACGGCGATCCGCTTCGCGGGCTCCTTTCGGTTTGTTCACATCGCGTGTCTTCCGCGGGGTCGAGAATGGAATTGGCTTGTGGAACAAGCCAACGCCGGCAGATCTAACGTAGTGCGCGGATCCGCGCCGCTCGTCAAGTGACTCGGATCCCGTCAGGTTGCAGTGGGGAACCATATCGCGCAGCTTTTTCCAGCACGGAGGTGCTCCTTGAAAATCACCGAAGTTCGAATCAACCTGTGCAATGGCCGGGGAAGCCGGCTCAAGGCATTCTGCTCACTCACTTTTGACGACACGTTCGTCATCCGCGACGTCAAGCTGATCGACGGCAACGATGGCTTATTCCTTGCCATGCCCTCGCGCAAGATCGCCGACCACTGCCCCGCGTGCAGCGAGAAAAACCACCTGCGGGCACGCTTCTGCAACCATTGCGGCCAACGCCTCGATGCGGAGCGATATCTCCAATACCGCAACGGCAACGGCGGCCAGTCGCGCCTGAAGCTGCACGCCGACATCGCCCACCCGATCAATGCCAGTTGCCGGCGGCAAATCGAGTCACAGGTGCTCGGTGCGTATCAACGCGAGGTCGAACGGAGCAAACAACCCGGGTACGTCCCGCCCAGCCTTGACGGCGAAGACTTTGATTTCTACGATGATGCCCCAATTCGCCTCCATGAAGGTGCATCGACGCTCCGCGCAGTCGGAAGCGCCTGATGTGCCAAGGATGGCGGAAAATCGTAACTGAATGAATACCCGCCACTTATCTTCACCGAACCGCTATGTCCACGCTCCAAAGTGAACCTCAGGCGATTCCCGCTCCAGCCGTCCCCGCCAAGCCCCGATTCAAGGGCAAGTCAGGCGCGCAGATCTTCCACGAGATGCTCATCCAGCAGCACAAGGTGGAGGTGATGTTCGGCTACCCGGGCGGGGCCATCCTTCCCGTCTTTGATCAGCTCTATAAGACGCCGGCCCGGTTCATCCTGAACCGTCACGAGCAGTCGTCCGGCCATGCCGCCGACGGGTATGCCCGTGCGACGGGCAAGCCCGGCGTGGCGATCGTCACCTCCGGTCCCGGCGCTACCAACACCGTGACCCCGCTGGCGACGGCGCAGCTCGATTCGATCCCCATCCTGGTGTTCAGCGGCCAGGTGGCCACCAAGGTGATCGGCAACGACGCCTTCCAGGAAGCGGACGTCACCGGCATCACCCGGCCCTGCACCAAGTGGAACTACCTCGTCAAAGACGTGCGCGAGCTGCCGCGCATCATCAACGAAGCCTTCATGATCGCGACCAGTGGGCGGCCTGGCCCGGTCCTGGTTGACCTCCCCAAGGACGTCACCACCGCGATCTGCCCCGAAGAGGTCAGCGATCAGCCGCGGGCCCATGTGGTCAACAAGCGCCAGCACGCGATCACCCATCCCGCCCACGCCCAGCAGGCGGAAGCGGCGGCGGAGCTGATCAACCGCTCGGAGCGGCCGGTGCTTTACGTCGGTGGCGGCGCGATCATCGCCGGCGCGTTTGACGTGCTGCGGAAAGTGGCCGACCGGGCCAACGTCCCCGTGACAACCACCCTGCTTGGCCTGGGCGCGTTCGACGAGCACGATCCCAAGAGCCTCTGCATGCTCGGCATGCACGGCAGCGCGTACGCCAATTACGCCGTCCAGGAATGCGACTGCCTGATTGCGGTCGGCGCAAGGTTCGACGACCGCGTCACCGGCAACCTCGCCACGTTTGCTCCCAAGGCGAAGATCATCCACATCGACATCGACCCCAGCTCGATCAGCAAGAACGTGGACGTTGACGTCGCGGTCATCGGCGACGCCCGGCTCAGCCTCGAGCTGATGCTCGAGCACCTCGAGCACCGCGACCGAAAAGACTGGTTCGGACAGGTCGCCGCCTGGAAGAAGCGATACCCGTTCAAGTACCTGGACGATTCCAAGAACTCCAAGCCGCAATTCGTGATCGAGGAAATTCACCGCCAGACCAAGGGCGAGGCGATCCTGACCACCGGCGTCGGGCAGCATCAGATGTGGGCAGCGCAGTTCTACCGCTGGCGCTTCCCACGTCAGATGATCACGAGCGGCGGCCTCGGGACGATGGGCTTTGGCTTGCCGAGCGCCATCGGCGCGCAGCTCGGCTCCCCCGGCAAGACCGTCATCGACATCGACGGCGACGCCAGCTACCTCATGACCTGTTACGAGCTGGCGACGATCGCCGAATACAACATCCCCGTGAAGGTGGCGATCCTCAACAACGACTTCCAGGGGATGGTCAAGCAGTGGCAGGACCTCTTCTACCAGCGTCGCTACTCCCACTCGGCGATGAAGAACCCCAACTTCGCCGCGATGGCGGAATCGTACGGCATCAAGGGGATCCGCTGCGATCGCAAGGAAGACGTCGCCAAGACCGTTGATACGATGCTCAGCCACAACGGCCCAGTCGTCGTAGACTTCTACGTCGAACCCAACGAGCACGTGTACCCGATGGTGCCATCGGGCAAGGGCCTGCATGAGATGGAGCTGGGGACGCTGGCATAGGAAAGTTCACCGCTGAAACGCCGAGAGCGCTGAGAAACAATTCAATTCAGTGCATTTAAACCGCGGATGGCACGGATCAATGCAATCGCGTTTCTATCCGTTCCATCCGCAATCGAAGGTTAGATTCATAAACGGTGCACGGCGAACCCTTGAGCCGGCCACGCAGCTCGCCGACGACATTGCCGCAAATCAGGCTGTGGCGAGCGGAGCCACCTGCCATGGCGAAGATTTCGCCCCGGAAGTAGTCGCTCTTATATTCTGCGTCGCGCTCCAGGCGACAATATTCAGCTGGACTGAAAAGTTGCGCAGGACGCGGAAGGGTCATAACGCCAGTCTAAGCCCGTGCTCTGGAGCGGGCAAATTTGTCCCGTTGGGCTTTGAGACTCCCGTCCTGAGTCCTGACCAACGCGACTGCATTTGCCGTTCCACCAACCTCAGCCCGTCCCTACAATCAACGCAACGAAGCGATCGGAGCCTTGGCGGGCGTGTAGCCCGTGTACGGGTGATCGCGATTTCATGGTTGGAGGAATCGTATGTCGAGGTTGATCACTGCGGTCGGTGCGATGTTGGTCATCGCGGGGTTCATCGGCGGGTGCGCGACGGCGCCCAGGACGGAAGCCGGCAAGGAGCGGTTGTCCGACGACGTGCGGACCACCCTGCGCCAACTGCGCGACAGGGATGCGAGCCTTCAGGATTTCCTCGACCGGGCGGACGCTTATGCGATCTTCCCATCGGTCGGCAAGGGCGGCGCCGGCATCGGTGGATCGTACGGACGTGGGGAAGTGTACGAACACGGGAAGTTGATCGGATACGCCGACGTTTCCAAGGCCACGATCGGCGCTCAGCTCGGCGGCCAGGAGTTCACCGAGATCATCGCGTTCGAGTCGCCTGCCGCATTCGAGCAATTTCGCAACGGCAAGCTGAAGTTTGACGCGACGGCCTCCGCGGTCGCGCTCAAGTCCGGCGTCGCGAAGACCGCGCGTTATTCCAACGGCGTGGCCATCTTCATCCACATCAAGAGCGGCGCGATGTTTGAAGCCGTGATCGGCGGGCAATCCTTCAGCTTCTTGCCGCTGTAGACCTTCCCGCTTCCCAGAAAAGATGTATTCATCCCGCGCGCGGGCGGCTCGTCAATTGGGCCGCCCGCGCGTGTTTTTTGCAGTGTGCGGGAAGCGCCAGCCTCGCTGGCCTCCGCTACAATCCGCGGCGCACGCAATCGGACTTAAACGCCTCCGCGATCGGGGCACTGGAGCAAACCATGAAGCGCGGCCGATTTTCCTTCATATGCCTTTCCATCCTAGCCTTTGCGCTCGCCGGGTCGTCGGTGGGACGCGGTGAATCGAAGCCGGCGAGCTCGGGTGATGATGACGCCGCCGCCAAGCAGCGCGACATCCGCCGTCTGCTGGACCTCACCGGCTCGGGGAAGCTGGGCGTGCGGGTCGCCGGGCAGATGATCGATCAGTTTCGGACCCTGCATCCCAACGTCCCGGGGGAATTCTGGGATGAGTTCAAGAAGGAGATCAAGCCCGATGAACTCAACGAGCTGGTCGTCCCCATCTACGAAAAGCATTTCAACCACGACGACATCCTGGAGCTGATCCGCTTCTACCAGTCCCCCGTCGGCCAGAAGCTCACGACCGCACTGCCGCAGATCACCCAGGAAGCGATGACCGCGGGCCAGCAGTGGGGTCAGAACCTCGCCCGCAAATGCCAGCAACGGCTCAAGGAAAAAGGGTACGTGCAAACCTGAGGTTTTCGATTGATCCAGGTCCAGGATTACCACAAAAGTTATCGAGACACGGTCGCCGTCTCCGCACTCAGCTTCGAGGTGCGGCCGGGCGAGGTGCTGGGCTTGCTCGGCCCCAACGGGGCTGGCAAGACGACGACCATGCGCGCCATCGCGGGCATCATCCCGCCGACGCGGGGACGGCTGTTCGTATCTGGCCATGACGTCGTCACCGATCCGGTCGCGGCCAAGAGCAAGCTCGCCTACGTGCCGGACGACCCCCGGCTGTTCGACACGCTCACCGTCTGGGAGCACCTGGAATTCGTCGCCGCGGCCTATCGCGTCAAAGCCTTCGCGCCCGCCGGCGAGGCCCTGCTCGATCAGTTCGAGCTGACCGACAAGCGCGACACGATCGCACAGGACCTCTCGCGCGGCATGCGTCAGAAGGTGGCGATCTGCTGCGCCTACCTGCACCAGCCGGCCGCGGTCCTGCTCGACGAGCCGCTCACCGGGCTCGATCCGCGCGGGATCCGCACGATGAAGGCGTCGGTCCACGCTCGGGCACAGCAGGGGACGGCGTTCCTGGTCAGCTCGCACCTGCTGGCGCTCATCGAGGACCTGTGCACGCACCTGCTGATCCTGCACCACGGCCGCTCCCTTTTTTTCGGCAAGGTGGAGGAGGCGCGCACCGCATTCACCACCTCTGGCGGCGATAACTCGCTTGAAGAGATGTTCTTCAAGGCGACCGAGGAAGAGCCCGTCAAAGGGTAGCCAGCGGCCAAGCCAATGGATTCGGCACTGATCAAGTTGATGCTCCTCCAGGGTCGCGGATTCCTGCGGCGCATGGTGCGCGGCGCCACCTCGCCCCGTCGAACCATCCTGCTGGCAGTTGGGCTGGGCGTGATGCTTCTGTGGCTGGGGCCCGTCGTGATCGCCGCCACGAAGATGCAGCGGTCGGATCCGGCACGTGTTCAATCGGCCGCCCCGCTGGTGTTGCTCGGCGTTTGCCTCATCACGATCGTCACCTCCGCGGGCGACAAGGCGATCGCCTTCACGCCGGGTGAGATCGATTTCCTCTTCGTCGCGCCGTTCACGCGCCGTCAGTTAATCGGCTACAAGCTTGGCAAGAGTTTCTTCGCGGCGATGGTGACCGGACTATTTCTCTCCCTGATGCTGCTCCGCCACGCGCGGTGGTGGCCGGCCTGTTACCTGGGCGTCCTGCTCTCCCTGCTGTTCGTTCAGCTCTTCAGCATCAACGCGGTCCTGATTGCGCAGACCGTCGGGGCTCGGGCGTACTCGAAGGTGCGGCAGGTCGTGCTCGGAGGAATGATCGTCCTGGGACTGGTCTTCTTCAGGGAATTTGCGACGTCGAGCGGCGCGTCGGGTGGAATCGTCGACGCGCTCAACCGTATTCGCGAATCGCAGGTCGGCAGCGCGGTGCTGGCGCCGTTCTCGGTCTTCGGCCTGGCGATGACGGCGCCGACGACCGCCGCCCTGGCCAAATGGGCGTCGCTCGCCGCGGCGCTGGACGCACTGCTGCTCCTCCTCGCCTTCGCACTCGACGGCACTTATGCCCAGGCGGCAATTGACGCCAGCGCCCGCCGTCACGCCCAATTACAGCGGATACGGGGCGGCTCATTCCTCTCAATCGGGATGAAGAAGACGGCGCGATACCATCTCCCCCAGCCCCCGTGGCTCTTCGGTGCTGGCCCGATCGCGTGGCGCCAGCTCACCAGCGCCTTCCGCAGCGCCCGCGGGCTGCTGCTTCTGCTTGTCGTTGTCGCGATCGGAGCCGGGCCGGCCCTGGCCTCGATGGCAGCGGCATCGCACGCCTCCCACGAGGCCGGCTCACGCATCGCCGGCACGCTGATCGGCGTCATGCTCTGGCTCACGATCCTGATCGCCACGATGCTCAAGTTCGACTTCCGCGGCGACCTCGATCAGATGGAAGTGCTCAAGTCACTTCCCATTTGTTCCACCGCCCTCGCGGTTGGCCAGATCCTGATCCCCTCGCTGATGCTGGCCGTCCTGCACGTGGTGATCCTGCTGGGGGCCGCGCGGGCCATGCCGCAATATCGCACCGCCTTCCTGGCGGCATGCGCCTTCGCGTGGCCGGTGGATCTGCTGCTCTACGCGATCGAGAACCTGACGTTCCTGCTGTTCCCGGCACGCCCCGCCGTCTCCAGCCCGGGGGATTTTCAGGTCCTGGGCCGTCAGGTCGTCGTGATGGCCATCAAGATGGTCGTCCTCTCGATTGCCTGCGTGCCTCCGATGGCCGCCGGTTATGTCGCATTCCTGTTGAGCGGTAATTCGGTAGCCGTACTCGTCCTCGTCGCTGTGCCGCTCTCATTGGCGGAAGTGGCGGCGTTTATCCCGCTGCTCGCCTGGGCATTTCGGCGTTTCGATCCCAGCCTCGATACGCCGGCATGATGCGAAGGGGAAACTAGGATTTCTTGTTGGTGCTTTCGAAGATCTTGTCGGCCGACTTCTCGACGAACCCGCTGTATATCTGCCCGTCGGGCATCCGATGGCGCAGGGCGAACTCGTAGTAGCAGGCGGGGACACGATGCACGCCCTCCGTGAATTCCACATCGGCCTGGTCCGCCATCGTGGACGACTGCTCCAGGAATACGTCTCGTGACCCTTTGATTTCGCCGCCGCTGGAATTGAGCGCGAAGCCGTTCTGCTTGAGAAATGTATTCAGCGCCGCCAGGTCGGCAAAGCTCTTGAGGGCGTTGACGAGGACCGTGAAATGGTTGGCGCGAAATCCCCACGCCGCCATCCACGCCCCGTATTCGCTCTGCGCGCGCAGCATCTCATAATCCCCCCCCGACACCCGCCAGGGCCGGCCGGCGATCGGAAAATCCTCCCGCGCCGGCAGGTCGGCCGGCGTCTGATCGATCAGTGACCGGACGATCCGCCCGAACGCATCGGGAAACTCCCCCACCTTCAGCTCACTGATGAACACCCGCGGCAGCGATTCGTCGGCATGCTCAAAATGCCGCGCAAAGAGCTTCTTTTCCGGGAACGTGTATTCGCCTTTCGGCTGATACCCGAGGCGCACGAACGGCGCCGCCAGCGCAGTCAGCCCCACGCGCGGATCATCGTACGTTCGCAGGGCGATGTGGTCGTTCACCACGTTCTCCCCACGCGCCTGAAGCAACTGGTGAATCGCCGCCGCCTGGGGATTGAGCGTGCGGTAATCCTGCCACAACCGATCCAATAGTTCAGTGATGCTCGTCATGTGCCTCCGTGCCTTTCGTCTTACTCATCCTACGCTTCGCGCTCGGGGACAGCACATCGATTAACGCGAAGGCGTGAAGCGGCGAAGAAATGGCTGCAAAACTGTAACCCCTGGCGCAGACAGTGTAAGCGACCCCGATTGTAAAATTTTGTATATATAGTAGAGGGACCGCGCGCGCTGGGGACGACGTGTGCGGTTCTTTGGAATGGTCGCAGCCCACGGAGCGGTACAGAGACCACATAGGAATGCTTTGGTCTGGTTCTCCTCTCTGTGTTCTCTGGGCCGCTCTGTGCCCTATGTGACCATTTACATTGCGCGCGACATGTCGCGCAAACGTCGCGCGCCTCAAATCGCGCAGCATCATGCCAGTTCACCCTTTAGGCATTTTGCGCGACAGCGCGACATCGATAAAACGTCGCGCGAAGCGATGACGAATCAACCTCCTCGCTGCGTCGCCCCTTCGCGTTAATCAAGGTGCGCGGCCTGCCACCGATGGAAGTAGACTTTGAATGAAAATGAGCCGAAACCTAACCCGCATCCTCTCCGGTGCGATCTGCTGCGGGATTCTCCTGTGCTTGTGCGGACCAGGGTGCAGGAAGACGGTGAATAACGGCGGGGATTCGGTCGTTCTCTACACGAGCGTCGATGAGCCGTACGTGCGACCGATCGTCGCGCGGTTTACCGAGCAGACGGGCATTCACGTAACGCTCCTGACCGATGCCGAAGCCAGCAAGACCGTGGGCCTGGCCGAGAAGTTGCGCGCCGAGAAAGATCATCCGCGGGCGGACGTCTGGTGGGACAACGAGTGTTTCTTGAGCATGCGCCTGGCCGATGAAGGCGTGCTGGCGGCGTACGACTCGCCCGCCGCCGCCGATATCCCACGAACCTATCGCGATCCGCGTCACTTCTGGGCGGGTTCCGTGCTGCGGGTGCGGGTGCTCGTCTCATCGACTCGCTCGCGTGGCGGCGAACCGCCGCCGACGCAACTGACGGACCTGCTGCGGCCGGCGTGGAAGCAGCGCATCGCCATCGCCCGGCCCACCGCCGGCACGACCGGCGGCCACGTCGCGGCGCTCTATGCGACATGGGGGCCACGAAAGGCCGACGATTTTTTCCGCAAGCTCCACGACAACGGCGTGGTCCTGGTCGGCGGCAACTCGGTCGTCGCGGAGTCCGTGGCACGCGGCGATTTTTACGCGGGGTTGTGTGACAACGATGACGCCGCCAGCGCCGCAGCGGAGATCGGCAACATCGAGATGACGCTCCCCGACCAGGGCCGTGGCGAAGGTGGAACGCTGGCGATGCCCTGTGCCGTGGGCCTCGTCGCGCACGCGCCGCACGAACCGGCGGGCCGCCGGCTCGTCGATTACCTGCTGGCGGCGTCGGTGGATCGCGCCCTGATCGACGCGAAGTTTGGCTGGTGCTCGGCGCGGGATGCGTCCGGGCAAACCGGCAAGTTCATGAAGCTCGACTATCACGGCGTGGCCGCGATCATGCCCGATGCGATTCGACGCTCGACGGCGATCCTGGAAGGTCGAGATTGAAACCGTGCCGATTACTTGCCGAGGCGAAGCATGATGCCGGCGGCGGCCACGATGGCGGCGGTCTCCACGCGCAGAATTGTTTCGGTCAGCCGTAGCCCGCGCATGCCCGCCCTGGCGAACATCGCGATCTCCGCGTCGCTCCAGCCTCCCTCGGGCCCGATGAACAGCGTGAGGCGCGATGACGCGCCGCGGGTGATCGGCTCGACCTGGAGTCGCCCGGCAGCCGGATCGGCGGAAAGAAAAAAGCCCCCGCCTTCCGCCGCGGCATGCGCGATCGCATCGGACAATGGCGTGAGCGGGGCGATACTCATCACTCCCGATCGCCGTGACTGCTTGGCCGCCTCCACCGAGATGCGCTCCCATCGCTGTCGTTTGGCGGTTCCTCCCGGGAGCACTACGCTTCGCTCGGCTGCAAGTGGGATGAACTCCGCCGTCCCGATTTCGCTGAGCTTCTCGACCATCCAATCCGCCCGGTCCCCCTTAGGCACGGCGGCAGCGACCACGACGCGCAACTGTTCGCGCGTCGCGACATTCACCGACTCAACGCGCACCGAAGCTTTGTCAGAACCCTGGCAGATAAGCACGCCGGTTGCGGTCGCGCCGGTATCGTCGAAGACTTCGACGGTGCTGCCGTCGGGCAGGCGAAGCACGTGGCGCGCGTGATGGGCCTCCTCGGGACGGAGGCCCACGGCGCCCACCTCGACGCGCGACACGTGAATGCGACGAATCACGGGTTCGATTATGAGACACCTTACCGGGACCCGGCAAATTCTTTGCAAGCCGTCAAGTCACAGTTATCATGGACTGTTGGCAGTCCGATAAGGGCCGGGGAACAACTGTTGAAGGGAGCATGCAATGGGACAGGCCACGGTGGATTTGCCCGATCCACTGGAGACGCCCGCGCCGAGCAGCTCGGCGGGCACCGACGATCTGCTCGCGCAGCTTGCCGGCGAGGAGATCGACCGTCTCCTCGCCGACGCCGACAGCGGGCTCCCGCCAGCGTCGCCGACCCCGACTGACGAAGTTGATGCTCCACCGCCGTCCGTTGCAGCGACCGTGCCGGCGCCCGCGCCTGTTGCCGCCCCCGCGGTATTCCGAATCCACGCCGACGAACCGGTGCCCCTCCCCGCGCCGACGGCCAACACCGTTACCGATGAGACCGATCAGGAGTTGGCGACCGCTCTCGACAACCTGCTGCACGGGTTGAACACCGGCCCCGAAGCATCCGCCGCCAAAGCGCAGGCTGAAGCCGACGCGGATGCGCTGGACCCGACCGCGGGATCGGCAACCCCCATCGTCCCCCAGGTCGAGCGGCGCACCGCGAAGTCCGCCGTGGCCGATGAACTGGAAACGTCCGAGCAAGAACGCGATGCGCTCCGCTCACCTGAGCCGCGGATTGCCGAAGCCGACGCCATTTCCGCTCCAGCCGACGACGAAACCGAGCAACCGCTTCCCTTCTATCTCAAGCCGCTCGAATGGCTCAGCGCTCCGCTCTCCGACGCTCCCGAATCCGTGCGCGAAGTGATCGGCAAACTGGCGATCCTCACCCTCGTCAACGCCATCGCGGTCCTCCTCTACGTCCTGTTCATCCGCCGGCATTAGCGCGTTTGAGATCTCGGGGGGAAATGGTCACGGAGTAGAAAGACAGCAAGTTTCCTCCGTGCTTCAGCAAAGAATTGCCTGCTCCGTGCTCTCTTCCTATCTCAGTGATCTCTGTGGTTTCTTCGTAACTTACAGCCCTGAGAAAACTGCGATTGGCAAGACCGAACTCTCGAGAATGCTGCGCAGCGGATCATCACCTGAGGTGGGAAAGACGACGATCTTCGCCGCCATCCCCGGCGCGAGGCGACCGACGCGATCGTCACACCCCAGCGCCCGCGCGGCGCGCGTCGTCGCCATTTCCCACAGGAGCATCGATTCGACGTCAGGTGCGATTATGTGCAGCAGGCGCAGGTCTTCGACGAGATTGAGATCAGGAGAACTCGCTCGGCTGTCGGTGCCGACGACGACGTTGATCCCGCTCTCCAGCATGCGCCGCCACGGGTGCGGCGGATGCCCGAAATACGCATGCGTGCGCGGGCAATAGACGACACTGGCAGAGCCGCCGGCGAGGATGTCCAGCTCCGCGTCGTCGGCATAGTTGACGTGCGCCAGCAGGGCCGGCAGGCCGAGCAGGCCAATCGTCTTGGCAAAGCGGATCGGCCCGCCTTCAAAGCGAGGCACGCGATCGTCCCATCCCCCGATCCGGTCCCAGAGCGCGCGGAAGGGACCGGAATGGCTGGCAAGGAATTCGTCTTCGTACGTCGACTCAGCGAGGTGTGTCGTGATCGGCATGCGCAGCGCCCGAGCTGTTTGCACGCACCGCAAATAGCCCTCGGCTTCAATCGAATAGGGAGCGTGTGGCGAAATGCCGATGCGCAGATGCTCGACTTCGTTGGACCGGTCGATGGCGGCAGCAAGTCGCTCCTCGAGCAGGACCCGTCGCTCCCCCATCGCCACCACCTCGCCAAAACTCACGGCGTCGAGCGGCGCACTGGCGAGGATGCGCCGGGATTCGGCGCTGAAACGACTGATGTCCCCCACCGTCGTTACGCCGTACCGAAGGGATTCCGCGATGCCTAGTTCGACGGCGCGCGCGGCCTGCGCCGCGGGTGATTCGCTCCCTTCCGACGTTCGCCGCACGACAGCGCCGAGCCATGCGATGAAGTCCTTGCCATCAAACATATCGGTGGTCAGGTCGCTCAGCTCCAGGTGAACGTGCGCGTTCACGAGGCCAGGCAGGAGCGCCGCGTCGCCAAAATCGCGGACATCGGCATCCGGATATCGCGGCACAAGTTCCCGCGCCGGCCCGACCGCCAGGATCCGCCTGCCTTGGAATACCACGGCGCCATCGCGCACGGGCGGCGCGCCCATCGGGAACACGTGTGCGGCTTGCAACAGTGCTGTTGATGATGGAGACGATGAGGACGCCACTCATGCGATGATCGTAACGGATCCAGTGGGGCAGATCATTTACAGCTTAACGCCATCATCGCGCAGTTCCTGAAGCAGCACCTCCGCGATCCGGCGGGCATTTTCAAGGCGCGCCCGGGCAAGCTGCTTCACCGCGTCGAAGTGAAAGCCGTCGCGAAGGCGGGCTTCCCAGTAGCCGTACAGGTCGCGCTTCTGGCACCCATCGGCAAACTGGAGCATCCCTTCTCCCTGGCGGGCAAGCTGAATCACCTGGCTCACCAATCCCGTCACGCCAAAGTCGTCGAGGTTGACGGCGTCGGCGAGAAGCTTGGCTTCGTCGAGGATCGGAGAGCGATGCGGCATCTCGTGAAGGATGCGCGTCGCCCGATCGAGCAGCCGCTCCTCCGCCTGTTCGCCAATCAGCCCCACCAACAGCTCGGCCGATTCCTCGGCCCGGTCGCGCAACGTCGCGCGTGCCGGCTTACCGGTCGCGAGCGTGCGCGAACGGCGGAGGGGCAACTGAAGGGCGTGCGTCGCCAGTTCCAGGGCGTCGAGATCCAGCCCATCGGACACCAGCTTCATTTCCACAAAACGTCCGATCCGCCACCAGAGTCGATGCGCGTCATCCAGCAGGCGCGGGCCCGCCGTCCCCGGCTCCTCGATCAGGCGCAGGGCGTGTTGCAGACGTTGACCCAGTTTCACATCCAACGGCATGAACGATCCCTTGGCTACGGCCACACCGCGGCAGTACAGTCCTGGTCTGTCTATGATCGTCCCGCCGGGCCTTTCCGAAAGAAGGATTTCGTCGCCGCCCCGGCACCGACATATTCTACCTGGGAACCATCATGCGCCACCGGCTTCCGATCCTGATGCCTTGGTTGACACTCGCTTCCGCGGTACTGGGTTGCCGCTCAAGCAATACCGATCACGTTCAATCGCCAACGACGCAGCCCGCCACGTCCATCTCTGCGGCGCAGCCTTCGGTGACGCCGACGACACCGCCGGATCCGGCGCCCGAGCGCGCCATTCTTACCGATGTGGTTCAGCTCACGCAGGGCTTTGACCGGGCTGGCGAGGCCTACTTTTCCCCGGACGCAAAGACAATCATCTTCCAGGCCAGCCCGCGCGGTGAGCCGCATTACCAGATGTACCTCGCGCCGCTTCGCTGGGATGGCGACCGTCTCCTGGGGGCGGGCGAGCCGGTTCGCATCAGCCCGAAAAATTCGCGCAACACCTGCGGATATTTTTCTCCGGATGGCCGCTCGATCCTCTTCGCCTCGACCGCCGGCAAGGAAGATCCCTCGGAGCCCAGCTCGGGATATCAGCGGCAGGGGCAGAAGTACCGGTGGGATTTCCCGGCAGGCATGGAGATTTATCGGACCGACGACTGGAAGGAAATGATCTACCGGAATGAGCCCGGGGGCGGCGCGTCAGTCGACCTGGCCAAGCACGCGCTGACCGACAACCACGTCTACGACGCCGAAGGCTCCTTTTCGCCGGACGGGAAGTGGATCTGCTTCACTTCGATGCGCACCGGCGATGGCGACATCTACGTCATGCGTGCCGATGGATCGGATCCCGTCCGCATCACCACCGCGCCCGGCTATGATGGCGGCCCCTTCTTTTCACCCGACGGCAAGCGCCTGCTCTACCGCTCCGACCGCCAGCACAATGATCTGCTCCAGGTTTTCGTCGCCGACCTAGCCTTCGACGACAACGGCGCGATCACCGGCATGAAGGCCGAGCATCAACTCACTAACGACGGCTTCGTCAACTGGGGGCCTTCCTGGTACCCGGATGGAAACCACATCATTTATGCGACGAGCCGTCACGGGCACACGAACTATGAGCTGTACATCATGCGTGATGACGGCACCCATACGACGCGCGTGACCTACTGCGATGGAGCAGACATCCTGCCGTTCTTCTCTCCCGATGGCCGCTACCTGATGTGGACCAGCAAACGAACGTCGGATCACACGACGCAAATTTTCGCCGCGAAGTTCCATCCGCCGGCCGACTGGTAGGCGATGCAACGCCGTGCGCGCGCGAGGCCGGCGACCCTTCATCGAAACGAATGCGTTCCGGATGAGAACCCAGCATCCGAAGACCGAGAAAATCACGCCGCCGGCCGCGAGGCTGAAGAGGACGTTGAACGTTGGATGTTCAACGTTCGACGTTCGATGTTCGACGTTCGATGTTCGCCAATCGTTCAAGGTTCAACATTCAACGTCCAACGCTCAACGTCCAACGTTTACCGTTCCACCTTCCTCGCCGTTTCCTCCACCACCGCGAACAGCGCCTGCGTTCCTTCTCGTCCGCGGCCTTCGTCCAATGCTCGCGCGAACAGGTCGCCCACCAGGCTTGTCGCCGGCAGCGTCAGGCCGCGATCCTCTGCCGCCTTCAGCGCCAGCCGGAGGTCCTTCACCTGTAACTTGATCATAAACCCCGGGGCGAAATCCCCGGCGATCATTTTCGGCCCGAGGTTGGCCAGTTGCCATGAACCGGCCGCCCCGCCGCCGACCGCGGTGAGGGTCTTGGGCAAGTCCAGTCCGTTCTCCGTGGCGAAGGTTATCGCTTCGCAGACCGCCAGGTTGGTCACGGCCACCAGGATCTGGTTCACGAGTTTGGTGAGCTGCCCATTGCCGCTCACGCCGCAGTGCGTGATCGTCTTGCCCATGCGCTTCAGCAGTGGCAGCGCTCGGGAAAATGCCGGCTCTTCGCCGCCCACCATGATCGAGAGGGACGCGCTGCGCGCGCCGCTGTCGCCGCCGCTCACCGGCGCATCGAGGAAGGGGACGCCGTGATCGAGCAGTGACTCGGCGATCCGCCGGGTGACGGTTGGCGAAATGGTGGAATGATCGATGACGACCTGTCCGGTCCGCGCGACGCGGGCAACCCCGTTCTCCCCCAGCACGACCTCTTCAACGTCCGGCGTGTCGGGAACGCAGATGAAGACGAAATCGGCCCGCTCCGCCGCCTCGGCCGGACTCAGGGCCCAAGTCGCGCCGCGTTCCAGCAGGTCATCGGCGCGCGAGCGCGTCCGCGAATGCACGGTCAGCGCATGTCCCGCCTTGAGAAGGTGCCCCGCCATCGGCTCCCCCATGATGCCCAGCCCGATAAACGCCACTCTTTCCGGCATGAATTTCACCTCAGGCCTGCGTTCGCGAACCGATTGGGCTGATCTCCAACGCCCGCGACCCATCTTACTACAGGTGGGTATCGGCGCAGGTGTGTATCCGTCACACCGCTCCTGGGGTGAAATATGACCAATTTGAAGAGCCTGATCAGAAACGCATTGGTCGCCGTCGGCGCGCTCCCGAGTCTTTTATGCAACGCTCGATTGCAAATGCTTGCCCTCACTCTCTGTATCGTGGCAAGTTCCGACGCCGCTGCCGATTCCCCGGACCGGCCGGCACGATCTTTTCCCACTATGCATGAATTCATTGGACTAAACGTTCACACCGTGCAGTTCAAGCCGGACCTGTACAAGCCGATCTGCCGCCGGCTTCGGGATTACCATCCGATTGCCTGGGACCTCCAGCCCGATCCGGCCCATCCCTCGGCATTCCCCCTGGCCGCGAACGGCGTCGACTGGGGCGGCCTTTACGGTTCCTGGCTCAGGGTTGGATACGACATCGATGCCTGCCTCATCTTCGATGACGTTCCTCCCACGTTATGGAAAGATCCGCAGCACGATGCCCAGGTCTACGGCGAAGCCTTCGCGCGTTTCTTCGGCCCGTCGGGGAAGAAGCTGGTCTCCTCCATCGAAGTCGGCAACGAGCCCTCCAAGTACAATGAGTCGCAGTACCGCGCGATCTTCCAGGGCATGGCCGCCGGCATCCGCAAGGGTGATCCGAAGTTGATGATCGCCACCTGTGCCGTCCTCATCGGCAAGCCCGACGAGTGGAGCAAACCCATGTCCGCCGTCGCGGGTTTGGAATCGCTCTACGACGTGCTGAACGTCCATTCCTATGCCTTCAAAGACGGCTGGCCGACGTGGCACCGTTCGTTTCCCGAAGACGCGTCTATCCCGTATCTGAAGCAGGTTGAAGCCGTGATCCGCTGGCGCGACGAGCATGCCGCGGGCAAACGCGTCTGGCTGACCGAGTTCGGCTACGACAGCGCCAGCAAGCCGCCGGCGCCCGATGGTCCGTGGGCGAAATGGGTGGGCATGACCGACGCCGAACAGGCGCGTTATATCGTTCGCTCCTATCTGCTCTTCTCCGCGATGGACCTGAACAGGGCATACCTCTATTTCTTCAATGACAAGGACGAGGCGCAGCTTCATGGCGCCTCGGGCATCACTCGAAACTTTGCACCGAAGCCTTCGTTCTACGCCGTCGCCCATCTCGATAAGTCGCTCGGCGAGTACCGATTTTCCAGGGCACTGGTGCGCCGCGACGGCGATCTGTACTGCTTCGAATACGTCCACGCCGATCGTCCGCAGGAGCGGGTGATGGTCGCGTGGGTCCCGACCGGCGATACGAAGGCCAAGCTGAAGAACTTGCCGCTGGCGGCGGGTTCGGTGAAGCCCTATCGCGCGGAGCGCATGCCGCAAGACCGGGGCGGCCCGGCAACCGTTACATGGAAAGCCGTCGAGGACCATGTTGAGATCGAGGTCGGCGGCGAGCCGGTCTTTTTATGGATGCACTGATCGGAAGTCGGTTCGACGCCTTCGCGCAAAGCTGGCGCCGCTTGACGGCATCGCGCGATCGCACGACGATCAGGAACTGGAATAAGCAACGTGAGCCAATACCCTCCGTCCTATCCACCCTCGCAGTACCCGCCTTCGCCTTACCCGATGGATTATCAATATTTCCAGCCGGGCCCGGAGCTGCTGGCGCCGGCGCGCCGCGCCGGCATCGGGATGTTCGTGCTAAGTGGGTTGCTGTTGTTGTGCGGCGCGTGCCTGGGCGTCTTCGCCGCAATGGGCCCGATGGATAAGGTGCTGGAGCAGTCGGGGATGCGGATTTCCGACACGGGGACTGGACTGACACCCGAACAGTTCATGCGAACGGTGTATACCGTGATGGCCGTGGTCGAGGTGTTGTTGGGAATTGTCTTTGTTGTCCTGGGCGTGTTCGTGCGCCGCGGCGGCAAGATCGCCGCCATTTTCAGCCTTGTTTTCTGCGTGCTGTTGGCGATCTTCATGCTCATGCAGATCGTCGGTGCGGTCATCATGGGGATGAAGAACCCATCGGCGTTTGTCGGCATCATCATCGGGCTGATTCCGCTGGTGCTTCTGGGACTGGTTATCACATGGCTCACGCAGGCGATGCGCGCCGCCCCGCAAATCGACGCCCAACAGCGGCAGGTGGCCGCGCAGATTTGGCAATACCAGCAGCAACAGCAAATGATGCAAGTTGGCGGTTATGGCCAACCGCAAGTCGGTCAGCTCCAGCCAGACATGCCGCCAACGAGTTATGGGTACGGCTCGGCGCCGCCAGCCGTTCCGGCCACCCCCCCGCCTGACTCTCAATCGCCGCCGCCGACTCCCCCTTCCGCCTGACCACATTCATCGCGCGGCTTCACCGGATCGATAGATCCCGCCCAAAGTAATCCTGCTTCAGTTTCTGTTTGGCCAGTTGCAAGGTTTCCTCAGCGACCGCGTTCGCCCGTTTCGTGCCCGCTCGAAGCACGTCCAGCACATCGCTCGGATTGGATTCGAACGGTTTGCGTCGGTTGCGGATCGGCTCCAGCAGCGTGTTGAGCACCTCGATGAGTTTACGCTTGATGATGACGTCACCCACCTTCCCCTGCCGGTAGGCCTCTTCCTGCTCGGCCACCCATGCCGCATCCGGGTTGAACGTTTCGTGGAAGATCCAGAGCGGGTTGTTCTCCACCGTTCCCGGATCGGTGGCACGCAGCCGTTTCGGATCCGTGTACATCCCCATCACTTTCTTCTGCACCACGTCGGCGTCGTCGGATAGGTAAATCGCGTTGTTCAGCGACTTGCTCATCTTCAGCAGTTCACCACTCGGCCCGGGGCCGCCGGTCCCGACTAGACGGTGAACACGGCCGAGCTTCGGCTCGATGACTGGAAAGAGCCCGCCGGCCTTCACGTAGTCGTAGTCCGCCGTCTGGGGATCGACGCCGCAATAGATCTGATCGAACTTCCGCGCCACCACACGGGTCAGTTCCAGATGCGGGAGCTGGTCCTCCCCGACCGGCACGAGTTGCGGACGAAAGGCGAGGATGTCGGCCGTCTGGCCCACGGCGTACAGCGGAAACCCGAACGGATAACTGTCACCGAGTCCCTTGTCCCGGATCTCCTCCTTGATCGTGGGGTTCTTCATGACCACGTTGAATGGCAGGAGCATCGAGAAGTAGAACGTGAGCTCGTCGATCGCCGGCACTTCGCTCTGGATGAACATCGTGCTCTGGTTGGGATCGATCCCGGCGGCCAGGTAATCTGTCGCGATCTCGATCACGCTCTGCCGGATCTCCTCCGGCTTTTCGGCGCGGGTGCTGAAGGCGTGCTTATTGGCGATGATGAAGTAGCAGTCGTACGACGCCTGCAACGCCAGCCGATTCTCGACACTGCCGACGTAATGGCCGAGGTGCAACTTACCCGTGGGCGTATCGCCGGTGAGGATGCGCGGTTTCTGCTGCTGGTGGCTGTTCATGTGTTTCCCGGGTGGTTGTCATTGGAATGGGATTTGAAGTCAAGGGCAGCCTGCGGTCATTGATGGGCGATTCTCATCGTCGTCCAACGGCAACGGGGTTCCTCGCCTCGCGGTAGCAGTCTTACCCGCATGAGCCGTACGCAAGTCCTCGATCGCCAGCCGGCTGGAATTCCCGATCCCTCTCCCATCATCGCCTCGGCCCACGAGCGATGGCTCGTCCTGACGGCGGCGTTCCTCGGCTGGATGTTTGACGGGCTGGAGATGGGCATCTTTCCACTCGTGGCCCGGCCGGCCCTCCAGGAATTGATGCACGTCAGCAACGACCAGCGCGTCGGCTGGTGGATGGCCATCATCACGGCGCTGTTCCTCATCGGGGCGGCGTGCGGCGGGTTGGTGTTCGGGTGGCTCGGCGACCGCATCGGACGCGTGCGGGCGATGGCGATGAGCGTCCTGGTTTACTCGATTTTCTCTGGGCTCTGTTTCTTCGCCGGTGCGCCCTGGCACCTGGCGGTGTTGCGGTTCGTCGCGGCTCTGGGAATGGGTGGGGAATGGTCCCTGGGCGTGGCACTGGTGATGGAGTGCTGGCCGGAGGCGCGCCGGCCGTTGCTGGCCGGGGCGATCGGCGCGGCCAGCAACGTCGGGTTCGCGCTGATCGGCGTGCTGGGACTGGTGTTCCGCGTCACGACTCACTCGTGGCGATGGGTGATGCTGGCCGGCGCCGCGCCGGCGCTGCTCACGTTCTTCATCCGACTCTTCGTGCCCGAGTCACGGCGGTGGAAACAGACGGTGCGCAATCGTGCATTGGGGCCGCTGGCGGAAGTGATGACGCCGCCCTTGCGACGGCTCACGCTCCTGGGGATTGCGTTCGCCTCGGTCTGCCTGATCGGAACGTGGGCGTCGGTTCAGTGGATCCCGCTGTGGGTTGACCAGATCACGCACTCCGCCATGCCCAACGCCAAGGCCGTGGCGCAAATCTCCAGCGCCCTGGGGGCGGTGCTCGGCTGCTTCGCCGGGGCACTGGCCGGCGGCTGGGCCGGCCGGCGGATCACTTACTTCAGCCTGTGCATTGCCTCGCTGATTACCTGCCAGATCCTCTTCCTTGGGTTCACGAGCTATGGCTGGCGGCTGATCGCCATGACCTTCATCGTCGGCGCCACCACCGCGGCGTTCTACGGCTGGCTTCCGCTCTACCTGCCCGAGCTGTTTCCCACGCGGGTGCGGGCGACGGGGCAGGGTGTCAGCTTTAATTTCGGCCGTATCGTCGCCGCGGGCGGGGCGCTGGGGCAGGGTTGGCTCGTCAGCCACTTCGGCGGTAAGTATGCCCAAGCCTCAGCGGCGATCACGCTGGTCTACGGCGTCGGCATGGTGCTGATCTGGTTCGCGCCCGAAACCCGCGGCCAGCCGCTTCCCGATTAGCGCAACGTGAAGGGGTTACCCGTCGCGATCTGAAGCAATCGGAGAGAACAACGTCGCTGTGAGGCCAGCGCGCACTTCTGACCACAACCCGAAAGGAACGCCGGCAACATGGCACGATTTATCCACATTGGCCGATCCAGCATCATTGACCTCGACCAGATCTCGCAGGCTCACTTCGTGGACCACCCGATCGAGCCGACGCTCAACATCGACATTGGCGTCAAGTCATTCGAGCTGAGCGGCGCCGCCGCACGCCCCATGTGGGAACGACTTCTCCAGTCCCTCGCACCTGAAGACTGGACCGTACACCACAACGGCACGCAATCTGAATGAAGTTCAGCCCTTTCTCGACTCCTTGCTGCCGGTCGGACCAGACGTTCGGTAGAAGCGGCAGTTGGACGTGCGACCTGTGTCGATTTCGGGGGCCCGTTTTCTCCAACATTCAACTTTTCAGCTCAAGCGATATGATCGCAGTGTATGACGCTCCGTCGGAAGATGGCTTTGCAGATCTCCGCGATGATCGTGGGATTGCTGCTGACCGTGGCGGCGTCGCTCTGGGGACTCAACGGGCTGCGGCAGGATTACGGCCTGGCGCTGCAGGGGTACAAGGAATTGCGGCAGGTGTTTGAGGCGGGGTCGCAACTGGCCATTGCGCGGAGCCTGCTTGCATCGGAGCATCCTGATCGGGCGGCGGCGCGGGCGCAGGTGGAGTTGGCGGCAACGCGGTATCGGCTGGTCGAGCCGGTACACGGCCGTGAAGGCGATGCCATCGGAGCCGCTCTGGCCGACGCGGTGAAGCAATTGCGCCGGCCACCCGAGGAGCAAACCGATCAGGACGTGCTGGCCGTCGATGCCGGCGCGGTCGATCGGGCCATGGGGGAGATCGCGGCCAAGGCAGCGCAGGTGCGCCGTTCCATTGAGGAAAATCAGCGCGCCGCCGGCGCCAAACGCCGTGCTACGGTGATGGTGACGGCGGTGGTCTCGGCGACGGCAGTCGTCGGGGCCGTGATCCTGGGCGCCTGGCAATACCGTGGCGTCATGCTGCCACTCAATCGGCTGCGGAGCGGCGTGCGCAAGGTTGCGGTCGGGCAATTCTCGCAGCGAATCACCCCGGCCGGCGGCGAGGAGTTCGCGTCGCTGGCGACGGACTTCAACCGGATGGCCGAGGAGCTGGACGGCTTCTATCATCAGCTCGAGGAGAAGGTCGAGCAGAAGAGCCGGGAGCTGGTTCGCTCCGAGCGCCTGGCAAGCGTTGGCTACCTGGCCGCGGGCGTGGCCCACGAGATCAACAACCCGCTGGGCATCATCAGCGGCTACGCCGAGTACACGCTCGAACAGCTCAAATCCGCCAGCAACGTCGAGCCGGGCCGCGCCGTCGATCCAGAGCTGCTTCGCTCGCTCCAAGTGATCAGCGACGAAGCCTTTCGCTGCAAGGATATCACCGCCAAGCTTCTGTCGCTGGCGCGGCAGGGAAACGAAAGCCGTCGCCCCGTCAACCTCGCCGACCTGGCGGAGCAGGTGGCGGCGATGGTGAGCGGGCTGCCGATGCATCGCGGGCGAACGATCGACGTCCATGCGGACGGGGCGCGGGATGAGCTGGTCGTCGATGCCCTGGAAGGTGAAATGAAACAGGTGCTGCTCAACCTGACTCTCAACGCTTTGGAATCCATTCCCGCCGCCGTGGCCATCGCGCCCGCCGCTGCGAAGGCGGGGCGCGTGACGATCGAGGTGGTCCGACGGGGCGAGCGGGTCGAGTTGAGCGTGATCGACAATGGGAAGGGGATGTCGCCGCGGACGCTGGAGCGGATCTTCGAGCCGTTCTTCACGGAGAAACGTGGCGTGCGCCAAGCCGGGACTGGCCTGGGGCTGTCGATCAGTCATGCCATCGTGCAAAGCCACGGAGGCCAGATCCGCGCCGCCAGCGAAGGCGTCGGACGGGGAAGCCGCTTTACCGTTGACCTGCCGGCCCTGGCGATGGCGGAGAAATCGGCATGAGCGAGGTGGTGATCCCAATTCGGCCGCAGGGTCGCGTGCTGATCGTCGAAGACGAGCCGCGCATGCGCGACCTGCTCGTCCGCGCGATCGGCGGCTGGGGTTTCACCGTCACCTCGGCGCGTAGCGGAGAAGAGGCGCTGCGCGTTGCCGAGACGGCGGGACCCGAGATCGCACTGCTCGACCTGAACCTGCCCGGGGCCGACGGCCTCGAGACGCTCACCCGCCTGCGTGAAAAACGACCCCACCTTCAGGCGATCGTCCTGACCGGGTTTGCCAGCGTGGAGGCCGCGCGCACCGCCATGCATCTGGACGTCGTGGAGTTTCTGACCAAGCCGTGCCATCTGGGCGAGCTGGAGCAGGCGCTGGATCGTGCCATGCGACGACTCGCGCCCGCGTCGCCAGCCGCTAAGGACGAAGGTGGTGACGCGGTCGCCACCTCCCATTCACCCGTGCCCGGCGCCGAGGGAATGACGCTGCACGATGTCGAGCGGCAGCACATCCTGGCAGTCCTGGAGCGCAACGCCGGCAATCGCACCGCGACGGCGGTCGAGCTGGGCATCAGCCGTCGGACGCTGTACTACAAGCTCGAGGCTTATCAGAACGAAGGGTTCAAGCTGCCGTGATCATGTCGATGCGCAGGATCTGGGAAAGCTCATCGAGCGCCCGGCGAACTTCCTGAAGCAGGCGGGGATCGGCCAGGTCACCCGGGGCGAGGCGCTCGCGATATTGTCGCGTGATCCAGTCGGTCAGCATTGCGTAGAGCGAATCATTCAGGAAGACGTCGGGGCGAACGCTCGCCAGCTCCGCTTCGGTGAGGACGACGCGCAGGCGCAGGCAGGCGGGGCCACCGCCGTTGTTCATGCTTTGGCGCACGTCCACCCAGGTGACGGCGTTCACCGGATTGGCCGAGTCGGCGAGAACCTGTTCCACACATCGTCGGGCACTCGGATGGTCGCGCACCTCGATCGGAGCGATGAGACGCATGCCCGATCGGTCGGGCGCGGTGACCAGCTGACTGTTGAAGAGGTAGGTCTCGACGGACTCTGAAAGCGATAGCGCGGACTCCGGGATCGTGATCAGGTGAAGTCGCTGCCCGGAAACGGCCTGGTAGGCCTCGGTGATGCGATTCAGATCAGCGGCGCCGCCGGCGAAGGCGCGCTCGTGAACGAGCAGGACGTCTTCATTGCCGACGCAGATCACATCGTTGTGAAAGACCCCGGCATCGATCGCTTCGGGATTCTGTCGGAGGAAAAGGGTGCGAGCGGGATCGAGGCCATGGAGGCGTGCGATCGCTTCGGCCGCGGCGCGGGATTGGCGGGCGGGAAATCGCCGGGGAGCGGCAGTGTTGGTCGTCGTCGACGATTCATCGCGCCCATAGACGAACACCTCGAGGCCGGATTGGCCGTAGGAAGGAGTGAGTCGAGCATGATTGGCGGCCCCTTCATCGCCTAGCGGCAGACAAGCCGGCAGAGCGGGGTGATGAACGAAGCGGGCGCTGTCCGGAAAGATCACTCGCAAGATGGCGGCAGTGGCGCGGGTTTCGATCGATCGATGAAACTGGCTCACGAGGTTTGCCGGGGTGAAGTGGACCTTCCCGTCAGCCGTATCGGCGGAGGGGGAAACGGTCGCGGCGTTGGCGGCCCACATCGCCGATGCACTACTGCTTGCGGCCAGTAAGCCAGGGTCTTCCTGCCCGGCGGCGCTGAGGACCGCGGCGTCGTCGCCGGAAAATCCCAGGCGCCGCAGCATGTCCAGGTCGGGACGCCGTTGCGGCGGAAGGACCGCCTGGGGGATGCCCAGGTCGGCCAGCAGCTTCATCTTCGCCAAACCCTGAAGGGCAGCCTGTCGCGGATGGGAGACGGCGTGCTTGTGGCGCTGCGACGCGAGGTTGCCCATGGCCAGCCCGGCGTAGGCGTGCGTCGGTCCGACGATCGCATCGAAGTTGACTTCACGTGCTGAGGAATACACGGCGGACATCATAACGAGATCGAATCGCGCGAGCTGGGTTTGGAAAACGTCGCAACCGCGGGATGCGGCCAGTCGCGAATCTGGAAATGTACGTCCATCATCAAACGCAGACACCCCGGAAAGAATTCCGGGGTGTCCGCGATCTCGGTTCAGACCCATCCATCCGAGCTTATTGCAGCACGGTGGCGGTGCGGCTGGTCGAGTGAAGGCTGGTGTGCTTACCGTGCTTGTGGCTCAGCTTGCGCGACTTGTGCTTGCCGGCGCTCAGGCCACGGTGGCTGGCCTTGCGGGCGTGAAGCTTGCTGTGCAGCTTCTTCGCATGCGAGGTCTCGAGGGCTGCCGGCTTGGCATCGGGCAGGACCGAGGTCGTCACCACGGGGGTCTCGGGGCCCGTCGCCATCAGCGACGGCGGGGCAGCCTGCACCGGGCGGTGCGAGCGGGCAAAACCAACGGCGGGAATCGTCGCCACGGCAAGCACGCCGGCCGCAATCCACTTGTTCATCCAGTTCGCAGTCATGGGCAACTCCTTTGCCAATCTTCCGACGGTCAGGCCCAGGTCCCTCCCGCAGCGCGGGACGGGGCGCAGGCCAACCGCAATTGTTCCGAGGCCCGCGCGACAACCGTGCGAGTCCACCGATATATCGGACGAAGGCACCGCCCCGGCTTGAGAAATCATGTGAAAAGTGATGAGTGCCCTACCACGAAGTGCTGAGTGCTGGGTGCTGAGCCGGTCGAGCGTCTGTTTAATACCTCGGCACTGGGCTTGACGTAGGGTGGGCTTTGCCCACCAGCCAAGTTGGTGGTGGGCCGAGCCCACCCTACCTTTTCCCAGCACTCAGCCCTCAGCACTACTTTGCGAACACTTCGTCGAAGAAGTTGCGCATCGCCTGCCAGGAGCGGCGGTCGGCATTGGCGTTGTACGCAATGCCCTTGATCGCGAACTTGTCGGCGTCGGGGTTGGTGAAGGCGTGGACGGCGCCACTGTAGATATTCATTTGCCAATCCACGTGAGCATCGCGCATTTCCTCCTGAAAACCCTGGACCTCGGCCGGGGACTCGAACGTGTCGTCGCCGCCATGACAGATGAGGACCTTGCCCTTGATGTTCTTCGCGTCCTCGGGATGCGGCGTCGCGAGGCTGCCGTGAAAGCTGACGACGCCGAGGACATCCGCGCCGGAGCGGGCCAGCTCGAGCGCCATGGTGCCGCCGAAGCAGTAGCCAATGGCGCCGATGCGAGCGGGATCCACGTGCTCATTTTTCTTGAGCTGGGCCAGCGCCGCCGCGGCACGCTCACGCAGCTCCTTTCGGTCTCCGCCGCGCAGTGCCCCTGCCATCTTGCCGGCTTCCTTGGGATCGGTCGTGGTCTTGCCGCCGCCGTACGGGTCCATCGCGAACGCCACGTATCCGAGGCCCGCCAGTTGCTCGGCCCGGTGTTTGGCATAGTCATTGAGGCCCCACCATTCGGGCCCGATCAGCACGCCGGGCCGCTTGTCGGAAACCGAGTCGTCGTACGCGAGGAATCCACGGTACTCGGTGTTCCCGATCGTGTAGGGAACGGTTTCGGTCTTGATGGCGGCCGAGGCGTGTTGGGTGACCCACATGCCGAGCATTGCAAAGATCGCGTATCGCACGTTGACTCCTTTGGAAATGTCCTGGTTCATGTCGGGGCGAATCTTAGCAGCAAATCGACAACTGCAAATCCGACAATCTCCCCGGTCTGCTGCTCCCCTCGCGCCGGCCATCTTGCTCCGATTCCGAGGCCATGCCATGCTGTTCGTGGCGCGATCGCGGGTGATCGGGTCTCGTTGATGTTCCGTTCCCGTAGTGCAGGAATCGAGACGCCTCAATGCAGATTTCCCAGGGCATCTCCGGGTTGCGGCAACTCCCGCCGGGAACCGTGATGTCCATCGGCAACTTCGACGGCGTGCATCTCGGCCACCGGAAGATCCTGCGCCTCGCCAATGGCCTGCGTGGTGGCGTTGGTGTGGCGGTGGTGACGTTCGAGCCACACCCCCTCACCGTCCTTCGGCCCGACAAGGCCCCGCCGCGACTCACGCCGGTTGCGCTCAAGCGGACGTTGCTCGCCGAGGCGGGGGCCGATCACCTGGTCGAGCTTCCGCCAACTCCCGAAGTGCTCGATCTCACCGCCGAGCAGTTCTGGCAGCTTCTCCGGGATGACGTGAAGCCGGCCCACCTGATCGAAGGCAGTTCATTTTCGTTCGGCAAAGGTCGTGGTGGATCGGTTGAAACGCTGGCGGCGTGGTGCGATGGGACAGGCGTGCAATTGCACGTGGCCGAGGCGGTGTCGGTCGTGCTGCTGAACCTGTCGATCGTGCCGGCGAGCAGCTCGATCATCCGCTGGCTCCTGCTAAACGGACGCGCCCGCGACGCCGCCATCTGCCTCGGCCGGGGCTACCTGCTGGAGGGAGAGGTGATCGGCGGGCACCAGCGCGGACGGGCGATGGGCGTGCCCACCGCCAATCTGCGCATCGACGAGCAGCTCGTGCCCGCCGAAGGTGTTTACGGCGGACGCGCCCGCGTCGACGGGGTCACTTACCCCGCGGCAATCAGTATCGGGACCCTGCCCACGTTCGAAGGTGACGCACGCCAGATCGAGGCGCACCTGATCGGCTTTACGGGAGATCTGTACGGACGCGTTCTGAGCGTTGAGGTGATGGACTGGCTTCGCGAGCAGCGAAAGTTTCCCAGCGTCGAATCGCTCGTCGCCGCGATCAAGGACGACCTGGACGAAACGCGGCTGCGCACCGGCCGGCATCCCGAACGACCGATTGGCGCCGCGACAAACCTCCGTTCATGACTACGCCGCCCTGGGGGGCTGGTAGACATGCACGCAATTGCGGTTGTCCTGCTTGGCCTCGTAGAGGGCCTGGTCGGCGGCGGCCAGCAGGGATTGGAGGGTCAGGAGGTGATGGGCCACGCTTCGCTCGACCAGGCCGATGCTCAGCGTGGGTTGCTGCTCCATGCGGGCGATCGCGGACGAAAAATCCACCGAAGCGAAGGCCTGGCGCAGCTTGTGGACCACCTGTTGGGCCTGCGAGATCGGCGTTTGTGGGAGGACGACCACGAACTCGTCGCCGCCATACCGGAACGCCAGGTCGGTCTTGCGCAACGTCATGCGGACGCAATCGGCAAACGAACGCAACAGGTGATCGCCGGCGGCGTGTCCGTGATCATCGTTCACCAGTTTGAAGCGATCCAGGTCGATCATCACCAGCGAGAGGGGATGCTGGTACCGGTCGGAGAGCGCTACTTCCCGCTGAAGCAGTTGCTCCATCGAACGGCGATTATAGAGGCCGGTCAGCGGGTCGGTCATGCTGCGCTGCTCGGCATCGCTCAGCAGGTGCAGGGAGATCATCGTGGACTGTGCGGTGTTGACGTACGTCTGGGCGAGTTGACGGGCGGCGTCGGTCCAGGATTCGGTCGGGGGCAGAAGCAAATGAACCGCCACCTGGACCTTCGGCCCCACCTGCATCGGCACGCAGAACGCAGGGTGTGTCGCGGCCAATTTCAACATCGCGTCAACGCTGCAACGAACCGGCGAACCGTCGGCGACGAAGAGGCGTGATTGTTTCTGCCTCATACACGGGCACATCGCCGGATCGAATTCGACACACGCGGACGTCGCGTTGACCAGATCGGCGGGGACCACGGACTTGAGGCAGGTTGAAGGGATCCCATCGGGCTCGTGAGCGAGGATGACGACGCCGGCGAGGGAAAGTGCCTTGCGAAGCGCCTGCCCAAGCGTCGCCAGGATCTGGTCGGTTTGCGCGGCGCCCTGGATCGTCTGGGAAAAGTCGAGGAGGAGATCGACGGCCTGGGCACGCTCTTCCACGATGTGCCGTGCACGTTCGCCACGGGCCACCGTGAGCGCCGTTCGCACGAGCAGGAGGGCCATCAGCAGGAGCGCGAGCAGGCTGCACGCGACGCCCGAGAAGATTAAAGCCGGGTGAAGGCCGACCGGTCCGGCCGCAAACGCGGACGCGGCCAGGCAGATGCCGATCGAGCTGAGCAGCCCACAGCCGACACCGAAAATCAGGATGCGTCCGCGAATCGAGTGCTGCAACATGTCGGGAACTCCGATTCCGCGCTGCGTCTCGCCACTCCCGAATCGTGATCAGAGCACGGCGACTCCCTCAATTATCGGATAACTGGCAGGGTCGGCTTTGGCCGATTCGAGGCAGTGGCAAGCGGGGCGATCAGTACATGGATCGATTCGACGTAAGCCCATAAATGCGGCAGGACGGCGGCAAAATCTCAATTTCCGTTTCACTTGGCTTTAGGGTCCGGGTTGCGTAAATTATAGACATGTCGCCCACTCCAACGCCTATCACGCAAGCGATCGATTCCAGTGCTGATCAGGAATTAATCGTCCTGACGGAAATCGGCTTACTGCTCTCCTCTACTCTTGAGTTACGGGACGCATTCGGAAAGATGATGCAGATCATCTCCGACAAGCTGGGGATGAAACGGGGCGCCCTGGTGATGTTGGACGAATCGACAGGACGGCTGCGCACTGAAGCGGCAGTCGGGTTGACCGCCGAAGAGATCGAGCGCGCCAAATACGCAGTGGGCGAGGGAGTAACTGGAAACGTCGTGGCCACCGGGCGGGCACGGATTATCCCGGATGTTCGAAGCGAGCCCGACTTCTTGAACCGAACCGGACGGATGACGCCGGAGGCAAGCGGGGCGCCGATGAGCTTCCTCTGCGTTCCCATTCGCATCGGAGGACGGACGGCCGGGGCGCTCTCTGTCGATAAGCCGTTCAGCAGTGAGGACCAGCTCCACAGCGACCATCGGTTCCTTGACATCATCGCGGCGTTCCTCGCCCAGGCGATCCAGATCAACCGGATGGTGATGCGGCAGAAGGAGGAGTTGCTGGAGGAGAACGCACAGCTCCGCGCCCAGGTCCGCGACCGCTACCGCTTCGAAAACATCATCGGCGACTCGCCGGCCATGCACGAGGTCTTCGCCACGGTCGGGCAGGTCGCCAACTCGCGGGCGACGGTGCTCCTGCTGGGGGAGACCGGCACGGGCAAGGAGATGATCGCCAAGGCGATCCACTACAACTCGCCGCGCCGCGAGCGGCCGTTCATCCGCGTCAACTGCGGGGCATTGACCGGGACCTTGCTGGAGTCGGAACTGTTCGGACACGTAAAAGGTTCCTTTACCGGCGCGATCCGCGACAAGATCGGGCGTTTCGAAGCGGCCGACGGCGGGACGATCTTCCTGGACGAGATCGGCACGCTCGAGCCGCAGTTGCAGGTGAAACTGCTCCGCGTACTTCAGGAACGGGAATTCGAACGCGTCGGCGACATGCAGACCGTGAAGGTCGACGTGCGCGTCATCGCGGCGACCAACGTGGACTTGCAGGAAGAGGTGGCCAAGAGCAACTTCCGCGAGGACCTCTTCTACCGCCTTAACGTCGTCAGCGTCTACCTGCCCCCGCTCCGCAACCGCCGGGAGGACATCCCGCGCCTCATCGATCACTTCCTGGATAAGTACAACGCGATCAACGAGCGCCGCCTGCGGCGGATCAGCCGTGACATGCTCAACGTGCTGCTTCGCTACCCCTGGCCCGGCAACGTCCGCGAGCTGGAGAACGCGATCGAACGCGCCGTCGTCCTGAGCAACGACGAAGACTTCACCGAAGACCTGTTGCCGCTCAGCGTCCGCATGTTCGCGGCGCAACGGCGCAACACGCAGTCATCGGAATCGATCGAGACGATCGCCCGGCGTCTCTCCGAGCAGGCGGTCGTCGACTATGAGCTGCGCGAGGGGCACATCTACCAGCTCGTCATCGATCAGATCGAGCATGCCCTGATCGAGCGTGCCCTGGGCAAATGCGGGGGCGTGAAGACCAAGGCCGCCGATTTCCTGGGCATCAATCGCAATACGCTGAACAAGAAGGTCAAGGAGCTGGGCATCGAGTCAGTCGACTAATATGCGTGCACCAGCGTCGAATGAGGGAACGCGGAGGTGACGATCGTTTCGGGGGCGACGCCCTGGCTGGCCTCGTGTTCGGCGCACCATTGGCAGAGACCGACGCCGTGGCCGAAACCGTGGCCGCTGACGAGGCGAATCACGCTAGTCTCGTTGACCGGTTTGAAGAAGCTGCTGGGAACGGTGATGCCATCGCTGGCGCTGGTGTTGAACGCGACGCGAAACTCCTCGCCGCTGAAGCTATATCGCGCTCCGCGCGAATCGCACACCACGAAGCGCGTCGGACGGCCCCACTGGTTGACGAACTGCACGTCCACGCGAACCAGGTCCCCCATGTCCTTCTCCGCGCGCTGGTGCATCACACCATACACCCGGATCCGGCGGGCAAGCTCCGACTTCTGAATGAGGATCGGCCCCCAGTTGAAGTGCGACGATTCCACGCAACGCGGACCGATCGACTGGTCGGAGAGCGGCGGCGTAGGCGAATCCCCAAAGGCATCGGACGCCGACTGGGTAATGCCCCCGCAGCAGGAGCTGAAATAGGCCTTGAAGATCTTTTCCCGTCCCTGGGGCCCGTACGCGACCACGATCCCGCGCGTTTTCTCAACCGCCTCACGTGATACCGCGGATTCGGCGGCAATGCCGCCGTACACCTGGCTGCGCTGGTCGGGATAGAGGTCCCAGTGTCGCCCGCCGCCGTTCATCGTGCGCGCTTCGTAGAGCGCATAGGTGCGTGCGACGATCGCCTGCGCCTCGTAGGCCTGAAGGTGCCAGGTCTTGAACAACTCGCGGCCCAGGACGCCCTTGAGGTACCCTTCCACGTCGACGTCGTTCACGACGTCGAAGCGGTCGGCGGACGTGGGCACGAATCGCATGCGCCCCCGATAAGGCAACAGCTTCTCGGCCGCGCCGACGCTCAACGATCCTTCGGCGCCCGGATCCAGCACCATGACGCCCTGGCCGAGCGCGGCATTGCCGATTCTCCAACCGGATGCGGTGAGCGAGACGGGCACCGGCGGACTGGAGGAAACGTTGAGCCGTCGCGTTTCCCCGCCGCCTACGCGCACGGTGGGCGCGGCGCTGGCGCTGATGGCAACCTGCTGTCGATTTTCCAGGAGAAGCACGCGAACGGTGGGCGTACCCTGCGGGACATCAGCCTGCCCCAGATTCGGCCCGCACCCCATCGGGACAAAGAGCAACGAACCCAGTAGCAACGCGATGTGACCGGGGTGTCTCATGGCGTCCGTGCCTGGGAGGGTTCAGGGTTCAGCGGTCAGGGTTCAGAGAAGTGTTTAGAGTCTAGGGGTCGGTTGCGTTCGTTTTTTTACACTTCCAGTTTTCGCAGGCCAATTCCTAAGGTGCCGAGCTGTTGCTTGATCTCGTTGAGGCTGGTCTGGCCGAAGTTCTTGCAGCCGAGCAGCTCATCTTCGGTGCGCGACGCCAGTTCACCCACGGTGTTGATGTTGAGCCGCTGGAGCGCCTTGCGGCTGCGAACCGACAGTTCCAGGTCACCGACGCTCTTGGAGAGCAACTCCGGCGGCACGTTGCCGGCTACCGGGGCTGAACGTCGAGCCGCGCCGGCAACGCCAGCGACGCCCGCCTTGGCGGGATCTTCGGCAGCCTGGCCCAGCCGCAGGCCCTTCTGGGCGAGCAGCGCCTTGATCTCGCTGAGGCTCGTTTCCCCAAAATTCTTGTAGGCCAGCAGCTCCGGCTCGCTTGTCCTGAGCAGGTCACCGAGCGTGCGGAGGTTCATCTTCTTGAGGCAGTTTCGGCTGCGCACCGAAAGCTCGAAATCGCTGATCGGGATATCGAGCACGGCGCTGCGGCGATCGCCACGGCGGTCGTCATCGTCGTAGTACATCGACCGCGCCGAGTCCACGTCCTTCATGAAAAGCCGGGCGCGGGCGTGGTTGGGCGACGTTCGCAACACCGCATCGAGGCAGCGGTGGGCCTCGTCGTAGTGATTGTTGTCCTCGTAGAGGACCGCGAGGTTCACCAGGGCATTGAGGTGAACGGGCGGGCTGGTGCACACGCGCTCGTACAACTCGATCGCCTTGGCATCTTCCGCCCGGCGGTCGTACAGGACGGCCAGGCAGAAACAGGCCCGCTCGTGGTCGGGATTTTCCCCCAGTGCCCGCTCGTAATATTCCGCGGCCTTTTCGTGAAGCCCCTGCGTCTCGGCCTCCTGCCCACGCCGGTAAAATTCTTCACTGGCCTTCTCGTTGATCGAAGAAACTGAAAGATCGTTCATAGTAGCTTATTTGTCGTTTGGCCCCCCGTGCCCGCAACCGTCCACCCCGCGCCGGGGTGGCACTGCGTATCAAAACCGGGGCCATGGGCAATCAGGTATTTTTATTTGCTACGGGCAGACTTGTCAACGCCTCCCGCCGCAGCGGCAAAGCGTTGAGTTGAAAGTGCTGAGTGCTGAGTAAGGACGGCAGAAGCAGAAGGACTGTCTTTTCGTCTTCGTCAGCACTCAGCACTCAGCACTCAGCACTTTGCTCATGTGGTACAGTGCCCTGGTGAAGTTTGGCCGCATTAAACGCCAGCATGGCCGCATTGGGGGTCTGGACGCGTTGCTCAACCGCATCGTCGCCAACTGCCCTCATGTGAGCCGGATCGTTCCGGGACGCATCAAGGTGCGTCGCGGAAAGACGCCACAATCTTTCCGAATCCAGTATCCCACCCCAGCCGGGCTCAAGTGCCTCTTCAATTCCACCGGCACCGTTCAGGAAGTCTTTCTGATCTGTTCCGATGGTGAAGCGGCCCGGCGCTGGCTGCTGGATCATCACTTTGCGGAGAACGACGACGACTCATGAGTTTCGAACCGCCAGACGTTGAAAAGGCCGTCGCCCTGCTTCGTGCCGGCGGGATCGTCGCCTTCGCCACTGAGACGGTCTATGGCCTGGGCGCCGACGCGACCAACGCGGCCGCGGTCCGGCGCATCTTCGCGGCCAAGGGTCGGCCGCCGACCAATCCGCTCATCGTTCATGTTGCCGATGAAGCCGTGGCACGACGCTACGCCGAATTGTGGCCGAAGACGGCGTCAACGCTCGCTCGCGCCTTCTGGCCCGGCCCGTTCACGCTAATCGTCCGCCGTGCGTCGGGGATCGTGAAGGATGTGACCGCGGGCCTGGAGACGGTGGGCCTCCGCGCTCCCGATCACCCGCTCGCCCTGGAGTTGCTGCGCGCCTTCGATGGCCCCATCGCCGCGCCCAGCGCCAACCGCAGCAGTCGCATCAGCCCCACCACCGCCAGCCACGTGCGCGAGGAACTTGGCGACCGGGTTGATCTCATTCTCGATGGCGGGCCGTGCCGCGTCGGCATCGAGTCAACGGTGATCGACCTGACCCGTGCGCAACCAACGATCCTGCGACCCGGCGCGGTCACCCGCGAACAGATCGAGGCGCACATTGGCCCAGTCGGCATGGCGATGGCCACCGTCGTCGAAGGTGGTGGCGCTGCGATGAGCCCTGGGCAGCAAGCCGTTCATTATGCGCCATGTGCACCGGCGTATCGTTTTGAAGTGACTGACGTCGGACGGTTCGGCGATTGGCTTCGTGAGCATACGAATGACAATGTGACCATCCTCGCCCTCGAAGGAAGCGCGCTACTGACCGCGATCGGCGGCAGGGCATCGTCCCGTCTACAGATCACAGAAATGCCTTTCAATCCAGGCGAATACGCTCGGCGTCTTTACTCCGAGCTTCGCGTGGCGGATGAGCGTTCTCCGGTCGCCATCTGGATTGAAATGCCGCCCGATACCCCCGATCGGACTGCAATCCGCGACCGCATCCGCCGGGCCACCCGATTGCCGTAATTATCGGACTTTGCCCCGATTTGCTTCCGCGGTTTTTCAATCGTACTTCTTCCCTGTCGCCACAGGTGAAGGAGAGAAACATGCTGTTCGGGAAAAAGAATTGTTGTGGGAATTGTCTCCAGTCGACGCTCGACCGCGAGAGTCAGTCGAATCAGCCGCGGCAGAACTGCGCGACGGAAACACAATCGCAGTGCGGCAAGCCGGAGGCTTCGAAGCCGGTCCAGCTCTTTGGAGCGAAATCGGCGTCAAAGCAGGGGCAACTCTTCGCCAACGCCCGCGGTCGCAACTGAGCGGCGGCCGCAGTGACAATACGAAAACGCGGCTCGCATTCACGAGCGACGCCCCGGCTCTGACCGGGGCGTTTATGTTTTCAGACGTTCTCCAGCAGCGCCAGAAACTCATTGGCCACCGCCTGCTCCTCGACCACCACCTGATTCGCCCCCCGCCGGCGGGCCTCCATGCCAGTCGAGATGAAGCGGCAGCGGGCCATGATGGGCACTTGCGGGTTGAGGCGGCGCGCGATCGTGATCGCCTCGAGGACGGCTGGATCGTTCGGCACCGTCAGGAAGAGCATCGAGCATCGCTCGATCCCCGCCCGGCGCAGCACCTGCTCGTCGGTCACGTCTCCCTCGATGATCGGCACGACGTGTTCACACCGATGCACGACGTTTGCGTTCAGCTCGATCACGCAATAGTGCCGGCAGTGCGATTGAAGGAACTCCCCCACCACCCGGCCCGGAATCCCATATCCGGCCACGATCACGTGGCCGTTCAGGGAATTTGCCTCCGGCTTTGGCTCCGATGGAATTGACATGGCTTATCGTTGAATCTTACCCACCGCGCGGGCCGTTTCCCATTGGGGGGTCGTCCCGATTATGATCCGATGCGATGAGTGATCCTTACGGGGAGTTCCTGGCGGTACTCAGGGAGAGCCGGCGGGTGGTGATTACCACGCACGTTCGGCCGGACGGCGACGCGCTCGGCACCGCGGCAACGATGTCACTGGGCCTCAAGAAGGCCGGCATCGCCAGCGAGGTGCTGCTGCTCAGTCACATGCCGCGGAAGTACGAGTTCATCTTTCACGATGCCGCGGTCCCCTACCGAGATGTCGAAGCAGGTTGGCCGGCGGACTTCACGCTCAACGCGTTCGACACCTTCCTCGTCGTCGATACCGGCACCTGGTCGCAGCTCCCCGGCCTCGCCGAGCGGGTCGAGAAGTTCCCGGGCCGTAAGCTCGTGCTCGACCATCATCTCACCCAGGAACAGTGGGCCGATGCGAAGCTGGTGGTGACGGAAGCGGCGGCCGCGGGCGAGATCGCCGCTCAACTGCTCGACCGATGGGGCATCGAGATCGATCGGCCGATGGCCACCGCACTCTTCCTGGCCATCGCCAGCGACACCGGCTGGTTCCAGTTCTCCAACACCCGCCCGTACACGCTAAGGCTCGCAGCCCGCCTGATGGAAGCCGGGGTCAACACCGACCGGATGTACCAGCTCCTGTATCAGAACGAGCGCTACGAGCGCGTCGCCCTTCAGACCCGCGCCCAGGACTCGCTGGAACTTCTCGCTGACGGCCGACTGGCCGTCATGCGCGTGACCCGCCAGGACTTCGAAGAGACACACGCCAACGTGCCCGACACGGAGAACCTGATCAACATCCCGCTTCAGATCCGGACAGTTGAAGTCTCGCTACTGTTCACCGAGCCGAAGGAAGCCAATGGCCCGATCCGCGTCAGCCTGCGCAGCAAAGGTCAGGTGGACGTGGCACGATTCGCCGAACAATTCGGCGGCGGCGGCCACGCGCGGGCGTCGGGTTTGAAAGTGGATGGCTCCATCCAACACGTCCACGACCGCGTCGTCAACGCCATGATCGAACGCATGGCAGTGCCTTCGTCGGCCGCGTCACGTTGATCAATGTGCTTACCCGATCTGAGCGAGAGTGAGCGTGTCGCCGAGTTGGCGGGCGAGGGCTTGGCACAGGTGGCGATGCTGGGGAGCGGCCAGGCGCGGGTCTTCGCTCAGGAGCGACAGGGCATCGGCGCGGGCTTGCTGGAGAAGGGCCATTTCGCTCGTTAGGTCAGCGAGCTTGAACTCGGGCAGTCCGTGCTGGCGCGTGCCAAAGAACTCCCCGGGGCCGCGGAGCTTGAGGTCCATTTCGGCGATCTCAAAACCATCGTTGGTCCGGGTCATCGCCCCAAGCCGGGCGGCGCTGGTTTCCTGGACGGCGTCGGAGACGAGCAGGCAGTGCGACGCATGCTCGCCACGGCCCACGCGGCCGCGAAGCTGGTGAAGTTGCGAGAGGCCGAAGCGTTCAGCGTTGTCGATCAGGATCACCGTCGCGTTCGGCACGTCGATGCCCACCTCGATCACCGTGGTGGCGATCAGCACGTCGGCGCCGTGATCGCGAAAGGCGTTCATCGCCGTCTGCTTTTCGTCGGCGGACATCTGCCCGTGCAGCGTCGCCAGGCGCAGGCCGGCCAGCGGTCCTTCCGCGAGGCGCTTGAATTCCTGGGTGACCGATTTGGCGTCGTCCAGGCCATTGTCGTCGATCTGCGGAACGACGATGTAAGCCTGCCGCCCCGCCGCCACCTCGGACCGGACGAAGGTATAGGCCTTCGCCCATTCGGATGAGCGCAGCCAGCGCGTGGCGATCGGCTGGCGGCCGGGAGGCAACTCGTCGAGCACTGTCACATCAAAATCGGCGAAGAAGGAAAGGGCGAGCGTGCGCGGGATCGGCGTCGCGGTCATCACCAGGTAATGCGGCGAGAGCCCCTTCCCCTTCAGGACGGCCCGCTGCCGGACGCCGAGCTTGTGCTGCTCGTCGACGACGACCAGTCCGAGGTTCGCAAACTCCACATCCTCCTGAATCAGCGCCTGGGTGCCGACGGCGAGATGTATCTTTCCCTCCGCCAGGTCGCGCAGCGCAGCTTTGCGGGCGGCGCGCTTGGTACGGCTGGTGAAGAGCCCGACCGATACGTTGGACCCGCGCAGCAGGTTGCTGAGCGTGAGCTGATGCTGTTCGGCCAGGACTTCGGTCGGCGCGAGCAGGGCCGACTGAAGCCGGTTGGCGACGCCGACCAGCATCGCATAGAGCGCGACGACCGTCTTTCCGCTGCCGACGTCACCCTGGAGGAGACGGTTCATCGGCTGGCCGCCCTGAAGGTCGCGGGCGATCTCCCAGACCGCCCGTTGCTGAGCGCTGGTAAGCGGGAAGGGAAAACGCTGGCGGATGCGCTCGTCCAGCAGCCGGTCGAGACGCATGACCGGCGCGGTCAGCCGTCCGTCGCGCAGCCGTTTGCCGATCCCCAGGCCGAGCTGCATGAGCATCAGCTCGTCGTAGATGATCCGGCGTCGTGCGGCCATCGCCTCGGTCATGTCTTTAGGCAGGTGGACCGCACGATAGGCCTGGCGTCGAGGAAGCAGGCCGCGCTGGGTGACGAGCTGTTCGTCAAACCATTCGTGTACATCGGGCAGCGCCGAGTCGAGGTTGGTCTCGATGGTTTTGGCGATCGCGTCCGAGTGGAGCCGGAGCGACGCGGGATAGATCGGTCGAAACCGCGACTGTTCAACGCGTTCCGTCGCATCATCAACGACTTCCCACTTCGCCTGGGTCATCCGCGGGATGCCGCGGAAGAATCGCACTTTTCCCTGCACCCGGATCTTCAGGCCCGGATGGATTCGCGTGCGAAGGTAGGCGCCATGAAACCAGACGAGGCTGAGCCGGTCCGGCCCCTCTTCCAGTGTGGCCTCAAATCGCGGCCGCGGGCGGGAAGGAATGTAATCGACCGCGACGACGGTTCCGCGCACCGTCTGGATCATCTCAGGCACGAGTCGCTCGATCGATTTTTCTGATGACTCGTACTGGTAGCTTCGAGGGAAATATTCGACGAGGTCACCCAGCGTGCCGACACCCAGCGCGAGAAACTGGCGGGCGCGGGTGGGACCGACGCCGTCGAGTGCCTCGATCGGGCGCTGTAGTGAGTCGGAAGTCGCGGCGGCGATCTCACGCTGCTTCACCGTGTCGGCCGGAGCGGGGGCCGAACGCCGTGGTGGTTTGGTCTTGTTGTTACCTGAACCTCGAACCGTCGGCCCCGAACCCTGCATCAGTCTTCCCACCCCTCCTGGCCGATCAGCTTCACGAAGCGACAGGGACAGACGTCCATCGGCTTCAGTTGATCGCCCTGGCGGCGCACTTCCACGAGCATCTGCTCCTCGTGCGGCCCGATCGGCATCACGGCGATTCCGTCCGGCTTGAGCTGGCCGAGCAGCAACTGCCGCGGGAGGTCCGGCGCCCCGGCGGTAACCAGAATGCGATCGAACGGCGCCGCTTCAGACCAACCCAGCGTGCCATCGCCAAAGCGATAGTGAACGTTGCGAATGCCCAGGCCGAGGAGGCGCTCAAATGCGCTGTCCAGCAACGGCTTGAGGCGTTCGACCGTGTACACGTCGCCGGCCAGCCGGGCGAGGATCGCGGTCTGATAGCCGCTGCCCGTGCCGATCTCCAGGACGCGATGCCGCGGGTGAAGGTCCAGCCGCTGGGTCATCAGCGCGACCATGTACGGCTGGGAGATCATCTGCCCGTGGCCGATCGGCGCGGCCCGGTCGGCGTAGGCTTCACGGCGTCCTGACTGCGGAAAGAACACGTCGCGCGGGACCGAGCGCATCGCGGTCAACACACGCTGATCATGAATGCCGCGATCCACCAGTTGCTGACGGATCATTCGCTCCAGCGGCGACGTTTCAGTGACTTCGTTCATCGGCGAGTATTGTACGGCGGGAAACGCCAGATGTACCGCGCGTCGCCAACCGCGCTGGGCGAATTGGGAGACAAGGGAACCGCCAAGACGCCAAGACGCCAAGCACACAGGAAGTGACCAGAATAATTGCCTGTCTTGCCTCGGCAATCTCCGGGTCTCGACGGCGAATCTAACCTTCCCTATCTTCCTCGCGTCTTGGCGGCCTTGGCGGTTCAAGTTCTTAAGCTGTAGGAGCCTGCGCGTTGACCGACGGCCCCAGGCAACTCTATCCTTTCGCTTGCGATGGCCCGCCCCCCCGCCGCTGCCGCTGAGCGACCGATCGTCACCCTTACCACTGACTTTGGGACGCGCGATCACTACGTGGCGGCGATGAAGGGGGTGCTGGTCCGGAATTGCCCGGCGGTCCGTTTGATCGACGTCACCCACCAAGTTCCGCCGCAGGACATCCTGTGTGGGTCGATCAGCCTGGAACGGGCCGTCGATGGGTTTCCACCGGGAACCATCCACCTGGCGATCGTCGATCCAGGTGTCGGCAGCGACCGACGGATCCTCATCGCCGAGCTGAACCGCCAGACCGTGATCTGCCCGGACAATGGCTTGATCACGTGGGCATGGCGAAGGATGGGACCTGGGCGCGCATACGAGCTCACGTGGCGGCCTGCCGAGTCCAGCCACACGTTTCACGGGCGCGACGTGATGGCCCCCGCTGCGGCCATGCTTGCCTGCGGCAAACGCCTGCGAACCATCGCACGGCCAATCGAGGATCCGGTGCTGCTGGATATCGCCCCGGCGGCAAGCTCGGCCACGAGCGGCACCGTGCTGCACGTTGACCAGTTCGGCAATGCCACCACCAACATCGATCGCGCCGTAATTGCCCAGCGTCGTGGCGGGTTGATCAAAGTGCGCGGGCAGACGATCGGCAAGCTCCGCCGTACGTATTGGGATGTCGCGCCGGGAAAACCGATCGCATTGATCGGCAGTAGCGGACTCCTTGAGATTGCGATTCGCGACGGCTCCGCCGCCCGCAAGCTTCGCCTTCGCGTGGGTGATGAGGTCCGGGTGGAATAGATATTCGTGAACGCGGATCCAACTCAACACCTTCGCGACCTCGACCGCCGGTACCTCTGGCATCCGTTCACGCACATGCGGCAGTGGATGGCCGACGGAGATTGGCCGGTCATCACCGCCGCCGAGGGGATGCACCTCATCGACAGCGAGGGCAAGCGCTACCTCGACGGCGTCTCCAGCCTCTGGTGCAACGTGCATGGTCACCGCGTGCCGGAGATCGACGAGGCGATCCGCCGACAGCTTGATCGGGTCGCCCACAGCACCATGCTCGGTCTCGCCAGCGAGCCGGCAATCCTGCTTGCCGAACGGCTGATGCGGATCGTGCCGCCTTCGCTGGCCCGCGTGTTTTTCAGCGACAGCGGCGCAACCGCGACGGAGGTCGCCTTCAAGCTCGCCGCCCAATACTGGTTCAACCTGGGCCGGCCGGAGAAACACGAGTTCGTCGGATTCGCCGAGGCGTATCACGGCGATACGGTCGGCGCAATGTCCATCGGCCGGATGCCCGCCTTTCATGCGCCGCACTTTCCGATGCTCTTCAAGGCGCACTTCGCCCCCTCTCCGTTCGTCTACCACAGCGCAACGCCGGACGACCCGCAGCGCGTAAAACGCCAATGTCTCCAGGCGCTGGGGAAGATCCTGGAAGAACGCGGGGACCGCGTTGCCGCCGTTTGCATCGAGCCGCTGGTGCAGGGGGCGGGCGGGATGATTGTTCATCCCGACGGATTCCTGCGCGAGGTGCGCCGATTGACTGAAGCGCACGATGTATTGCTGATCGCCGACGAAGTTGCCACCGGCTTCGGCCGGACGGGACGGATGTTCGCCTGCGAGCATGAGCAAGTCCTGCCCGACCTGATGTGCGTCGCCAAAGGAATCAGCGGCGGCTACCTGCCCCTCGCGGCAACCTTCGCATCCCAAAAAATCTTCGAAGCGTTCCTTGGCGAACCGTGGGAGGGGAAGACCTTCTTTCACGGCCACACCTACACCGGCAACCCACTGGCCTGTGCGGCGGCGCTTGCCTCGCTCGATCTATTCGATAAGCGGGACCTCGTCAGGGCGGTTGCGCACAAGGCGAGCCACCTCAGCGCAATGCTCGCGACGCTTCGGAAACTGAACCACGTGGGCGACGTCCGCCAGAAGGGCTTCATGGTCGGCATCGAACTCGTCGCCGACAAGGCAACACGCGCGCCCTTCGAGCCCCGACGGCGCGTCGGCGTCGAGGTTTGCCAGCGCATCCGCCGGCACGGGGTGATCCTCCGACCGCTCGGCGACGTGATGGTCCTCATGCCGCCCCTGGCGATGTCAATCGAAGACCTGGCCAGGATTGTCCAGGCTGTCGCCGCCGAAGTGACTTCCCTGTGATTCCGTATCCGGCAGACTTGCTACCATCGATTATGCTCCGTCGCATCGCGATCCCCGGCTTGCTCGTCACCGGCACGGACACCGGCATCGGCAAGACCGTGGTCGCGGCGGCGATCGGGGATTGGTTCCGGCGCCAGGGAATGCGCGTGGGCGTCAGCAAGCCCGCCGCGACCGGCTGCGTGCGCCGGCGCGAAGGGCTGGTCAGCGAGGACGCGGAATTCCTCGCTCATTGCGCCGATGCGCGCTTCCCGCTCGACCTCATCTGTCCCCAGTGCTACGCCGAGCCGCTGGCGCCGGCCGTTGCCGCCGAGCGCGCCGGGCGACCTTTGGACTGGGAGGCGATCGATCGATCGCTGCGCGCCATCTCCAGCGCCAGCGATGTGATCGTCGTCGAGGGCGTGGGCGGCCTGATGACGCCGATGGATGCGCGGCACACGCTGGCCGATCTCGCGGTCTGGCTCGGCCTTCCGGCGGTTGTGGTAGCGCGGCCGGGCCTGGGGACGATCAACCACACATTGCTCACCGTCGATGCGCTGCGCCGATTGGGCGTGCCTGTCGCGGGCGTGATCATCAACCGCTACCCCGCCGAAAACGCCAGCATCGCCGAGGAGACGAACCTCCGTTCTATCGAGCGTTGGGGAAAAGTGCCGGTTCTATGTGTGGTGCCCGAGGAACGAATGGAAGCATTCCGCCTGCCGCCGGGAATTACCGCGGCAATCGATACGGTCGATTGGCTCCGATTCACTTTGACACCCGAGCAAATGCGGTAACTGGAAGAGCGGGTTCAGTGTGAAAGGATGCGCTGCATTCTGTTGCTGCGCCTTCTGTCTTCACTGAGGCCTATTCCCCAAACGCTAAAACTGCTGCGTGACGTCCTGCACCACGACGACCTTTTCCAGCAGGAGGTAGTTTCGTCCGTGGTATTCGGTCACCATGCCGGTGACGCGGAAGCGCAGGTCGCGATTGGCGGCGCCGACCGCCCCTTCCATCGCGACGAGCTTGAGGTTGGCAAGGATGATCATCGGCGGGTCTTTGAGCGTCTTCCCGTCGCTCTCGAACGTGAACTCGGGCTGCGATCCGTCCTTCGTATAAGTGAGACGTCCGACGCGATCGACGATGTACGAACCCTCGCGCAACACCGTGACGGCGGGGGCGTCGGGCGGGACCGCGCCCGAACCGCTGGACTTGTCGATCGCGGCAGGCCCGCCCGCGGCCGTCAGCGGGCGCGAGGCGGATGGCGCCGGCTTCAGCATCTGGCTGAGCATCTGTTCGGCCGTCAGGGTCTGCGCGGCGTTGGCCGGCTGAGTCGACGGTCGCGTCGTCGGGCGCGAGGTCGGACCCTCGGCCCAAGCCGTTGAAGTGAATGCCGCGAAAACCGCGAGTCCGATAACGAGAGGCATTCTCATGTGAGCTTCTCCACGACGAGCGGAACCGCAATCCGATAAGTGGCTATCTTCTCCGTCCGCACAAACCCATCAAGGGGAATGCGCAGATTCAACCCGCCTTCGCGGGTCGGAGCTTCGCCATTGCAAAATCGGGTTTAACGCCGGAAGCGATGAATAATTGCCAGGGGCGGCAATCATTCCACGCGCTGCGTGGTCCACGGACTAGCGCGCCACGGCGGCCAGCGTGCCGACGACGGAGGACTACGCGGGCCCCTGATTGCTGTAGCGCGGTCCAACGCCCCAGTTGAGCTTTTCGGCGAGGCTGCGCCATTCCCGGGCGTCGGGGTTTTCCAGGAGGAGCACATCGTGTTTGCTGCGCCGGATCAACACCGTATCCCCGGCGCAAAGACGCGTGCTGGCTTGGCCGTCGCAGAAGAGCGTCGTCCCTTCGTTCACGCGCTTGGCGCGGATCACCACCGTGCTGCGCGAGGAGACGACCACCGGGCGGAACGAGAGGCTGTGCGGGCAGATCGGCGTGATGCAGAACGCCTCGACATCCGGGCTGATGATCGGCCCCCCGGCCGATACGTTGTAGGCCGTCGAGCCGCTGGAGGTTGAAACGATCACCCCGTCGCCGTGGTAGCCGACGCCTTCTTCGCCGTCGGCGGTCAGCTCCAGTTCGATCATGTGAAACGGCGGCCCCGCCGTCACGACCGCGTCGTTGAGTGCCGTGGCGCTGAACGAGCAGTCCTTCTCCGCGTCGTCCGAGCGTTGCCTGGAAAACTGGGACGTCGGTGGGATGACCAGCGCATGGAGCATCTGGCGGACCGACACGGGCAGCCCGCTGCTCAGAAACTGCTCGAGGTAATTTCGATAATTCTGCGGCGTAAAACTCGACAGGAACCCAAGGCGGCCGAAGTTCACCCCCATCAATGGGATCTGACGTCCAGCCAGCCGCCGGGCGACGGACAACAGGGTCCCATCACCCCCCAGGATCAGGATGACATCGGCATCGACGTCCGCGAGGCTCGTCACCCGATCCGTTTCGACGCCGACCACCTGGGCCCGGGTCGAAAGCCACGGCAGCAGCTCGCGCAACGACGCCGACACGCTCGGCTTCTGCTCATTGGCAACGACCAATACCCGTTTCATGGCCGGCAGATTGTAAAGCCCGCGCCATCTTTCGCCATACGCGCCCGCATGATTCACCACAGAGTTGCACATGAGGCTCCGCTTTTCCCCGAGCCAATGAAGGCCGCGGCCGCGCCGCGACCGTAGCGAGCCGCCACCGTCAGGGAGTGTTTTCGGAGCAGGCACAGAGAAAAAAAGCGAGGGTAGAAGATTGAAGATGGAATTACTCGCCATCCTCAATCTCGCTTCTCTGCGCCCTCTGTGTCTGTGTCGCGAACAAAAAAAACGCCGCGGAAAGCGACCGGGAAAACGACGGCACAAGACCGGGTCTGCTTAGGGCTGCTTCCTTTCGGACCTGACCCGGTTCACAGCCGACCCTTGCATCGCTCCCGGCCGCTTTCCGCGGCGCGGAGGGTATTTTTAGTCTATCGGCCGGCGTCCCGCCATCCAGTGCATCATAGTGATGGGTGCGCCGACGGTCGCGAGCAGGCGGAAAGCTTACTTCGCGTCGCCTTCCTTCAGGTGAAACATTTCGGCGTACGGGTTCTCTTCGGCCGTCACCGGTTTCACGACGACGTTTTCGATCACCTGCGGCTCCTTGGGAACGCCGTTCTCCGGATCCGCCAGCGGCGCCGCCGCGATCTTCTTGACGGCGTCCATCCCGTCCACCACGCGGCCGAACGCGGTGTACTTGCCGTCCAGCGACTTGGTGTGACTGTAGTCAAGGCAGACGAAGAACTGGCTGCCGGCGCTGTCCACCAGTGGATCGCCGAGCCGAGCCATCGACAGCACGCCTTCGAGGTGCGGCCGTTCGTTGAACTCCCCTTCGACCTGGTAACCCGGTCCGCCGCTCCCGTCGCCGCGCGGGTCGCCACCCTGGATCACGAACCCGGGCACGATGCGGTGAAAGGTGAGCTTGTCGTAGTAACCGCCCTTCGCCAGGTCCAGGAAGTTATCGACGGTGTGATGAGCGACATCGTAATAGAACATCATCTTCAGCGGGCCCTGCTTCGTGTCCATGACCGCGTATTCCAGGGGCTGGATCCTGATCACGATCGGCCCCGGTCGTCCGCCTCGCTTATCGGGAATCGATTCGACGACCAGCGGCGTCCCCAGGAACTGGGCAGTCTTCCCGTCCTTGGGCACGAGGAAGAGGACGAACGTGCCCCCGTTGGCGATTGGCGGGAAAATTTTCGCCAGGTCCACCGTCTTCTCCCCGCTGACGTCCACCGGGCCGGTGGCCGGCACCGCGGTTCCGTTGAAGGTTGTGAGGACGAGGCGGGCCGGCGCGGCGGCGTTGACGCTGACCTCCACGGGCTTCGACGGGGAATTCCAGGTCCGGACAGGCGATAGCACCGACGCGAGCAATAACAGTGCGGTCAAATGCATGGCGGTTCTCCTAATGCGGCATGGGGAAATTCTTGCAGAACTCCGCCACCTCGCCACGGATGCGCGAGAGGGCGGTTGAATCGTCCTTGGCGATGACGGCGCGATCGATGAAGTCGGCGACGGCTTCCATCTCCTTCTCTTTCAGGCCGCGCGTGGTCAGCGCGGGCGTTCCCAGGCGCACCCCGCTCGTCACCTTGGGCGGGCGCGGGTCGTTGGGGACGCCGTTCTTGTTGGCGATGATACCTGCGGCTTCCAGGGCCTTTTCCACATCGGCGCCGGTGAGATGATCGCCCTTCGCGCGCAGGTCGACGAGCATGAGGTGGTTGTCGGTCCCGCCGCTCACCAGCCGGTACCCGCGCGACGTGAGGCCGGCGGCCAGCGCCTTGGCGTTCTTCACGATCTGCCGCGAGTATTCGGCGAACGCCGGCTTAAGGTCCTCTCCAAATGCGACCGCCTTGGCCGCGATGATGTGCATCAGCGGGCCGCCCTGGCTTCCGGGGAACACGCTGCGGTTGATCGCCTTGTTCAGCTCCTCATCGTTGGTGAGGATCAACCCGCCGCGCGGGCCGCGCAGGGTCTTGTGCGTCGTCGTCGTCACAACATGAGCATGCGGGAACGGCGAGGGGTGCGCGCCGGTGGCGACCAGGCCCGCGATGTGGGCGATGTCGGCCATGAGAAGGGCGCCGACCTCATCGGCGATCTGCCGGAACTGCGCGAAGTCGATCGTCCGCGGATAGGCGCTGTAGCCGCACAAGATCATCTTCGGCCGCAGCTCCCTGGCCTTCACCCGCACCGAGTTGAAATCGATCTGCTCGGTTTTCGGATTCAGCTCGTAGTGATCCGGCTTGTAGAAGATCGCCGACGTGTTCAGCTTCATGCCGTGCGAGAGGTGTCCGCCGCTCGCGAGGTTGAGCGAGATGAACGTGTCACCCGGCTTCATCATCGCCATGAATGCGGCGAGGTTGGCGTTGGCGCCGCTGTGCGGCTGAACGTTGGCGAAGCGACACCCGAAGAGCTGCCGCGCGCGGTCGATCGCCAGGTTTTCGATCTGATCGTAATAAAGACATCCGCCGTAGTAGCGCGCGCCGGGATACCCTTCGGCGTACTTGTTGGTCAGCACGGTGCCCGCGGCCTCCATGACCGCGGCCGATACGTGGTTCTCGCTGGCGATCAGCTCCAGGGTGCTCGCCTGGCGCTGCGTTTCCTTTTCAATCAGCTCCGCAATCTGCGGATCGACGTTCCTCAAGCTCATGAACCCACCTCCTGTGTCGCACGACCGCGGTCTAGGAAAGCGGGGGATTGTAGCGGTTGCGTCGATGCGCGGGAAATGGGCAGTGACTGCTATGGCTGCCCACCCAGCAATTCTTCGGATTCGATCACCCGCTTGGCCAGGTCCGCGATGCTGATCCGCCGGCGCTGGCTCTCCTGCTGTAACCGGCGATGGGCCTCGGGCTCGTCGAGGTTGAGCCGTCGCATGAAGATCCCCTTCGCTTTTTCGATCAGCTTGCGCGTCTCCAGGTTCTGCGTCAGCGCTTCCTTCTCGCGGGCCAGCTGCTCGCGCTCGCCGAACCGGCGGACCGCGATTTCCATCTGTGCCTGGAGCGACTCGGCACTGACCGGCTTGATGAGGTAGCCAAAAACGCCGGCGGCGCTGGCGCGTTCGATGAGGTCGCGGTCGCTGTAGGCGCTGAGGATCAGCGCGGGACAGCGACGCTCCTCGAGCAACTGCGTGACCAGCTCGATCCCGTCGGCGCGATCGAGTCGGATGTCCGTCAGGACGATGTCCGGCCTGGCATCATGAAAGAGTTGCTGCGCCTGGGCGGCGGTGGACGCCTGCCCGACCACGACGTGCCCGAGCTTCTCCAGCTGGGCAAGCAAACCCATGCCGACCAGCGTGTCGTCCTCGACGATCAATACCCGGTAGGACGCCGGTGGCACGGTCGAAGATTCCGTGGGGTTGTCCGGCATCCCAGCACTCCCGCGAGCCGCGAACAATTTAACACATCCTGATGCGAGCGTTTGTCTTACAATTAATCATCGCCAAGCCGATTCGCCCCATCATGATTCACTTCCACCTGACGGCGGATTTTTTGATAGCATCTGTCGTGCATGTCGCGTCGAGCCGGGGCAATTCTGCTGGGGGTCGTAACGGCGAGCGCCCTCATCGCCGTGGCGAGCATCCTCATCCATCGCTCGCGATCGACGACGGCCCCGACGATCCTGGCCTCAAAGCCCATCCCGCCGCTCACCACAAACCCTGCCGGTCCCACATCATTACCAGCCGCGACAACGAAACCGTTCGCCAGCTACATCGACGCGGTTCGAGGTGAGTATGCGGACCTGCCGACCACTCAGCCGTTGAGCATTCCCCTGGACCTGCCGCAGGCGGCCCACCTGGTGCTCCATCATCCCGTGTACGTCAGCGTCCCACCTGGCGAGGACCTATGGATCACTTGCCCGGACGCACGGCCGACTGAAGACGTATTAAAGGAGGCCATCGATCCAAAAGCGAATCCCCAGGCGCACGTTATTCGCGAGCATGTCGCCTTCGTCCACTGGATGCCCTCCGACAACGCCGCCTGGCCCCCGCACCTCATCTGCCGCCGTGACGACGGCGGCGGCTACGACGTTCTCTGGGCATCGGGCCGGCGTTCGCTTCCGGCGCGCCGCGACTATCTCTGGAACCGCGCGATCTCATGGAACGAGCGCATCGTGGTGCCGTGTCGGAGCGGCGTTAGCGTTTTCACGCTCGAGCCTCACCTCGAGGAATCGTACGTCGAGCTCGTCACATCGCAGGCCTCGCCTGCGTCGCAGCCCGCCACCCATCCGACCGCGCCTGCAACCCGCTCCGTATTGGGCGATGACGGACATTCGCAGGAGGCACAGGCGTTACTTGACGGCCGCGGCGTCCTCGCCTGGATGCCCGCTGATTCGAAGGAGACCGGCGGCGGTGGCGCGGCACGATTTGTCGACGACCATTGGCAACGTCTCACCCCCGCCGAAGGCTGGCCCGATCGCATCGTTCACCTGGTCCCGCTGCTCGATGGAAGCGTACTCCAGATCTCCCGAACCGATGCCGACGCGACCCGGCTCGACCTGGCGACGCTCGATGCCACCGCCGTCGATGAAAACAAAATCTCGCAATTCGTCGATGGGTTGTCTGATGCCGATCCAGTCAAGCGCAACGCGGCGTATGAGCAACTCACTCGATACGGTCCGGGGATCTGGCCGATCCTCGAGAAGCTGATGAACGATCAGCCGCCCGAGGCGCAGGCTCGGCTCAAGCAATTGCTCCATGACCGCGTGCAACCGACCCTGGGCGGAATGTCGCTCCTCGGAGACAAGTCGCTCCGCGTCGCGGCACGGCTCGCCGATGGCGGCGTCGTCCTGTACGCCGAGCAAGGCGTCTCCATTCCCAACCCCGACGGCGGTGATCCCGGCGAACGCGCCCCCGCCTGGATCAGCCTTCGCCCCGGCCGGGTCATCGAGTTGCTTCCCGAATCCCTCACGACCGACCTCACGCCGGACCGTTCGCGCCTCTTTGCCCTCGGCAACGATTGGGTCGTCAGTGATGCCGCTGGCGGATACAAACGATTCATCGGCAATGGCTTCATCAATCTGCTCCGCAAGGAGGAAGCACGCTTTACCGAGCTGGTAGGCGTTGACCACCGCGGCCGCTGGGTTTTCCGAACGCCGGCGGCTGCTTCAAACGAAACGCTGATCATCGATCCCACCCTGCTCGATCCGACTCCCCGTCTGCCCGCGTGGGAATTGCCCATCGCTGAATCGGTCGGCTGGGACAAAGAGAACTGGCCGGTTGTGAAGCATGGCGAGGCGGCTTACGCCTTGGCCGAGAAAGACTGGAGGCTGCTCGACAAAGGGGAACGGATGTTCACCCGCGCCGATGAAATTCCGCCGACCACCCTGCCGACCACCAGGCCCGTGTCGGCAACTGGCCCCACCACGACCGCCGTTAACTTGCCGGCGACCACGCAATCCACCGAGCCGCCATTGCTCGTCACTCCCGACGGCACGCGCTACGACGGAGGGCTCACCGACCTTCGCGTCACGCGCAATGGCCAAACGGTCACATGGCGACTGCCGGCCATCGCCAACGGCAGCAGCACGCCGCACCTCATTGGCGTTGCCGACGGCCGGCTCTTTCTCTTCAACCAGCCCGGGCGCGTGCTGCGGATCCGGCCCACCCCGTCGGGCGCTGCGCCGTTCCGGATCGAAGCCACCTTTACCGACGACATCCCCAACGTCGACGACCCGACGCGCATCTGGCTGGACCCCGCGGGACGGATCGACGTCGCCTGGGAGTCACACCTCACGGTCCTGTTTCCGAGCGGATTTATCCCGCCCGAAATCGTCGAAAAGGTCCAGCGCCGGTAAAGAAGCACGTCCAGCCGACGCTCCTCTGCAATCGGCCGGTTGCGTGATCCGGCCCCGATTACCGCGGTAAAGGTGTTGGCTAACGTCTACTTCAACATGTTCAGCACGAACGCGGAGACGAACGCGCCGTAACGGCGAGGATCATCGGAGGTTCTGCTCCGAATTCGGAAAATAAAAAACCCCGTAGGCGTGGGTGAGACCTACGGGGCAAGGAGGGAAGAAACAGTTCGCACGAGGTATTACGTGCGTTTCGTTGGGGGGTTTGGAAAACCCGCATTTTGCTGAAAATCCTCGTTTTTTAGGTTTTGCAGAATTCTCGTCGCCTCGCGCCGAATGTCCGGCCAGCGCGCCTCGGGGCTCTTGTTGACGGTCACGAAATCGTTGAGGAACAGCAGGTTCCTCACCCCGGGAATCGCAAGTAACTGTAATGCCGGTGGAAAGCTGGCAGCTTCGTCCAGGCTTTGAAAGCTCAAAGGACGTTGCACCACCCGCCCCGTCAAAATAAATTTCAATGCGTTCGGGTTCGGAGTCGTCTGAATTTCTTTTACCTGCCAGACACGATTCGACTCCGCTGCGCGCGAGTATAACACTCATCTCAACCGTGGCTAGAGGCGAAAACAAAAAACTTTCCGATTTCTGAAGTTTTTTTCAACGCATTGTCACCCACATCCAGGCCGACACAAAAGCACGCCGGACTTGCGGCCAACGGCGGAATTGCGGGTAGGCGATCAGCCACCCGGCAACTTGACACAATCCGTGCTATCGATAAACTTCCCGATTCCCCCGATCGGACGCTTCCCGCGGCGCCGCACGGAAACGAGCTTGATTTTGCGGGTCCCGCGAGGAACTTATGAGCACGTACATGCCCAAGCCGGGCGAAATTGCCGCCAACTGGCACGTCGTTGACGCCAGTGGCAAAGTTCTCGGCCGGCTTGCCGCGCGGATCGCGATGATCCTTCAAGGCAAACACAAACCGACTTACGCACCTCACGTCGATACCGGCGATTTCGTGATCGTCATCAACGCCGAGAAGGTCAAGGTCACCGGCCGCAAGGCCAGCGTGATCCAATACGAAACCTATTCGCGTTATCCCGGCGGGCATCACCATTACTCTTACGAACGGATGAACGCCCTTCATCCAGAGAAGGTGGTTGAGCTTGCCGTGCGTCGAATGCTGCCCAAGAACAAGATGGGACGTAACATTTTGGGCAAGCTGAAGATTTACAAGGGAGGCGAGCACCCGCACAGTGCCCAGCAGCCCCAGGAACTGAAGCTGACCACCTTGCGGTAACGTGCGCGACGAATCCGCTTAGTCAGGCCTATCGATACTTCAACACGCAGAGCGACGAGTATGGCAGAACAAGACACATCCACCGCTACTTCCACCGCCAGCAATGCATCTGGATCGCAGGCCAAGCCCACCTTTATCTGGGGCATCGGCCGCCGCAAATCCGCCGTCGCCCGCGTTCGCGTTGCTCCCGGTACCGGCAAGATCGAGATCAACGGGCGCACGCTCAACGATTACTTCACCGGCGAACGCGATCGCAAGGCCATCTTCGGCCCGCTGGAAGTAACCAGCACCGGCGGAAAGATGGACGTGCTGGTCACCGCCGATGGCGGCGGCCCCTCTGGTCAGGCTGGAGCGATTGTCATGGGCCTCGGCCGCGCGCTGTTAAAGTACGACAGCGGATTGGAAGCACCGCTCCGCAACAGCGGCTTCCTGACCCGTGACAGCCGGATGAAGGAACGGAAGAAGTACGGCCAGCGTGGCGCCCGCCGTCGCTTCCAGTTCTCGAAGCGATAATATTTCGCGGCGCGCGGACTCCGCTCCACGACGACACTTAACCAAACCAAGCCCGGCCTTGTCGGCCGGGCTTTCTTTTCACATTTTGCTTTGGAACAGTGGCGGCCCGTCAGGCCACCGCGGCGGCGGAAACCATGTCGGCATTCCGTACCGCGTCGAAGAGCGCCAGCAGATCCAGCGGATCGCGCGAGAGCTGCGCCTCACGGCAGCGGCACGACTGTGCCAGTCGTGATGCGAGGGGCCCGTAACGTCGGGTCGGGTGAAGCTCCGGAATTGGCCAGTTTCGCCGCAGCAATCTCACTGCTGCGAGTGTCTCGATCTCGCGAAGGTGGGCTTTGGGCCGCCGGCCGTGGTCGGCCACAAAGATGGCCTGGCACTGGGCGCGCGGGGCCGTTGCCCACGGACGTCCTTCGGCCAGGTTGACCCACATTTCGCTGGCATCAATGGCCTGCTGACGCCGCGGTGACGTGGGACGCTCGACCCGGCCTGGGATGGGCAACAAGGTCACCGCCTCCCGGTCATCACGGATCGCGGTCCAGCGCTGGCCGATGAGCTGATAACCCGCCTGCACCAGCGCGAGCAGCTCCGGTCCCAGCCCGAACGGGCTGATGAGCAGCGCGCCCCATCCATCGCGCGAGATCGAAGCCGCCGGTAAGAGGTGAACGCCCCGGCCGCGCATCAGTTGAGCCATGGGCCAAAGCACGGCCAGCTCCGAGCATCGGTAGGCGTCGAGCTTGGGTTCGGGGATCACCCAGCTTCGCCACACCCCTTTCAGCAGGTTCAATTCACAAACGCCCCAGCGGTCGTCAACGAGCCAGAATCGCTCTCCCTCCTGGTAGATCTCAGCGAGATCCGGCGTTTGCGAAATGATCGTAGCGCTGGAAGAAAGGTGCCTGACGACATCGGAATGATCGTAGGGCAACACGGTGCCGACGCAGGGCGCGGCTTGCGATCGTGCGGCTTGCGCGTAGGCGGCGAACGGTCCAAACAGCGTGCGGATCTCGCGCCGCACGTATGGCACCGAGCATTCCAGTTCAACGCCGGCGCCGTAGATGGCGGCGCGATGCCGAGTCGGCTCGTTCATGGTCTGCCGCACGGCAGGTCCGGTAAACATTCTGTTGGCAGTATCGGGTGAGACTGGAGATTCTCTGTAGCGGGCCGGCGTCTCTACTTGCGCAGATCGCTCTCCCCGACGAGCACGAACCCCTTCTTGATCAGGATTTGCGCCGCGAGCGTCGGATCGTCAACGTAGAGCGCCAGCGTCGGCCCGCGGGGGCGAAGCAGCAGAGGGTAGGCGTAATGAATGTTGATCTCCGCCGTCAGCAGGGCCGAGCAGATGTCGATTAACGGCTGCTTGCTGCGCTTGGACAGCTCGACGGCCAGGACCTCGGACTCGCTGAAGCTGAACCCCGCCGCCTGCATCGCCTCGCGGGCGAGTTCCGGCTCCGAGCAGATCAGGCGGACCAATGCGGTCTCCGCTGACTCCTCGATCGAAAGGGCAACGATCCGCCTGACGCTTTCCTCGAGCGCGCGCAGCAGCATCTGCAATCGGCCCACCCGGTTGTCCAGGAAGACGGTGAACTGCCGCACCCGCGTCGGCTCAAAGCCGGTGCCTTCCGCGGTGGAGGGTGGAAGCGTTTCTTCCATTGCTGTCTGAGCTTAGCCCAACCGGCTGGTCATTCCCAATAGAAAAGCGTGGCCGACTCGCGCTCGCGTAACGCACAAGTGAATATCTTCCATGACTCGCTCGACTGAATCAGGTCGAGCTGGCTCGAAGCCTGCTCAATGGTGCGACGGAATTATGGACGGCATTTTTCATCGGGCCGCTGATCCTGCTCCATATGAACCGAGCCAACGCAGCTTCACGCAAAGCGCGCGACGTTCGACCACCGGTCGTGGAGCCGCGTATCAGTCGCTGGGCGCCGACGGCTGTCATTCTCGTCGCCACACTGGCGTCCCTTTGGCCGCTCTGCGGGGGCGAATTCACCAGTTGGGATGACAATGGTCTGCCATGCCCCTGTCGCAGGTGATATGTGCGGCGAATCCCAAGAGGGCTGCCTGGACGAGTAGCTGTCCGTTGGAAATACCGCTCAGGCCGGAATAGGCAGCGGTGAAGACTTCGTGACCCTCGAGTACGAACCGCAATTGGTGCGGAATATTTTCGTCGAGCAGCACCTTCACCGCAACTTCACCGGCTCGGCATATCGAGCACGGGCGGCGACTTCCGTGTTGGCAACGTCCAGAACGCCCTGCGCTTGCTCGCGCGTGACACTGGGGAAGTTTTCGAGAAACTCATCGATCGTGTGGCCGTTGGCGAGCCAGTCAAAGAGGGACTTCACCGGGACGCGCGTCCTCGCGAAGCACGGCGTTCCGCTGACCACGTCGGGATGTTTCGTCACGTAATCCATCCTGAAAATCTTACCCATAGTTTCTCGGGTAAACCACTCAATTCGCGCGTCGCAGTCCCGCAGCGTCCCAATCCTCAATGAGGAAATCGGTGGGTGCGTTTGATTTGGACGTCTGGCTTGCAACCAAGCCGACGATGACGTCGGGCCGGGTTGTGTGGTATGTGGAGGATGAGAGGACGATGGCTGGCCGTCGCTTGGTCTGAACGATGCCGGGCAACTCGATCCAGACGACATCGCCTGAATTGCTTCATCTGACGTATTCGTTTGCTGTCTCGAGACGTGCCGGAACCGGAATCACAGCAATGATCACCGCGCGCATGCGCGGCGCACCCATGCCGGGTTCTCAGCATTAAATGATCGAGCGCACGCGCTGGTTCTGAGCGCGATTGCTGATGAGCCGGACGGGCGCGCGGGCGCACTTCTCACACTGGCCGGCCCTTGGCTGGGTGGCATTGCAGTTGGGGTGACTACATCGGAACATGATCCCCTGCGGCCGGTTGGCCTCCGCTGATTCCAGTTTGCGGAGCTCATCGGCTTCGTCGATCGCCGCCGCTCCGATCTTCCTGGTCATCACGGCGCGGACCCGTTTGGCTGACTCTTTCTGGTCGTTGACGCCAGGCCCGGCGCTGCCGTTGGAAAGATCCCCGACTGGTTCCATTGCTGGATTGTCAAAATTAAGTGGCACATCGCTTCTATCGGCTCACGGTGGCCGGAATATCGAACCTGAATTTGATGGCGGCGAGGTACGCGAGGGTCAGACCAGCAGGTCCGGCATCCCATTTCTTCGCTTTTTGGCCGCCTCAACCTTATGTCGAAGCCGGATCGCCCACATCGCACCGACCAGCGCGAAGAGCTGCATGGCCGCGAAGTAGAACAGCACGCTCCGCATCGGCAACTTCGCGTAGAACAACGCGATCAGACAGATCGTAACGATCATGAGCTGGGTGGGGATGAGTGTCTTTCGATATTGCTTCCACATCGTTGGGTCCTTCGCCTCAAAGGGAGGCTTCAATTCGAACGTCCGCCTTGCGCCGCGTGATATAGACGCGAAAATTCTGGTCGAGCAAGACTTTGAACACCCCGGCCCACGGAAACGCCCGGGTGTGAAAGACCTCGATCTTGAAGCCGCCGAGGGACTCGTGAAGTCCGCCGGTGTCTCCCATCAGGTAACGGAGTTTCTCGGCGACATCGACGCCTGGGTCCGCGTCCGGGGATTTTGCGTTTTCGTTCATCGCTGGGTCACCTGTGCTCGCCGGCGTTACAGGGCCGCTTCGTCCCGATCCCCGGTTCGAATGCGCATCACTTCCGACGCTTCCAGGACGAAGATCTTTCCGTCCCCCACGCCGCCGGTCCGCGCCGCGGTGCTGATCGCCTTGACCGCCGCATCTTTTTCTTTGTCTTTGACGCAGACCAGCACGCAGATCTTGGGCACGAACCCGGCATCCATCTTGGGGCCACGATAGCGCTCGTTGTGCCCGAGCTGATGCGCGAAGCCTTTGCTCTCGATGGCAGTCATGCCCAGGATGCCGAGTTGCACGAGGGCCGCCTTAACGGCCTCGATCCGATTGGGCTTCACCACCGCGACGATCATCTGCATGGGAACCTCCGTCTACTGCTGCTGTTGCTGCTTGAATCCGCCCTGGGCGGACTGGGCACGACGACCTACGAACCTGCCCGCGGCGGATCCATCATCGGCAGCCAACGCGATTGAATCTGGAGTAGCGCCGTCGCCACCACCATTGAAACGATACTCACTATGAATCCAATCTTCATCCAATAGCCAAATTTGACCGTGCCGTGGCCGCGCTTCTCCAGCAGCCCGCAGGCGACGATGTTCGCGGTGGAACCGATAATGGTCATGTTGCCCATGAACGTCCCGCCGAAGAGCATGAACCAGTAGATCGCCGATGAGTAAGGCACACCCGCCTTGGCGCGGATGTCGTGGACGACCGGCATAAAGGTCGCGACGGCCAAAACGTTGTCGAGGAACGCGCTGAGCCAGCCGGTGGCCCAGCCGATGATCTGGATGACGACGTTGTGCCCGCCACCGACGCCGCTCAGTCGTGCGGCGATGACCTCCGTCACGCCGGTGTCCTGCAACGTTCCGACGGAGGCGAAGAGCATCATGAAAAATGAAAGCGTCCACCAGTCGACGCGCCGCTCGACCAGCTCGCGTGCCCGCTCCCGCTGGAGCAGGAGGACCGCGCACCCCATCACCAGGGCGGCGGCCACCATCATCGTCCCTTCCCGCAACCCATAAACCACCGAACCATCAGCGGCGTGGACGATCGCGCCGCTGTTCTCCGTCAGCGGCGCGTGAAACGCCCGGCCGAGCCATGACTCGGTTTGCTTGTGGGTCACCAGCAGCAGGATCAGCGCGATCAGGATGATCCACGACCGGCGGAAGGCGCGGCGCTCCTCGTCGGACGTTTCATTTGCCTCGGGAGAATAAAAGGGTTCCGATTCCGAGGGGGCTTCTTCCGATGGCAGCGGGGGAGCCGCCGCGGCATCGTAGTCGGCGACACCGGACCCGCCTGCGCCAACCATCGCGAGCTGGGCGGCGGCGCGCGTCTTAAGTTGAAATTCCTTCTGCACGGCAGCGCCGAATGCCGCGAAGGCGTCGGCAAACCACCAGCGGCAGATCACGAACGTCACGATGTCCACCGCAATGGCGACCGGAGCGGCGTACTTCACGAAATCGACGAAGCTCAAACCGGTCTTCAGGGCGATCAGCACGCCGATCGGGTTACCGACCGAGCTCATGGCCGATCCGTTGTTGCAGGCGAAGACCAGCATGATGATGAACGGGACCGGGTTGAGCTTGTACTTGCTCGTCAGGTGAAGCATGGCGCCGGCCATGAAGAGGATCGCGGTCACTTCCCCCACCAGCGCCGACGCCACCGACGCGAGGACCATCAGGGTGATGATCAGCAGTTCCGGCCGGGGTCCGACGATCCCGACGATCGCGCCGACCACATGCTCGAAGAACTGGCTCTCCTCCAGGTATCCGATGACCAGGAACGTGCCGATCAGGAAGATGAGGACGTCGAGACTGGCGGCCTGCGTGAACCGTTCGACCGTGAGCAGGCTGCACGCCATCAGCAGTGCGATGCCGCCAAACGCGAACGCCAGGCGGAACTCGCCGAACAGCAGCGTTCCATAAATGAACATCGAGAAGATGCCCATGCTGAGGATCTGGCGGGGGCTGAAGATCAGAAAGCCGGTCCATCGCAGGACCAGCAGCAGCAGGATGGTGCCCGCGAGCAAGCCAAAGAACTTACCGACGTTGGTCATGAGCGTTCCCAGCGGAGTACAAATCGCCAAGTTGCCAGAAAGCCCGCCGGCCCAGTTAGGGGCCGGCGGGCTGAAGCGTTAACAGTTGACAGGATCGAGTCCGATCAGGCTTCGACCGGTTCGAGGATCCTGCCGGCCTTGATGGCCTCGACGGTCTCGTCGGAGATATCTTCCGGCAGAACATGCTTGATGAACTCGGGATAACCGAGGGCACCCATCTCCGGTATGTCCAGACCCGCGATCTCGACCTTGGCCGACACGCGGTTTCCACCGACGAGCAATCCGGTGATCATGAACAGGATTCCGCCGATGATGACGTTCCAGCCGATGCAGGCGACGACTTCAATCGCCTGGGCCGCAAGCTGACTGGCGCCGCCACCGTAGAACAACCCGGTAACGCCGTTCGTCCAGACACCGTTGTAACCGGCGCCATAGGTGCCGTCGGCAAACAGCCCGACGGCGATGACGCCCCAAAGTCCGTTGGCACCGTGAACGCTGATCGCGCCCACCGGGTCGTCGATGCGGATCTTGTCGAAGAAGAAGACGCTCAGGCAGACCAGCACGCCGGCCACCAGGCCGATGATGAACGCGCCGACCGGGCTCACGAATGCGCACGGTGCGGTAATCGCAACGAGGCCGGCCAGGAGGCCGTTGCACATCATGGCCGGGTCCGGCTTCTTGGTGGGGCCGAAGAGCCACATGTACAACACGCAGCTGATGGTCGCGCTCATGCCGGCCAGCATGGTGTTCGTGGCAATAATGCCGATACGGCCGTCCATCGCGGACAGCGAGCTGCCCGGGTTAAACCCGAACCAGCCGAACGCCAGGATGAACGCTCCAAGCTGCACCATCGGAATGTCGTGCGGGGCAATGGGATTCACGAGCTTGCCGGCGCTGTTGTACTTGCCGAGGCGCGGCCCGATCAGGAACGCGGTGATCAACGCCAGCGATCCGCCCTGGAGGTGGACGACGCCGGAGCCGGCGTAGTCGCAGGCTCCGTGGCCGAGACCCGAGCGATACCCGAGCTGTGCCAGCCATCCGCCGCCCCACACCCAGCAGCCGAACACAGGGTAGATGAACGCGCCGACAAACAGGCTGAAGAGGCAAAAGCTCTTGAAGCTCCACCGCTCGGCGCAAGCGCCGGTAACGATCGTGGCAGTAGTATCCATGAACACCATCATGAACAGGAACCAGACGGCGACCGCGCCGTCATATCCCTTGCCGGTGAGGAAGTAGCCGGTGTTGCCGATGAGGCCCCAGCCGTGGTCGGTTGCGCCGTTGTAGGTGACGGGCGCGCCGACGGCGATCATCGTATCGAGCGTCGGCACGCCGCCAAGCTGGCCTGGGCCGCCGATGTTCGTGCCGTTCGCCCCGCCGCACATGAATGCGAATCCGCAGATGAAGAAGCCGAGCATGCCGATGGCATAAACCATGAAGTTCATGCTCATCGTGTGCGAGACGTTCTTGCCGCGCACAAGCCCCGTCTCGACCAGCGCGAAGCCGGCCTGCATGAACATGACCAGGAAGCCGCAGACCAGCGTCCAGGTCATGTTGATCGAGTAGTAAGGCCGAACAATGGACTGAACGGTTTCATCCGGCGTCAGTCCCGTGGCCTTGGGGGTAAATACTTTGGTGTTGGGATCCGTCGTGCCGACGGGCCAGCCATTGGCGGCATTGGGGGTAAGGAGCGATCCCCCCGCGCCGGTCGCACCGCTGGGGTCGGGCGTAATTGCTGCCGCGGGAGCGGTTGCGGGAGCCGTCGCCGGAGCCGTTGCAGGCGCGGCTGCCGGAGCGGTTGTCGCCTCGGCTGCCGGTGCGGTCGTCGGCGTATCAGCACGGACGCCTGCGGTCAGGGCGGCCATCAGGAGCAGCGCCGCCAAGAGACCCGACTGCCGCGGGCGACCATGCCACCACTTACACGTGAATCGAGTCATGCCTCACCTTCGAAGGAGTTAGGATCCGGAAAACGGGCCGAACCCTCGGCCGACGTTCTCTGCGGTCTCTGTCTTTGGGTTACCTGCCTGATTGAGAGTCACTGGTGGTGGCCCTTGGCAAAGAAGATGCCGTAGCGAATGCGATATGCACTTGGAGCCGGGGGAACCAGAGGGTTGATCGATTCGACGTATTTTCGTTCTAATGCGCGGGCAGTTGCGTCGCGTGTGCCCGATTCGTGTGCAGCGTGAACGATCTCGCCTGCCGACAGAGCCTTGCCGTCGCTTGCGAGCGCGCCTAATAACCCCCCATTCATCGTATTATCAGCCTTAGATGTGACTATTCTGCGCCGAATTGAGTAACTCCGAATTCTGGCCGAGTCTTCCCGATTTTACGACCTGCGACACGGCGGGGGAGAAGTAAATGCAACTTAATCGCGCTGCAATGCACAATAAAAGGGCTAAGAGTTATAAAAATGATGCAAATTGCAAGTAAGTGATGTGAATCGGGTAACCATCCCACAGCCGCCTGTTAATGCGCACATTAAATGCAAGCGCCACTGAGTTCGCTGCTGAATGCCTTGTTTTCGCGCATTGGCGCAAACTTCAACACCACTGCTTGCTCTCAAGGCTCTTCAAGTTGCCAGATGGCACTCTTTTTGCCCTTCGCGCATTGAGTGGCAGTACAATACCCGTGGCATACCCGGCAACCTTGATCCAATCCCATATGGCAGACCAGCCCGGCGCGGACACGGGGAAACTTCGAATCCTCATCGTCGATGACGAGGAGCCTATTCGATTTGCGCTCTCGATGTGCCTGGAAGCAACCGGCCATCGGGTATCCACTCATGCGACGATCCAGAGCGCGTTGCTGGAAACCACGCGCCAGGCATTCGACCTGATCTTCCTGGATGTGAGGCTCGGCAATGACAACGGCCTGGATTACATCCCGACGCTCCTCCGGGACAACCCCTGGGCACGCATCGTCGTCATCACCGCCTCTGCCTCGATCGCGACGGCGGTTGAGGCGATGAAACTTGGCGCCAGCGATTATCTTCCAAAGCCCTTCGAGCAGGCCCACCTTCTGCTGCTCACCCGTAAGGTGGCCGAGCGCCGCGACCTGGAACGCAGGATGGAGGCGTTGCAGCGAACGCTGGGCTCGATGGACCCCGAGTGGGACCTGCCGACGCTCAGTCCAAGTTGGCGCGGGGGCCTGGAGTTGGCGCGCCGAGTCGCCGCCAGCAATGCCGCCATCCTCATCCGCGGCGAGCCGGGCACCGGCCGGGGACGACTGGCCCGTGCCATCCACGCGTGGAGCCCGCGTTCGGCTGGCCCGTTCATGGCCGTGCCGCTGCAGGACCGTTCCGCGGAGGAAACCGAGGTCGAACTGTTCGGAGGCGGTCCGGAGCCGGGGGAGCGGGTCAGCGCGGTGGCGATGTGCCACGGCGGCAGCCTGTTGCTGGAGGAAGTGGGAACACTGCCGCTTCGACTCCAGCCCGCGCTGTTGGCGCTGATGCGGGACAAGCAGTTTGCGCGGACTAATGACGCGCACGTGCGGCCGGTTGACGTACGCATCATCGCGACCACCGACACGGACATCGAGTGCCTGGTCGCGGCGGAACGGTTTCGGGCGGACCTGGCAGCTTCGCTGAACGTGATCCGGATCGACGTCCCGCCGTTGCGCGAGCGCGCCCCGGACGTTCCGCCGCTGGCCGGCCGATACCTCGCCCACTTTGCCCGGGAGCACCACCGGCACATCGTCGGTTTCACGCGCGACGCGATGTACCTCCTCGAGGCCCACCGCTGGCCCGGCAATGTTCGTGAACTGAGGAACGTCGTCGAGCGCGCCGTCCTGACCTGCGACGATGAAATGATCGGCTTGAACCACCTGCCGGTCGAATTACTGAACGACAAGGCCGGCCCATCGGGTGAACCGAAACCCGGTTACGCGATCGGGGACCTCGTTCCGCTCGAGGTGGTGGAGCAAGCACACATCCGCCGGGTGGTTGCCTCGGTTGGAACGGTCCGACGTGCCGCCGCCATTTTGAAGGTCAACCCCAGTACCATCTTTCGCAAACTGAAGGGATATCAGTCCGCCGAGGAGCCGCCGGTTGATCAGCCTTCGCAATGAGCTTGTCCTGGCTTACATGCGCGCTCAGAGGCGTTGGCGCTGCGCGGCGCGGCCTAACCGAGCTGAAGCGCCACGGGACTAACCACATCGTTGTTATCAAGGCGCTGCTCCATCAACGTGTGATCGGCGTTCACCACGGCAATCAGGAAATGCTTCGCCGGCATCAGTCCGGCCGGCGTTCTGATGCGCAGGTTAAGTGCCCTGGTCGTGCCCGGTTTGATGCTGATCTTCTGGCCGCCGATCGTCGTCAGGAACGTATCGCCGGCATCGCGCGTGCCGTCGGCTGAGGCATAGAAGCTGATGCTGATCGTTCCCGTCGCCACGATGTTGCCGCTGTTCGTAATGACCAGCGGCACGGCGGTCATCTTCCCCGTTGGAATCGCCGCGGGGAGGCGGCCGAATGATCCGGTCAGATCGATGAACGCCTGCCTGATGTTGACGGGCGAAGGGCTCGCCGCCGCGTTGTTGCTCTCGTTGCTCTCCGCGATCGTATTGGCGGAATCGACCGTCGCGAGGATCACGTATGCGCCATCGGTCAGCGACGTGGGATAGACGAAGTTCAGCGTGAGTGTCTTCGATGCATGCGGTCTCAGTGAGACCGTTCCGGCTGAGATCGTGGCGATCGTCGCATCGGAAGGATCGACGGCGCGGTCCGCGGACGCACGGAGCAACACCTGCAATGGACCCCTGGCGGCGGAAGAACCGGCGTTGGTCACCTTCAACTTCAGGCTTCCTTTGGAGCCGCTGATCACGGACGCCGGCGCGCCCAGCAGCGTGCCGACGAGATCAGGGCCGCCCGGCGTCGGCGCGCTGAACGCGGGGAGGGATGCGACGGCCACGATCTGACCAGCGGCAACGGTGATGTCCTGCCTGATGCCCGGGATCACGATGCTCGCGGAACCGCCGGCCAGCGGATACGTCCCTGCGGCGAGCTGCGTGAACTGATAGTTCCCCGAGCCATCGGTCGAAGTGGCGGGCTCGCCGGCGTCAGGTGACCCGTTTCGGTTCTCGTCGAGGAAGAGCGGGACACCCGCCAGCGGTGCGCCGGTCTGTCCGTTGAAGATCGTTCCGCCGATCGTGGCGAGCGCGGGGGTTACGTTTCCCACTTCGCTGAAGCTGACCGCCATGCGGTTGCTAAACGTGTAGCTCCCCTGCCGACCGGCGGCGGTGTTCTGTAAGTGAAGCACGGCGCTCCCAGTGCCGGCGATGTTCACGTTCATCACATCCGCTGGCGCCAGTAGCGGAGCGAAGGGACCGCCATCGATGCTGAACGATGTCGTGGCGCTGGGCGTTACGTTGAACGTGTCGGCGGCACTGGCGCCCATCACGCTCACACTGGCGGGAGCGAACAAATTAAGGGTCGCCGGTACCAGGCCGGTGACGGTCGTATCACTGACCGCGACGTTGTTTGCCGTTGCGCCGGATCCGAAGATAAAAATCGCATCGGCGCCGATGCCCATGTTGCTCGCCTGGATCGTCCCCTGGATACCCGATGCGAGGATATCGAAGGCACCGATGTGTACCGCGTTATTGCCGCCGAAGCCATCGATGGCCAGGGTAGCGCCAGCGGGATTGGAGACGATGGTGGTGTTGGTGTCCGCGGCGCCGGTGTGGAGGCGAGCGATGAAATTCGCCGGCACTCCGCTCGGCACGTTGTAGTTGAAGAAGTTCTGGCCCTCGCCGTGCCCCAGCCGAATATCCAGGCTCTGTAGTTTGGACGCCTTGAAATCGACATTGATCGCGTCGACTCCCGTGATATGTCCGTCGCCGAAATTGTCCAGGGAGACCGAACCCTGTGAGAAGAACGTGTCGGCCGACGCGTCGATGTTGATAGCTGCCATGCCCGAGAAGCCGTCCACGACAATGTTTCCGTAGATTCCCAGGCTTGAGCCGGCGTTACTGATGTTGACGGTATCGACGCTCGCCGGGTCCAGCTCCAGGGTCACGACCTGGCTGTTCGACGCAAGTTGCCGCACGTTGACGGTGTCGTTGCCGTTGGCGTTCAGGCGGAACTGCGTGCCGCCGAACAAGGGCGCGTCGTTCGTCTGGTCGATCGTCGTCGTGTTCCCCCCGGTCCCGCTGACGATTGTGAGGTCGCTCAACGTCGGGTCGTAGGTGATCGCGCCCGGCGTGAGCCCCGTCACCGTGGTGCCGGTGACCGCGACGGTCTGGGGCGTGGGATCGCCCGTGTCATTCAGGACCAGGGAACCCGCTCCCGCGAACTGGGTATCGAAGAAGACGGACCCGAGGACGAGCTGCGCGCCGGTCGGCGAGGAGTTGGTCCCGATGCCGACCGTGTCGTACGCGTTGCGCGGCTGGACCTTGATCGGCCGGTCGCTGGCCTGAATGGCAATGGTGTCGCTGCCATCGTCAGTATCGAGGTAATAACTCGTGATCTGGCTCTCGGGCCCGATGGCCGTGTGTCCATCGGGCGAAAGCGTCCAGCCTAAGGAGGCAAGGTTGGACTGAATCAGGAGCGTATCGCTGGTGTCCTGGATCAGGGCGTTGCCAGCCCCGGGACCGGTGGAGAGCGTAATGCGGTTGTTGACCCCGTCGGCGTTCTCTACGAACACCAGCATCCCCTGCCCTCCGTTATAGAGGATATCGGTAAACAGCGTACGGCGTTCCAACGACTCCACGAGCGCGCGGGAGCGGCGGCGCATCGGACGGCGAGCGCGCGACCGAGAAGCTGCTGTGATCATAAGATTCTCTCCAGGGCGGCCCGCTCAACCGATCGAGAGCGTCGAGCTGCTGACGGCGACGTCGTTCGCCGCCGTCCGCTCCGCGAGCGTCCGGTCGGCGTTCACGACCGAGATCAGGAAATAGTGGCCCGTCGCCAGTCCGGCGGGCGCGCGAGATTTGATTCGCACCGATTGTGATCGGGTCGGTTTGAGATTGACGCGCTGCCCTGTGATTTTAGTCAGTGGCACGTCGCCGGCATCGAATACCGTGTCGGTCGAGGCGAAGAGGCTGATGCTGATCGCCCCCGCGGCGGCGATGTTCCCGACGTTCCCGATCGTGACCGCAATGCTGGCGAACGCCGACCTGCCGATCGACGCCGGCAGCGCGCGGCCAAACGCTCCCGTGAGATCGACAAATGGAGCGGAGATCGTGACCGGCGCCGCGCTGACGGCCAGGTTGTTCGCCTTGTTGCTCTCGGAGATCAGGTTGGTTGGATCGACCGAAGCGACCAGGAAGTAATCGCCATCCGCCAGGCCAGCGGGATAGGTGAACGAGAGGTTAATCGTCTTCGAGCCGCCCGCGCGAAGCTTCAGGCTTCCGGCCGGCACGGTCGCAAACGGCGCTTGCCCGGGCGTCAGTGCTCCTGTTGTCGAGGCGAAGAGTTCGATAAGAGGATTCCCCGCGGCGGCAGCGCCGGCCGCGGCGATGTTCAGCTTCGCCTTCCCCTTGCTCCCGCCGATAACCGATGGCGGCAGCGCGCCGACGAACGAGGCTGTGAGGTCAGGGCCGGAGGAAATCGGCGCCGCCACATCCGCGAAGTTGATCGATGCCCGCTGTCCCGCCGCCACGGCAACATCAACGAACGGCGCCGAGGTTCCCACCAATCCGGCCGGCGGAGCTTGAACCACGCGAAAGGGTCCGGGTGTCAGGCCCACGAACGAATACGCGCCCGAGGCATCCGTTACGGTGGCCGGTTCGCCCGCGTCGGGCGCACCGCTCTGGTTCAGGTCGAGGAAGACGGTGGCGCCGGCGATCGCCGCGGCGTTCTGCCCGCTAAACACATGACCCGCGATCGAGCCGATCAACGGGCTGACCGTTCCCATCCGCAGGAAGTTAACGGGCCGGCGATCGGCGAACGTGAACTGGCCTTGCTGGCCGCCCGCCGTGGTCTGGATCGCGAGCGACATGCCGCTCGCGCCACCCGAATGCATCCGGAACACGTCGCCCGAATTCGCCCCGGCCGCGAACGGCCCCCCGTCGATCGTGAACGCCGCGAAGCCGCTGGGGCTCACATCGAACGTATCTGGAAACGGCGTGCCGATCACACTCAACGACTGGAGGTCGGTAAACTGAATCGCGGCATTCGAATAGAGCCCGCGGAGCGACGTGCTGTTGACCGTTACAGACTTGGCCGCGACGTCGTTCGAATCATCCACGGACAGGTCGGTGGGAAAGCCGGCATTGGAGAGGTTGATCGTGCCGAACATCGCCGGCCCCAGTCCCACGTCCGCGACGGGGCCGCCGATGTTCACATGCAATGCGCCTCCGTCGCCATGAACGTTCAGCGTACTGAACCGCGGGTTGGCCTGGACGTTGACAGTGTCGTCGCCCGCGCCGGTGTCGATCGTCGTGATGATGCCGCCGCCGCTCTGCGGATCCAACGGGTTGGTCAACAGCGCGACCGACTGGTTGACCGTGAACGTGTTGCCGCCGTTGCCGGCGTGGATGTTCAGCGCGTGCAGGCCCTTGGGATCGTAGACGATCGGCGTCGCGGTCACACCGGAGATCGACCCGACGATGGTCATCATCTGGGTCGCCGACGCGTTCACGGTCGCCTGTACCGGCGCGGCATCCGCGGACGAATCGACATTGAGGGAGGCAAACGACCCGCCGAACTGCGCGTCAATCTGAATCTTGCCGAGGATGTTCTTCACCGAGCCGTTGTCAGTAACGTTGACGGTGTCCGACACGCCGGCCGAGGTCGCGATATACATCGGGTTTGTGGCTGCCAGCGCTTTGACGTTGATCGCGTCATTGCCCCGGCTCTCAATCGTGATCAGGTCGCGGTTGCCGAACGACTGGGTGTTGTTCACCGCGATCGTATTCCCGCCGGTCCCTCCGACCAGGAGGATGCCGGTGCCAGGCCCGAACGTGACTGGCGTGCGAGTCAGGCCGGTGATGGAGGTATCGGTGACCGATACATCGCGCGCCACCGGGTCGCCGGTGTCGTCGATCTCAACTTCCTGTCGTCCCGTGGGCGCGCTGAGGTTCACGGGCTGCAAGAGGGCCTGGGCACCGGTCGTGCCGCCCGCGCCACCAAGTGTTACCGATGCCGTGCCGGTGCTGGTGACGTTAACCGGTGCGCCCTCCGATTTGATCCCAATATCGTCCGACCCATTTCCGAGGTTGATGGCGATCGACGTGACGGTGTCGCTGGGACCCTCGAGGATGGTTCCAAAGTTGATGGACCAGCCGGCGTTGATGGCTCCGGGCCCGATCGTCACCGATGCGCCGATCCCGCTGTCCGACACGTCATAAACGCCCGCGGGGCCGGTGGTGCTGACGGTCAGATCATTGCTGATGCCTGGCGTCGTCTCGGTGATCGTCATCGCGCCGGCACTATCGATGTCCAGCACCACCACGAACATCCGGCGCGGCTCGAGCGGCTCGACCCGATATCCGTGACGTACAGAACGAGATTTGTTTCTGGCTTGCACGTCGCGCGGCCTCCTTCAGCAAGCCAGACCCCACGGCTTGTCGTTCCTGATAATACTGATTTGCATGTGAATGTATCGTACTTGACCGGACTTGGCATCCCCGTCGAACCGGTCCGAGTCGATGCGCAGACCGGCAAGCGATTCACGTTGTTCGCCGATGCCGACGACCTGCCGCTGGAACCTTACGAGGATTGAACGATCGGCCGGAGCATATCGAAGAGACTCGTCACTTCCGTATAGTCCCCCTGGTAACCGCAACGGGCGATCGTGTGGGCGAGGGTCATGTCGAAACGGCCGTTCTTCAGGAACGCCTGATCGATGTGGATGCCCACCACCCGGCCGAGGATCAGAGTGTTGGGCGTGGGACGGCCCTCCAGGTCTTTGATGGGCAGAGACAGGAGCAGCTTGCATTCCAGCGCCGCCGGAGCGTCGGCGACGCGCGGCGGCTTCACGAGCCAGCACGGCGCGGCGCGCAGGCCGGCGTACTTCATCGCATTGACCCCCGGCGATCCCTTGGGGGGGGATTTACGGCTTCTGTAACGCGACGGCCGCAGGATCCAGGAACTCCCAACGTCTGCCTGAGGTGATGTACAGTAGAGCGCCCATGAGGACCATGACTGCACTGAGCAGTTGGCCCATCGTCAGCCAGTTGAAGGCGATAAACCCCAGCTGCGGGTCGGGTTGGCGGGTGAACTCGACAATGAATCGAAAGGCCCCGTAGGCTGCCAGAAACGTCGCGGCGGTTTGCCCCTCGCGGGCCCCGCGATGTCTGAACACCCAGACCGTCACGGCCAGGAGGACGGGCCCTTCTAACAGCGCCTCATAGATCTGCGAGGGATGCCGGGCGAACGCCTCCCCTGGGAAGACTACGCCCCACGGCAGGACCGTCGGTCGCCCCACCAATTCGGCATTGATGAAATTTGCGATGCGACCCAGGAACAAACCGATTGGGGCAATGAGCGCGGCGCAGTCGACGAGGTTCCACAGCGGAGCCTTTCGAAGCCATGCCCAGACGAAGAGCACCGTGGCGACGCCAATCAATCCCCCGTGAAAACTCATGCCGCCATGCCACAGCGCAAACGGTTCGTACCACGGTTCGGGGCCGCCGTCGTTACGGTGATAAAACAGCCACCAACCCGTTCTGCCGCCCCCGATGACGCCGACGATGATCCATCCGAGCAAATCGGATAGGTCGCCTTTCGATAATCGAAGTATTCCGCCCTCGCTCAGGATCCGTAGACACGCGTAAGCGAAAATGAAGCCAACGAGATAGGCCAGGCCATACCACCGAAGCGCCAACGGGCCGAGCTGGACAAAAACTGGTCCGATGTGTGGGAATTGAAGCGATGCAAGGGTGGCGAGCATTCGTTTTCCGCCGCCGACACCTCGCCGCCCGACCGCTTCTCGGTGGGCGGCGAGGTGTGATGCGCTGACAGGATCGCGGACACTGTCTACCGGCCCGATTGAACCCAATCGGGCCGGAAGTGGCCCTTCGAGTCCGTGTAGCGCTGTCGTTCCGAGGACGTTAGCGCACGGTTCGACGTGTTGTCGCCCGTCAGGTTATAAGCCTTGCTATCGCTGTCAGAAGCGCAGCCGACGGCGAACAGCGCCGGCGCAGACAGCACGGCGAGCAGAGACACGGTGACAAGCGACTTGAACATGACATCCTCCGACCAGTGAAGCCGACGGAAACAATCGGCGGACGCCCGCAAGAGTTGTCCCATCTATTGGCTGAACGAGACGCCCGACTCAAAAGGTTCAATGCGAATCGTTTCGACGCGCGTTGAGGAGTTTAAGAGATTCGAAGAAAACGATTGAACCTTCTGGAGATATTCTTTCGTTCTGATGGGTAGTGGCACATGCCGCCAGTTGAGGAATGAGTGCACGAGGAGCAGGCGACGAAGGGATTTTATAACCTCGTCTGGCCGCAACGAGCGGCTGTCCTTCGACTTGCGCGGCTTCTGACGGGCAGCTCCCACGAAGCTGATGACTTGGCGCAGGAGACTCTCTTAAAGGCGTTCAAGAAGATTGGAACTTTTCGGGAGGGTACGGATGTCAAGGCATGGCTTTTCGCGATCCTCCGGAATACGCGAATCGACAGGCTGCGAGCCGTGGGGTTGAAGACGGAAATCAGTTTGAGCGATATTGCTGCGGAACCCGCTGCCCCTTCGGAAGGTGGGAATCAGTCGGTTGAGTGGGATCATCCGCAGGAGGTCCTCAATAGATTTTCCGATGCACAGGTGATCGACGCGATTCAGAAGCTGCCGGAGGAGATTCGCTGGACCCTTCTCCTGGTCGACGTGGAGGGAATGGGGCACGCTGAGGCAGCCGAGGTCTTGCAAGTGCCACTTGGAACCATCAAGTCGCGCGTGCACCGCGGCCATTCGATGTTACGCGACCGTCTGTTGCCCGTCGCCGTTGAGCGACGGTTTGTACGTGAATGATGGTGACCCCTCCCGAGGGAGGCATTTATGACGGAAGCGAATCCCCAGGAAAATTCCTTGGACCTAGACGAGGCGATCGCAGGGCGACTCGCGCGCCTTCGGAGCCTGCCCGTCGATACCTCCCGGTTGGATCAATTGCTGAGGGGACAGATCCCAGAGCGACCGCACCATCGTTGGACTTCGTGGCCCCGCCCGTTCCAGGCAATCGCGGCAAGTGTTGTCCTTCTTGTCGGGTTGGTCGGTGCCTTTCTCCTCACTGCGTCGAGCGGTCCGGTATTGGCTTCGGGCATCCAGATGGCACAGGTGCATGCGGACATCGTTGCCGGCCGAATTCCCGTCATGCAGGTGGACTCGATTGCCAAAGCGAACCAGATGCTGGCGGATAAGTCACCGGGTGCGCCATCGCTTCCGCAAATTCCGCAAAGCCATGTCATGGCCTGCTGCATGAAGTCGGTTCACGACAAGAAGATGGCCTGCGTACTGCTCAAAGACGGGGGTATTCCAGTGACGCTTTCCGTCGCCAATGCCGCTGACATGAAACTGCCGGCCGTGCCGACGATGACGCGAAATGGGACGAGCTACCGGGTGCAGTCGGTGAACGGCCTGAGCATGGTGATGACGGAACGCAGCGGCAAATGGCTTTGCCTCATCGGGGCGATGCCGGCGGAACGGCTGATGGATATGGCCGAGCTGGTTCAGTTCTGAGGACGGGAAACGCGAACGTCTCCCCGGGTAGAGAGAAGTTCGATTCGGTGTCCGATGGCGTTGCGGCAGGCGGGCGTGAGCTCGGCGGTCACCTTTACCTTCCCGAGCATTCGACTCATCGCACGCGGGTCGAGGCCGCGCTCTCGCAGCAGTTCTACGCCCGTCGCGTCGGCGCGAGCCTCAGCTTCTGGGGTTTCGCAGCAGCCTCTCAGGCTCATCACGGCATGCAGGTGTCCGTCATTGATGAGGTGTGCCAGTTCGTGAGCAATGGCGGCCGACAGTTCCTCATCATCGAGCAGGTCCATCAGTGCGCGGGTTACAAAGATATTTCCATCCGGCAGCGCGTGGGCTCCGATGTCTGAAGCGTTGAGCACGTATATGTGCGACCCGTCGCCCGATGACGGAACAATCCTGGCGAATACCCGGTCGGCGCGGATTTGATGTTGGTCTTCCAACAGACCGCCGTTGCGGCCTGCATACGCTCGCCAACTGTGCCCGGGAGAGCTGCACCCCAAGCCGCTGAGAATAAGTGGAGAGAGAAGAGTGAGAAGTGTAGCCCAGCGCATGTGGCGCCCTGAACAACTTTAGTGCCAAGGGCAAATTGGCCTTCGGTTAGCCTAGGCGATGAACAAAGAGGGGCCGTTCCGGTGCGTGGCTGCCTAAATATTGGGCGGCCGCCGATTTAGCTCGTCACCCTCATTTTTAGTTGAACCCTTCAGGTGCATATCTTCGTTTGGGATTGCAGGGGGCCTCCCTTGGCATTCTCGGAGCATCGAATCATGCCGGTCGACGGGACGAAACGTTACACCTCTTTCGTCGCCGTGATGGTTGGTGGCGTTGCATTGGCATCGATCTTCATCGCAGGGTGCGAAAAACCCGGAAGCGCCAGTTCATCCTCTGGCGCGTCGGCCGCCACATCCCCAAAGCAGCTCTGGCACTGTGGCATGCATCCGCAGGTGATCCAGGATCATCCCGGCACCTGCCCCATCTGCCATATGGACCTCACGCCGTTGAATGCCGGCGTTTCCCCGGCCAAGGGCGGGAAAAGAAAGGTGCTTTACTGGTGGGACCCGATGCTGGGGTCCTCATCGATCACCGACCATCCGGGCAAGAGCGCAATGGGAATGGAGAGGGTGCCGGTCTACGCGAACCAGGCAGGCCCGGATGTGCATATCGACCCGACGGTCGTGCAGAACATGGGGGTCCGCACGGCCCAGGTGACGCGTGGTCCGCTGACCAGGACGGTGCGAACCGTCGGCTTCCTCATGCTCCCCGAACCCGGCTTGCATGATGTCAGCTTGAAGGTCGGAGGTTGGATCGACAAGCTCCACGCTGACCAGGAGGGAGTACACGTTGTCCAGGGCGAACCCCTCTTTGAGTTGTACAGCCAGGAGCTGCAGGTCGCTGAACAGGAATTGATCTCAGCAGTGCAGTCGCGGAAATCGTTGGGTGACAAGGCGAGCAGCGAGTTGCGTCAGGAAGGACAATCGCTGGTTGATTCGTCGAAACGCAAACTGCGGCTCTGGGACGTCGCGGACGAAGACATCGAGGCGATCGCTAAAGCGGACAAGCCGCCGCGAGACGTTCCGTTCCGCAGTCCGGCGACCGGGCATGTCGAGGAGAAGATGATCGTACAAGGTTCCGCCGTGCAGGCGGGCATGAAGCTGATGCGCATTGCCGATCACACCAGGATGTGGCTCAACGCCCAAGTGTACCAGGAGCAGCTTCCGGTCGTGAAGATCGGCCAGGAAGTGGTGGCGAGCGTGGACGGAATACCAGGCAAGTCGTTCAAAGGGACGATCAATTTCATGTATCCCCATGTCGATCACATGACCCGGACGCTCACGGTTCGGATAACGCTCGATAACCCTGGATTCGAGCTGAAGCCGGGGATGTATGCGACGGTGGATATTCTGACCCAGCCGATGGCGGACGCCGTTCAAGTACCCCGGGAGACGGTGATCGACACGGGTACCCGTCAAATTGCGTTCGTGGCGGAGGGCGATGGCCACTTCAGCCCGCGCAAGGTGCGGATGGGGATGATGGGCGACAACGACAAGGTCCAGATCATTGAAGGCCTGGCCGCCGGCGAGACCGTGGTGACGAGCGGCCAATTCCTGATGGATGTCGAAAGCCAGACGATCGAAGCGTCGCAGAAGTTTACCGAACCAAGGCCCGCGGATTCGATGTCCATGCCCGGCGCCGCGTCGTCAAGGCCGACCGCGGCCGTATCACAACCCTCTTCCGGGAACACCAGGTAATCCAGTCCCGCCAGTTCGGAAGAAGGGTTGCCATGATCGCCAGGCTCATCGAACTTTCCATCCGCAACAAGCTGATGGTGCTGCTCATGACCGCGGCACTCGTCGGCGCCGGTGTCTGGGCGATGCTCAACAGCAGCATCGACGCCATCCCGGACCTCTCCGATGCCCAGGTCATCGTCATCACCGAGTATCCCGGCCAAGCCCCTGATGTGGTTCAGGCCCAGGTCACCTATCCGCTGACCACGGCGTTTTCCGCCATTGGCGCCAAGGCGGTTCGCGGCTTCAGCATGTTCGAGACCTCGATGGTCTACATCATCTTCCCCGATGGCACCGACCAGCATGCAGCTCGGGAACGGGTCCTGGAATATCTGAACTATTCGAAGGGACTCTTGCCGGCGGGCATCGAGCCCAAGCTCGGGCCAGACGCGACGGGCGTCGGCTGGGTGTATCAATACGTTCTCGATTCTGGCTTTTTCTGTCCCGATCATCCACAGGGCATTTGGCACGACGAGCAGAACGAGCGCTGGTACGCGCAGCCATCGGATGCCCCCGCGGACCGCCGAACCGCGCTCATGAAGGTGCGAGCCTTCGACAAACCGGGCCACTGCCCGCTCACCGGCAAGCCGCTCGCGTCTTCAAACCAGGATCTGGCCAGCCTCCGCGCAATACAGGATTGGTACCTGCGATATCAACTGACGAGCGTGCCGGGCGTGGCGGAGGTGGCGTCGATCGGCGGGTTCGTCAAAGAATACCAGATTGTCCTCAAGCCGGAGCGGTTGCTGGCCTACAACCTTCCGTTGAAGGACATCATGATGGCCGTGCAACGCTCCAACAACGACGTGGGGGGGTCGGTCGTTGAGATGAGCGAGAACGAGTACATGGTCCGCAGCCATGGCTATCTCCACGGGCTGAAGGACCTGGCGAAAGTATCGGTCGGCGTGAACAAGGAATCGGGCACGCCGGTGCTCCTGTCAGATGTCGCGTCGCTCCAGATCGCCGGCGAAGAACGACGCGGTGTCGGCGAGTGGGATGGTAAAGGGGAAGCGGTCAGCGGCATCGTCATATCCCGCTACGGGGCGAACGCCTACAAGGTGATTGAAGACGCCAAAGCCAGGCTGACTGAATTGGAGAATGGACTTCCGCCTGGCGTGACGATCAAGACCGCCTACGACCGCTCCCAACTCATCGACCGCTCCATTCACACCCTGCGCCACACGCTCATCGAAGAGATGATCGTTGTCGGACTGGTGTGCATCCTCTTCTTGCTGCACGCGCGCAGCGAATTGGTTGCGATCTTCGTCGTGCCCACCAGCGTGCTCGCCAGTCTTCTCGTCATGCGCCTGGCCGGCGTCAGCGCGAACATCATGAGCCTGGGCGGAATCGCCATCGCGATCGGGGTGATGGTGGACAGCGCCATCATCATGGTGGAGAACGCGCACAAGCACCTGGACCGGGATGAGGAGCGCGTTCATGCCGGCAGCGCGCCCCGCCCGCGCGGTGAAATCATCCTCGAAGCCGCAACGGAAGTGGGGCCGAGCCTTTTTTTCAGTCTCCTGATTATCACGGTGAGCTTCCTGCCCGTCTTCGTGCTGAGTGGCGAGCCCGGGCGACTCTTCGCCCCGCTCGCGTTCACCAAGACCTTTTCGATGGCCGCGGCCTCAATCCTGTCGGTAACGATCATTCCCGTCTTGATGGTCTATTTCATCACCGCGCGAGTGCTCCCCAAAGCATGGGGATGGAAAACGAACCTCCTCATCACGATGGCAGCGATGTTGCTGCCGGCGGCCGCCTTGTGGTTTGTCCCCAATCTGTTGCCGGAGACGGAGCCCTATCGCTGGTGGATGGTGATCGGCTGGGCGGTCCTCGCGGGCATGCTGCTCGTGCCGCAACGCATCATCCATGAAGAGAGAAATCCGATCAGCCGTCTGCTTCAGCGGGTGTATGACCCGTTCTTCCGCGCCGCCATCCGCTTCCGCTGGCCGGTGCTGATCCTCGCGGTGCTGTTCGTCTCTTCGGCGGTGTGGCCGGCAATGCGGCTCGGCAGCGAGTTCATGCCGCCGCTGGACGAGGGCGACCTGCTCTACATGCCGACCACGGACCCAAGCATCAGCATTACCAAAGCCCGGCAGGTGCTCCAGCAAACGGATAAGCTGATCGAGACACTTCCCGAGGTCGTCAGCGTGTACGGAAAAATGGGCCGCGCCGATACCGCAACAGACCCTGCTCCGCTCGACATGGTTGAGACGGTCGTGCGGCTGAACACCGACCCGGCCAAGTGGCGCACCCGAAAGATGGGCTATTGGTTTGACGCGGGGCCGCGATGGCTCACTTGGCCGTTGCGACACACGTTTTGGCCGGAGCAGCGTCGCGTCACCATGAATGAATTAGTGCAGGGATGGGAGGACGCTGACGGACAACACGCGGGGCTGGATGCCGTCGTTCGATTCCCCGGTCTGGGCAACCTCTGGCCCATGCCGATCGACAATCGGCTCAAGATGCTCTCGACCGGGGTCAAGTCGCCCGTGGGCTTGAAGATCATGGGGCCGGACCTGCAAATTCTCGCCAGGCTGGCTGGCGACGCAGCCGCACTTCTGAAACAGATGCCGGGCACGATCGACGCCTACCCGGAACGGGCCTTCGGCGGCTATTACCTCGATGTCGAACCGAACCGGGATGCTGTCGCTCGCTACGGCCTCACCACGGGCGACGTGCAGGACGTCATCACCACCGCGATCGGCGGCATGAAAATCTCGACCGCGGTCGAAGGGCTGGAGCGGTTCCCGATCAACCTGCGTTATGCCCGCGACCTGCGTGATGACCCTTCGACCCTGAAGCAGGTACTCGTCCCGACTCCGACGGGCGCCCAGATCCCGCTCGGGGAGCTGGCGACGTTCACGATCAATACGGGGCCGCCGATGGTGCGCAGCGAGAACTCGAGGCAGCAGACGCTCGTGTACGTCGTCCCCGGCCGCGATGTCGGCAGCTATGTGTCGGATGCACGGCGAGTGCTGGAAACCAAGCTGGCACTTCCGACGGGCTACACGCTGGCATGGTCGGGGGAGTTCGAGCAGATCCAGGAGACGTGGAGCCGTCTGGTCTGGGCCGTCCCGCTTACGCTCCTGATCATCGTCGTGCTGCTTTACATGGCCACGCGCAGTCTCTTCCGAACCTTTGTCGTCATCCTGGCGATTCCGTTCAGCCTCGTTGGCGCCGTCTGGCTTCTTTGGCTCCTGGGGTACCACTGGTCCGGTGCCGTCGCTGTGGGATTGATCGCGCTCGCGGGACTCGACGCTGAGACTGGCCTGGTGATGCTCCTATACCTGGACAGCAGCTACGAGCGGTTCAAAGCCCAAGGCAGGATGCGGAATCGAACTGACCTGTGGGACGCGGTACATGAAGGCGCGGTCAAGCGCATCCGCCCCAAGACGATGACCGTGGCGGCGGCCTTCATCGGCCTCGTCCCGCTCCTCTGGGCGACCGGCACCGGCGCCGACGTGATGCGCCGCCTGGCAGCGCCCATGCTCGGCGGCCTCTTCACCAGCTTCCTGATGGAGCTGCTCATCTATCCCATCATCTTCTTCGTCGCCAAGGGCCTCACGCTCGAGCGAGAGCCGTCGCCGGAAATGGTTGAATATGTGTAAATCTAAACGACGGGTTGCTGGAAAATGCGAGGATCGAAGATGGAAGATTGAGGATGGAGTGGCCCGCTATCTTCTATCCTCAATCCTCCATCTTCACTTTGGCTTTTCCAGCGTTCTCTGCGTCTCCGCTGTGAGCGTCATCCTTCTTCTGGGTGGTTGCACCGTTCATCCACCCGGAGAGCGGGAAGAGCGAAAGGCGGCATTGGCCGCGGGCAAGCCATTCGAGAAGCCGACGGCATCGCGAGAGCAGTCGCCGCTGCCGGAGCATCCGACGATTGAAGATTTGGTTGCGTATGCCATGCACGCGAATGGCGATCTGGAGACGCATTACTGGCAATGGCGAGCGGCCCTGGAACAGGTTCCGCAGGATGGCACGCAGGCGACGACCTTGAACGTCGCGCTCAGCTCCACGATCGCGCGCGGACACACGTCGAGCGGGATGAACTCACTCGCGCTCGGCAACGACCCGATGACCGACATCAAGTGGCCGGGAAAACTCGACGCCGCCGCTCGGGTGGCATTGCAGAACGCGCGGGCTGCCGGCCTGCGCTTCCGCAAAGCGCAGCTCGAGCTGCAAAACAAGGTGCGCTCCGCCTATTACGACTATGCCCTGAGCACAGAACTCGTCCGCCTCGCCGAAGCCAATCAGCAGTTGCTGGAAACGACGGCCCTCGTCACCGAAGCGCGAAACCGCGCCGGCACGGCTGGACAACAAGACGTACTCAGGACCCGCAACGACGAGGACCTGGGGAAGAACGACATCGCGAGCCTCAAGGCCCAGCTTCCCGCCCAGCTTTCAGCGCTCAACGCGCTGTTGAACCGTCCGCCGCTCGCTCCCTTGTCCCTTCCGGCCGGATTGCCGGAGGTGGATCGAGTGGAGTATGACGACGCGCAGTTGCTTGCGCTCGTGACGGAGCGGAACCCCGAGCTCTCGGCGCTCGCCGCCGAATCGCGCGGGCGCGAAGTCGCGGTGCGACTGGCGCGATTGCAATACGTTCCCGATTTCAATCTGAGCGTGGGCTCCGATCTGGCCGGCATCACGCAGAGTGTTCTCGGGCAGGCCACGATCCCTATCCTGCGTTACGAAGCGCTGAACGCGGCTATCGCCCAGGCCGAAGCCAACCTGCGCGCCGCGGATTCGATACGGCGGCAGACATCCGCCGATCTCGCGTCACAGATCATCACCGACGTTGCCACCATTCGCGATGCGAATCGGCAGCTCGACCTGCTCGAACACACGATCCTACCGCGGGCCCGCCAGGCGGCGAACGTCGCCCGCACGAGTTACGAATCCGCCCGCGCCACGCTGCCGGACCTGCTCGAAGCCCAGCGCACCTCGATCTCGGTCGAGCGCCTCATCGTGAACCTGCGCGTTCTGCGGGCGAAGCGCGTTTTTGAACTTGAAGCGATGACCGCCTTGCGGAGAATGGACTAAAGAGACGCGCTGATGGCGGAACAGAACGCAACTGGCCCGATGGATCCCGTCGCCGGGCCTGCGCCGGTCCCGCTGATTCCGCTCGCGTATTCGAACGCTTCCGCGTTGCCTGGCGAGAAGATTGGGAAGCGTCGCAACCTCCAGTGGTATTCGATAGCGTCGGTGCTGTCGCTCTTTTTCGCCTCCCTGGCACTGGCGTTGTTCATCTACTGGCTGGCATGGGTATTCAACGTTCACAACGAGATGCGCGCGTTCACCGCCGGCGCGTATTCCGTTTCGCCCGCAAAGGCTGTCGGATTCTGCCTCATCCCGATTTTCAATTTTTTCTGGCTGGCTTACATGCCGTATCAACTCGCGCGCGAGCTGGAGGTGCAGCTTGGCTCTAAGCGGATCAAGGCTAGCGTGACGCTGACACTGTGCATCCTCTCGATCGTTCCCGGGGCGTGCCTTTTCGGATTGGGGACCCTCTTCCGAGCGAGTGCGATGAGCCAGGTTCAGAACGGCTTGAACGAACTGTGGCGACGTTCGCGCGGACCCAGCCCCACGACCCGCGCTTCAACCAGCGCCGCGGCCGCATTGGCGGCGATGACATCAACATGAACCGACGCGCGTTCAGCGCTGCTCGGCCAGCGTCTTCAGATAGTCGTCCGACAGCGCATCCACGGATTTCCCTGTGTATTCCTGCCACAGGGCCGGGCTGTATTTCGCATTTCGCATGGCTACATTGAGCTTAACGACGATCGCCGGATCGACGTTCTGAACCAGGTAGTTCAGGAAGGTGGCGGTCACGCGGTAACCATTGGTGGTGCCCCGCTCACCCAGCCGACGCCGAACGGCGGCAACCATCCGCTCTGGGTCCTCGGTCACATCACGTTGATCGAGGGAAACCTTCCCCACGTCCTGTTCGGCGAGCCCAATCCCGTCGCGCACTGGGAGCTCCTCTTCGCCCCCGGCACCGAGCCCACTGCGGATGCGAACGCCTATCCCCCGTTCGATGAAGTGCTCCGCACCTACCGCGCGCTGCGATTATGAAGGCCCTGGAGGAACTCGGCGAAACCAGCCTCGACCGCCCCACCCAGAAGCCGCCGCGTGGCCTGGAGAAGGTGCTGGCCACCGTCGGCCAGACCTATCTCACGATCGCCATGCACCACATGAGCCACGGCGGCCAGGTCGCCGACGCCCGCCGCGCTGCTCATCGCAAGCCCATGTTCACACCCGGCGCGTGACGGCGTCGTCGGAACACGCAGGGCGGGCTCCGCCCGCCGCGGTGGAGTGAATGGTGGGGCCGGGCCCCCCCAAGCACCCGGGCCTCGCCCCCCCGATGGGGGGGGCGGGCC
>JBBSDP010000016.1:0-86738 GCA_038240605.1 Tepidisphaerales bacterium | reverse complement strand
CGTACATGAACGCTCCCTCACGGTCGCGGCTCGCTACGTCGCAACGTGCAGCGGCGCTTTCTACCTTATCACTGAATCTAAACCCTGAACCCTCCCCCGCCTCAATCCTGATCGGTCTGTCGTGGCGGCGCGGCGGCGTTCGCGGCGTTGCTCGAAAATTCCACGACAGAACTCTCCATCGCCGGCACCGATGCCCGCCCCGCTCCCTTGCCGAGCAGGCGCTGGGCGAATCCCTCCGCCTGTTCGACCTCCCCGTGCACGACGTAAAAGTCGGTCGTCCCGCCGCCCAGCGTGGGCTGGAGGAAGCGGAGCAGTTCGTCCCCGTCGGCATGGGCGCTGAGCCCGTGGATGGTGCGCACCTGGCATTTGAGGTCGTACCAGCGGTCATAAATACGGACGCGCGGCTGTCGCTCCTGGATGCGGCGGCCCAGCGTCTGTGGCGGAATCCAGCCGCAGAAAACGATCGTGTCGTTGGGGTTCTCCACGCTCTGCGTCAGGTGGTGCAGCACCCGGCCGAACTCGCACGTCGGGCTGGAGGCGATGATCACGCACGGCCCCGGCTGGCGGTTGATCTGCTTGCTCTCTGCCGCCGAAGGCGTGAATGTCACCCGCGCAAGGCTGAACAGGTCGCCGCCGGCCAGCATCCGCGTTGTCTCTTCGTCATAGGCATCCGGGAACTGGCTGTGGACGCGGCTGACCTCCACACCCATGGGGCTGTCCACGAAAATCGGGAGCTGCGGGACGAGCTTCTCGTGAACGAATTTTTGCATGTACCACAGGACAGTCTGCGTACGACCGACCGCGAACGAGGGGATGATCATCCGGCTGCGGTGCTCGATGCAGAACTTGAGCGCATCAAGAAACTGAGGGCCCACCTGGTCCATGGGGCCGTGGGACGCCGTGCCATAAGTGCTCTCGGTGATGACCAGCGACACGGGCCCTGGGATTGGCTCGGGATCGCGCAGAATCGGGGCATCATAGCGGCCCACGTCTGCCGTGAAGAGCAACCGGCGGGGCGCGCCACCCTCAGTCCATTCCAGCAGCACATACGCGGAGCCGAGAATGTGGCCCGCATCGTAGAACGTAAATGCGACCCCCTTTCCCAGATCTTTCTTCTGGCGATACGGAACGCGCTGAAAGCGCTTCAGGACGCCGGGCACGTCCGCCGTTCCGTATAACGGCTGCGGCGCCGGTTCATCCGGACGTCGCGAGCGGTGGTTCAGGTAGGCGACGTCTTCTTCCTGAATCTTGGCGGCGTCGGTGAGGACGATTCGCGCCACCTCCGCCGTCGCGGGCGTGCAATAGATCGGCCCCGCGAAGCCGGCGCGGATGGCAACCGGGAGCTTGCCGCAGTGATCGAGGTGGCCATGGGAGAGGATGATGGCATCGGCCGACCGCACGTCCGCCGGCAGATGCTGGTTGATCTCCCGCGCTTCGTCGCGTGGGCCCTGGTAGAGGCCCATGTCCAGGAAGATGCGCAGGCCATTGATCTCAACGAGGTGGCTGGAGCCGGTCACGGTCCGATCGGCGCCGCAGAACTGAATTCGCATGAGCGGGAGGGTAATCGGCGGGCGCGCGCTAGCCAACCCCCAATTGACATCAATCCGGATCGATGAGCGTGCGCGGGAGCGCGACTTATTGTGCAGGCGGCGTCGCGGCGGGCGGCGTCGGAGATGCCGGCGCGGTGTCGGGAGTTGCCGCTGGTGCAGTGCTCGGTCCCGTTGCAGGAGGCGTATCCGTCGATGGCGGCGCGGGCGGCGTCGCGTTCGGCCTGGTGTCAATGGTGTTGCCGAACGTCGTCGTATCCGTCGTCGGGCCAGTGGTGGGCGCCGTCGTTGTGGGTAACGTGGTCGGCGCGGTGGATGGGCCGGTCGCCGGCGGGGTCGTTTCAAAGGTCGAGGAGACTGTCGGCGCAAGGCTGATCTCGACCGGCATCGGCGATGGGAGCGGAATGTTGTCGGCCGTCATCGTGTCGCGCGTGCGCTTTGACTCGCTGAGCCACTTGCCGGAGTTGGAGGAGTCGCCGACCGCTGAGTCAAACTGCGAACGGCCGTAATACGCAACCAGCTGAACTGTGCGGGCAGCGTCACGGGCGCTCTTGGTGAGCGGGTTGGTCGCGGGCGCGGTGATTACCTCCTGGAGAAGCTTGTCGGCCTTGTCGTACGCTTCCTCAGCCCTGGACTTGGCGTCGGCCATCGTCTTGTCGAGCGTGTCGGCATTGAGCGACGCGGGAGCAGCGAGCTTGAGATCCGTTCCGGCAAGCAGCGTGTTGCCCGCATCGACCGTCTTCTTCAGCGTCTTGGCGGCGTCATCCTGGACAGCGAGGGTGTGGGCCCAGTCCGCATAGATCCGCGCCAATCTCAGCCACGCCCCGGCTTCCTGAAGCTTCACATCCGATGGGTTGTGGATTTCGATCAGCATCTGCCACGCACCCGACTGCGGATAGCCGCGAATGTCCGGTTTGTTCAGCTTCTCGGTGTATTCGGTGGCGATGACCTTGTTGGACTTGGCCACCTGCTCGTAATCCTTAAGCGCGTCGTTGAGGTGCGCGGCGGCCTTGTCGCGGAGGGCATCGGCTTTGGCGGACAGGGCCGCAATGGCATCGGAAAGACCCGTGATATCAGACGGCGTCGCCGCCGGCTCGGTCGTGGCGGCCGCCGTGGCGCCGGCCGGTCCGGTGGCGGGCGTTAAGGGGGCGGGCGTTACGGGGGCGGTGGTCGCATCAGCCGGTGCCGTGGTCGCGTCAGCGGGCGCGGCGACTGCGGGTGCGCCGGCGCCGCCTAGCAATGCCTGCGAGGCCTGGCCGCGGGCCTGGATCTGTTCCTGGATCGCCTTCCAGTTGATCGCCACCTGGGCCGTCTGGCCCTTCAGCGCCTTGACGGCTTTGGCGAGTTGTTCCTTCTGGGCCTTCGCCAGCCTGAGATCCTGGTTTAGCGTAGCAAGCTGGGCGTCCAGTACGTCCATCTGGGCCGTCAGGTCGGCAGCTTGCTTGCGAAGGTTCGACGACTGAGTGAACAGCTCGACGCTCTTGTGTCCGGTCGTCGCCTCCGACTGATTGCGAAGCTGCTCCGCCTGCTGAACTGCCGTAAGGCGCTGCGCGTCCAATTCCTTTTTCCTGGTTTCCAGGGCAGTGATCTTTTCGGTCAGCGCAGTGACCTGCGCGTCGACAGCGGCCACGGACGGGATGGCGCCGCTGTCGGCGGAAATCCAGGGAGCGGCATCCTGGCCCCCTTCGGCGGCGCTGGTCCCCTTTGTGAGCGCCTCCTGTGCGGCCTTCGGCTCAAGCTGCTTGTAGCCAGCCATCACGACGTTGTTGGCCTGGATTCGGGCAGTCTGTTGATTGATCGCAGTGCAGAGCGACACGATTTCGGCCTCGATCTGCTCAACCCCATCGGCCGACGGCGTCTTGGTCTTGGCAGAGGCCGGCGTGAGGCCGAGGATGAGATGGTCGGCGGCGCGGACCCGTGCATCCGCGAGATCGCGATGCGCCTGCGCTTGCGCGACATGAGACGCGCCGGCGACCGTCGCGGCCTTCTGGAAAACGGGGATCGCCTTGTCAGGTTGGCCGGGCAGTTGCTTACCCGCGTCGGCAAGCTGTTGATTGACGCTCCGATCAGCTTGCTCAACCGGTCGCTTGCAACCGATCAGCGCAGTCGCAACGCAGGCTGCCACAGTGATCGATGCCGCTCGTTTCCAAGGTGCTTGCATCCAGGGTTCTCCAGACGAGGTCCATCCCAGGTGTTGATCGAGTGAGAACGACCTTTTCCGCCGGCCGGGGTGTGCGATTGTCGCAATCCCCCCCGCAAAAGTCAAAGTTTTCACGGGGTTGGCGCGCCATCGCGCACGTCCCTACGGCAGACGACAGCCCGCGGACCTGAGCCGCCGCGGAATTCGCCCGTCCTTATCGGACCGCGAGGTGGATTTTTGCTTCCGTTGCCCCGGCACTGGCGCTATGATGCGCCTTCGAAGCAAAAGACTTCACACCCCCATAGGAGTCGCGTGATGCCCTTGACCACCACTGCCGACCAGCCGTTCAGCAAGCTGGCGCGCCAGGCCAATAAGCTCATGGATCAGTTGCAGAAGGGCTACTACAACTTTTACCCCAGCGAAACCTGGACCCCGAGCGTCAACCTCTACGAGACGGCTTCCGAGTACCTCGTCTGCGTCGACCTGGCGGGAGTCGACAAGGATAAGATCGACGTGGAAGTTGAGGACGGCCGGCTTCGGTTGCGCGGCCGCCGGGAAGTGCCGACGTTCCCCGAGCTGGATCCGACCGCCGTCGGGTCGGGAAGCGGAGAACATCCCCACCGCGTCCGGGTTCACCTGATGGAGATCGACAACGGGGCCTTCGCGCGCGAAGTGGAAATTCCGCAAGGCGTCGACCGTGAATGCATCACCGCCCACTACCGCAATGGAATGCTGTGGATCGAAATTCCCAAGAAATAAGAAAGGTCGAGTGAGGGTGCAGGGTTTGGGGTTCGGGGTTCTTTAAAGGCCACAATTCCCCACGCCGTGAACTGCCCCGCCGCGCGGCTGCCAACACGCAGAGGGGCGCTTCTGCGTTTTATCTGAACCCTGAACCCTGAACCCTGGACCCTGGACCCTGAACCCTGAACCCTGAACCCTGAACCCTGGACCCTGAACCCTGAACCCTGAACCCTGAACCCTGAACCCTCTATTATGTCCGAGTCTCAGATCATCGAACGCACGCCGACGAACACCGTCATCCGCACCGGAACCAACGGGCAGCGGACGGTGTTGCCAAACGTGTTGCCAATCCTTCCGATCCGCAACATCGTCGTCTTCCCCGGCACGGTGATGCCGCTGAACGTCGGACGGCCCAAGAGCAAGTCGCTGCTCGACGAAGTGATGCCGGGGGACAAGCTGGTCGGCGTCTGCACGCAGCGCAACGCGGACGTCGAGGACCCACAGTACCAGGACCTGCACACGGTCGGAGTCGCGTGCGTCATCCTCAAGCTGTTCAAGCTGCCGGACGGGAACCAGTCGATCATCGTCCACGGGCTCACCCGCTTCCGGCTGATGTCGCTGGAACAGACCGAGCCGTTCGCGGTCGGGCGCATCGAGGTGCTCGAAGACATCGTGAACCCCGGACCGGAGCTGGACGCTCTGGTCGCTTCGGTGCGGCAGCAGGCCAATCGGGTGATCGAGCTCTCCCCCAACACGCCCGATGAGGCGGCTCAGGTGCTCAACAGCATCACCAACCCGTCGGCACTGGCCGACTTCCTCGCCGCCAACCTTCAGGCCGACACCGCCGAAAAACAGCTCATGCTCGAAGAGCTCGACGTGGAGAAACGGCTGAGAATGATCGCGGCCCGGCTCGCCACGCAGCTCGATGTCCTGGAGCTTCAGAGCAAGATCCAGTCGCAGGTCAAGGAGAACATCGACAAGAGCCAGCGGCGCTATTACCTCCAGGAACAGCTCAAGGCGATTCGTAAGGAGCTGGGGGAAAACGAGGGTGGCGGCGGCGGCGGGGAAATCGAGACGCTCCGCCAGAAGCTCGAGGCCGCCAAGCTCCCCGAAGCCGTCATGAAGGAGGCGACGCGCGAGCTTGGTCGCCTGGAAAGCATTCCCAGCGCCTCGCCTGAGTACGGCGTGATCCGCACCTACCTCCAGATCCTCAGCGAACTCCCCTGGGCCCTGGAGACGACCGACAAGATCGACCTGGCCGAGGCCCGCGCCACGCTCGACCGCGACCATCATGACCTGGAAAAGGTCAAACGCCGGATCGTCGAGTACCTCGCCGTCCGAAAGCTCAAGCCCGAAGGGGGTGGTGCCATCCTCTGCTTCGTCGGTCCGCCAGGCGTCGGCAAAACCTCGCTGGGCAAGAGCATCGCCGAAGCGATGGGCCGCAAGTTCATTCGCGTCGCCCTCGGCGGCGTTCGAGACGAGGCCGACATCCGCGGCCACCGCCGCACGTATATCGGCTCGATGCCCGGGCGCATCATCGCGGAGCTGCGCAAGGCCGGCACGCGCAACCCGGTCATGATGCTCGACGAGATCGACAAGCTCGGCGCCGACTTTCGCGGCGACCCGGCGTCGGCCCTGCTGGAAGTGCTCGACCCGGCGCAGAACCATACGTTCACCGATCATTACCTCGACGTCCCCTTCGATTTGTCGAAGGTCATGTTCATCGCCACCGCCAACACGATGGACACCGTGCCCGGCCCGCTCCGCGACCGCATGGAGGTCATCGAGATCCCCGGCTACACCCAGACCGACAAGCTCCACATCGCCAAGCAGTACCTGATCCCCCGACAGCTCGAAGCCAACGGCCTGACCACCAAGCAAGCCCGTTTCCTCGATCCAGCGATTAAGTGGATCATCGAGGGTTACACGCGCGAGGCCGGAGTGCGCAACCTCGAGCGGAGCATCGGCGCCGTCTGCCGCGCGATCGCCGCCGACATCGTCGGTGGAAAGACGGACAAGGTTGTCGTCGACCGCGAACGCGTCGGCAAGGTCCTCGGCCCGCGCCGCTTCGAGCCCGAACTCGCCTCGCGCACCAGCGTGCCGGGCGTGGCGACCGGAATGGCCTACACCCCGGTCGGCGGCGAGATCCTCTTCATCGAGGCCGCGCGCTATCCCGGCAAGGGGAACATCACCCTGACCGGGCAGATCGGCGACGTGATGAAGGAATCAGCGACCGCCGCCTTCAGCCTCGTTCGCTCCCGCACGAAGGAACTCGGCATCGACCCCAAACTGCTCGCCGAGAGCGACATCCACATCCACATCCCCGCCGGAGCCGTCCCCAAGGACGGCCCCAGCGCCGGCGTCGCGATGTTCACGTCGCTTGCCTCGCTGCTCATGAACCGCCCGGTGCGTCACGACGTGGCGATGACTGGCGAGATCACGCTGCGCGGTCTGGTGCTGCCGATCGGCGGCCTGAAGGAAAAAACGCTGGCCGCCAAGCGCGCCGGAATCAAGGAAGTGATAGTCCCCAAGCGCAACGAGAAGGACATGCCCGAGATTCCCGACGAGGTGAAACAGACCGTGAAATTCACGTTCGTCGAGAACGTGGACGAAGTGCTGGCCGCGGCGCTGGGTGCGGGAAAGAAGGCGCGAACTTCCACGCCGGCAGGGAAATGAACGGCCTTCACAAATCAGTGTCATTGCCAGCGATCAGGCGAATTGGCGATGTCGGGAAGAACGGGCGGTCACGTGGTTGCGATGGGGTGCGGCGGCGCGCGCGTTTCTGCGATCGTTTACCGATTGAAGGCCCGTCGAGAACATCGTTCGAACTCTTCAAACCCACCCTGCGAGACTCACGCGAAAAGAAGCCGTCCGCGCGGCGCGGGAATGGGACGGCGAAGTTGTCTTGCGGTCGCCACCCACTCGCGGGCCACGCGCTCGGCGGCGGCCAGCGCCGTGGCCTTGGTCACGCCGTTAGCCATGCAGCCGGGTAGTTCCGGGATTTCGGCGATGAAGGCGTTGTCTTCGCCGCTCCAATAAATGATCACCTCATACTTCATGAATCACTCCGTTAGCGATAAGCCGTACTTCGTCAGTTGCTGACGCACTTGTTTCACCAGATACGACTTTGCACGGCCACCCGGCAACGGCTGCAAGTTGATGATCTCGACGATGTTTTGGCGAGAGAAAATGTGGTGTCCGCCGGTGATGCGCTCGCTGAAACCCAGCGTCAGCAGGATACGCCCCAATTGCGCGAAGCGAATGTTCGCATCCGATCGACCGCTCAGGATTGAGGTGAACACCTTCTTGAGCGATGCCATCGCCCGACCAGTTTAGTCGAATGTCGCGCGACGACCAAACCCCGAATTCGACCGGACCTTGCTGGACCTCGATGACGAGCAGGCGACCAGCGATACACGCCATCTCGGACTGCGGACTGACGCTGCCGATCGGCGGCTGAAAGGAAGTTGGCAGTTCGGGTCGCAATAAGGGGGTCACTCCTGCTTCCCACCCCCCCTGCTAAGCAGGAGTGACCCCCTTATTGTGCCCCTCAGTGGTATTATTCCTCGATGTCCCCCTTCAGCAGCGCGGGCATCGATTCAGCCGCGGCATCGCCTGGACGAGCTTTTGTTTGGCCAACGAGTCGCAAATCGACGGCGGGAATTCCGTCGAATTGTTTAGATGCGTAAAATAGCTATCGAACTATCGGGTGAGCGTGACCGGCGTGACTGACGGTAACGTGCGTACAGGTGCAGACCTCTTGCTGACTTACCGGAATTGACGATGGGCGACACGACCTCCAAATCATCGTGGCTAAGGGAAGCATCGGGCAATTTGGAGAAATTGATCGGGTCTCGCTTTGTCTGCCGGACGGTTTCAGCCCAGCCGTGTTGGACGATCGAGTGGCGGGCGTTTACCGGCATTCGTCGGCAAGAATACGAGCAACGAAAGCACCAACTGATCGTGGACCTGCTTCGAATTTTCGGCAATTGTGTGGTCGCGTATGACGAGCCTCCATCTACGGGGGAGATGCCGAGTAAATTGAGTGAGATCGCCCCGCGCTGTTGGGTCGTTCCCGAAGCCGGGCGGCCGAACGATTGGATGGGGTACTTGTATCTTGGCCAATGGACGCTCTACCCCTCAACACCGCCTCGTCTTGTCGACGGGCTCTTGACCCTCCGCCCGTTTTCAAAAGTTGGGATTACGTCGGCGTTGAATTTGCTTGAACTGGCTTCCGTACCTTGGGTCCTCAGCGGCGAGGTTGATAATGATCCGTGGGCGTTCACCGTAAATCCGCGGTTCAGTGAGGCATTTCATTGCCGACGGCAATGTATAGACGGCTCGTATCCATCGAACGGCGATTTAGCCTCGGCGAAGAAAGAGGGGACGTCCACATAATTGAGGCGACAAGTGGGGAAGCGCAAAGTCTCAGAAGAGATTACAGTTCAGTCGATGATCCGACTGTCGGACGACCTTAATGGTTTACCGAAGTTCCGTAGATCGCCTTGCGTATTCCGATATCCATTCCGGAATCAGCTTACCGCACTCGGGGCAGTGGCCGTTGCTGGCGCGGATATCGTAACCGCACTGGTCGCACATCTGGAGTCCCGCAACGACCGCCATCCGCAGGTACCGCGCCTCGCCTGGAGAATCGACTTCCAGCAGACGGTGCGTCCGTCCACTCCGCATGCGCAACCATAGGGCGCTCGAACGACAGCTCGGCTCCTCGATCTCCTCGCGTCTCCAAGTCGTAAGCGTGCGCTTCTTTTTTCGCGAATGAACGTAAATCTCGACGTGATCGGGTTGAACCTCGATAACGAGCAGCCGTCCCGTGATGTACGCCATCGCAGATCCGAGCACCACAACCGTGATCGCTGCAATTACCGCGAGGACGAGCGTGATTGTGGCTGCCAATTTGAACGCCAGGACATTCGGGCCAATGAAAAGAAGCACGAAGCAGACCGCCACGACTGGCCCAAGCAGCCGTCCGCCCGTGGGCCAGATGGTGCGCGCCTCGCCCTCTGCCTTGATGATGACATATCCATCGGGCGAGCGATCGATATCGATTTGCCGTCCCCGCGACATCAGCCGTGTGGGAAATACGAGCTGTCGGGTCAGGACCGAAGAGGCCATTCGAAGTCATTCTACCCGATCGCCACGTCAGCCTGAGTTGCACCAGATCGATACCGTAAACGGGGTCAAGAATAAGGGGGTCACTCCTGCTTCTTGCAGGGAGAGGAGGGGGATAAGCAGGAGTGACCCCGCCAGTTCGGGCAGCGCAAGAAAAGAGCGTGGGACCAGATGAACCGGTCCCACGCTCGATTGATCGCTGACTGACCCCGTCCGATGCTTAGACTTTGTGCTTCAACCGCAGGGCATTTTCTACCGCGGGACGGCCCATGGGGTAGTACTGGAAGCCGGTCTCGCGCATCACGTCGCGGTGGAGGCAGTTGCGGCCGTCGAAGATGATTGGCTGGTTCATCGTCGCCGCGATCTTGCGGAACGGCAGCGTGCTGTATTGCGGCCAGTCGGTCATCAGCGCCACGGCGTCGGCGCTGACGGCGGCGTGTACCGGGTCGGGCGACCACTCGACCTCGTCCTTGAAGATCTGCTTCATGTTCTCCATCGCCTTGGGGTCAGTCGCCGTCACGTGCGCGCCCTTGTCCAGGAGATAGCGAATCACGTCCAGGGCGGCCGACTCGCGGATGTCGTCGGTGTCGGCCTTGAAGGCCAGGCCCCAGATCGCGATCTTCGCGCCTTCGATCGGGCGACCCAGCTTCTGCACGATCTTCTCGGCAAAGCGTTTCTTCTGGTTTGTGTTGATCGTCTGGATCGCGTGAACGAAGAGGCTCTGGTGCCCAGCCTGCCGGCTGATGTGCTCCAGGGCCGCCACGTCCTTCGGGAAGCAGGACCCGCCGTAACCGCAACCGGCGCGCAGGAAGGCGGGGCCGATGCGGAAGTCGGTGCCGATTCCCTTGCGGATGTCTTCGATGTCGGCGTTGTAGTGTTCGCAGAGGATCGTCATCTCGTTCATGAACGAGATGCGCGACGCGAGCATCGCGTTGGCGGCATATTTGGTCAGCTCCGCCGATTCCCAGTTCATCGTCATGAACGCTTCCTCGCGCTTGACGATGGGGTCGTACAGTCGGCGCATCATGCGGAAGGCGTCGGGGCTTTCGCCGCCGACGACGATGCGGTCCGGCTCCAGGAAATCCTGCACCGCCGAGCCCTCGCGGAGGAACTCGGGGTTGCTGACCACCTGAACGTGGGCATGCGTCTGCTGCTTGAGGAAGTTATAGAGCTTGCGGTTGGTCCCCGCGGGGACCGTCGACTTCACGATGATCGTGACCAGGTAATCGTTGTTGTATTCGGCCAGGGCGTCGCAGACTTCCTTGCCGGCGGTCTCGAGGTAGCTCATGTCGACGGTGCCGTCCGGCCTGGGGGGCGTGCCGACGCACAGGTAGACGACCTCAGCATCCTTCACCGCGGACTTCACGTTGTCAGTGAACTGAAGCTGACCGGAGGCATAGTGCTCCTGCATTAACTCCAGAAGGCCTGGCTCGAAGACCGGGCAGTGCCCGTCGAGAAGCGTCTTGAGCTTCTTGGGGTCCTTCTCGACGCCGCGCACGGTATGACCGATGCTCGCCAGACAGGTGCCTGTAACCAAGCCCACATAACCACATCCGATGACCGTCACGTCCATGAAATCACCTTTAATTGAGTCAGGAGTCCTATTCCTATTTCGGAGGCAGAGGCGGGGAGCTTTGGAACAAAAATACGGCCGGAGCCGCCGGAGGATCGTAACCCGCCCCGCCCCCATTCGACAATGAACGACCGATAACGTGAGTAAAAATTATGAAGGTCCCTGCTGAGTCCGCTCAGCAACTACTTGGCGGACCATCAGCAATGAATTGCCTATGACTTGCTGTCCCAGGAGCCCGAGGCGACGGGCTCATCCACTTCGCTTACCTCGTGCGGTGCTTCGCGGATGTCCATCACGGTCCCGGCATCCACCGTTGGCGTGAACGATTCGGCGACGGCGTCATCGAGCGTGGAGGGCGGGGCCGTCAGCGGCTGCTCGTGCACCATTCCCATCTTATATGCCGCAACGATAATGGAGCCGAAGATCACCAGGTAAATCGCCACGGTGTACCGCGTCCGCATGAAGACGATGGCAACGCCCAGCAAACCGAAGAAGACCGCCAGCCCGTAACTGATCATCACCGTCTGCTTCACCGTAAATCCCCGGGCGACCAGTTGATGGTGAAAGTGCTGCTTGTCGGGGCTGAAGACGGGGCGGCCGTTGATCCAACGGCGGGCGAAGGCCAGGCTGGTGTCAAGGATCGGCAGCGCAAACATGACCATCGATGCCAGGAACCACTTGGGCCGTTCCTGCGCCATCAGGGTGATCATCGTGGCGCAGGCGAAGCCGAGGAACATGCTGCCTGTGTCCCCCATGAAGATTGACGCGGGATTGAAGTTGTAGGGGATGAATCCGAGCACTGCCCCGAGCAGTGCCAGGCCCAGGATCACGCGCAGGGCGTCCCAGTTGGTATTGACACCCCCGCCGCGCATCGCCAGGTGAACCGCGACGAACAGGAAGCCGGCGGCAATGACCGCGGTCACACCGCCGCACAACCCATCGAGCCCGTCCATCAGGTTGGAAGCGTTGCAGCACCCGACGACGATGATGACGACCAGGATCGCGCTGCTGATGCCCACGATCGATGTCATCAGGCTGCCCGTGGGCGAAACGCTCATGTGCATGAGGCCCAGCACCCGCGAAGTGACGGGAACGATGATCGACTGCGTCGCGGTTGCCCCGACGCCGTCCACCAGGAGGCAGAGCGCTGCGGCAATCTGGCCGGAGATCTTCATCCAGGGGCGCAGGCCGAGGATGTCGTCCCACAGCCCGAGGGTCACGATCAGCAGTGCGCCGACGACGATGCTGAAGTGCATCTTGGGATGAATGGTGGGCCAGCCCGGATCGATGCGGTGCAGCGTGAGGTACTGGCTCACCGCCAGGCCCGTCAGCCAACCGAGGAAGACCGCGACGCCGCCGAGATAGGCGACGGGCACCTTGTGCATCTTTCGTACGCGGTCAGGCTGATCGATGATGCCGTAATAGAGCGCGACCGCCCGCATCACCGGGGTAAAGACGAAGGCGACGCCGAACGCAGCGTAAAAGACATAGATATAGTTGGAGAGGACTTCGTCGACGCTGAAGACTTTGGTCGGGATCTGCCCGAGTAGCATGCCGCTCATAACCCGCTCCCGCCGCCCATGCCGATGCGCCCGACCATCAGTCTCTGTTCAAATTTCCACCGAATTACTGCGGAGCAACCCTCATTGCACACCGACGGAATATAAGCCAATGCGGCCACCGCAACAAACCAGGGACCCGACGGATAGTACCGTTGTCGTCCGGCGTGAGTTCGCTTGTGATGAGTTCATTGCAGATCGTTCACCGGTCGGAAGGCGCTTGGCCCCGTCCCATAACCGATCGTCGTTCGTCGACGACCGCCGTGATGATCTCGTCCAGTCGCAACCGCGGTGCGAAGGAGATCACCGATCGAATCCTGTCCAGCCTGGGGACGCGCCGCGGCAGATCGTCAAACGACTGTCCATACGCCTGGTCATAGCTCAGGTGCTCGACCGTCGAGCGCGATCGGGCGATGCGGATGACACGGGCCGCCAGATCGTTGATCGAGACCTCTTCATCGCTCCCCAGGTTGAAGACTCGACCCACTGCCGCCGGCGTCTCCATCAGGCATACGAGCGCGTCAACGACGTCGCTAACGTGGCAGAAGCAGCGTGTCTGCTTGCCGTCTCCGTACACCTGGATCACCTGATGCTCGAGGGCCCGTTCGACGAAACGCGGCAGGACCATGCCGTACATACCCACCTGCCGGGGGCCGACCGTGTTGAACAGACGCACGAGGGTGACCGGCAGCCCGAACTGCCGGTGATAGGCGAGGCCGAGGAACTCGTCGATTCCCTTGCTGTAGGCGTAGCACCACCGGCTCGACTGCGTGGAGCCCATGACCACGTCGTCTTCCTCGCCAAACGGGACACGGGCGCCCTTTCCGTACACTTCCGAGGAACTGGTGATCAGCACCGGCCGTGCGAAGCGGTTGGCCGCCTCGAGCACCACTTCCGTGCCGTGGATCGTCGTGCGGATCGTCCGCACCGGCTCGTCGAGAATCAGTTGAACGCCTACGGCCGATGCCAGGTGAAAGACCGCGTCGCAGCTCGCCATCAGCACGCCCACCGTCGCCTCGTTCTCAACCGAGTCGCGGACGAGCTGGACCTGTGGCCGTCCCAGGAGGTGTTCAATATTTGCCCGCCGACCGGTGGAAAGGTCGTCCAGCAGCACGACCAAATGGCCTTGGCCGACCAGACGTTCGGCGAGGTGTGATCCGATAAAACCCGCGCCGCCGGTGATCAGAAACCGCTTGCCCATCGACGCAGAATAGACCCCGGCTCCCGCACCGTAAAGCGCGTGCGCCTGCTCCCCCGCACACGCCCTGTAGACCCACCCGTTTATGTCGGGGGAGCAATGGAAACGCTCCCCCTTCGGCGACCCGCCTTCAAACCATGAGGTAAGTCTACGGCAAGGGGCCGCGGTAATGACGCGGTTAAAACAGGAGACACCGCACGTGAAGCTGCGTCTTGCATTTTTTGCTGGCTGTATTGCCTGGCTTGTAAATGCGCTGGCCGGGGCGTCGCTCATCCAACCGAGAGATGACCACGAGAAACGGGAAGCTTGCAGCGACAAACTTCTGATCCGCAATGCGGGGGACGACGCCTGCGCTACAAAGACAGCCATCGAATTTCTGGAGTTCAAGACCAATTGCCGCGGCCAGGGCCACGGCGTGAATACGCTGGGCAAACCGCTTTGGGACACGACCGACGCCGCCCCCCTCCGGCTGGAAGAAGTGCCGCTGGTCAAGGTCGGCAACATCTTCTACCGGCAGTTCATCCTCCACATCGAGGAATTCGCGCCAAAGCCGACGGCGATCAACCTCGACTCCTTGCACCTGGATTTGGGAGACGGCCCGAACCTCACCGCCTGCCAGCTCGGCGGCGGCCACAGCAAACTTGTATTTGATCTCGGACCGGATCATCCCGTCCTCCACCTCCACGGGGACGCGGAGCACTGCGTCAGCCGGCAGTCGTTCGTCGTGGACGTTCCAGCGGCGGATTTCCAGCCGGCCGCCGCCCGATTCGGTCATCCGTACGTCTACTTCGATTCGTCGATGCGCATGCTGGATAGATTCGGGCATTGCAACGTGAGTTGGTCGGTGGGTACCTCGTGCGTTCCGGAGCCAGCGAGCATGGGCCTGCTCGCCACGGGGCTGAACCTGCTGCTACGTCGTGGAAAGCGCCGCACCACCGCTCAAACCGTCTCGTGATCTCAAGTTTTGCCGCGCCAGCGATGGCCCAGCCGGGTAATGAACGCGCCGCCCAGGTTCGCCAAGCTCAGTTCCGGCCGCGGCATTTTCTGACCACGCAAGAGGGCGAGTGCTACGCCTCGCGCAACGCGGAGCGGCGCCAGCCAGCGTACCCGCAGGGGAATTCGCCGGCCGTTTCCGTTTGCCTGGAAGATCAGAATGGTGAGGTCATCGGACGCCGAAGCATCAGAACCTGCCACGACGGCGGCGAGCAGTCGCGGAATCAACTCAGACGGGGCGGTGACACCCAGTCCTCGGACGACACGCAGCAGCCCCTCCAAGCCGATCAATTCGCCGTCGGCCTGGCGCGCCTCGATCAGCGAGTCGGTGTAACAGACGAGCATGTCCCCCGCTCGCAGGTCTAGCTCGTAGTGCCGGTATCCGACGCTCTCTTCGATGCCCAACGGAAGATCGTGAACGGAGCCATCGTCCTCGGGATCGACTAGCAGGTCCCAGCGACCCGCCGCCGCCCGGTAGACCAACGGCGGCGGATGGCCGGCGTTGCAGATCGAGAGGTGTCCGTTGGTGGCGAAGAAGGTGGTCACGATCGCGGTCGCGAAACACCCGGATTCCGATAGGGCGGTGAACTTTTGATTCATCTCCTCGACGAAGCGGCCCTGGTCGAGGTAATTCACGTATCGTCGCATCAGGTCGCGCAGGGCCCGTGCCGGCTCCTCCGAGGCAGCGCCGTGCCCCGATACGTCCGCGACGAGGAGCCGCGTGATGCGTCCGGTGGCACAGGAGGAAACGTAGTACACGTCGCCCCCCGCCGCCGCCCCGCCGAACGGCTTGCTGTACACCCAAGCGTCCAGTCCCCACATCGCAATGCGCGAATCGATCGGCTGGCTGCCGCCCCAGACTTCCATGCACTGCATCACGTCGGTTGCGGCAGCGATAGTGGGAAGTTCGAGGTTCGACATGCGGTGGTCCTTGTTTCAGCCTGCTCACTGTATACTCCCGGGCATTCCAATGAGCACCGACCCGCGCGCTTTTTTCGAGCATATGGCCCGGCTCCTCGGGACCGCTGACAGTTTGCGAAAGATCGACTCGAGCAACCCTGATCTACCCCCCGTCGTCTGCTTCATCTATCACGATCGCCCACGCCCGGGCGTGACGACGACTGTTACTTACGGCCTTTCCGAAGCCACGCCGCCGGACGCCGATGCCGCGCGCCCAGAGCTGATCGTCTGTGTGAATTCCGCCGACGAAAGCTGGGGCCTGGCCGTCACCGAGCTGGCCGAGCATCTCCGTGGCTCGAGCCCCTTTTCCAAGGGCGAATTGTTCGAGCTGGACGGCCCGATCGTCGGCGACTCCGATATGTCCGGCTACGTCGCCTATCCGCCCCGAGCCGAGATGATTGGGGAAACGGAGCTGACCCTCCCGGGCAAATCCGTCCACATCGTCGGCATGTACCCGGTGTATGATTGCGAATTCGAAGCTGTCCGCCGTGGCGAATTCGCCAGGGTCCTTGACGATCCGAGCTTCGATCCCTTCGACGTCAGCCGTCCCCACCGATGGAACGAATTGGGATCGCCTGGACGTTAGCCAGAATCAACCCCGACGGTCGAAATCGCGAAGTGCGGACGCGAAGAAATGGAATTCCATTTGTTTCGCCACAGATGGGGACGGTCACGCCTTGCGATCCACGGCATTGATTTGTCTGCATCTGCAATTTTAACTGTGGCGATATGCATGAATTTCCTCGCGTGGTCCTTCGCAACCGCGCGGCTTCGCGGTTGCGTCCGCGCTGCGACCAAGTATAATAAAGTATAACCGGGAGGAATGTGACGCTTATCGTGAAGAAACTGGGTGGCAGCCTGGCTGTGGTAATCCCAAAATCGATCGCGCGCGAGATGGGTTTGATCGAGGGCACCCTGCTCGAGGTTCGCGAGGAGTCTGCTTCAATCGTTCTTCGAAAGCCAGGGCGACGGGCGCGTCGATCGGTCAGCGCCATCGCTGCCCAGATCAAGCCGACGAGCTATCGCCGTCGCACACGCGAACAGTCAGGCGATCAGCCCATGGGCACGGAGGTCTGGTGAGCAAGCGCACGTATTTCCCGGACCGCGGGGATCTGATCGAAATGAACTTTCAGCCCGCGGCCGGCCGGGAGATAGATAAGCGGCGACCGGCAATCGTACTGAGCCCGATTGCGTACAATCGCCGGTCCGGCGTCTGCCTGGCCGTCCCTACGTCCACCGATCTCACCCCCGGTCCCCTTTGGATTCGAATGCCCGATGGCCTGCTCCCACGACCAAGTCTCGTACTATGCGATTACCTGAAGAGCTTCGATTACCGGGAACGCTCCGCCACATTCCTCGCGCGCATTTCGACCAAATTGCTGGAAGAAATCGTGAGTAACGTGCTCGACCTTATCGATCCAATCGACACGGGCGGCACTAGGGAATAGTTCACATTAATCGCGAAGGCGCTAAGCCACGAAGTCAGACGCGACGACGCAGCTACTTTTCAAGTGGCCCGGACCAGACTTGTAGCTGTTTGTCCTGTTTGAGCTTGTCGACCGCACAAATAATTGTTTCCGCCGCGCCACTTCTCGGATACCAACCCCGCGCCGTCTGATGCGAACCCCAGAGGACGATCTGATCGGAAAATAATCGTTCTAGAAGCGGATGATATCTTCCACCATCTTGTCCTCGGCCACGTCGCTCGACTTGGAATTGAAGTTCAAAAAGTGGCCGTGGGTGAAGTTCCCGGCAATGAGGGTTAGCTCGGAACCATCATCATGGATCTTGATGTCTCCTACGTCCGGATGGATGGCGGGGAAGGTGACAGACGGTTCCGGCGGCACGCTGAATTTTAGCGTTCGCCTTGGGAAAGCACACTTTCACACGGGCGATTAGCTTACCGGTAATCATTTCCGCGCCCCCTCAATTCATCTGACCGCATCTGAATTTCATTTGTGGCGATATGAATGAAATTGTTTCGCGTTGCCCTCAGCGACGTCACCGCTTCGCGATTGCATTTCGATGGCAACGCGCGGCGGTTAGTCCACGGGCAGGATTCGCACCCGGCGGCCGTCGATCATCAGGCGCTTTTCGTGGAAGAGGCGGATTGCTTCGGGGTAGGCGATCTTTTCTTCGTCGAAGACACGCTGGGCGAGGGTCTCGGTGGTGTCGTCTTCGGCGACCTGGCAGGTCCGCTGGAGGATGATCGGGCCCTTGTCGTACTCCCCGTCGACGAAGTGAACCGTGCAGCCGCTGACCTTGCAGCCGTAGTCCAGGACCGCCTGGTGAACGTGCCGGCCATACATCCCCCGGCCACCGAAGCATGGAAGCAACGCCGGATGGATGTTCAGCGCCCGTCCCAGGTAGGGCGGCGGAATCTCCAGCAGGCAAAGCCAGCCGGCCAGGCAAACCAGATCCACGGCGGCGTCGTCGCAGAGGGAAAAAACTTCCTTGCTGAAGCGGGCGCAATCGTCGAACTCATGGCGGTCAACCACGAAATTCATCACCTTCGCCGCGGACGCCCGTTCCAGCCCCTTCAGGTCCGGCCGCGAGGCAATGACGAGCGTGACCTCGGCCGCCAAATGGCCCGCCTCGCTCGCGTCGAGCAGGTTCTGGAGCGTTGTTCCCGAGCCGCTCACGAGCACCGCGATTTTCAATTTCGATTGGGACATGGGCCGGGGGGTTAACGCACAGGCGTGCGCGTAGATCAAGGCTTACGAAGCGCCCTTCCGGGCGCGCACCGCGGCGGCATCGCGGAGGGACAAATCGGGAAATTCAGGATCCTTGCCCACGTCCGGGCGGCGCTTCCAGCTTCGGGCACAGGCCTGGTAATCACCGCGGCGGTCCACCATCTTCACCACGACGGCCGGCCCCTCAGTCCCTATTTCCGCCAGCGAGTGGAAGCCGGCGCCGACGAGGTCTTCCAGGTCGGGGCCGTACGCCTGTAGACGACGCCGCAGCGCGTCATCGTCCACCTGGTAAACGATCTCCGCGTCAATCGCCTTGTTCAATCCGGCCGACTTCTTGAGCTGGTCGAGCTGGAGCGTCGCCTGATCGCGCATCTCCATCAGCATTCGCCACTCTTCCCGCTGGGCATCGGTTACTTCGACGCCCGTGGGCTCGGGAAACAATGCCAGATGAACGCTGGGGAGCGACGCGTCTGCCGCCGGCTTGTGGACGATGTATTCCCAGGTTTCGTCGGCGGTGAAGACGATCATCGGAGCCAGCAACTTCGTCAGCGCCAGCAGCATCCGGTGGATCACCGTCTGCACACGCCGTCGCAGTGGCGACGTGGGGGCATCGCAGTAGAGCCGGTCCTTCATCGCGTTGGCGTAAACGGCGCTGATCCGCACCGCGCAAAAATCGTGGAGCAGGCGGAAGGCGCGATGGAGCTGATAGACGTTGTAGGCCTCGCGCACCTCGCGGATCAGCGTGTCCAGCTCAGCGGCGGCCCAGCCGTCCAGGCTGCTCGGCGTGATCTCCTGCGCGTCCGTCTCCGGGTTAAAGTCGAAGAGGTTCGAGACGAGGAAGCGCAGCGTGTTGCGGATCTTTCGATATTTGTCCCCGAACTCCTGGAGCGCCTTGGGGCTGGCGGGAATGTCCCCCTGGTAATCGACGCTACAGCTCCACAGCCGCAGCAAATCCGCCCCGTGCCGCTCGACCTCCTGCGTCGCGGTCACGTACTCCTTGTCGCTCTTGGAAACCTTCGTGCCGTCCGGCTTCACCACGAACCCGTGCGTCAACACCCCCTTGAACGGCGGAGAGCCGGTGAAGACCAGGCTCGGCAAAAGCGAGAGTTGAAACCAACCGCGATGCTGGTCGGACCCTTCGACGTACAGGTCGGCGGGAAATTTCAAATCGGGCCGTGCCTGGAGGACGGCATGCCACGAGTTCCCGCTCTCGAACCAGACATCAAAGATGTCTTTCTCTTTGCGAAGACCGGCCGCCTCAAACCCACTCGGATATTTGAAGCCCGGCCCAAGCAATTCTGCCGGCGAATCGGTGAACCACGCGTCGCTCCCCTTATCGACAAAGCGCGCCGCCACTGCGCGCACCGAGTCCGGCGTCAGCAGCGCTTCGCCACGTTCATTATAAAAGACCGGAATCGGCAAACCCCACGCCCGCTGCCGCGAGACACACCAATCCGGCCGGTTCTGTAGCATCCCCGCGATGCGATGCCGTCCCCACTCGGGGATGAACGCCACATCGTCGTTACACGCCTGAAGCGCCCGGTCGCGCAACGAACGCGGTGCGCCCGAATCGCCCTCCAGCGCGAACGGCATATCCATCGCGATGAACCACTGCTCGGTGGCGCGGAAGATGATCGGCGTCTTGCTCCGCCAGTCGTGGGGGTAGCTGTGGACGATCTTCTCCTCGGCAAAGAGAACGCCTGATTCGGCAAGCCGGGCGGTGATGATCGGGTTGGCTTCCCAGACTGTCTTGCCGACAATCCACTCTGGCGCGGTCGCATCGAACCGCCCGTCAGGCAGGACGGGGCTATAGATGTCCAGCTTTTCGCGGACCCCCGTGTCGTAGTCCTCTTCACCATGGCCCGGTGCGGTGTGAACAAGCCCGGTGCCGTCGGTCGTGGTCACGTAATCGGCAGCCACGATCCGCCCGTTGCGGGCGATAAACGGGTGCCGATACTGCTGCTCTATGAGATCCCTGCCCGCAAACGTATTGAGCACGACGCCGCCGCCCTCGGGGCGTTTCGCAAAAACGCGCTCTACCAAATCCGATGCGACAACGCCGATGCGTACGGTGCCGCCGGACATGTAACGCACCGCTGCGTACGTGACGTCGGAATGAACGGCGATCGCCAAGTTCGCAGGCAAAGTCCAAGGTGTTGTTGTCCATACGATGAAGCGAACGTCGGCGGCCGGATTTAGCTCGAGCGCGGCCGCTAACGATGAATTTTCGACGGCCTTGAACTCGACGTAGACGCTGTTGTCCGTCACGTCCTGATATTCCAGTTCCGCGTCGGCGAGGGCCGTCCGATTCGAGACCGACCAGGGGACCGGCTTAAGTTGCTTGTAAACCAGGCCGAGTTGCACGAAGCGGGCAAACACCTCAAGCGTCGCCGACTCGTAATCTGGGCGCATGGTTAGATACGGGTGCTCCCAGTCGCCGAGGATTCCCAGCCGCTGAAACTGCTGGCTCTGAATGTGAACGAACTTGTCGGCGTACGCGAAGCAGCGTTGCCGCACGTCCAAAATGCTCATCTCGCGGAGCTTCGGACCCAGCTCCTGCTGAATCTTGTGCTCGATCGGCAACCCGTGGCAGTCCCAGCCGGGTACGTACGGGGCGCGAAGTCCCTGCATTGTGCGAACGCGCAGGATCACGTCCTTCAGCGTCTTGTTGATCAGGTGGCCGACGTGGATGTCGCCATTCGCGAACGGCGGGCCGTCGTGCAGGATCCACGCATCAGCGTTGGCGCGTGCCTCCAGGATCCGCCGGTAGAGCCCCATCTCCTGCCACTTGCGCAGCCGGGCCGGCTCGCTCGCCACCAGCTTCGCCTCCATGGGGAAGGCGGTCTGCGGCAGGTTCAGCGTCTCCTTGTAGCTCTTTCTGGTTTCGGTTTGCGTCGCCATATTCACTGCGCCTGCACCGTCTCATTTTGAGGCCGTACGTTGAAGCGGGGTACTGTATCGGCCGGCGTGCCGGGGTCCAAGTGGATCGTCCGCCAGTGGCCGCGTCGAAAGCGCGTGTAGATGAAGATGCCGAGGATCACACCATATCCCGTCGCCGCCAGCCACGGCCCCGCCGGCCCGAACGCCGGCCACATGCGAGCGATGCCGAATCCTCCGAACACGGTGATTCCCCAGCAGAGAATGCCGGTAGCGAGGGCGGGGACGAAGGTATCTCCCGCGCCGCGCAGCGCGCCGTTGTAGATGATGTAGAGCGCGTCGAAAAACTGGTAGATCGCGGCGAAGATCAGCAGCATCGTGCCGGTACGGAGGATCTCCGGGTCCGCCGTGAACAGCCGGATCAATTGGTTACGCCCGAGGAAGAAGAACAGGCCGCAGGTCAACATGTAGCCGGCCGTCAATCGGAACCCCAGCGCCGCCCGGGCGGCCGCGGTGTCCGGCTCGCCCCGCCCGATGTATCGCCCCACCAGCGCGGTGACGGCGGTCGCCACGCCAAACGCCGGCATGAAGCTCACAACCATGTAGCGCATCATATAGGTATTGGCGGCCATCACCCTGGTGCCGTACTGGCCCATCACCCACATGCTGAACAGGGACCAGGCGAGCACGTCCGCGACGATCTGAACGCCCGACGGGAAGCCGACGGCGATCAGCGTCTTCATCTGCGGCCTCGAAAGCCGCCACGCCCGCAAGCCATAACGCGTCCGCCCCGGCTGCTGAAAAGCAAAATAGATCAGCAGCCCCGCCTCGACCGCCACGCCGATGTTCTGTCCCCAGGCAGCCCCCGCCACGCCCATGCGCGGGAGGCCAAAGTGCCCGAAGAGCATCGCCCACGCCGCCACCGCGTTGACCGCGACGCCGCCGACCGTCGCCAGGAGCACGACACCCGGGCGATCCACCGCCAGCAGGAACTGTCCGAATGCGGCGCCCGTCAGCTTCAGGAACGACGCCGAAAGGACAATCCGCAGGTAGACCCCTTCCTGCACCGCCAATACCGGCTCATGTCCCATCCCCGAAAAAATCTGCCGCGTCCCCGCCATCACCGGCAGAAAGAAAACCGCAACGAGGATCGAGAACCAGACGCCCTGCCAGAGGTACTTGCCGCATTCCGCGTAGCTGCGCCGGCCGAAGCTCTGGCTGACCAGCGTGTTGACGACGAACAGCACGCCCATCCCAAAACTGATGACCGAGAAGGCGAACAGGCCGGCGTTCGCCCCCGCGGTCGCTTCGGTTGCGCCAACGCGCGCCAGCATCAGCGTGTCGATGAACTGCATGACGGTGTACGACGCCATCTGCGCCACCGTCGGCGCCGCCAGAGTCAGCAACTCCACCACCGCTGAGCGCGGCATCTTCCCGTTACGCAGACCTGTTTCCGTCCATCCGCCCATATTGGGGATTCTAGCGGAATGGACAGCAAGGAAGGGGAATCAGCCGCCGAATAGAAAATCAGATGTCGACGTGGTCTGCGGGAAAATTCTCAACTCGGCGCCAAGTCGGTTCGCCAATTCATTCTGGCTGATCGGGTTCCACGCTGCAACACGTTTGCTGACCGCCGGGCCATCGGAATAACCTCGCCGGCGATGACTGAAATCAATCCGGACCCCCGGCCTCAAGTTCCGCCGCTAATGCGCTTGCGCGAACGCGGATACAACGTTCTGTGCACGTCACATTCTGAGGCGATATTGGCGAGTGACTTTCCGGACGCATTGGCCGAAGTTGAAGCAACACTCGCGGACTTCACAATCAATGTGGAGGAGATCGTCCGTGGCGGCGGCGGCGAAACCCCGTTCACCCAGCGTCTTCGGCGAGCCCTTGTTCAACGGGGATGGATCAAGCGCGAGTTCGTCATTCGGAAGCTCATCGACGAGGTCGAGACACAAGCGACGAGTCACGAGGTCGATCACGTGAAGCGATTCGATAAGGGAACAGTGGCACTGGAAATCGAATGGAACAATAAGGACCCTTTTTACGACCGAGACCTCGACAATTTTAAGCGACTACATGCCGACGGCGGGATCAGTGCCGGAGTTATCATCACACGCGGCGCGTCTCTACACGACAACATTAAGCCGCTACTTACCCGGTTCGGTTTGAACCGAGGGATTCGCCAACTTTCGGAACTCGAGGAATACGAATATCATCCGACACGTCGGCAAAGGCGACACATCGAGGAGAAGGTCAAAGCGGGTGCGTCATTCGTCGACGCATGGGTTTCGGTGTTTCGCGCCGACAAATTCGGAGAAGCTACAACACATTGGCGCAAGCTCGAAGAGCGGGTCACACGGGGCGCTGGAAATCCCTGCCCGCTGGTCCTCATCGGTTTGCCGGCAACCATCGTGTCTGAGGAGCGGCTACCTCGCGAATAACGTTTCTGGCTGATCTTGGCCCGAATGGTTCGCGTAGGTCGGCCAACTCGGGGTGTAGGTCTCGTTCGCCTGATTACCCCACAAGGTCCAACGTTCTCGGAGGCCCCGAGCAAAGAGTTCGATATATGGACCGGGACTGCAGGATTCGATTAGCGCAAATTGCTCGTCTGGCTTGCGACTGTGTTCGCGCTTTCGCGACGCCAGGTAGTTCACTTGGCGCCGACCGGCCGCAAGCGTTCGTGCGTTGTCACCTCTGACGCCGAAAAGCAGCAATTCAGTCACGTTGCGGAAGTAGAACCCGACACCGCGTCCATCCGGGCCGCCGTCCTTCCGAATCTTGTGCCAAACGATATTGGTCTTGTATCGGAAACCCCAGGCGTCCATCACGCGCAAGCCGTCCGGGAGCATTGCGTTTGGCACCCATAAGTAGAGATGGGCAGTCTTGCAAACGATCTTCTTGACTGGAAGCGCGGCGATTTCAGGAAGCGACATTGTCGGGTAGCGAGCAAGTCGGCGATGCTCCGGTGCCACCTTGCCCGTACGATTCTGAAATTGCCACGGCGGATCAGCCAAGACAGTTCCGAACTTCTGGAACTGAACGAATTCCGCCAAGTCTGGAAGTTCGAGGGAGGGATTTGACATCTCGTGTTGCACTTTAGCGCAAGCCGCGATTAGGTCAACTGCAATCGTGGGGCGCATCAGGCTTTACCTTTGATCTTACGCCTTCCACGGCTTTTGGTACCGAGCGGCGACACCTGATAGGAAAGCAGCGCAACCAACAGACCATTTGTAACGCGGCGCACAAAATCGCGGTGGCTTTGTCACACTTTCGCGTGTCGCCACCCGCCGTGCAGGAAGCGTCCGAAGATTAGAGCGCCGCGGATCGTCAGCTCCGTGGCGAGGACGATCCAGATGGCCACGAGCCCGCCATGCAGCCAATGCGCGACGGCGAGCGCGGCGGTCAGCCGAATGCCGAGGATGCTGGCGAGGTTGATGAACATCACGATCAGGGTGTCGCCCGCGCCGCGTAGCGCGCCGCCGAAGATCATTGCGGCCGCGAAGCCCGGCTGCGCGAAGGCGGTGATGAACAGGCATTGGGCGGCTAGAGGCACCACCCGCGGGTCATTGGAAAGGACGCTTGTGAGTTGGCGTCCGAAGAGCAGGAAGACGAGGCCCCAGAGCGTCATGATTCCGCCGCCGATGGCGAGCGCGAGATAAGCGGACCGTACCGCACGTTTTGGATCGTTCATCCCCAGGCTCTGTCCCACCATCGTTGCCGCCGCCGTGGCGAAGGCGAGGCCGCCCATGAAGCTCAGGCTCTCGATCCGAACCGTGATGATGTGAGCGGCGGGCAGGACATTACTGGCGTCGATCCCATTGATCAGGATCACGATCACGAACGACGCCAGCCAGCTCAGCATCCCCTCAAGCCCGCTGGGCAAGCCGATCCGCAGGATCCGCCGTAGCGTGGTCCAGTGCGGGCGAAGCCGGTGATAGAACAGGCGCAGGCGTCCGAGCCCGCTGGCCAGCACGCCGAACTGGAGCGCCCCACCTGCCGCATAGGCGACGACGGTGCCGATCGCGATTCCACGGAATCCCATGACAGGCAAACCGGCCCACCCGCGCGTCAGCGCCGCGCTCACGACCATGTTGACGACATCCACCACGATCATCGCAATGGCCGGCGTCACCGAATCACCCGCCCCGCGCAAGCACGCATTGGCGACGAACATCAGGATGCTGAAAGGGAGCGAGATGCTCAGGATGCGGAGGTAGTAAAGGGCAAAGTCGTGAGCCTCGCCGCTCAGGTGCATCAGGTCGGCGATCGGTCGGGCGAAGAGCATCACGCCGGTCATAAATACCAGCCCGATGAGTACCGATGCGGTGACCGATTGCCCGCACACGCTGTTGGCGAGCGACTGGTGACGCGCGCCTTTCGCCCGGGCAATGATGGCCGTGCTGCCGGTCCCGACCGCGCCGGAGATCAATCCGATCAGCCACAGGACATAAGTGATCGACCCGACAGCAGCCGTCGCCGCCGCGGCGATCGTGCGGTTGGGCAGGTGGCTGGCGAGGTAGACGTCGGTCAGCCCGACCAGCATGTGAAGGACGTTTTCCGCCAGGACGGGCAGCGAAAGCCAGAGCAGCGCGCGCAGCAGACGGTCCGGAACCAGCTTGACCTGATTCGTCGCCCGCGACCTCGCCTCCGGCGCCTCCTCCAGACTTTCATGCATCGGGGGCGATCATAGCCGCCAAGGAGGAGAAAGAGTTGCACCGCCAAGGCCACCAAGACGCCAAGCATTCTTTGGAAGTCAATTTTGACCACGGAGAGGTAGCGCACGCCGAGAGAGTAAAAAAACACTCTGGTTGTCTGGTCCCCGTGGTCTCGGCGTCTGCGCGTGAATTAGCTCGTATTTCGTTTCTTGGCGCCTTGGCGGCCTTGGCGGTTCAACTTCTTCTTTTTAATCGAACTGTGACAAAAACGCTTTCCCCATTCACTTCCCCTGCGATAGATTGATCTGGCTAAAGTCTAACACGAAGAGGACGCACGTATGGCTTCGCTTCCGCTCTTTCGTTCTCCGCAGCCTTACAGCCGGAACACGCTCGATAAGCACCCGCGCACGCGGGGGTCGACGGTGGTCGACAGCATCTGCCCATACTGCGCCGTCGGCTGCGCGACGCAGATTCACGTCAAGGGTGGCGAGGTCATCGACATCGAGGGGAACCCCAACAGCCCGATCAATGAGGGGACGCTCTGCCCCAAGGGCGCCAACATCTTCCAGCTCCATCACAATCCGCACCGCGTTCGCAAGGTGATGTGGCGGGCGCCGTATTCCGACCGCTGGGAGTACAAGACGCTCGACTGGGCGCTGGATCGCATCGCCCACCTCGTGAAGGACGCGCGCGACGAGGGGTATCGCGAAAAGAATGACGAGGGACAGTACGTCAACCACGTGACCAATATCGGCTCGCTCGGCGGCGCGACGCTCGACAACGAAGAGAATTACCTGATCAAAAAGCTCTTCACCGCCGGCCTGCAGATTTTGCCAATTGAAAATCAGGCCAGGATATGACATAGCGCATCGGTGCCCGGTCTGGGCGCCTCCTTTGGTCGCGGGGCCGCAACGAACTACCAGCAGGATCTGGCGAACGCCGACTGCATCCTGATCATGGGCTCGAACATGGCCGAGGCGCACCCGGTCGGGTTCCGCTGGCCGATGAAGGCCCGCGAGCGCGGCGCCACGCTCATCCACGTTGACCCGCGCTTCAGCCGGACGAGTGCCTGCTGCAACCGTCACGTGCACATCCGCGCCGGCACGGACATCGCGTTCCTGGGCGGCCTGATCCACTACGTGCTGGAGCACGAGAAGTGGTTCAAGGAGTTCGTCCTCGCCTACACGAATGCGTCGACGATCATCTCCGACCAATTCCAGGACACCGAGGACCTCGACGGCATCTTCAGCGGATTCGACAAGGAAAAGCGGACGTACGACCCGGCGAAGGGGCACTGGAATTACGAAGGCGCGCCGGCCGAGCAAAATCCTGCCGGCGGCGCTACGCGACCCGAGGCGCAAGGCCCTGGCGGGATTGGCAAGAAAAATGCTGGCGAGCGCGAGCCCGAAGCGGGCGACACCGGCCAGCATGGCCAGAGCCTTGAGGGGGGTGCCAGCTCCCATGCCGCGCCGCGATCGGCGACGACGTGCGCCGATCCGCCGCGCGACGCCACGCTCCAAAACCCGCGCTGCGCGATCAACCTCCTGCGGAAGCACTTTGCCCGTTACACGCCGGAGATGGTGGCGAATATCTGCGGCTGCCGGCCGGAGGACCTGACAGAGGTCGCCGAGTTGCTATGTGCCAATAGCGGTCGCGAGCGGACGTCGTCAATTGTTTATGCGGTCGGCTGGACGCAGCACTCCACGGGGCCGCAGATCATCCGCGCCGCGGGCATCCTCCAACTGCTGCTTGGCAATGTGGGCCGTCCCGGCGGAATGGTGATGGCGATGCGCGGTCACTGCTCGATCCAGGGCTCCACCGACGTTCCCACGCTGTACGACCTGCTCCCCGGATATCTGCCCCAGCCCACCGCCGAGAAACATCACCAGACGATCGACGGCTACTGCGAAAACGAAGGCCTTCCCACCGGGTACTGGTCGAAAATGAAGCCGATGGTCGTCAGCCTCATGAAGGCCTATTACGGTTCCGAGGCCACGGGAGAGAATGACTACCGCTTCGCGTGGCTGCCGCGGATCGACGCAGATTACTCGCAACTCCCCTACTTCCGCATGATGAACGAAGGGAAGGTGAACGGTTATTTCATCTTCGGCCAGAACCCGGCCGCCGGCGCCCCCAACGCCGCTCTGCACCGGGCCGGGTTGCGCCAGCTCGACTGGCTTGTCGTCGCCGATTGGTTCGAGCACGAGACCGCGATGTTCTGGAAAGACGACCCGAAGGGCCCCAGGTCGTCACAGGTCAAAACGGAGGTCTTCTTCATCCCAGCCGCCAGCATCGCCGCCAAGGAGGGGACGTTTACCAACACGCAGCGCCTCATCCAGTGGCATGACAAGGCGGTCGATCCCGATGGCGATTCGCGCTCGGATCTCTGGTTCCTTTGGAACCTGGGCCGGCGTCTCAAGACGCTCTACCGCGGCTCGACGCGCCCACAGGATCAGGCGATCCAGGCGCTGACCTGGGATTATGAAGAGGATGCCCCGTCATACCTGCCCGATGGACGCCGCAGCGCCATTAAGGACGAGCCTGACGCGCGAAAAGTCTTGCAGGAGATAAATGGGTACTACACGAACCAGACGGATCCAACAAACAACAAACGCAAGTTGCTCAGCGGTTTCTCGGAGCTGAAGGACGATGGTTCGACCGCGTGCGGCGTCTGGATCTACTCGGGCATCCATCCCACCTACGACCGCAACCGCGCCCGCGACCGCATGACGGGCAGCAACCCGACGCAACCCGAGTGGGCCTACGCCTGGCCGAACAACCGCCGGATCCAGTACAACCGCGCCTCGGCGGATCCGGAAGGCAAGCCCTGGTCGGAGCGCAAGAAGCTGATCTGGTGGGATCCTCAAGAGAAGAAATGGGTCGGCTTCGATGAGCCGGACTTTGAACCGGGCAAGGCCCCCGACTACCGGCCGCCGCCCGGCGCCCAAGGGATGGAAGCGATTGCCGGCACGCACCCGTTCATCCTGAAGCCGGATGGAGTGGGCTGGCTCTTCGCGTCGGCAATGAAGGATGGACCGTTCCCAACGCACTACGAACCGATCGAGTCACCCGTCGAAAACCTTCTGTATCCCCGGCAGAACGACAGCCCCAACGCGCGCTATTTCGAGGGGCCGATGAACCTGATCGATCACGTTCCCAGCAAGGAGTACCCGATCGTCGCCACGACGTTCCGCGTCACCGAGCATTACCTGAGCGGGCCGATGAGCCGTTTCAATTCCTGGCTCAACGAGCTGATGCCGGAGATGTTCGTCGAGATCAGCCCGGAGCTGGCGGCGGAAAAGGGAATCCACAACGGCGGCTGGGTGACCATTCGCTCCGCGCGCAACACGATCGAGGCGCGGGCGCTGGTCACGCGCCGCATGCGCCCGCTTCAGGTGGACGGGCGCACGATTCATCAGGTCGGCATTCCCTTCCATTGGGGTTATGCCGGCGAAGTAGTGGGCGACGTGGCCAATGATCTTGTCAGCCTCTCCGCCGAGCCGAACGTGAGCATTCAGGAAGACAAGGCGTTTACGTGTGATGTCTTCGCCGGCCGCAGCTTTACCAGTAACCAGACGCCGACCAAGCCGATGGCGCGCTGGCCGACCATGAGTCCGGTACCATTAACACCGCGCTCGGCGCAGCCCGAAGGCAGGGTTCATCGAGGGCCAGGCAATCCATGACGCTTCACTTGCCCATTCTGCGCGACGGCCGCCGTTCCGATGGTGATGGCGATGGCCTCCTCGCCACCCTTCGCGACACGATCGGCGAAGTCGTCGAGAATTTCCCGAACGCGTTTCCGCCCGTTCCAACGCCCGTCCCGCAGCCGGGCCGGGCGGCGGACGCGCAAAAGGTCATGGGATTCTTCACCGACACGACGCTCTGCATCGGCTGCAAGGCGTGCGAGGTCGCCTGCAAGCAGTGGAACCAGCTCCCCGCCGACGGGTTCGACTTCACCGGCAATAGTCTGGACAACACCAGACACCTGTCCGGCACCACCTGGCGTCACGTGAAGTTCAAGGAAGAGATCGCGCCCGATCACGATGGCGACGCCGCCGGCCCCAGCCGCTGGCTCATGATGAGCGACGTCTGCAAGCACTGCCAGGATGCGCCGTGTCAGCACTCCTGCCCGACCGGTGCGATCGTTTACAACGATTTTGGCGACGTCTACGTGCAGAACGACATCTGCAACGGGTGCGGCTACTGCATCAGCGCCTGCCCGTTCGGCGTGCTCGGCCGGGCCGACGCCCCCCACGACGATGGCCACGCCCACAAGTGCACGCTTTGCATGGACCGCCAGGAAGGCGGCCTCACTCCCGCCTGCGCCAAGTCATGTCCGACGTCATCGATCCAGTTCGGGCCCGTCGAAGACCTGCGCGAGGCCGCTCGGGCGCGTGTGACTGATCTCCAGCAGCGCGGCAACGATCGCGCCTATCTCTACGGCTGCGATTCGGTCGGCGACTACGGTCCGCTTAATGCGTTTTTCCTCCTTGAGGATCACCCCAATCAATACAATCTCCCCGAGGCGCCGCCGCAGCCGTTCCGTGGGCAGCGCAAGCGCTACGCGGCGGGACTGGCCGTTGGGCTGGCGCTGACTGGCTTGTCGGCTCTGTTCTTTTCCGGAGGATCGCGTCGTGGCAGATAAGGACACGCCGTACACCGCCGAGTGGGCGCCCCGGCTGAAACACTGTCCCGATCCGAACCGCGTTGGACAAATTCAAACGGTCCCCGCCGACCCATTTGTCCCCCATCCCCCCGCCGCGAAGCTGCCGCCCGACCCGGCGACGCGCGTCACGCGCATGCCGCCCCAGAGCGATGCCCGGCTTCACGATCCGCAGTCGATCCCGGCTGAGCCGTCGTATTACGACATCCCGATGCTCAAGGCGCCGGTCTGGAAATGGGAGATCGCGAATTACTTTTTCCTGGGCGGCCTTTCGGCCGGCGCGTACGTGCTGGGCCGCGTCGCCGACCGCTTTGGCGATTCGCGCTATCGCGACATCAGCCGGATCGGCGCCTACGCCGCTCTGCTGGCTATCCTCCCCGCGCCGCCCTTGCTGATTCACGACCTGGGGGACCCCAGGCGCTTTCATCACATGCTGCGCATCTGGAAGCCGAGCAGCCCGATGAACCTGGGCACCTGGGCGCTGACCGCCTACAGCGGGATGGCCACGTTTGAGGTCGTTCGCCAGTTCCTGAGCGAGCGCGGTCGACGGCTCGGCACCGCCGAGCACGACAAGCTGACCAAGTTGATGAACAACGGCACGCTCCTGCTCCTGCACGACCTGGCCGGAGTCCCGTTCGCGCTCATGGTCGTCAGCTACACCGGCGTGCTGCTCAGTTGCACCGCGAACCCGCTCTGGTCGAAGAACCCCTGGCTCTCCCCCCTCTTCACCGCCAGCGCCGTCTCGACCGGCGCCGAGGCGATCAGCCTCGCGCTCGATTGCCTTCCATCCCACGATGACGGCCCCACCCGCGAATCCGCCGCTCACCAGGCCGTGCGCCGCATCGACACCGTCGCCCACGCCGTCGAAGGCGCGGCCATGGCCGGCTTCAACCGCCACGCCGGCGAGAAGGCCGCCACGTTGCACACCGGCACGATGCGCCGCTACCATCAGTTCACGACACGCGGCATCCTCGCCGCCGAGTTGCTCAAGCTGCTCCCGCTCAGCGGGCGTCTGCGTAAGATGGCACGGATGCTCTCCAGCCTCCTCGGCCTCGCCGCCGGCTGGTCGATGCGCTGGAGCTTCATCTACGGCGGGCACGAAGCCGCCAACGACCCGCATACCAGTCGTCTGGTGGGACGAGCCGAGACGAAAACACCGACGGAGTGAACGTCGGAGCTCTCAACAGCACGGATGCACGCGCGAATTCTCCTTCAAGTTTTCCATCGACCTCCGGCGTCTTACGAAGTAAATTCCCCAGCGCGTCTCCCGGAGAGTGCTGGGTTCCTGGTGGTCCCCGCGGTCTTCAAAACCGTCGTCACCCTTCACCGGGCGAGGTGGGTTCGATTCCTACCCTCTCCGATTTTTGATCTCAGTGAACGGAGGTCTGTTTTCGCCGAATAGGAACCGGGATTTCAACAGCGGGATTCGACCGGAACGCAACCAGCTTTTTTCAAAAACTAGCCGCGTCCCTGTTCATCTCCCTAGCCGCGTCCCTGTTCATCTCCCGCGTCCCTGTTCATCTCCCCCGCGTGTGGCGACGACCTTCGAGCGACGCCGGGGCGATGTCCTGAATGCGGCGCGATACGCGCGCTCCCGCTTGCCGAGACATTGAAGCTTAATTGAGGAACCGAGTTAGAAGAATCCGGCACGGCCAGTAGCGTGTAGGAACCGCGGGCGAGATCGGCCGGGTACCGGAAACGGACGGTGAACTTCCGGGATGCGTTGTGCTTGAGGTTGAGCGCGCCCAGGGAAACGTTCACCAGGACTCGATTGCCCGTCGAGAAGTCTCCCGAAAGGGAGGCCATGACCGTCAGGGTCTGCCGACCGCCTGGCGATGCGGCCCCCACGTTCGTGACCTTGATGACGGCGGTGCCCTGGCCGCCGGCCAACCCGGACGAAAGCGGCGTCTGTTTGAGGATCGTGGTGACGAATGCGGGCCCACCGGCTAGGGGCGTCGGGAGGTTCGCGAAGGAGATGCCGCTCAGGGTTTGGCCGGGAACGACCGTGACATCGTGGAATCCGCTGGAGGGATCGGCGGAAACCGCGCCCGGGGGCAGGAGTTGGAAAATTCGGTAATCTGCGGCGGGCAGGTTGTCGAACGCGAAGTTGCCGGATGCATCGGTGATCGTTTGCGCCTCGCCGTTATCAAGCTGGCCGTCGTGGTTGGCGTCAATGTAGACGGCACGGCCGGCGATGGGAGAGCCGTTGAGGGCGCTCATCACCTGGCCGTGGATGGACGCACCGAGGTTCACCGTGATGGTGGACTTCGATGTAGTCGTCGTGATCCCATCACCGCCGATGAGTTCCAGCACATAGACGCCGACGCCGGGAAACGTGGCGGTGGTCGTGAGGCGGGTGGGATTGGCAAAGGTAATGATTGCGGGCCCGCTCACTTGCGCCCACGTCGAAGTCAGTGTGATCCCCTCTGGCAGGGGGCTCTCGTTCACGCTTCCGGCCAGCACGGCGGTAGTGGTTGGAAGCGTGAGCGTCTGGTTGGGGCCGGCGCTGACGAGCGGCCCGGGGTCCGGGCTTACGTTGACGGCCATCGTCGAAACGTTTGTGGTGATACCGTCGGAGGCCGCCAACTGAAGCACGTATAAGCCGGGCCTGGCGATTTCGGCTTCGGTCCTGTTCGATGTCGCATTTGCAAACGCGACGTTGTCAGGTCCGGCGATTTCACTCCAGGTGTAGGTGACCGCTCCGCCGAACGGGATGTTCTCGGAAGCCGTGCCTCCCAGTTCTACCGAGTCAAACGGAAGCGTGATGGATTGATTCACTCCCGCGTTCACGCTGGGGCCGGGGTCGGGATTCACCGTAATACTGAGTTGGGATTGGTTGGTCGTCGTCCCGTCGGTGCCGCTCAATTGCAGAACGTAATGGCCGGGGGCCCAGAACGTGGCCGAGGTGGAAGCAGAGGTGCTGTTGACGAACGTGACCGCGCCGGGGCCGCTCAGCTTCGTCCAACTGCTCGTCAGCGTTATGGCCGGCGGAAGAGAATCTTCTTCGACCGATCCCAGGAGTTGAACCGGGGTCGGGAAGTTAACTGTCTGGCCGTGACCGGCGCTCACCGTGGGGCCCGGGTCGGGCAGGACGGTGACGATCAGCTGCGAAACATGGGTGACCGTGCCATCGCTGCCGTCGAGTTGAAGGACGTAATTGCCGGGAACGGAAAACATAGCGGTCGTAGAGGCGCTGGTGGCGCTAGCGAAGGTGACGGCGCCTGGACCGGATACCGCCGTCCAACGGCTGGTCAGTTGGCCCCCCAGGGGGAGAACGCTTTCATCGACGCTGCCGTGGAGCGCGACGGCAAGCGGGAGCTGGATGGTCTGCGCTGGACCGGCGTTCACGGTGGGGCCGGGATCAGCGCCGCCTCCCGCGATCGCCATTCGGCCGGGGACTTCATTTTTCCATGCGACGATCCAACCGACGCCGCCGAGAAGCAGGCCAAACCCCGCCAGCGTGAGCTGCAATGGCGTCACGAAGAACACCGCCACGCCGAGCAGACCAAGGATGATGGATACCACTCCCAGTCCCCACGCCCGCTGACGCGGAGGCATTAGCCGGGAGATACGCACTTGCTGCTGCATGTTCAGTTCCAGAAAGTGGACAACTCGACGCCAAAAAAACCACGGGATGCCGAGGCAAGATGGGAGTCAGTCACAATAGCAGTTCGCAACGCCCGTTAAAATCCCGGCTCGGATGCCAAGCATAACCGCGATGATATCCCATTCACCACCGTTAGAAATCCATTTCTCCCGGATAGTATACCAAGCAGAGCCGCGATGACGAGTGATGGAGAGGCCATCCCGCAGCGCATCTCCGAGGAAGATGAAGAGCAGCTCGAGGAGCGGAACGTGGCCCTTCTGAAACTTTCATCCATCACCAAGTCGTTCGGCGGCGTGCAGGCGCTGAAGGGCGTTGGATTTGAGCTCGAAGCCGGAGAAGTGCATGCCCTGGTCGGGGAGAACGGAGCCGGAAAATCCACGCTCGTCAAGATCATCACCGGCGCTCTCCGCCCGGACTCGGGCACGATCACCTTTGACGGCAACGCGATCGAACACAACGACCCCGGCCGATCCCGGTCCCTGGGCATCGCCGCCATTTACCAGCAGCCGGCCCTCTTTCCCGATCTCACCGTCGCGGAAAATATCGGCTTGCGCCTGGAGCAGGGCGGCCCCTGGCGGCGGGTGCGGTGGGCGGAGCGACGGCGCCAGGCACGGGCGCTGCTCGAGCGCATGGGCGCGTCAATTTCCGAGGACGCGCTCGTCCGCGAGCTGAGAATGCCGCAGCAACAGCTCGTCGAGATCGCCAGCGCGCTGGGAGGCGATGCGCGGGTCCTGATCCTCGACGAACCGACCGCCTCCCTGAGCGATCGCGAAGTGGAAAATCTCTTTCGCGTCCTCCGGGACCTTCGGGAGCGCGGGGTGGCGATGATCTACATCTCCCACCGGCTCGATGAGCTGTCCCGGATCGCCGACCGGGTCACGGTGCTGCGCGATGGGACCCGCGTGGGAACCCGACCCATTACCGGCGTGGATCGCGCGGAGCTGATCCGGCTGATGGTGGGACGCGAATTGTCGGCCGTCTTTCCCAGGATCGACGTATCGAGGGGGGACGTGGTGCTCGAAGCGCGCGACCTCTCGTGCAGCGCCTCGGGCATCAGCAATGTGAACCTGAGCGTACGCGCTGGCGAGATTCTGGGGATTGCCGGCCTCGTTGGCGCGGGTCGGACAGAACTGGCAAACGTGCTGTTTGGGATCACGCCCGCTGACTGGGGGCAGATCCTGCTGCGCGGCACACCGGTCAGCATTGACACGCCGGCCCGCGCGGTGGAACTCGGCATCGCCTACGTGCCGGAGGATCGGCGCCGTCACGGGGTCATCCTGGACCTGCCGGTCGCCGCGAACGCCACACTGGCCATCCTGCGAAAGATTACCCGGTTTGGCCTGATCGATTTCCCGCGGGAACGGACGATCGCACGGCGGTTCGTCGATCGCTTGGAGATCAAGACGCCGTCGCTGGATACGCCCGTCGGCAACCTCTCCGGGGGCAACCAGCAGAAAGTAGCGCTGGCCCGCTGGCTGGCGACGGAGCCGGCCGTCATCATCCTCGATGAGCCGACGCAGGGAGTGGACGTCGGAGCCAAGGCGAAGATTCACCGGCTGATGGGTGAACTGGCCTCTCGCGGGTTGGCGATCATCATGATCTCTTCGGAATTACCCGAGGTGCTGGGGATGAGCGACCGAGTCGCGGTCATGCACGCCGGGGCGATCGTGGGGATCCTCGATCGGTCCGAGGCGACGCAGGAGCGCGTGCTGGAGATGGCGCTGGGACACTTCCCTGAATGAGTGTGCTCGATTACCCGCACACGCCAGATGTTACGCTGTCAGGTGAGCCGCTTGTGAAAGGTTTGCTCCAGCACCTGCTTGATGCCCGCGACGACCGGGCTCCCCAGAAGTCCGCCGAGCCCGGACACGTCGGCGACCATATGCACCTCTCGGTCGTCGATCGTCAGGTCCACGACAAAGCCCGGTCCGTTGAGCTTGACCGCGTCGCGGTCAGCCGACCACTGCGCTCCCCGCAGGAGCGGCCCCACTTTCGCGGCCGCCGCCGTGATCGCCTGCGCGACTCGATCCCGCGCCTGCTCGCGCGTCGTCCCGTGTTGCACTGACAGCCTGAGTACCGACATAGGCGACCGTCCTCTCGATCGAGCTTGCGCCTTCCCGCACGTTGTGCGGGCACCGCCCTATTGTACGCCACAGTGGTGGAACGACGCGCGCCTCCGCTGCGTCGCGACCCACGCGCTTCGCTCAAAGTTGAACAACCGATGAGATGGAGGCAGTGCCAAGGTGATCTCGGATATTTCCCAGAAGCTCGATGCGGTGCTCACCAAACTTTCGCAGCGCGTCGATACGGTGGGCCAGACATTGTCCGTGGTCGCGGAAAAGGCGGACGTGGCCTCGAAGCGAGCCGAATCGATCGGTCAGGCCGTCGCGACGTCGGGCCAGAAGAACGACGCGGCGATGAAGGCTACGCTCGAGTCGATCTCAAAACGCCTGGCGGCGCTCGAACAGCAGCTCTCCGCGGTGGACCAGAAAGCGACGGCCGCAGCCAAGGCCGCCGAAACGGCGAACCAGCACGCGGACAGCGCCGCGAAGCTTGCATCCGATGCGTCGCATGGCGCCAAACACGCCAAGCCCAAAGCGGATTGAGGGGAATAAATGAATTAAGGTTCGTGATCGCGCAGCCCTCGGTCTTATCGCCGGGGGCTTTTTTATGCGCTCAGTCGAATGGAGATAGATCGCGAAGCCAACGGCCGCGCACGCTCGATTAGGACGCATCGTGAACGGGATGATTGCCGGGCCCATGTTACTGGGGGACTGACTCCTGATGTGGGATTCAGAGGCGCTGAAGTTGATGAGCGTCGAGTAACACTTTGGATTGCGGGCGCCGTGGTGTAAGATCAATTGCGGTTCATCGGCTCGCCGGAGGCCAACATCGCGTGGTGGTATCCGCACCCGGGCTATAACTGGGGCGCCAACATCGGCCAGTTCCACAACGTGTGTTACGTGGACGGACATGTCGAACTCATCCCGCGCGACGGATTAAAGTACACGCAGATGGCGTGGAACAATTGAGGTTGCTCCGCTTCGTTGCAACGCAAGTCCGAACGACGGGCCCGCGCACCATTCGGGAGGTCGCCGTGAATTTGGATGCCCGCTCGCAATGCAACCCTCGGATGGGAGCGATAATCGCCGCGGCGGCAATTCAACGGCAGCGCGGCTTTAGCTGGTCGAGCTCCTGGTGGTGGGGAGCATCGCGTTGCTGATCTCAATCCTGATGCCCGCGCTGAGCAGGGTCCGCGAGCAGGCACGTCGGACCAAATTTCTCAGCTACCTCCGACAGAGCGGAATGTCGTTGATCATGTATGCCGGCGAAAACCGCGGCAACCTTCCGCAACACCTGGGCAACTCCGCGTGGCTCTTCGACATCCCTCTGGGCACCCGCGATGCGATGCTCGGTTTCGGGGCTATGCGCGACACGATGTACTGCCCCGGAAACGACGAATGGCAGAACGCGGACACGCTCTGGAACTACCCGACCGGCGACGCGAGCACCTCCTTTCATTCGGCGACGGGATATCAATGGCTCTTTCACGATGGCCACGCACAGTGGCGCGAGTTCTCCGAGATGCTGATTCAGACCCAACTCGGGGCGAACAATTACTACTTTTGAACGCGCGGCAATTTCTCGCCGGGCATGCACGCTTGATCTGCTGGAGGTTCCGGGGCAGGCCGCACATTGCTCCTTGAATCTTTGATGACTTTGCTGGAATCACGTAATTGGGCTCGCCAACGCTGTTCAGCCGATAAATTCCACGTCTCTTACCGCCGTCGTCGATCAAATCAGTCGATCGTCGCTCGGGTTTGCGAATTAAACTTGACCCCCCGCGCTGCCGTCTTATGATCGCCAGAAGTAGACGGATCGGCCAATTCCGGCCTTTTTCGTGGGTGTCGGGGCAGGATCGGACCTCGGCGGTCGTCGTAATTCCTGTTTCTTATTCGCCAAACGCTGGACGGCGTGGCGTGCGGCCCGGTTGCCGATCGCGGTGATCGTGTAACGGCGGCAACGTCGCCCGGAGATGAGGTGAGTGCATTGGTGCCCGATCACGCGCTACAGCATGCTGACCCCTCAGGCCCGACGCGCCGGCGAAACGGTGCGCGGGGTCCGCGACAACGCGTATCGGGGCGACCGATCGAATCGCTCGAGGCCCGGTCGCTACTGTCGGCAGTTACGACGCACCTGACGATCAATCCGACATTTGACAGCACCATCAATAACGACCCCAACGCGGCGGCGATCAAAGCAGCGATCAACACCGCAATTCAGAATTTCGCCAGCGCCTTCTCCGACCCGATCACGGTCGCGATCACGTTCAACAAGGTCAGCAACGGCCTGGCTTCGAGTTCGTCCTCCGCGACGAGCGTGACCTACAGCGCGTACCGCGCCGCCCTGGCATCGCACGCGACGACCGCATCCGACTCCACCGCGCTGTCGGGCCTTCCGGCGGTGACGAACAACCCGACGAACGGCAACCGCTTCATCCAGATCTCCACCGCCAACGCGCGCGCCCTGGGGTTCAGCGTTTCCTCGCCCAACGATGGGACCGTCAACCTCAACACGTCGATCTGCAATCTGGACCGTGCGAATATCGACCCCAACAAGTTCGACCTCGTATCGGTCGCCGAGCACGAGATAGACGAGGTGCTCGGGATCGGCTCGACGCTGACGGGCCTGAGCAACGGCGCCGCCGCACCGACCGGCGCGGTCAATCCCCAAGACCTGTTCCGCTATGACGCCAGCGGCGCGCGCAGCTTCACGACCAGCAGCAGCGCCGAGGCATTCTTCTCCCTGGACGGGACGACGGACATCGCGCGATTCAACCAGGATGCGACCGGCGACTTCAATGACTGGTTCAGCAGCGGGAGCCACGCGCCGCAGGTGCAGGATGCCTTCGCGACCGCCGGCTCGACCCCTCAACCGGGAACCGAGCTGACCGCGCTCGATGCGATCGGCTACACGCCCTTCCCGCCGCACCTGCCGCCCGTCGCGAATGATGATGGGGCGAGCACGAACGCCAACGTGCCCGTGACGATCAACGTGCTGGCCAACGACAGCGCATCGGGCAGCGCCTCCATCGACCCCGCCGCGGTTCAGCTTGTCACGCCACCCGCGCACGGCGTCACGAGCCTCGACATCACGACGGGCACGATCACCTATACGCCCGCGACCGGCTATTCCGGCCCCGATAGCTTCACGTACACCGTCAACGATACGCAGCAGTCGGTCTCCAACGTGGCGACGGTATCGATCAACGTGAACCCGGTCGCCAGCCATCGGGCGCCGGTCGCGGCCAACGACGTAATCACGACGAGCCGTAACGGCAGCGTGCTGATCGACGCGTTGTCCAACGACACGGCCTTCGACGGTGCAGTGCTCGATCCGGCCAGCCTTCATTTCAGCAACGGTCCGTCACACGGGTCGGTCGCCCGCGACGCGGCGACGGGACGGATCACCTACAAGCCTGCAAACGGATACACGGGGGCGGACTCCTTCAATTACAGCGTAACCGATAGTTCGGGGGCAGTCTCGAACGTCTCGACGGTCTCGATCAACGTCGCCCGTTCCACCCAGAATGCCCGACGTCTTGTCGCTCGCGCCAAGTCGGTCCGCGGCGTCGAGGGTTCGTCAATCGACAACGCAGTCGTCGCTACGTTCACCGATACGGACGGCGACCGCACTGAGAGCTTTACCGCGAGCGTTGACTTCGGCGACGGCACGATTGCGCAGGGCGCTGTGCAGTCGATCAACGGGCACCTTTCGGTCATCGCCCCGAGCCACACTTATGCCGCCCGAGGCCGCTATGGGATCCGCGTCTCGATCGCCGACGCCGACGGCACTTCGGCGGCCGTCTCAGCAAGCGCATCGATCGCCGCCGCCAGGCTGCGCGGCGCTGGCGCTGATTTGGGCGCGACGCCAAACGTCTTCGCAAGCATCGTGCTCGGCACGATCGGCAGTGCGGACCCCAACGGCCTGCTGCCGCTCGTTGACTCCCCATCCGCCTTCACGGGCCTGATCAACTGGGGCGATGGCTTCCGTTCTTTCGCGACGTTTTCCCAGGACCCACTCACCCACATCGTCACCGTTAATGGCGATCACCTCTACAACCAGCCCGGCGTCTTCCGGATCCGCACGGTCGTACACAAGACTGGCGGCGGTTCGCTGACGATCTTGAGCAACGCTCAAGTGAGCTGAGCGCGTCCCTGCGATGGGTCGAATGGGGCGGAACGGTCGCGCGCCGTCGGAACAGGTGACGGATTCGCCATGTTTTGTTTCGATTTCGCGCTGATGAATCTTTCGTGAACCTTATGCGCGGACGATTGCGTGTGGCACGGGGTCCGCCATTCAATGCCCGCTCAGCCTGACGCGGGGTCGGGCTTAACTCGTGTTGAGCGAAGGAGCCACACTATGAAGCGAGCGTTTTTTGAACGTCTTGAGGGGCGTCTTTTTTTCAGCGTATCAAATCCCAATCACGTGGTGATTCTTTCCGTCGATGGCCTCCGCCAGGCCGATGTCTCCGATCCGGCCCTCGCTGCCAATCTGACTCATACGATCGCGCTCCAGGGACAGGGCGTGACGTACACGAAAGCGCAGACGACTGCGCCGTCCGATTCGTTTCCCGGCGCCCTCTCCTATCTCACCGGCGCCGGCCCGGGCACGAACGGCGTGTTCTACGACGTCTCCTACGACCGCAAGCTCTTTCAGCCGGGCGCCAACACGGGCACGGCCACGCCGGGCGGCGTGGTCACGTATGACGAGAGCCTCGATAAGAACATGGCGCTGCTCAGCGGCGGCGGGAACTTCGACGCCAGCAGCATCGATCCGTCGCTTCTCCCGATCGATAAGCGTGGACACGTCGTTTACCCGCACAGCTTCCTGAAGGTGAACACGATCTTCAACGTCGCCCACGACGCCGGCCTGCGCACCGCGTTCACCGACAAGCACCCGGTCTACGACATCGCCAACGGCCCCGGCGGCAACGGGGTCGATGACCTGTACACCCCGGAGGTGAATTCCAACACCGCCCTTCTCAACAACGCGACGCAGCAAACCGTCAACGCCGACACGCTGCTGGCCACCGCGCCCTTCACCGACCTGAGCACCTTTACGCTCGTCGACGCCAGCACCGATCCACTGGGGGCGAGCGATCCGAACCTCGAGGTCACGACGCACAACACGCTGCTCACCGAGAAGTACGACGACCTGCACGTGAAGGCTATCCTCAACGAAATCAACGGTTTGGATTCGCGCGGCGCCAGGGCCGAAGCGGTCCCCGCGATCATCTCTGGCAACTTCCAGGCCGTCAGCGTCGCCGAGAAATTCACCGGCGGCGGCATCACGCTCGACTCCGGCGGCAACGAAGTGATTTCGCTTCCCCTTCAGAGCGCGATGCGGCACACCGACGCAAGCATTGGCACGATCGAAGCCGCGCTCAAGGCACAGAACCTCTGGAACAACACCCTCTTGGTCGTCACCGCCAAGCACGGCCAGAACCCGCGCGTAGGCTCCGCGCAGCTCTTCAAGGACGACACGTTCAACAACGTGCTGGCCAACGCCAACGTCACGGTCGGCGGCGCGACCGGCGACGATGGTTCGCTGATCTGGCTCACGGATCAGAAGCTGACCGGAACAGCCGTGACCGCCCTCACCGCGTTCCAGAACACGGGCACGATCGACGTCTTCAACAAGGGCGTGATGAGCGCGATCCCCGCCAACCAGGTAATCGACAAAATCCTCTCGGGCGCCGCGCTAACAGACGCGGGTCTAGGCAATCCCAGCCAGGGGTCCAACACGCGCACGCCGGACATCGTCGTGACGCTCAAGCCAGGCTTCATCCTGGTGGGCAATCCGACAAAGTTCACGTTCAAGAACGCGGAGCACGGCGGGTTCGTCGCCGACGACCGCAACGTCGCGCTGATCACCGCGGGCGGAAAGGTGAACAGCGCCAACTTCGGCACCATCAACGCCAATTCGGTGAAGACGCAGCAGATCGCGGTCAGCGCCCTGGATGCACTCGGGCTGAGCGCGAAGAAACTGAAGGGAGCGGTGAAGGACAAGACCACCGAGCTGCCCGGGCTGACGTCCACGCCAGCCAAGCCGCTGACGCCCGACCACGTCGTCGTCGTCATCGAGGAGAACCACGACGCCAACCAGATCGTGGGCAGCGCCAACGCCCCCTACATCAACAAGACGCTGATCAAGGGCGGGCTCTATTTCGCCAACGCCCATGGCACCGACCACGATAGCCAGCCCAATTACCTCGAGCTGTTCAGCGGCGCCAATCCGGGTGTCCAGGGGATCAACTCGCCCCTCCAGGCCACCTGGCCCAATGGCGTGGATGACACCAATCCCGCCGTCGTCGCGCGCGAGAATGGCAGCGATGACTTCAACACCGCCCAGCCGTTCTCCGTGCCCAACCTCGGCGCCGAGCTGATCGCCAAGGGAAAGACATTCGTCGGTTACTCCGAGACCCTCCCCAGCGCCGGGTTCACCGGCGTGCAGTTCCCGCTCGCGCCGGGGCGTCGCAACTACGTCGAGAAACACAACGCCTGGGCACAGTTCCAGGGGACGGGCGCCAACCAGATCCCGGCGGAAACCAATCAGCCGCTGACCGCTCTGCCGACTGATTTCACCAAGCTTCCCAACGTTTCGTTCGTGGTCCCGAACGAGACCAACGACATGCACGACACCGTCAGCGTCAACGGCCTCGGTGAGAGCACCACCGGTTCGGGCGTCGACTCCAAGGGTGCGCCCGTGAGCGATGGAACCACCATCCAGAACGGCGATAACTGGCTTAAGTCCAACATCGAGGCCTATCGCAAGTGGGCCACGACGCACAACTCGCTGCTCATCACTGTCTGGGATGAGAACGACTTCGACTTTACCCGTGACAACAACATCCCGGTGATCGTGGACGGGGACCCGAAGCTTGTGCAAAAAGGTGTCAGCAACACCTACGTAAACCACTTCAATACGTTGCGGACGATCGAGGATCAGTATGGCCTCGGCCACGCCGGCCTCAGCGCCGTGGTCAATGGGTTCCCGACCAACTCCGCCGGGAAGCTGGTGGCGGGTTGATCGTCTCCGATCGCAATTGGCCTCAATGACGTAAGGATAAGCCTGACCCGCCCGCCGCCGGTGTTCCGGAGGCGGGCTCTTTTTGCGCGAACCCCCGATCCGACGGCGACGCATGACTGCTCCGTGAGCCGCTCTGGTTTACGAATTGCGTTGAATGGGCCGATGTTGGGGTCTATAGTCGCGGTCGCGCGTCGCGATTGGGGGTCCCTATCCGCTGAACTGGTTCAGGAGCAGACGTATGAAAAGCCTTACCGTGGCAGCGATTCTTGCGGTGACCAGCGTTTGCCTTGCAGGTCCGACGACACAGCCGGCCGTTTCGCCTGCAACGCAACCATCACTGGCGCTTGCGGCGGCTGGTGCCGAACCGCATTACCCCACGCCCGCCGAGCTGATCAAGCGGATGAAGGAGCTGAACGACAAGCAGGCTAAGGCCTCGAAGGTGGCCTACTTCGATCTCTCGCGCCCGGTCGCCGAGGGCCCAGCCGCCTTCTCGCTGTTCGGCGATGACGCCAGCTCGACCATCCGTTCGATCGTTGACCGGCTGCACTCGGCACGGGACGACAAGGACGTTCGCGCGGTCCTGATGACGCTCGGCGAGCACGGGATGAACCTGGCGCAGGCGCAGGAAATCCGCGATGCTCTGAATACCGTCCGCCACGCCGGCAAGCCCACGTTCGTCTACGCCGACTCGTACGACACCGTCGGCTACACCCTCGCGACGGGCGCGACGAACATCTGCCTGCTCGATGGCGGCGAGATCATGATCCCCGGCGTGGGGATGGAAACGATGTTCTACAAGGGCCTGTTCGACAAGGTCGGCGTGAAAGCCGATTACGTCCAGATCGGCGAATACAAAGGGGCCGACGAATCCTATACCCGCACCGGCGCCAGCGAAGAACTCAAGGGCGAGTTGAACAAGCTGATCGACGCCATCTACGACCAGATCGTCGACGGCATCTCGTTCAATCGGAACCTGCCGCACGAAGCGGTGAAGCAGATGATCGACGAGACGATACTCACCGCCGCCGCGGCCAAGAGCCGCGGCTTCGTGGATCACGTGGTGGACGAAGACGGCCTGCGCGACCTTTTGAAAAAGGAACTGGGCAACGACGTGGATTTGCTCCACGACTACGGCCGCACGCCCCGCGAATCGGTCGACATGTCCAGCCCCCTCGCGTTCTTCCAGCTCCTTGGGAAACGCCCGCAGCCATCGGACAACCCGGCCATCGCGCTGATCTACGCCGAGGGCGTGATCTCCGATGGTGAGGGTGGCGATGGGCTGTTCAGCGAAGGCGGGATCGGCGGCGAATCGATCCGCAAGGCGCTGCGGTCCGCGGCGCGCGATGAGAACGTGAAGGCGGTCGTCATCCGAATCGACTCGCCGGGCGGCAGCGCGCTGGCCAGCGAGGTGATGTGGCAGGCGGCGCGGCACGTCGCGGCGAAGAAGCCGGTGATCATCAGCGTCGGCAGCATGGCGGCCAGCGGCGGGTATTACCTCGCCTCGGCCGGCGACCACATCTTCGCCGACCCCTCCGCCATCGTCGGTTCGATCGGCGTGGTCGGCGGCAAGTTCGTCATGAAGGACCTGTACGACAAGCTCGGACTCACCACGGAAACGTTCAAGAAAGGACAGAACGCGGGGCTCTTCAGCTCCAATGACCCGTTCACCGACCGTCAGCGAAGACTCGTCACCAACTGGATGCGCGGGACGTACGAGCAGTTCACGCAGCGCGTGATGAAGACCCGCTCCGGCAAAATCAAGGACATCGATAAAGTGGCGCGCGGCCGCATCTTCCTCGCCGAGCAGGCGAAAGAGCTGGGCATGGTGGACGAGATCGGCGGCATCACCGACGCCGTCGCCTATGCCGCCAAAACGGCCAAGCTCGGAGAAGGCAAGTACGACGTTCGCGTGTTGCCGCAGCCGCGCACGCTGGCGGACATGCTTGGCTTTGGCGGCGGCCCCGAGGCGGCCACGCCGATCCGTCCGAAGATCCAAATCAGCGCCGACTCACTGTTGAACACGCTCTCGCCACAGGCCCGCCGCCTGCTGACCGAGCAGCTCCAGGCGATCCAACTTCTCCAGAAGCACCCGGTGCTCCTGATGTCGCCGTTCGTCGTGACGGTTCAATAGGGTCGGACGCGCTTCGGGGCGATCGCATATGATTCATGGCCGCGATCGTCAGGGAGCGGTAATCACGGTGCCGCACACACCGCTCCCTGACGGTCGCGGCTCTGAAAAAGCATAAGGGTGTGCAAGACCGCGAAGGACGGCTGAATGTTTGGTTTTTCGCGTGGCGGACAGGAGGGCGGGCCGCGCGTCAGCAGCCGGTTTTGCACGAACAAGTTCAACGGGAAGTATCCCCACGTCGGGCTTTACGATTGCCGCGAGCGAACGGTCTGGGTCTGTAAGCCGCTCGGCGGACAGGCGATCCGAACCGCGCATGCGCGTCTGATCACCGGCGCCGACAACGCGACCTCCACCGTCTGGAAAGACCGATTCCTCTGTTACTGGTTTTACACCCCTCATACCGGCGAGGGTTACATTCACGGCTACCCGGTCGACTGGGAAGAGGCGCACCTTCTGATCCGCATCGATCCCAACTGGGATTACGATCGCCAGCAGCTTGTCCCGCCCCACCTTGAAGATCACGTGAACGCCAACCTCGAGCGCCAATTCAAGCACGGGGAGCGGATTTTCGAGTTCTTCCGAAACTGCAAGCTGAAGTATCCGTTCAGCCTGCATTTCGTCGGCCAGCGGGCAGCCGATTCCCTCTTCTACGTCAAACGCATTGAGGCCAGCGGATAGCGTCGGCAGCTTGATCGCTCCCCTGCTTTGGGCTAAAACCGGCCGTTTACCAACCGCCGCGCGTGTCCCGCGGGAACACGATCTTCGCGAAAACAATAACAGGATTGCAGGTGTTTCATGGCTGAAGCCGTCTCTCCGACCATCCGCACGTTCCAGGTTTTCCCGGATGTTCCCAATGCCCTTCTGCCGTTGCTGGAACTGGCGCACAACCTCTGGTGGGTTTGGCAGCCGGACGCCGTCGAGCTGTTCCGCCGGCTGGACCGCAAGCTGTGGGACGACGTCTATCACAACCCCGTCAAGCTCCTGGGTGTGATCGCCCAGTCGAAGCTGGCGGCGGCGGCGGCGGATGACGGCTTCCTGGCCCACATGCACCGCGTCCATGCGGTTTTCAAGAAGCACATGGAGCAGAGCGGCTGGTTCAGCGAAGCCCACGCCGAAAAGAAGGATTTGCTCGTCGCCTACTTTTCCGCGGAGTTCGGTCTTCACGAATCGCTGCCGATTTACTCCGGCGGCCTGGGGATCCTCGCCGGCGACCACCTCAAGAGCGCCAGCGAGCTCTCGCTCCCGCTCGTCGGCGTCGGCCTGCTCTACCGCAACGGCTACTTCCAGCAGTACCTCTCCGCCGACGGCTGGCAGCAGGAGGCCTACCCCGAGCTGGATTTCTACAACCTTCCCATCAAGCCGATGACCTACACCGACGGGTCGCCCGTCCAGGTGCGGGTGGACCTTCCCGACAACGCCGTCTTCTGCAAGGTCTGGCGGGCCCAGGTCGGCCGCATCCCGCTCTACCTTCTCGACACCAACCTTCCAGAGAATTCCCCCGCCGACCGCGAGATCACCAGCAAGCTGTACGGCGGCGGGACGGAGATGCGAATCAAGCAGGAGATCGTCCTGGGGATCGGCGGCGTACGCGCGCTGGCCGCGCTGAACGTGGCGCCCACGGTCTTCCACATGAACGAAGGGCACTCCGCCTTCCTCGCCCTCGAGCGAATTCGGACAATGCTCGAGAAATCTTCGCTCACGTTCGACGAAGCGCGCCAGGGCGTGATGGCGACCAGCGTCTTCACGACGCATACGCCGGTGCCGGCCGGCATCGACACGTTCTCGCCCGAGTTGATGCTGAAGTATTTCCGGTCGTTCATCCCCTCGCTGAAGCTGGACGACGAAGGGTTCCTGGCCCTGGGCCGCGAAGACGTCTCGAACAAGAAGCAGGGATTCTCGATGGCGCTGCTGGCGATCCGGCTCGCCGACAACATCAACGGCGTCAGCGCCCTGCACGGGGACGTCTCCCGCAAGATGTGGCACAACGTGTGGCCCTCGCTCCCCGCCGATGAGGTGCCGATCAAGCACGTGACCAACGGCATTCACGTCCGCACCTGGCTGGCCCACGACATCGCCTACACGCTCGATCGCTACCTCAGCGACGAGTGGATGAGCGACCCCTCGGACAACAGCGTCTGGGAAGGCGTCATGCAGATCCCCGACGAGGAGTTGTGGCGCGCCCACGAGCGGTGCCGCGCCCGCCTGGTGAGCTGGTCGCGCCAGACGCTCCGCGAGCAACTGCTTCGCCGGGGCGCCGCGTACGACGAGGTCGCCACCGCCGACCAGGTCCTCAATCCTGAAGCGCTGACAATCGGCTTCGCGCGCCGGTTCGCGACTTACAAGCGCGGCACGCTCCTCTTCCGCGACGTCGAGCGCCTGCGCCGACTCCTGGAAGACTCCAAGCACCCGATCCAGTTCCTCTTCGCCGGCAAGGCTCATCCCGCCGACCACGAAGGAAAGGACCTGATCAAACAGATCGTCAACTTCGCCCGGGACCCGGCGGTCCGGCGCAAGATCGTCTTCCTGGAAAACTACGACATGAACGTGGCCCGCTACCTGGTGCAGGGCGTGGACGTCTGGCTGAACACGCCGCGTCGTCCCTACGAAGCCTCCGGCACCAGCGGCATGAAGGCCGCCGCCAACGGCGTGCTCAATTGCTCGATCCTGGACGGATGGTGGGTCGAGGGATATGCCCCGGACCTGGGGTGGGCGATCGGCCGCGGCGAGACCTACGCCGACGCCAACTACCAGGACCAGCTCGAGAGCCAGGCGCTTTACGACTTGCTCGAGAAGCAGATCCTCCCGACGTTCTACGATCGCGGGATCGACGGCACGCCGCGCGAATGGATCGCGCGGATGAAGAATTGCATGCGCCGCCTTGCCCCGGTCTTCAATACCAACCGCATGGTGCGGAACTACGCGGAGCAGTTCTACGTCCCCGCCCTCGATCGCGGCCGCGTCCTCGTCGCCGACGGGATGAAGCGCGCCATCGAGCTCGCCCATGCCAAGGATTTGCTGCGCAACAAGTGGAGCGGGATCAAGATCGTCGGCGTCCACACCAGCGGCAACGGCCACTTCAAGGTCGGCGATTCCATGCAGGTCGAGGCGCTCGTCGACCTGCCCGGCGTCAACGCCGAAGATCTCACCGTCCAGCTCTACGCCGGCCCGATCAGCGCCAAGGGTGACATCGATCAGCCCCAGGCACTGAACATGACCCACTCGAAGCCGCTCGCCGCCGATCGTCACCTGTTCGTCGGCAAGATCGAATGCCGCACCAGCGGCCGCCAGGGCTTCGCGATCCGAATCCTCCCCGGCGCCAAAGACCTTGCTACGCCGTATGAGCCGGGATTGATTACCTGGAATTGACGCAAAAACCCTATTGCGGCACATGCCGGCCCGGCTTGAGCAGCGTGACCTTCAGCTTGTCACTCGGAATCAGCTTCCCCGCGTTGATCCGCTCCCCCGGATCAAACGCCTCCTTCACCTTCGCGAACTGGCGCATCGTCGGTTCGTCGAAGAGGTAAGGCATCAGGCTGATCTTCTCGACGCCAACGCCATGCTCGCCCGTCAAGGTGCCGCCGACGTCAACGCAATACTGAAGCACCTTTTCCGCGGCGGCCAGCGTGTTCTGCACCTGGTCTTCATCCCGGTCGTCGTAGAGAAAGATCGGGTGGACGTTGCCGTCGCCGGCGTGGAAGACGTTGCTGATCTGCAGCCCGTATTCCTTGCCGATCGCGTCGATCCGCGCCAGGACCGGCGCGAGCATGCTTCGCGGCACGCATGCATCCTGCGTGCAGTACGAATGACTGATCCGGCCGATCGCGCCGAATGCGGCCTTGCGCGCCTTCCAGAGCTTGGCGCGCACCGCCGGGTCCGACGTCCCCTCGACGCTGGTCGCGTGGTGCTTTCGGCACAGATCGATCACGTCCTGCATCTGCGCATCGAGCAGCGGCTCGATCCCGTCGATCTCCGTCAGCAACAGCGCCTGCGTGCCCGGCGGAAATCCGAGGTGGTTCGCGGCCTCGACCACCTCCACCATCTTGCCGTCCATCAGTTCCATGGCGGCGGGGAGCATCCCGGCGCCGATCACGTCGCTGACGGTTTCGCACGCGTCCGAAGTGTCGGCGAAAATCGCGACGATCGTGCGGAAGGCGGGGGCTTTGGGGACCAGCCGTACCCACAGCGAGGTGATCAGTCCCAGCGTCCCCTCGTGTCCGCAGATCAGGCCCGGCAGGTCGAAGCTCCCCGATTCATAGCAGCCATTGGCAGCGCCGACGCGCAACACCTGGCCATCGGCGAGTACCATCTCGATCCCCAGCACGTGGTTGGAGGAGACGAAGTCCTTGAGCGTGTGGATCCCGCCGGCGTTGGTCGAGGCGTTCCCGCCGATCGTGCTCGCCCGCTGGCTGGAGGGATCGGGCGCGAAGTGGTAGCCCGTGCCGCCCGGCGTTTGCGCGACCACCTCACTGAGTTGCACGTTGCGCACGCCTGCCTGCACGTGAGCGACGCGGTTCATCAGGTCGATGTTCAGTACCCGGTTCAGGCGCGTGGTGGAAACGATGACGCCGTTCTCGAACGCCACGCACCCCCCGGCCAGCCCGGTGCCCGTCCCGCGCGGCACGATCTGCACGCCCCGCGCCGCCAGCGCGTTGACGACGGCCACGACTTCCGCGGTGCTGGTCGGAAAGACCACCGCCAACGGCCGCGAGCGGGCGATCGTGAAGCCGTCGCAATCGTAGACGAACAGCTCGTCAGGATCGGAGAGGACGTGGTCGGCGGGAACGAGCCCGCGCAACTGGGAAATCGTGTCGATCGTCGCGGTCATCGTCCTTCATTTTAGGGCAGCGCCGCGCGAACACCACTCTATGGATTTCTTGACGGCAATCGTCACAATGTCCCCTCTCCCACTCACGAAAGGAAACACGGATGGCAGATGAAGTGACGACACCCCCGGCGGAAGGTCAGCAGAGCCTCCAGGTCGTGCTCGACGAGCGCGACATGAAGACGAATTTCGCCAACGGCTACCGCATTCACACGACCGCGGAAGAAGTGATCATCGACTTCGGTTTCAACCTGCTCAACCCCAATCCGCAGGGCGGCCAGCAGCAGATGCTGTTCAAGGTGACGGACCGGATCATCCTGAGCTACCCGAGCGTGAAGCGCCTGTCCGGCTCATTGCGCCAGCTGCTTCAGCGCTTCGAGCAGCAGTTCGGAGAAATTCCCACGCAACCGGGCAGCGCCCCGCCGGGCGGACCGCGGCCGGTGCGGTAACGGAGGGCGATTCGAGATCGCCGCCTACGACGCCAGCCGTGCCGCTTCGGGCAGCGCATCGCGCTGGTAAAGGTGGGAGAGGATTCGCTCGGCGCCGATCGGTTGGTTTCCCATTTCCCGTGCCTCGAGAGCGGCCGCGACGGATCCGAGAAACGCCGCGGCCTGGAGTGATCCGCCACACGCCATGGCCAGGCTTGCCGTTGCCAGCAATGCGTCGCCGCAGCCGAGGGGATCGGTGGCGTGCGACGCCAGGGCCGGCAGGTATTCGCTGCGAAGCCGGCCATCGGGTGCATCGGCGTCGCGATCAAAGGTAACCAGGCCCTGTTTGCCAAGAGTGATGATCGCCTGTCGGGCGGCTGTCACCTTCAGCAAATTCCAGACGACCGCGCCCAGCCCGTCGGTGAAGTCGTGCTGCGCTTCGCGCACCTCGCGCTCCGTGGGGCACAGCAAATCGAAGTCCTTGAATCGCAGCAGGTTGCTCTGGCGTCCGCTCACGTCGGCCGTCAGGACCGGCACCGTGCGCCGCAACTTGGGCAGGATGCGATCGAGCAATCCCGCCGTGATCATCCCGTAGCCAAAGTCAGCGAAGATCACCACGGCGGCGCCTTCCGCTGCCGCCAGGATCTTCGCGGCCAGCAATCCTTCGAGCTGCGAGTCGCCCGGGGCCGCGGAGCCTTCGTCCACCTTGAACAGCTTGCTCTGGTCCACCAGATAGCGGTGCTTGCAGACGACCTGCCGACGGCCGGCGTAGCTCTGCACATCGACCCCGCCGGCGCAAAGCCGAAGCCGGATCTGTTGTGATAGGTCATCGTCCGCGAGCGGACAGATGAGCGTGGGCGCCGCGCCCAGGCCCGCCAGGTGGAGGGCGATCACGCCGGACGCGCCATCGTAGTCGCGCTGCTGCATCGCACGGAGCGAGAGCATCGGTCCCTCGCCCGCGACGCCGGTTGCATCACAGAAGTGATAGCGATCCAGCACGTAATCTCCGACGACCACGCATTTGAGGCCACGGCCGCGATGAAGGAGGTTTTGCAGGTTTGGTGTGCTCAGGCCGTAGCGTTCGCGCAGGCGCGTCAGCTTTTCGTCCTGGAACCGGTCGGTCTTGTCCAGGGCGCCGATCAGCGCGGTGGACGAGTAGACGACCTCGCCGCTGGAGAGCACGACGCGCCCGCCATGACGTGTGACCGTCTCGCGCTCCTGGAGGAACCGCGGGTCCGTGCTCGTCTCGTATTCGCGACCTTTGACGTAGACGTCCGGGCGCAGCGTTTCCAGAAGCTGAGCGGCGGTCTCGTCGTGATTGACGTGGACCCAGTCGACACACTCCAGCGCCGCCAGGCTCGCCGAGCGCAACTCGTGGGGAATCAGCGGGCGTTCGACCCCCTTCCGCACCTGTGCATCGGCGCTGACCGAGACGATGAGCACGTCCCCCAGCGATCGCGCATACTGAAGGTGCTGGATGTGACCGGGATGAACGATGTCGAAGCAGCCGTGACAATGCACGACGGTGCGACCGGTGTCGCGGGCATCGGCGCGGATTTGCAGGAGCGCCTCAAGGGAGCAGATTTTGCGGGTGGGCGGCATGAATCCTCCGTACGGCGGTCCCGCGCAGGGCGGCGGGCGTTGCGCCGACACCTCCTACATCGGCGATCCCAGGCTTGAAGATGAGTGTTTATCGGACGCTGGCCCTTGGCCAACTGGTAAAAAGCGGGTGAAAACTCCTCAAAGTCGGCTCAACTTCCATAGATGACGCGTCCGATAACTCATGACGGCGGAGGATCCGCCCATCATGAGTACCTCGCCCGAAGGACAACCCGCGCCCCCCGCCTCGATCGAGCTGATGTCGGCCCTGCGCCGCGGCGACCGAGACGCCGCCCGTGCGCTGGCCACCTCATCCGCACCCCCTGCACTGGTTGAATCCGCGCATGCGGCGATGCGGCTGCGCCGCTGGGACGACGCCGCCTGGCTCTTCGAACAGCTCCCCGGCCGCGATGCGTCGGTGGATATGAAGCGGTCGCTGGCACGCAATCTGGCGGCCCTCCAGCGACATCGCGAATCGGTCTACGAAACGATCCTCTCTCTCCCCACCGATGACGGCTACGGCATTGCGCCCGCCCCGACCGGCCGCCCCACCGTCATCGTGCGACGTTCCGACGGCAGTCGCCTCAGCCTCTCGGCCGGGCCTGACCCGGTCGCCGCATCGCTTGGGGCATTCAATCAATTGAAGTCTGCGGCGGAACAGGGACAGGCGCTGGGGATGTGCGGGATCGGCGACGGGTACCTGCTCCAGTTCCTCGCCGCCAATCCGCCGAAGCTGTTCATGGACATGCAGCAGCCGGTCTTCCTGATCGAATCCGATGCTCAGGTGGTGCTGCACTGCCTGATGATCCACGACTACACCGGCCCAGGCGGCCCCATCGAGCAGCCGAGGTTTCACTGGTTCGTCGGGGCCGAATGCGTGTCTGCCCTGACCCATGCGCTGTCCGCGGACCTGTGTCTTCCCAGCCCGGCGGTGGTCGTCAGCCAGAGGATCGCCGCCGCGCCGCTCGCGGCTGGGATCCGCTCGGCAACCCGGGAACTTCAGCAACAGGACAACCGCACCCGCAACCGGGTGGAGGCTTACTACGCGCAGCCAGGCCGTCCCTCGATTGCCACGCTACTCGGAACGGACAGCCCCCGTCGTCCGCGCGTGATGCTGATCACCACGCGATTCTCGAGCGTCCTCCAGTATTCGACGCGCGATACCGCCGAGGCGTTTGGCCGGCTCGGATGGGACGCGCTGGTGTTGATCGAACCTTCGCCGGCACACCGCCTGTTTCAGGCGGCGATGCGGCAGGCGCTCGCGGATTTTCAGCCAGATCTCGTCTTCCAGCTCGACCACCTCCGCTACGAACACGAAGACCTGTTTCCAGCCGAGCTCCCGTTCGTCTGCTGGATCCAGGACCACCTGCCGAACCTGCGCATCGCGCGGGCGGGGCAGTCGATCTCCGATCGTGATTTTGTCCTGACCGATGCTCCCTCGACGTACTCCGGTACGTTCGGCTACCCCGAACGACAGTGCATTCCACTACCCAAACTCACTCGGGAGGCCCAAGAGATGCCCCTCTCCGAACATGATAAGAACAACGAGATCGTCTTTGTTTCCAATGCTTCACACGTCCCCGAGCGGATCCTCCGCGAACGGCTGGACACCTACGACGGCACGCCGGCTGGCCGAAAGTTGCTGGATGCCGCCGCGCAACGGCTGGTCGAAACGTATTCCAAGGGTGGCGTGGTCGGCACGTACCACGAGGTGATCCGCCTGATCCGCGGCACCCAGCGCGACCTGTCGTCGATGGTCGGCACGACCGAATTCGATTCGATCGCCGCCTGGGTCACGCACCCGCTGAACGATGCGCTCTACCGCCAGCAAGCGCTGCGCTGGGCGGCGTCGGCCGCCACGGACATCGGCCTGACGCTCTCGCTCTACGGCGCGGGCTGGAACCACCACCCGGAATTCGCCGCGCACGCCCGCGGGCCGGTCAGCTACGGCGCGGAGCTGCACGAGCTCACGCGGCGCAGCCGCATCAATCTCCAGATCGTTCCCTACCTCTGCCTGCACCAGCGCCTGCTGGACGGGTTGATGGCCGGCGGGTTCTTCCTCATCCGCTCGCACACCGCGGACGTGGCGGCGCCGGCCCTGTTGAACTACCTGCACGCTAACGCCCCGGCCGCCCGCACCTCCGCCGCCGCCCGCTCCGCCGTGCGCGACGAGCAGCTTCCCATGCTCAACGAGTTGATCGAGGGGTGCCGACCGGCCATCGCGACCAGCGACCTGGACGACCCGGTGACGGCGGTCTGGGACTTTGCCGACATGCGGCTGCTGATGCCGCGCGAACAGGTCCTGCCGCGCTTCGACCTGACCCGCTTCATTGACGCCTTCTCGCTCCGTGGTGCCGTCACCCGGTTCCTGGCCGATCCGAAGCTGGCAGCGCTGGTGCAGCAGGCGCAGCGCGCCAGCGTGGTCGAACGCTTCACCTACGACGCCGGCGTGCGCCGGGTCGTCGCCGACATGGCGGACCGGCTTTGCTCCGGCGCGACGAGGGGCGGCGGCGTCGGCGGACGAACGACTGTCACCGATGCAGCGCGGAGGGCGGTCTGAATGCGGCTGAGCTACGTCCTCATCACGCACAACCGACGCGAGCGCCTTTTGCTGACGCTCCAGCGCCTCGTCGAAAATACCGGCTTGCCGCGTGAATCGTGGGAGGCTCTGGTCGTCGATAACGCCTCGCGCGATGGGACGGCTGCCGCCGTACGCCGACAGTTTCCCTGGGCCACGGTATTGGAGCTGACAGAGAACGAGGGGATGCCCGCGCGGAACCACGCTTTTCGAGAAGCCAAAGGGCGGTACGTCGTTCTGCTCGACGATGACAGCTACCCGGCCCCCGGCGCCATCTCCGCGGGACTGAGCTTCCTCGCGCGTCGGATGCGTGTGGCGGGACTCGTCGCGCGAGTGGTTCTGCCTGACGGGCGTTTTGAGGCCCCGGCCTTTCCCGCGGTGCTGCTCGGTGGAGCGAGCATCCTGCGCCGCTCGGTCCTCGACGAAGTCGGCGGATTCGCGACGGAGTTCTTCCGCCAGGCCGAGGAATACGACTTGAGCTTCCGTATCTGGCAAGCCGGGTTCAGCATCGAACGATTCGAAGACGTGATTTTCCATCACGACAAGGACAACGGCGGAGCCCGCAGTTCGGCGCTCACCCACCGGATGGACCTGCGCAACAACTTGATCCTCGTCGAGCGCTACCTGCCGCGAATGCTGCGGCGGGCCTACCGCCACGACTGGATCCAGCGCTACGCCCGCCTTGCCATGCACGAAGGACACCGCGACGCGGTTGACGTCGCCCTTCGCGAAGCCCGGATCTGGGCACGTCGTGAGTTTTCCGTCGGCCGTCGCACGCTCGACGGACGAGCCATCGAGTTGCTGTTCGATCTTCAGCGGCAGGCAAGGACGGTGACGACCTGGCGGCAGAAGCACAGGCTGAGCCAGGTCGTCATCGCGGACTTCAGTAAGAACCTGTACGCGACCTGGAAGGCGAGCCAGGCCGCCTCGCTCAAAACCTTGTCCCTGGCCGATGACCGTGCCGCGTTCTCCGGACGCAGGTACCGCGGCGTGCCGATCCTCCCCACGCCCGATGCGCTCGATCTCAACCCCGACGGCATCATCATTTCCACGGTCAACCCCGCGCACCTGGACGCCCGTGAACAAAACCTGCGCCGTCAGTTCGACGGGCCGATCCTGCGACTATGGAAGCCGTCATTCCTCGACTCTGCTCTAGCGATTGCGACCCCCAGTGCCGCCTAAGGAGATCCGACGATGAACCCGGCAAATCTTCCCCTTAACCTCACTGATGGCCGTCACTCCCTGGCGGCCACTCTCGAAGTGATTTACCTCCAACAGACGCTGGCCAGCCTGCCGGCGGAGCGCAAGCGGGCGATCGACGTTGGCGCCCATCGCGGCGATGTGACGGGCGCCCTGGCCGACCTGGACTTCCGCGTCCTGGCGATCGAGCCGCAGCAGTCGATCGTCGACCACCTCAAGCGGCGCTTCGCCGCACTCCGCGAGCTGGACCTGGTGCGCGTCGAGTGCTGCGCCGCCTCGGATCGGCGCGGGACGGCGACGATGTTCGTCGGCTCCGCCAGTACCGTCAGCACGATCGAGGAATCGTGGACCCGCGTCGCGTTCCCTGAAGAGTTCGCCGAGCCGCGCAAGGTCGAAGTCCCCGCTTATCCGCTGGCGGAGCTGGCGCAGAGCAATGGGTTCGAGCGGCTCGGCTTCGTGAAGGTTGACGTCGAGGGACATGAATTGTCCGCGCTTCGCGGACTGTTCGACGGCGGAGCCTTCGATGCCGACGCTCCGTCCATGATCATGTTCGAAGCCAACCAGCGATTTCCCGACGCCGCCCAGGACTGCCTGAAATTCCTCGCCGATCGTGGCTACAACTGCTTCGACATCTTCATCCGCGATGGTGTCGCTCCGATCTCCGCGCAACGTTTCACCAGCACGACGCTTCCCGATGCCTGGTTCGTCTGCGAGGGTAAATACTTCTACGCCAACGTGATCGCGTATCACCGGTCGATGCCCGCCGAATCGCTTCCGGCGGACCCGGTGGCGTTCGTCTGTGAATATCACATGCATGAAGGTCGGAAGCTCCTGCGCGACACGCTTGCGATCGAGGAGCGCCATCCCGTCCCGGTTCACCCGATCTGGGCGGAGGCGCGCGAAAAGCTTCGCGCGTATCTCGAGAACGAAGACTGGCGCGGCTTCCTTCAACACCCGGTCTGCAAGTTCATGTTCTATCGTGGCCGCTGGGGGCCGATGCAGGATAAGGAATATGAGATCCTGTCAGAGTCGGATTTCGGACGCCGGATGCTCAACCGCGTACGCGACCCGCAGCTCGGCAGCCCGCGCCCCAGCGGCATCCTTCCCAACCTGTCGACGAACATGCTCGGCATGCTCTATTACATGATGCGCGTCCACGAGACCGCGCCGGTGGAGCCGGAATTCGCGGCCAGTGCGGGTCAGTCGCTGGCCAGCCGGGCCCGCGCTGCCCAGGTCGTCCGTGAGCTGCCCAATCAGGTCGTTGAGGTCGGCGGCGGGTTCGGGGCGTTCGCTTATGTTTACGCCCAGTGCCACCCCGATGCTTCGTACGTGATCGTCGACCTCCCGGAGATGCTGGCCCTCCAGCATTACTACCTGACGCTGGCAATGCCCGGCTACCGCATCGTGTGCGCCACCCGCCCGGAGGACGTGAAGCCGGCCCCGCGCCAGATCCTCCTGCTGCCGACCTCGCTGATCGATTCCATGGAACTCAAAGCGGATCTGTTCTTCTCGACCTTCGGGTTCTCCGAGCTGCCGCGCGGGCTCCAGAACCGGATTGAAGAGTCAGGCTACTTCGGCGCACGACAGATCTTCCTGGCCGGACAGATGGCCACCGAGGCGCCGCAGGTGCAACTCGTGGATCACGGCGAAGTGATCGGCGCGGCGATGGCCCGATTCGACCAGGTGAAGGTCGAACGCTTCCACCACGGCGACAACTACCTGCTGATCGGGAGAAAGTCCGAAGCCGCCTGACAACACAAGCTCCGATGGGCGTCCCATGCACCCACGTTTCCTCCAATATCTCTGCTGTCCGGCCACCGGCGAGCCGCTGGAGCTCGGTGAGGCACGGATGCGCCCGGACGGCACGGTCGGAGCGGGAATACTCCGCGCGCTCTCGGGACGCGGCTACCCGATCATCCGCGGCATTCCCCGGTTCGTCTCCCAGGAGCACTACGCGTCGAGCTTCGGCTTCGAATGGCAGCGCTGGCCGCGAGTTCAGTTCGAATCCGCCAACGTCGGTCGTCCCATGCAGGGGCATACGACGCGGATGTGGGACCGCATCACCGCGGCGCCAGACGATCAGGTGCGGGGGAATACGATCGTGGAATTCGGGTGCGGGCCGGGACGATTTCTCGATGTCGTCCGGCGTCGCGGCGGGATCGCCGTCGGCATCGATCTCAGCACGGCGGTCGAGTCGGCGCGGAAAAACTTCGCTCACGATCCCAACGTCCTGATCGTCCAGGGTGACCTGCTCCAGCCCCCATTCCGTCAGAACGCGTTTGACGGCGGTTATTCCATCGGAGTGCTGCACCACACCCCCTCGCCAGCGGCGGGACTCGCAGCGCTGGCCCGCACGGTTCGCCCCGGCGGGTGGCTCGCTTGCTGCGTTTATCCTCGCGGCGATTTCTATGATTTTGAATCGGTGCGCCGTTTCCGGGCAGCGCATCGCTTCGCCGGTCGCTTCGCTGGGTACCGCTTCGCCCTCGCCTATTCCTATTTGGCCGCTTACGGGTTGGCGCCGGCATCCAATGCCCTGCGGCAATGCGGACTGCGGAAGCTGTCTCGCTACCTGGAAGAGAATTGGCTCGTGGTGCTGCGATTGAAAGATGCGCGGTGGCGCGTGCTCGACGTGTTCGACGCGATCACGCCGCAAACCGCATCGACGCATACCGCCGAGGAAGTGCGGGAATGGATGGTCGCCGCTGGATGCGCGGAAGTCCGCCCTACGCCCTGGTGCGCGACTTCGGCCGTTGGGGCGAGGGCTCCGGTCAGCATGCAAGCGGCGGCATAACTCGCGGCGCGGAAACATCAGCCATGCGAATCCTCAGCACCGTAACGCAACACTACTACGGCCAGCCCCAGGCGCTGGAGCCGATGTTCCTGGAATTCACCGAGCCGCTTTGGCGCATGGGACACGAGGTCGAGACGTTCGATCACGTGAAACGGTGTGCGGAAGTCGGACCCGACGAGTGCGGCGCCAACTTCGAGCGGCACGTTCGGCTTGGCGGCTACGACCTGATCTTCTATCAAACCGGCGGGCGCGATTTCATGGACCGCAACGCGATTGCCAACGTTTCCAAACGCACGCCGGTCGTGGCCTGGAACAGCGATGATGACTGGCAGTGGGAATCTTACTCCCGTCACATCGCCCCCTGTTTCACGCGGATGATCACGACCTATCCGCACGTCTACGAAGCAAACCGCCTGGCATTCCCCAACTTGATGCTAAGTCAGTGGGGCTGCCTCGACACCTTTGCCCAGTTCGACAGAGCCAAGGACCTGGACTTCAGTTTCGTCGGCCAGGTCTACCGAAGCCGTGTCAGTGAGTTGCGACACCTGCGGCGTCGGGCGGGGCTGAAAGTATTCGGGCTGGGAGCACTGCGGGTGAAGTACCCGCCGTTCAACAACAAACGTTTTCGGGAAACGGTCGCCCGATGGTTCCCCGCCACCAATCGAGCGTTGCCTTTCCCCGAGGTCCACGAATTGTGGAACCGCTCGCGTATCTCCTATACGCCGCTGGGTGCGAGCACCAACCCGTCGATGCTCCAGATCAAGGGTCGCGTCTTCCAGATGGGATTGTCGGGAACGCTGATGCTCGTGCAGCGATGCGCCGACTTAGCGCGCTATTACGAGCCCGACAAGGAATTCATCTCGTACGAAGGCCCCGACGACTGCGTCGAAAAGGTCGCGTTCTACCTCAAGCACGAATCGTTGCGACTGCGGATTGCCCAGGCCTATGCCGACCGCACGCGGAACGAGCACCTGTGGGATCACCGGTTTGGGCAAATCTTCAATGATCTCGGACTCTCCGCCCCCGGTAAGCCATCGCGAGGGCCGATCGAGGTGAGCTTTTACGGGCATCGCCGGCCCAGCGCCGGCCTGCCGAGCAGGTCACGCTGATGTGCGGCATCGCGGTCATCCTCCCCGGCAGCGCTCTGGAGACGCCTCCGTTCGCGATCGAGCGCATGACCGCCGCCCTCGCCCACCGCGGCCCGGACGGGCAGGCATGCACGCGCCTGCCTGGCTGCGACCTCGGCCACACCCGCCTCAGCGTGATCGATCCCGTCGGCGGCGCGCAACCCATGTCGGACCCGAGCGGTCGCTTCTGGATCGTCTTCAACGGCGAAATTTACAACCACCGTGAGCTTTGCCGTGATTTGGAGCAGCGCGGTCACGTCTTCCGAACTCATTCCGATACGGAGGTATTGCTGCACGCGTTCATCGAATGTGGGGAAGCCGTCCCCGAGCGGCTTAACGGCCAGTTCGCGTTCGCAATCTGGGATGCCCGGGAGCGTTCCCTCTTCGCAGCTCGCGATCGGTTTGGCGAAAAGCCGCTCTACTGGGCGCGATCATCGGCGGGCCACGTGATCCTCGCGTCGGAGATCAAGGCGATCCTCGCGAGCGATCTGATCGATCCGGAGATCGACTCCCTCTCCGTCGACGCCTACCTCGGTCTCTTCTACGTCCCGCCCGACCGGACGATCTACCAGAACTTTCACACGCTCGCGCCCGCCCACACGGCGGTGTGGCGGGACGAGCGGTTCCAATCGCGCCGATATTGGCAGCCCCAACTTTCAATGTGCGACATCCCGGAAGCTGATGCGGTGGACAAAATCCGCTCACTACTTGGCAAGGCCGTCAAACGGCAGTTGGTGGCCGACGTTCCGGTTGGCGCGTTCCTCAGCGGCGGCCTGGATTCCAGCACGATCGTGGCGCTCATGAGCGGCCTGCGTGACGCGCCGGTACCGACCTTCGCCGTGGGCTTCGGAGACCTGATCGACGAGCTTCCCTATGCGCGCGATGTCGCGGTTCAATACCGCACCGATCATTACGAGCTTCAGATGGAGATCGACGTCGCCGCCAGCCTTGAAGAAATGATGGCGGTGTACGATGAGCCGTTCGGTGATTCATCAAACATCCCCACCTGGCTCGTCGCCCGCCACGCGCGTCGGCATGTGAAGGTCGTCCTCAGCGGGGACGGGGGCGATGAGATCTTCGGCGGATACGAGCATTACCGCCCATTGCTCGCGGCCGATCCGATGGCCTCGGATCCGTGGCAGAATCACACTGCAGCGGCGACCGCGGATCGCGTCGCGCTCTGGTCGCCCGATGCTCAACCCGCCTCGCGCGAGTGGATCGAACATCGCTATCGACCGAGCACCGACGTGTGCGGCGTCGACCGCGCCACCTACTTCGATCTCGAGTGCTATCTCCCTGGCGACATCCTCACCAAGGTCGATCGCGCCGCGATGGCCCATGGCCTGGAAACGCGCGCGCCGTTCCTCGACGTGGACCTCGCCGAATTTGTGCTCGGTCTGCCGAGGCAGATGCGATTCGCCGGCGGACGGCTCAAGCACCTGCTCCGCGCCGCCTGTGAGCCGCTCTGGCCGCACTCGGTGCGAGGGCGCGGAAAACAGGGCTTTGGCGCGCCGGTGCGCGCCTGGCTGGCCCAACCCGACATGCAGTCGCTCTGGGAACATTCGATCCGGCCCGATGGGCCGCTGGTCGCGCTGCTCCCGGGCGCGATGAACGTAACGGCGGAACTTCGCCCCCAACGACGGTGGACCCTCCTTTGCCTGGCCCGATGGCTGGAATCGAGAACCCGATGCCTGGTAAGCCTCTCGTAAGCGTGCTCATGTCCGTCTACAACGATGCGAGCCACCTGACGGCGGCCGTCGAAAGCATCCTCGCGCAAACGCTGGACGACCTGGAGTTCATCATCATCGATGACGGCTCCACCGACGGCTCCACCGAACTGCTCAACACGATCAACGACCCGCGGATCCGGCTCACCCTCAGCAAACGAAACTGGGGCCTGACCGCCTCGCTCAACCGCGGCCTGCGCGAATGCCGCGGACGATTTGTCGCGCGGATCGACGCGGACGATGTCGCGGTCCCCGAGCGCCTGCATCGGCAGGTCGAGGTGCTCGAGCAGCGCGCGGACATTGGAATCCTCGGCTCAGCGCGCCTGCTGATCGACGAACACGATCAGTTGGTTGGTCGTTCCCATCCGCCGGTGGAGGACCTGGCGATCCGCTGGAAATCGCTGCTTGGCAACCCGTTTGGCCACCCGACCGTCATGCTCCGCGCGGAACTTCTCAAGCGTCACCGCCTTCAGTACGATCGCACGTTCCGCACTGCCCAGGATTACGAGCTCTGGACGCGCCTGCTTCGCGTGGCCCGCGGCGCCAACCTGGCGGAGCCGCTCGTCCGCTACCGGCTGCGAAATGGAGCGAGCCGAACCGACAAGGAACAGCAGTTGGAGAACCACGACCGCATCGCCGCCCTGTCGATTCGGCGCATGTTGCCGGACTTCGAGGTGACCGACGAGCAGGTGCGCAACCTCCGCGGCCGCTTCGGCGGCTACAGCGTCCGCGATGTCACGATGGATCCCGTGGATCCCCAGTGGCGATACCTCTACCTGACGATGTTCGACGCCTTCCAGGCCGCCTACGGCAGCGAGCCGAGCCTGATGCCGCTCCGCTGGCAAGTGAGATGGAACGTCATGCAATCCGCGGCCTAATCAATGTGCAGGCAACACGTAGCGCGGCATGCGCAGGCGTTTGCCGAGCGTGTGTTCCACGTGGTTCGTCAGCAGCCGGTTGATCGGGTCGGTCTGGTGGCGAGTGAGTTGTGGCAGGCGGGCGGCGACGCCGTTGGCGCGCGGCAGGCGGAGCAATGCGTGCAGCATCCGCAGCAGGCGGATGTCGATCTCCTGGCGGTCCGGCGACGCGCCCTCGCAGTTACGGCAAATCACACCGCCGCGGCTGGGGGAGAAGTAACTGTTCGCCCAGCGCTGTGCATCCGAGCCGCATTCGGCGCACCGGAAGAGGTCCGGCAGATAGCCGCTCTCCTTGAGGACATCCAGCTCGAAGGCGAGGAACGCCTCCTCACGTCGCGACGTGGCCAACTCGGGGAAGACCGCCTCGAGACGGTCAAACAGCTCGACGTGCGGATCGTGCTCCTCGATCAGCCGGCTGACTAGCTCAGCGGCATAGAGGCCCAGGAACATTCCGCGCAGCGTCACGCGCAGGCCCAAGTGCCCCTCGCGAAGGTTCCACTCGGTCAGCGTCGCCAGTTCTCGGCTAGGGTCATGGGTGAAGACGGCTTCGCCGACGTCCAGGAAATCGACGCCCCCATCGAACTTGCTCGCCCCTGCCTTGGTCCGCCGGTGCGCCCCCTTGGCGATCGCGCGGATGATCCCGTGCTCCCGGGCAAACAGGTTGAGGATCTGCGATGTCTCGCTGTACTCCGTCTTTCGCAGGCAGATGCAGCGGTCGTTAACAAGGGCCATAAGATTCGCGTTCACATTCTAGGTCCGGGTGCGCGGGGATGCACCTTGATCGAGATTGAAGCGGACTCGTGTTGCTGGGGGTTCTATCGGCCACTACAATCCCCGCCCATGCGATGGAGCCTCTTTCTCGCGGGATGGATCCTGGTGGCGGGGATGGCGACGCACGCGACCGCGGAGCCGAAGGTCTCCGAGTACGCCGGCCATGGAAAGTGGCACGATATCGCCACGACCGCGCCGGCAGGCCAGCCGGTCCCCAACCCGGTGCTGGATCAGGTTGAACGCCTTCTCGATGCCCACCGGGACGACGACGCCCACGAGATCCTCACCCCCTGGATGGAAGCCCATCCCGATGCAACCGATAGGGACCGCGCGGTCTTCCTCCTGGCAGACGTTTATTACCAATCCGGCAGCCGTGACCGCTTCAAATCGTTCTATTTTCTCGATGAGCTGATGGACAAGTATCCCGAGAGCCGTTTCTTCGGGTTGGCCCTCCAGAAGCAATATCAGATCGCCGACGCCTACCTGAACGGCTACAAGAACCGGTTCCTGGGCCTGCGCATCCTGACGGCTGAGGACGAGGCGATCGAAATGCTCTACCGGATCCAGGAACGTGCTCCGGGATCGGCGCTCGCGGAGCGGTCCCTGCTGCGGACTGCCGATTATTACTTCCGCTCCTCACAGTTCGAGCTGGCAGCCGATGCGTATGCGTCCTACCTGCGCAGTTACCCGCGCAGCGCCGAAGTCCCGTATGTGAAACTGCGGGCGGCATTCTCGTCGCTCGCGCAGTTTCGCGGATCGCGGTACGACGCGACCCCGCTCATCGACGCCCGCTCCCAGTTCCTGGAATTAATCGATAAGTACCCGGCCCTTGCCGCTGAGGAAAACGTGCAAGAACGAATCCAGCGCATCGACGACACCCTGGCGCACAAGCTCTACTACACGGCTGATTTCTATCGCCGGACGAGCCATCCGGGCGCGGCGGTTTACGTTTATCGATCCCTGATTGAAACGTATCCCAACTCGCGCGACGCCCAGGCGGCACAACTCGCGCTAAAGAAAATGCCGCGTTCGGCCCTGGACCAGCCGCCCGCCGCGCGGTCCGCGCCCCCGACTACGCAGCCCACCTCGCGCCCGGCGTCGGGTGTGTTTGGGCCGTGATCCTGAGCCATCTCGGGAACGATGACACAGCCGTACCCCCAACACGTGCCGTACGCTTCGAGCTTGCCGCCGGAGCCAAAGCGGCGAATTCTTGCGTGGCTTGGATGGCTGGTATTCATCGTCGTAGCCACCATGTTATTTTTGCTTCTGCGGCAACAGCCTAGATCGGCTCCCGCAATCCACCTCAGTACGTTTTACGATGATCTCCAGGCGGGCAACATCCAGTCAGTGACCCTTGGCGCCGATGAGCTTACCGGCACTTATCGACTTGTCCCTTCCAGTGGAAAGTATTTTCGAGTCGAAATTCCTGTCGGTGTCGGCGGGAACTGGTCGTTCTGCCAGTGGGTCCTGGAAAACCGAAATGGCGCCGATGTTCAAGCGGACAACACCAGCAACCTGCTGCTCCAATTCATCCTGCCGCTGATTCCCTGGCTGCTGATCTTTTTTTTCATCTGGTTCTTCGTCTTCCGCACGTTTCGGAAGAACGCCATCGCCAGGAAAGGTCCGATCGAGGTGGTGGTTTTGAACCCGCCGGCGATAGCCCCACTTCCGCCGTCGGCCCCGCCTACTCCTTTCACCGGTGCAGCGACGAACGCCGGATTGATCGGCTTCGCGCTGGCTGCGATCGCGCTCATTCCCGGCTGCGGTTATCAGCAGAGCGGCAGCATGGACAACGCCGCCGGCTATCAGAATCACACGCTCTTTCGCGACGACGTGAAGACGGTCGCGGTCCCCATCTTTACGAATCGGACTTTTTATCGAGGCGTCGAGTTCATGCTTTCCAAAGCGGTCGTGAACCAGCTCGAGGGCCAGTCCCCTTACAAGGTGGTGCCGCGCGAGCGGGCGGACACGATCCTGACCGGGGAGATCGAGCGCGTGCAGATTCACACCACCAGCGAGAGCTTCCGAACGGGGCTGCCGCAGGACCAGCGTTATTTGATCACCGTGGGGTTCACCTGGAAAGACCTGCGGACGGGCAAGATCCTCGTCGAGCGCCACGACTTTGAGCAGACCGCCTCCTGGTATCCGACGCTGGGCGAAGGGCAGCGCGTGGCGGAAGAAGAGTCGCTCCAGCGGCTGGCACTGGCGATCGTGCAAGAGCTTCAGGCGGATTGGGGCAAGCCCTGATCCACGGCAGATCGACGGCCACGGATACACATCATAGAAAATGTCAGAATCTGCGCGGCTTCACGCAACCGGGCGGCCCGACCGCTAGAAAAAGCGATGCCGACGACCGTATGATGTGGGCCGACGTATATAAAAAAAGGCCGCACGCGGTAAAGACCAGACGAATCAGGCGGCCCCCGGTGCCTTCCCCCCACGGTCCCCGATAGCCCAGCGCCGAATAGGCGGCGTTGTGGTGAGGAGAATTATGTCAGAACAAAAGCCAGAACGGCCTCAGCAACCCAAACAGCGGCGGCCGGGTACAGCCAACGGCGGCCTCCGCTTCGGTCGCGGCCTGTTCGGGTGGGTCCTCTTCGGCGCCTTGGCGATCATGCTCTTCGTCCTGCTCCGCCAACAACGCAACCAGTACGCCACGATCTCCCTCAACGAGTTTTACGACAAGCTCAAGACCGACAAGATCGACACGGTAAAGATCGAGGCCGACGAGGTCATGGGCAAGTTTCGCGGCACCGAAACGGTCAGCAGCAATCCCCATGAAAAGGTCAGCTTCTTCCGAACCTCGATTCCAAGCGGCATGGGGAGCGCAAGCTGGGACTTCGTAAAGGACATCATCGAGAAGGCGTCCGCGACCACACGCGTCGAGGTCGAGAATAACAATAACCTCATCCTCCAGTTCGTCCTGCCCCTGATCCCCTGGCTGCTCATCTTCGGGTTCATCTGGTTCTTCGTCTTCCGACAGCTCCGAAACAGTGCCGGGGCCGGCGGGATGCTCGGGAACTTCGGCAAAAGCCGGGCGAAGATCACAAGCAAGGAACATACGAACGTCACCTTCGACGATGTGGCCGGCATCGAAGAGGCCAAGGAAGAGGTGATGGAGATCGTCGAGTTCCTCAAGAACCCCAAGAAGTTCCAGCGGCTCGGCGGGCGCATCCCCCGCGGCGTGCTCCTCGTCGGCGAGCCGGGCACCGGCAAGACGCTGCTCGCCAAGGCGATTGCCGGTGAGGCAGACGTCCCCTTCTTCAGCATCTCCGGCTCGGATTTCGTCGAAATGTTCGTCGGCGTCGGAGCGTCGCGCGTGCGCGACCTGTTCAAGCAGGCGAAGGACAACAGCCCCTGCATCATCTTCCTCGATGAAATCGACGCCGTCGGGCGCCGACGCGGCAGCGGCTTCAGCAGCGGCGGGCATGACGAGCGCGAACAGACGCTGAACGCGATTCTCGTGGAGATGGACGGCTTTGAGACCAACGACCAGGTGATTGTTTGCGCTGCCACCAACCGCGTGGACGTGCTCGACCCTGCCCTGACTCGTCCCGGCCGCTTCGACCGCCAGATCTACGTGCCCCTGCCCGACATCAAGGGGCGCATGGAGATCCTGCGCGTCCACAGCCGTAAGGTGAAACTTGGGCCCAACGCCGACCTGATGCGCCTCGCCCGCGCCACGCCCGGGTTCAGCGGCGCCGACCTGGCCGCGATCATCAACGAATCGGCCCTGGGCGCGACGCTGGCGGACAAGGAATACATCGAGATGGACGACCTGGAAGAGGCGCGCGACAAGGTCCGCTGGGGCCGGGCGCGCAAGAGCCGGGTCATCGACGAGAAGGACAAGCTGGCCACCGCCTATCACGAGGCGGGGCATGCCGTCGTCCAGCACCTGACGAAGGACGCCGATCCGATCCATAAGGTGACGATCATCCCGCGCGGCAACTACGGCGGCGCCACCATGGCCCTGCCGGAGAAGGACCGCAGCAACCTGTCGCGAAAGTGGTGCCTGGCGACGATGAAGACCTGCTTCGGCGGCCGTATCGCCGAAGAGACCTTCTGCGGCGACGTGAACACCGGCGCGATGGGCGACATCCGCCAGGCCACCAGCCTGGCCCGGCGCATGGTCCGCGACTGGGGCATGAACGACCGGCTCGGCTTCGTCTTCTACGGCGACGACGACAACCGCCCCGGCATGGATTTCGGCATGGGCGGCCGCGAGTACTCCGAGGAGATCGCCAAGGCGATCGACGAAGAGGTCAAGAAGCTGATCGACCGCCTCTACGACGAGACCCGCCAGTTGCTCGACGCCAACCGGGATCGAGTGGAAGCGGTCGCCAAGGCGCTGATGAAATACGAGACGCTCGACGCGCCAGATATCGAACGCATCATGCGAGGCGAGAACCTGACGAAGCCGACCGTGGGCGACCTGCTCGAAAAGGAGCAGACCCGTCGCGGCTCCATCATCCAACCCGGCGCCACCGATGCCGAGCCGGATGTTCGACTCGGCGGCGGTCCGATGCCGGCCCCAGGCTGATTCGGCCTGATTCACTTGACGATCTCGGGCGGTCCATCCATTGGACCGCCCTTTTCCTTGGCACCCCGTTAAACCCAGCGCGCGCGCACCGAAATGGAATCAAGTGCTCATCCCGATATAATGCCGGCGCTCCTTTGGAGGTTTTTGACGTGGCCCAGGCTGACATCATCATCGCCGACGAACGACTTCTGCCCCAGGCGGTGGAACTGTACAACACGATCTTTCGCCCGCGGCGCGAGGTCGATTTCTTCAAACGCCGATTCATGGGCCGCTACAACACGCTGACGCTGCTGGCCCGCATGGACGAGAAGCCGGTCGGATTCTGGATCGGCTTTGAGCTCAAGCCGGGAATGTTCTACCACTGGCTGGGGGCGGTGGTGCCGGACCTGCGCCGGCACGGCGTCGGGCGGCAGTTGCAGGAAGCGCAGCAGGCGTGGGCCAAGGACCACGGGTACGAATACATCCGCTGCGAATGCATGAATCATCAGCGCGAGTTCATTCACTTCGCGGTGTCGCTGGGGTTTGACCTCGTCGGCGTCCGCTGGGACTCGACGCACGCCGACAATCTGGTCGTCTTCGAGAAGAATCTGGTCGAATGAAGCGGTGGGAAGGCACCGCCGGCGGGGGAGCCTATCGTTCAGCGGCCTGTATGTAGACCACGGCTTGTTTCGGGGCGGGCAGTCCGTAGCGGTTCATTTGCAGGTCTTCATGCTGCACGCGTCCCAGCCACCAGACGCCGCCGATGATCCCCCCGATCAGCGTCACGTATGCGATCCTGGTAAAGGCTGTCCGCATGCAATTCTTATCGGCGTAACTTCGATGCTGATCTAACATAATCTTCATCGATTGCCCAATATAATCTTCATCTTCTTTCCGGTCTACCCTTGGAAATGCGCGCATTTAATCGTTGGCTGCTCGATCCCCACCGGCCGCCGCTGGTGATGGGGATCCTCAACCTGACTCCCGATAGTTTCAGTGACGGCGGGCAATTTTGTGATATCGATCATGCCGTCGACCATGTCGGGCAGTTGATCGCCGAGGGCGCCGACTGGATCGACATCGGCGGCGAATCGACTCGGCCGGGCGCAGTCCGAGTATCTGCCGAAGAGCAGATACGTCGGATCGTGCCAGTCCTGCGGGCTCTGAGGACACGCCGGGCCAACACACTCATCTCGGTCGATACCTCCCTGGCAACGGTCGCCGAGGCGGCGCTGGGGGATGGCGCGAACGTCATCAACGATGTCTCCGCGGGACGCGACGACCCGGCGATGTTTCCCCTGCTCGCCCGATCCGGCGCAGCCGCCATCCTCATGCACATGCAGGGGCAACCGGCAACGATGCAGGTGGCGCCGCGATACGACGACGTCGTCGCCGAAATTTGCACGTTTTTGTCAGAGCGGGTTGATGCCGCCGAATTCGCGGGAATAGACCGTGCCCGCCTGCTGGTCGATCCGGGCATCGGTTTCGGAAAAACCGTGGATCACAACCTGGAGCTGCTGCGCCGTCTGAGGGAGTTCCGCAGGCTCGAAAGGCCGTTGGTCCTGGGAACGAGCCGCAAGGGGTTCATCGCAAAGGTGACGGGCGATTCGGATCCGCACCGGCTATTCGGGACCGCCGCGACAATTGCCTGGAGCATCGCCAACGGAGCGGATGTCGTGCGTGTCCATGACCTAGCGGCGATGTCTCAAGTGGTTCGGATGGTCCGGGCGATACAGAATCAGGGGCCGTCGTCGGGTGGTCTTCCCCCGTTCGCCGACACGTGACATCGCGCGGAACGCCCGTCGCCCCGAGCGGCCGCCCGTGACCAACGCGTGGCGGGGAAAACCGCGCGGCGATATAGTTCTGGTCGTCCCAGATGCACAGCGATTTTCTCAACCTCTCCAGCTTCCTTCGGGCGGTGCGAACCTACCCGTGGTGGCAGGTGACGATCGAGCTGTTGCTCATTGGCCTGGTCGTCTACTGGGTCGTTCGCTTCCTTCGCGGCACGCGCGGCGCCCGCATGCTCCGCGGGATCGCGTTCATCCTGATCGCCCTGTACCTGATCGTCCGTCTCCTCGGCTCGCAGCTTGGGTTCAGCCGGCTCGAGTTCCTCTACAGCCGGTTCCTGCTCTTCGCCTCGTTCGCGGTGGTCGTGGTCTTCCAGCCGGAGCTGCGCAGGGCATTGATGCGACTGGGTGAAACCCGGCTGTTCCGCGGCTGGTCGAACCAGATCAACGAAGAGATCGAGTCGCTTGTGGAGTCGGCGGTCTTCTGCTCCCGGCGCAAGATCGGTTCATTGGTCGCGGTGGAACGTGAGGTGGGCCTGGGCGGTATCGCCGAAAGCGGCACGCGCCTCAACGCCGATCTTTCCGCCGACCTGCTTAACACGATCTTCTGGCCCAACTCCCCCCTGCACGATCTGGGCGTGGTGGTGAGCGGCGGACGGATCGGATATGCGGGCGTCCAGTTCCCGCTGGCGGAGAGCGGTGAGTTGGAACGCGAGCTGGGAAGCCGTCATCGCGCCGCGGTGGGGATGAGCCAGGAGAGCGATGCGGTCGTGATCGTGGTGTCCGAAGAGACGGGTGACGTCAGCGTCGCCGAACGGGGTCAGTTGATCCGCAAGCTGACGCCCGAAGGCCTGCGCGGCCTCCTCACCGAACTGCTTGTCAAAGGTCACGGCTCTTCCTTACGCCAGGCCGCATGAGTCGGACGCCGGATCGCGGATGTAAACGGGATCAGCAATGGACGATCAACACACGCTTGACGAGAAAGAGGACGCAGCGGGGCGCGCCATTCCCGCCACGGCCCGATCGGCGCCGCGGCCGCAGCATTCCCGGTTCGCGATGTCGCTCCAGGCGTGGGCGCGCCGCACGTTCGCGCCGGCCTCACTCCTGGGCGGAATGAAATCGCTCGCGTGGGTCGCCCCGCTGTCGGTGCTGATCTGGATCTACGCGGAGCGCGAGCAGGTGGCGACGAATATCCCCCTGACCTTTTCGGTGCAGGTCCGCAGCCTGGACCCCAGCCGGATCGCCCGACTGGCCGACCCGGCCGATGGGAAGCTCCGCGGCGACTTCTCGGGCCCGCAGGGTGGAATGGAGCAGCTCCGCGAGGGCCTCGAGTCGGGCACGCCCGTGCACATCGAGCTGGGCGATGGAGAGCTCACGCCCGGTCCGCATCCGATCCTCTCCACTCGCATCAACCAGGATCCGCTGCTGGTGAAAAATGGAATTTCCGTCTCCAATTGTAGCCCGCGCGAGCTCGCGATTTTCGTCGACACCCTCGAAGAGGTGACGCTGGACGTGCAACCTCCGCCCGATGCCAAAAACATCGTCGGCGCCCCCACCTTCGAACCCAGAAAAGTGAAAGTCGTCGGACCGCACACCGCCCTGGCCAACGCCCGGCTTCATGGAAAGCTGGTGGCAGTTGCCGACCTGGAGTCGATTCACCAGTCCCTCGACCCCGGCACCCATGACCTGCCCGCCGTCTCCGTGAGCGTGCCGATCAGTGATCCGAGCGTGAGCGTCGTTCCGTCGAACGTCGTTGCGCATTACGAGGTGAAGCGCTCCGACGCGACGTATACGATCCCGGCCATTCCCGTGTGGGTGATCTACCCGCCCGGAATGGAGGACAAGTACAAGGCACAGTACGAGCCATTCCTCGCCAATGTCACGCTGATCGGCCCCGAGGAACAGATCCGGGCGATGCGCGACCCCAGCTTTGAACCGAAGCCCAAAGCGATGTTCGAGGTGAAACCCGACGACGTGGCAGGCGACGGCTCGCACGAGCGCCGGCTGCGCTTCGACCTGCCCTTCCCCCAGTTGGTCCACGTCAGCCCCGATGACGAGAAGCGGACGGTCAGCTTCAAGCTCGTCGAGCGCCACACCTCCGAATAGTGCTGAGTGAAAAGTGCTGAGCGCTGAAAAAAGTAGGGTGGGCTCGGCCCACCGCCAACTTAACTGGTGGGCCGAGCCCACCCTACGTCAATCCCAACGCCAAGGAATTCAACACGCGCTCGACCTGCATCTCCCCCCTACTCAGCACTCAGCACTCAGCACTCAGCACTCAGCACTCAGCACTACTCCTCGCTACAATGCCAGCATGGAAGACGTGGTGCGCTACGTTGAAGAGCTGGGCAGCGCGGCCCGGCGAGCTTCGGAACAGCTTGCGACGCTGAGTGGCCAGACGCGGGCGCAGGCGCTGCGCCGGATGGCGGCCGCGATCCGCGCCGGCCGTGCCGAGCTGATTGCGGCCAACGCCCTGGACATCGCCGCGGGAGAGCAGGCGGGGCTCGCCCCGGCCCTGGTCGCACGACTCCGCCTCGACGACAAACGCATTGCGGCCATGGCGGACGGGGTCGAACAGATCGCCGCTCAGGTCGATCCCATCGGTCAGATCATCGAAGGTTACGTCCGCCCCAACGGCTTGCGGATCGCGAAGGTCCGCGTGCCGCTCGGCGTCGTCCTGTTTTTTTACGAGAGCCGGCCCAACGTCACCAGCGATGCCGCCGCCCTCTGTCTCAAGAGCGGCAACGCCGTCATCCTTCGCGGCGGGAAAGAGGCGATCCATTCCAACCGAGCGATTGCCAAGATCGTGGCCGACGGGCTGCGGGCGGCGGAGATCGATCCGGCGGCGGTTCAACTGGTCGAGTCCACCGACCGCGCCCTGGTCCCCCACCTGCTGAAGCTCGATCGCTACATCGACCTGGTGATCCCGCGCGGCGGCGAGAGCCTCATTCGTGCCGTCGTGAAGGACTCGACGATCCCCGTCCTCAAGCACTTCACCGGCAACTGCCACATTTACGTCGACGCCGGCGCGCAGACGATGGAGCGCCAGGTCCGCGACATCTGCGTGAATGCCAAGACGAGCTATCCCGGCGGGGCGGTATGCAATGCCGTTGAAAAAATCCTCATCCACAAGGATGTCGCTGAGGCCCTGCTTTCCGCGATCTGCGCCGACCTGGCGGCCAAGGGCGTGGAAATCCGCGGAGATGACCGGGCTCGCGCAATCTATCCAGCGGCGAAGGCGGCGGACGAATCTGACTGGCCGACCGAATACCTCGCGTTCATCGTCGCGGTGAAGGTCGTCGATTCGCTCGATGACGCCGTCACCCACATCAACCGGTATGGCAGCCGCCACACCGACGCGATCCTGACGCCATCGATCGCCAGCGCGCAGCGCTTCGCGCAACGCGTGGACAGCGCCAGCATCATGATCAACGCCAGCACGCGATTTGCCGACGGCGGTGAATATGGCCTGGGCGCCGAGATCGGCATCAGCACCGACAAGCTTCACGCGCGGGGTCCCATGGGCGCCTCGGACCTGACGACCTACAAGTGGATCGTGACCGGCGAAGGCCACGTCCGTTAAGCGTCCGCAATAGGGCGAGCCGAAACCTCAGGCCCCGCACATTTCCCCTATCCTTCTAATCCAAAGGCACGGTTTGCCGCCGGGCGGTTTCGGGTTCATGTTGACTCCCCAGGAGGAACATTGGAACCCATTCGCAAGAGCATCCCAGCCGTCCCACCGAAGTCCGCTACCGTCGCGGACCAGCGCAGCTTTGATCCAGCCCGCCCCGCGGCAAATCGCGCCGACACGCAGCAGGTTGAGGCCGCCAGCGACCTGGATCGCTGGCGCGAGTCGACAGCCGAAGACCCCGAGCGGTGGGACGGGCTCTCGTGAGAAAAACGCCCAGATCGCTTCCACTCTAGAATTTCCATCCGAAGGTCCGATAATGAGGAGGTGGCAGGGAGGCCACTCACTTGGCAGACGTTCTCGAGCAATCCGAGGTTGATGCGCTGCTGGCGGCGGTGGACAGCGGGCAGGTTCCCCAGGACAACGGTCGCCAGATCTTCGGCGGCAATGGGACCGCGACCGGCCACGTCAACGTCCAGACCTACGATTTCAAACGGCCTGAGCGCGTCTCGAAGGATCAGATGCGGGCGCTCGAGGGACTGCACGAAGGGTTTGGCCGAAACTTCGGCGCCGCCCTCTCCGGCTACCTTCGCACGATCATCGAAGTGTCCGTCGCCCACATCGAGCAGCTCACTTACAGTGAGTTCATCCATTCGCTGCCGAACCCGACCTGTTTCAACCTGCTGAAGGCCGAGCAACTCGACGGACAGCTCTGTCTGGAAATCAGCCCGCTGATCGTTTACCCGATCATCGACCGCTTGCTTGGCGGCAGTAATGCCGATCTGTTCATTCCCCAGCGCCCCCTCACGCAGATCGAGCAGCGCCTGGTACAGCGGATCACCGACCGGGCCACCCAATTCCTCTCCGAAGCCTGGAGTAACCTGACGCCGGTCACGTTCAGCGTGCAGGATTTTGAGAGCAATCCGCAGCTCGTGCAGATCGTCCCGCCGAACGAAACGGTGGTCGTGGTCGGCTTTGAGCTGAAGATGGGGAACCGGGCCGGGACGATGAGCCTGTGCATCCCCTACAACGTGATCGAGCCGATCATGGGCGTGCTGGCCGCGCAGAACTGGTTCAGCTACGCCCGCAAGGGTGGGCAGGACGATCAATCGCGCAAGCTCACCCGCAATGTCCAAAACGCCCCGGTCGAGGCGCGGGCCTTCCTCGCCCAGACCACGATCCGGCTGGAAGAGCTCCTTTCGTTGAAGGTCGGAGACGTAATCACCACGGAGAAGGATTGCGTACGGGACGTTCTGATCCAGGTCGAGGGGCGGAACAAGTTCGTGGGACAGATCGGCCAATACCGGGGGAATCGGGCCGTCCGCATCACGCGATCCTGCCCGCTGCCTGAGCCGGGCAAGCTGGAAAAAGTCGGGGAGGCACCATGAGCCGGGCGGCGGGCGAAGCGCGCCCCGCACTGACGGTAGCCGCCCCGGACCGCTACTTGGAGCGGTCTGAGTCGCCGTTGACCAGCTTGGTCTTCCTCCTGCCGCTGATCATTGCCTACGAGGTGGGGACGGAGTTCTTCACGGCGGCCGCCCATCATGGGCGGGATCAGCACATCATTGCATTCACCCTGTTGCAGCGATTCCTGCACCTGTTCGGGGCGACTGGCCGTCATTTGCCGGCGTTAGCGGTCATCGGCGTACTGCTGGCGTGGCACATCGCATGTAAAGACCCTTGGCGCATCGACTTCAGAACGTTGATGCTCATGGCCGTCGAGAGCGCGGCGATGGCGATGCCGCTGATCGTTCTGGGATACGCATTGGCGCGGTATTTCCCGCTCGCCGCCCACGGTCGCGGCGCCTCCGATCTACTGATAATGGCATTTGGCGCAGGAATTTACGAAGAATATTTCTTCCGCCTCGCCCTCTTCACGATCCTCAGCCTGGTCTTGCGGGATTTGTTCAAGATGGGGAAGAAGGCTTCAGGTCTACTGATCGTAGTTGTTTCCGCTTTTCTATTCTCGGCATACCATTACTTGAGTCCCGTTGAACACTTCGTCTGGCGCACGGCCTTTTTTCGCACAGCCGCCGGCATCTATTTTGGCCTCCTTTTCCTCGCCCGCGGCTTTGGAATAACTGCTGCTTCACACTGTAGTTACGATATCATCGTCAGCTTCCTCTAAGGGTTGACGACACGCCTACCGAAATTTATTGCGTGTTTTTTCTCGGAACACCCCTATAATCCCCCTCTACTCCACTTCCGCGTGTTGCGGATGGACGCAATGCGGTGGGCGTAGGCCGATAATGGACGATTGGCTTGCTCCCTTTTTTCGTTCTCAGAAAACGAGCATTGTGAGCCGTGGCGTGTACCGGGTGGGACTCACGTCCTATCCCCCAGCGAAGATCCTTTGAGTTCTTCTAGAAAGAGCATGGACGCGATGAGCAACCGAACCAAGCAACGTCGTTCCGGCGGGTTAACCCTCCTGCTTTATCAGCGCGCGCTTCACCCTGAGCTATTCAAGATCCTCTCCACTGAACAGGTCAGCCGTCGTGCGTATGAAGCGGATATCTGGCTGGTCGAGGGCGGTCACGTCATCACCTTCACGGCGGGCAAGAACATCCTGACGGAAGTCATTGCCACCCATCACGATCCGCTGATGGAACGCAATATCCTCCAGTCAATTCCCTGTCGCGGTGAGAAGTATCATGAGATGATGGTCGGCGGTAACGTCCGCTACATGATCAGCACCCAGGAAGAGCAGCTCACCCAGACTCTTTACGACGCGACCCGCCATGAGATCTCAACTTATGCCGCGAAGCGGGAACTGATGACGGCGGATTCGGGTCCCCTGGCTGAGGGTGCCGGATACCTCAGCGTGCTGGATATCGAGCGTCGCAGCCATGAATTGCTGGTCCAGAGCTTCCACCTCTTCGACGAAACGCTGATGGTCATGAAGACCCAGGCGATCATCGAAGTGGTCAAGAACGCGTAGAAGCTTCGGATACTCCTTCACGACAAAAGCCCGGCGCGCGCAACGCCCGGGCTTTTTTCGCGCGCTTGTCTGCGGCCCCGGCGGGTGCATGATAGATTCGGCGACTCAAAGGGCTTCCCCCCTCTCCCGGTACGCCGGGAGAGGGGGGGTGAGGGTCTTCTTCCGGGCCTCCGGATGAACTGCCCTCACCCCAACCCTCCCAGCGTACTGGGAGAGGGGACAGGAGGGTCGCCGCCGAATCTGTCACGCATCCCGCCCTCCCGGGCGGGATCGCTAACTGTTCGTTTCCCCTTCGTTCTCGGCAGTGCCCTCCTCGATGCCCTCCAACGGCTTCCAGACCGTCTCGATCCGCGCCAGGATCGCGTCCGTCGGCTTGCGGTCGTAAACAAAATCATCGAGCCAAAACGTGCCGGCGGTCCCGTTCGCCAACTCATAGTCGATGCACGCGATGCCCTTGCGGTCCCACCGGGTCTTATCGACTTCCCGGATCGCAGTCAGCGGAACCGGCGGGTGCCCCGGCACATGCAGCGTGTCCCCTTCGAGCCGATATGCGCCGCGCGACGCATACCAAAACCAGACGGCCAGGATGATTCCCAACGGCAGCAGCCCCACGCCCAGCCCGCGCTGAAGCTTGATGTCGGAGTCGCTGTGCTTCATCGTCATCGTGTGCTGCTGGCTGGGCGTGCTGCTGTCGAACTTGTCGTTGTAGTCGGGATACCCGACGAACCCGTCGTACAGGAACCAGCACCCCATGGCGATGACCATTCCCGTCACGATGATCCGCGTGTTGCGGTAATAGCTCCCACGCCGGGCAATGACCGCGACAGCCGGACCGTTCACGATCACATCACTTTCGCTCATGACTCGAACTTCCGCCTGGAGGAGAATTGTCAGGGACCGAAGACGCGACGGGCACTTTATCCGCAGCCGGTGCAATGTCCAGCAGCAGCGCCCGCGCCGAGGCGATGGCATCCGCAACGCGCGCGGCGCCTTCAGCCAGCCCTGCCTCGCTCAAATCGCCATGCGGCAATGGGTCCGACGGCGACGGCAGGGCTTTGGCGTACTGGGCCAATTTCGCAAGAACCCGCTCTGCCTGAGGGCGGGCCTGTGCCAGGATTTCTTCTGAAGTTGGTTTGCCCGCCGTCATGGGGCACACGATCGAACGACCGCGTCCGTCAGGAACGTGAGGCGATCGCCTCGGAGATCGGACGCAGGATGCGCGGCAGGACGTAGCTGTTGCACAGCGAGTCGGCGCGCTCGGCCATCTCGCGGAACAATTTCTCCAATGGATCCTTCGGCTGATCGCCCCAATACCGGCGGACGATCAAATAGACGCTGATGACATCGTCGGAGTAATCGCCGGTGCGAACCTGGTAGCTGCTCGTCCGGGTGACGACGTCGATGCGGGCCTGGAGGCGGCAGTCTTCGCTGAGGCTGACGGTGACGGTGGGCTGGAAGTCCACCGCGCGTGCGCCCGGTTCCTCGGTTATGCAGAAGAGCGGGGATTCGCGAAAGAGGCTCTCGGCAATGATCTCGTCGTGATTCCCGCCGAACCCCAGGTCAAAGCCGAACAGGACGTCGAGGTAATCAATTTCGATCGGGCTGATGCCCAGGTGGTGTGGGGCGTTCTCAAGCAGGACGTTGTGCAGATTCAGCGATTCCTCGAAGTTCGACGGGTTCACGTGTCCACTGGAGAGGCGCTTCTGTTCCAGGCTGATCCATCGGTAGGCGTTGCTCCCGCGGTCTTCCTCGAGGTTGTATTCGCCATTCTCGCTTTTGCGGAATCGGGTCATCGTGGGGTAGGCCCGCTGGACGCGTTCGAAGAGGTGCAGCACCGTTTCGCGGTTGTGCGGAAGCGTCAACTGCGATCCGAGCCGCATGTTGACGTAGAAGTCTTCGCAGAATGCGCCATACGGGTGATGCGTCATACCATTCTCCCAAAGGCCCGCGCCGGACCGGCGGTTCCCCCAGCGCTTCATCGGTCGTTTGGCCCGATAAAGTGTAGCGGATTCCCTCTACAACGAAACCGATGCGCTCAGGGTTCGGCTGAGCCGGGCAAGATATTTGGCGTAGGAATCGTTCGGTCCCTAAGATTCGCACACGATGTCCAAACCGGTTTATGCCATCGTCGGGGCCGATAGCTTCCTTCAGCTTCAGAAGCTCGCCGAGATTCTCGCCCAGCTGCCGGTCGATTCCCAGCGAGCTGACTTGGACGGCGAGCGAGCCGAACTGGCCGACGTTTTTGACGAGCTGCGCAGCTTCGCGATGTTCGGGCCCGGCAAGGTGGTCGTCCTCCGAAACGCCGACGCGTTCGTTACCCGTTTTCGCGAACAGTTGGAAGACTACGTGGCCGCGCCCGCCGAAAGCGCGACGTTGATCCTGCGGCTCGACTCCCTCCCAAAAAACCAGCGCATCTACAAGGCGATCGCCAGGATCGGACAAATCGAATCGTGCGATCCCCCCAGGGCGCAAGACCTTCCCCAGTGGGTGATCAAGCGGGCGGCGATGCACAAGGCGCGCATCGATCCCGACGCCGCCGCGATGCTCTGCAACCTGATCGGGGACGATCTGGGCCGTCTCGACAGCGAGCTGGCCAAGCTTGTCCTCAGCGCCGAGCGCGGCGCCATCGATGCCGCATTGATCTCCGAATGTGTTTCCTTCCAGCGCGAGCGGCAGATGTGGGACATGACCAACGAGCTGGCCGTCGGTCATACGGCCGAGGCCCTGCGCCGCTGGCGGCAACTCACGCAACTGGACCCCTCGACCGAGTTCCGCGCCGTCACGTGGCTGGGGATGTGGCTGGAGAACGTCCGCAAGGCGCTGGCGATGCAGAGGTCGGGCATGAACGCGTTCTCGATCTGCTCCGCCCTGCGGATCTGGCCGCGCGAAGCGCAAGACCCGTTCCTCCGCACCGCTTCCGCGCTCGGCCCGGACGGCTCGGCCCGCGCGCTCGACCTGCTGGCCCGGATCGACCTTCAGTCCAAGTCCGGCGTCGGCGATGCGGCAACCAACGTCGAACGTTTCATCCTCGAGCTGGGTCAGCTCACTGGAGGATGACGAGCGGGGTTTGAGCCGGTGGTAAGGCCACCGTATGCTCCAGCTCAATGGGGCGAACCGGGACGAAGAGCATGTTGAACCGGACGCTGTTGCGCCGTCTCGTGCGGTCACTTCTGCCACTCGTTTGCTTTACGCCCGCGCACGCGCTGGCCGACGGGACCAGGGATAATCTGCCCGACGCGGTGCGTCCGATCCCGCCGATCGGCAAGGAATTGGCGCCCGCTGATGCCGATGTCATCAAGACGGGACTGGAGGCGCTTGGCGCGCGGATCGACGCCCTCCGCGAGCAACTGAAGGACAAGCCGCCGTTGCTGGCGCAACTGCCGGATGTGCGGATCTACTACAACGCCGTCCGTTATCCGCTGGTTTATCACGAGACGATCGACCCGGCCGATGCCCGCCAGGCGCTGGCCGACGGAATGGAGCGCGCCCGTCTGCTTGCCAGCGGCCAGACACCCTGGACGTCCACCAGTGGTCCGCGCGGGTACCTCTCGCGCATCGATGGCTCGGTGCAACCCTACCGCCTGACCATCCCATCGGAATATGTCCCGGCCAAAGCCGATGGCAGGCGCTTCCGCCTCGATTTCTGGGGCCACGGCCGTGATGAATTGCTGACCGAGTTGCGGTTCGTCATCCGTCCCGATCCTCTTCCCGACCTCAGCGCCCTCGAGCCGTACCACCAGCCGAAGGACAAGTTCATCCTGAGCCTGTACGGCCGCTACATCAACGCCTTCAAGTTCGCCGGTGAGATCGACGGCCTGGAGGCGCTCGACGCGGTATGTCACAGCTACCCGATCGACGAAAATCGCATCCTCGACATCGGCTTCTCGATGGGCGGCGCGGGCGCGTGGGAGTACGCGGTCCACTATACCGATCTGTTTGCCGCCGCGACGCCGGGCGCGGGTTTCTCGGAGACCCCGGAATTTCTCAAAACTTTTCAGAAGGAAGATGTGTCCAACTCGCCGTGGTACGAGCAGACGCTCTATCACCTCTACGACTGCACCGACATCGTCGCGAATCTTTCGAACCTCCCGACAATCGCCTATGCCGGCGAAATCGATCCGCAGAAACAGGCATCGGATGCGATGCTCCGCGCCGCCGCGCTCGAGCACGTCGACCTTCAGCGCATCGTCGGACCCAAAACCGCCCACCGCTATGAACCCGCTGCCAAGCGCGAGCTGGATCGCCGAATCGACGAGATCCTTTCCAAGGGACGCAATCCCGTCCCACCGCGCCTCCGGTTCACGACCTATACGCTGCGCTATAACCGCATGTACTGGATCACCGTCGACGGCCTGGAGCACCACTGGCGCCGCGCCCGCGCCGATGGGTCCATTACGCACGACGCCCAGCGAGCGGCCAACGGGATCGCGCTGCAAACGGAGAACGTCACCGCGCTCACGCTGTCGTTCCCAGCCGGACGTTGCCCATTCGAACCCGGGAGGCGGCCCATCGTGCAGGTTGATCAGACGAAGCTCACCGCCCCACCCGTTGCCGATGACCGGTCCTGGACCGCTCACTTCGTCCGCTCAGGTGATGCCTGGAAAACGATCGACGTCCCGCTCGATGGCTCCGGCGGCTTGCGCAAGATCCACGGCCTTCAAGGTCCGATAGACGATGGGTTCATGGACCGGTTCCTGATCGTCCGCCCCACCGGAAAAGCCTTCAACGCCAAGTGCGGCGAATGGGAGCAAGCCGAGTGCGATCATGCGATCGAGCACTGGCGAAAGCAGTTTCGGGCCGAAGCGCCGGTGAAAGATGACACGCAGGTCACCGGCGCCGACATCGCCAATTCCAATCTCGTCTGTTTCGGCGACCCCTCGAGCAACCGGCTGATCGCCCGCATCATCGGCAAACTGCCGATCGCCTGGGACGCAAGCTCGATTCGCCTTGGCGCTCGCACGATCCCCGCCGCGACTCACGTCCCCATCCTGATTTACCCAAACCCGCTCCACCCCGTCCACTACCTGGTCCTCAACAGCGGCTTCACCTATCGCGAGTACGATTACCTCAATAACGCCCGACAGACGCCCAAGCTTCCCGACTATTCGGTGATTGACGTTGACGTCCCGCCCACCAGCCGTTCGCCAGGCGGCGTGACCGCGACGGGATTCTTCGGAGAAGATTGGTCGCTGCTCCCGGATGACGGCGTCGGCGCCGTCGGCTGGCACAGTGAGCGATAGCGCGGGCCGCGGCCGCCGGGCGCGTGAATACGATTCATTTCGTTCCGGCCGACCGGGACGACCCGCCATTTCGGCCCAAATTCCCTATTCGATACTTGCCTCGAAGTGATCTGCTTTTTTGCTGGCGGACACCGCAAACCGATGTTAGATTGAATGTGACACATCCACAGCAAGACCGGGAAAATCACATGAGAAGCAAACGCGCGTTCACACTGGTTGAGTTGCTCGTGGTCATCGGCATTATAGCCGCCCTGATCGCCATGCTTCTTCCGGTCCTTTCGCGTGCGCGGGAAGCAGCCAAGGCAACCCGATGCCTCAGTAACATCCGACAGCTCGGCGCCGCGCTCGTCATGTATACGAACGAGAACAAGGGCTACCTGCCCGTCCAATACGGCGACGTTTCGGATTTCGCTCAGCCAACCGTCTACGACACCTCCAACCCCAGCGGTTGGAGCTGCTTCGCTTTCCTCATCCACTATCTAGAAGGGATCAACAACACCGCCCCCCTGCTGGCCTGCCCTAGCGCCGGCGAATACCCCTGGACGAGCTGGGGCCTCCCCTCGCCTCCCAGCGACACCAACTACATGGTGAATTCGGCGGCACTCGGACGACCCGTTACGCGCATCAGAAACCCCTCGGAGATCATCTGGCTACAGGAAGACCGCTTCCGCTGGAATATTGCCTGGCGACGACCCGCTTATGCCGGAGGCAACCCGCCCCAATACGCCGCATGGTGTTTTGATAATGGCTCGTTCTGGGGACAGGAATATTCCAACCACCACTACGTCTCGGGCGCGCTCGGTGGCAAGTACGGCGGAGGCAACCTCGCCTTCGTCGATGGCCATGCCGAGTTCCGCCCCAACGGCTCCCTCCACCCCAGGGACTTCGGCCTCGTCGGCATCCCCGGCATCAGCAACACCAACGATACCAACAACGCCGGCCAGGGCGTGCCATACTACGGAGCATTTGATAATTGATGCGCAAACCAGTTCGCCGATGAGGTCGCCAACTTCGGCTACGGCCTCGTGACCCACTTCAAAATGCCCGGCGGCGTCACGGTCCAACTGTACCAACCGCTTTACAAGAAGTAGGGACGGTGACAGGAGTGCCGAGTTCCACGCGATGTCTTAAAATGCGTCGTTGCCTCGTCCAGTCGTTCGACAACGTGGCAAGGAAGTACTTTTGCCGGCCTCAATACGTCGTATCTCGATGCTTCGACCGGGCCGCAGCCCAACCCGCTCCAATGACAATTCCAACCACTAATCCAGCTGATGCCAATGCAATTGCGTCAAGACCCAGGGGGCGATGAACGCGCGCAATGGGGGGATGAGGGGGCTTCGGAAACGCGTCCAACCGGTTGTTGGCTAAGACATCCTGCAGACGCTTTTCGGTGGGGATGCCTTGACGCGCGCGATCTTCTTCGGTGACTTTCACAGCATGGTCCTCCGGCACCACGCGGTCCCCTACGTGGTACATTGACCACACCTTTGTGAACTCGGCACCGAAGAATAGGATGAATGACGAATAGTATACCCACAAAATTACTGCCGCGAGCGATCCCGCCGCGCCGAAAACGGAAGTCGGTGATCCAAAGCGGAAGTAGAGGGCTAACCCGTACTTGCCGACGGTAAAGAGGCCGGAAGTTATCACGGCACCGAGCCAGACATTTCTCCACTTGAGCTTCACGTCGGGCAGGAACTTGAAAATAGCGGCGAAGAGCACCGATACGACACCGAATGAAACTATTATGTCCAAGAACACTCCAAACCACTTCCGGTCGCCGGCGATGTAAGTAGAAACGTGGTCCATCAATGTTGTGACGAACATCGACACGAGCAGAAGAAAACCGGTGCCAAAAACCATCCCGAGCGACAGGAGCCGGTGATGAACGAAGTCCCAAATCCCTCGGTCAGGCTTAGGCTTTACGCCCCAAACGGTGTTCATCGAGTCCTGAAGCTCGACGAAGACGCCTGTCGCGGAGAAGAGCAGCACAGCGGAGCTAATAACGGTCGCTATGACCCCGCCCCCGGGGTTTTTGACATTCTCGATCATGGGTTGGATCGCCTGAGCGATTCGCCAACCCAGGAGGTCGGTAATCTGGTCTGTGATCTGGTCGTGAGCATAGTCTTTGTTTTTCAGCACAAGGCCGACGATCTTGATTGTGATGACGAGCAGGGGTGCCAGGGAGAGGACAGTGTACAGCGCTAATGCCGCCGAAAGTCGCATTGCTTTGTCTTGGACCCAGCCGGCAATGGTCTGCTTGAGAACTGGGAAGATGGCTTGTCGTCTCCAACGAAGTTGGTTCAACAAGGGTTCCTCGTTCGGGGAAGACTGAAACAATGGACCTCCTTGTTCGCCGCCGCTCTAGACCCGATGCGTTACGTCGTAGAATCCAAATGCACGGTCGTCCGCACGGCCGCCTGGCAATTAGTTTGATAGCAACGTCTCGTGCGGTGCACTGACACATTCGAGGCGGCTGACCGGTCGCAAAGCGCAGGTCGCCACGAGCGTCGATTGCTTCCGTGGGGCATCGCCCCGACGACAACACCAAAATTTACGGAGTCGTCAGACGGTCCCGCTCTACGATCTCCCGTGGCAGCAAAAACGCATTCGGCGAATCCGCCAAATTATTGGGGACCAGCGGCCAAAGCGCTTCCGCCGGAAGAACCAAAAAACATGTGTCGCCGGTTCGATCCCGGCCCTGCCCATTCTAACACAAAGAGGGACTTGCGTTGCCGCAAGTCCCTCTCGCTCGATCTTGGTGTCGAAAGGTCGTGCCTTACGCGGTCGGTACCGTAACACTGCTGGCAGCGATTGTCACAGAACCGCTCGAGCTCGAGCCGGCCAGAAGTCGGCCTTCCACCGCTGACCCGTTGTTAACGGTTATCGTGACAGCGGCGAGAATATTTCCCTTGAAAATCGTCGTCGTGTCCAGAGTTGCTGACGTGCCGACCTGCCAGAAAATATTGCTGGCTTTGGCACCGCCGGCCAGAATCACCTGGGCCCCAGGTCCCGTGGTGAGGGTTGAACCCATCTGAAAGATAAAGACCGCATTGGGGTCGCCCTGCGCGTCGAGGGTCACGTTGTTGGCGGCTCCTGCACCCTGGATAAGAACCGAACTGGAATTCGTATACAGTCCTGGGGTGAACGTCAGGCCGCCCATATTTCCGGGCAAAGTTACGGGAGTGGCTGAACGGTTCACCGCGTCGTTATAGCCGGCCAACAAATCCGCCTGGGCCGTCCTGATCGCCTGATCATCGACATGGATGTTTCCGTTGATCTGGGGCGCCGGAATTCCCTGCGAACTCCCTGGATTGAGCCCGACATCGCCGTTGATGACGGTGGCGCCGGTGCTCGTGGTGGCGGAAGTTGCCATCACCGCGAAGGTGCTGGCCGAGCCAAGATTGACCGGCGCTTGCGCGATCTGCGCGCCGGTGGTAAATGTCCAGACGTAGTCGCTCGCCAGCGGATTACCCGCCAGGTCTTCAACGCCGTTAGCTCCGCCGGTGATCCTGGCGGTATATACGGTGTTGATGGCCAGATTGCTGGAGGGCGTAAAGGTCGCGATATTGTTTACTGAATCATAGTTCACAGTACCAGTCACGCCGGACCCCGCTGGCCCAGTTACGTTGAACGTCGCGGTGGTAATGGTGGCTGGCTTGATCGCTTCGCTGAAGGTGGCAACCACCGGCTTATTAATGAATACGTTGGCTTTGAGGTTGACAGGACTGGTGGACATGACAGTGGGAGCGGTCGTGTCAGCCATTGCGCCGGTCGTGAAGTTCCAGAGGTAATTACTTGCCAGTGCGTTGCCCGCCAGGTCTTGGGCGCCGGTGCTGATCTTCGCCGTGTAAAGGGTATTCGGAGCAAGGGCGCTCGTAGGCGTGAAAGTCATCGTCGTGCCAGCATAAGCAACGGCTCCCGCCACCGGCACGTTGCCGGGCGCGGTCAGCGTCACATTCGCCGTTGTGATGGTCTGCGGATTCATCGATTTGGTGAAGGTCGCTGCGATTCCCGCATTAAGGGCGACGCCCGTTGTGCCATTCGCCGGATTGGTAACGCTGATCGCGGGCGCGGTCGTGTCGGGGGTGGCGCCGGTCGTGAAGCTGCTGCTGAAATCGCCGCCAAGTGCGTTCCCAGCCAGATCATCGGCGCCGGTGGTGATCTTGAGCGTGTAGACCGTGTTTGGGGCGAGCGCGCTGGCGGGCGAGAACGTCATGGTCGTGCCGACGTAAGCAACGGTTCCCGAGACGGCCACGTTGCCGGGTGCGCCCACGGTTACAGTCGCGGCCGTGATGGTCTGCGGGTCCATCGCCTTGCTGAAGGTCGCCGCAATAGTATTGTTCAGGGGCACGCCAGTCGCGCCGTTGGCCGGATTCGTAGAGCTCACCGTTGGCGGCGTGACGTCCAGTATCGCTCCGGTCGTAAAGGTGGTGACGAAATTGCTGGCAAGTGGTGTGCCCGCCGCATCTTTCACTGCGGTAGAGATAGTAATTATCACGGGCGTGTTGGGAGCAAGCGGCGCATTCGGAGTGAAGGTCATCGTCGTGCCGACATACGCAACGGCGCCTGCGATGGGAATCGGGCCCGTTCCTTGAACGCTCACGTTCGCCGGGATGATCGTCAGCGGATCCATTGGCTTGGTGAAGGTCACGGCGATCTTCTTGTTGAGAGCAACGTCTGTCGCATTATTTGCCGGATCCGTGGAACTCACGGTCGGCGCAGTCTCCGGGGTCAGCGTTGTCGAGAAGTTCCTGATCTTAAAGCGACCGTCTGCATTGGCTGTTTTGGGGTTGAAGTTGCGAAGGATGTTGTTCCCCGGTCCGCCTTGAAGATGCACCTTGCCAGCAAACTCCGACCGGGCGCCGTTCTCCCCAGCCACATCAAGCTGAAGAATATCGTTCCCGCGCCCCATTGAGACCCACACCGGGCCGTCGAATTGGAGGGACGGGCCCATTAGATTAATGGCTCATCGGCACAATTCGTGGGTTGATTCTGTAAGAGTTCGGCAGCGTTAGCAACTCGATGTTCAGGGGAGCGGGGAAAACCCCATCAGGCCCCAAGCGGTTTTCCCCGCTCCCCTGGCCCCTCACCCTTTTCCGGCTT
>JBBSDP010000015.1:0-92287 GCA_038240605.1 Tepidisphaerales bacterium | reverse complement strand
TGAGGGGCCAGGGGAGCGGGGAAAACCGCTTGGGGCCTGATGGGGTTTTCCCCGCTCCCCTGAACATCGAGTTGCTAACGCTGCCGAACTCTTACAGAATCAACCCACGAATTGTGCCGATGAGCCAATAATCTTAACGTTAACTCCGTCGGCCTTACACTCACACAGAGCCTTCAAGGATCTGTACTTGAGATTGTTAACAGCGAAACCGTTGATTTCGGCGGCATTGATCAAAGCAACGGGGCCCACCTTGCCGATACGACGCTCGAGCTAGGGTTTTCGGCAAATACGCTTGCAAACTATAAGCTGACGAATCTTGCTAAACTCACCGTTGGCGTCGACGAAGAGGTCGGCTTTCTGGGCGTTGGTCATTTCACGCAAAGCGGAAGTTCGACTCAGAATTCGGCATCGTATCTTGAGCTTGGCTGGGGGCCGAACGCCGGCGACACCTACCTGCTCGATAGTGGTGCGCTCCGGATCACAAACTCAATTAACGTCGGTGTGGCGGGGACGGGCGTATTCACTCAGAAGGGCGGCACAGTAACCGCTGCCGCGCTGGTCCTCGGGTCTCAGGCGACCGGCGGTGGTAGCTATGTGATGAAGGACGGAACACTTTCGGCTACATCAGAAACTATTGGGACAGCGGCTCGACCGAGCAATTTCCACCACAACGGTGGGACGAACACCGTTACTGTTCTCGACGTTTCAAATGGGTTCTATACGCTTGATGGATCAACGGCCGTACTGCATGCGATCCGTGGGACGCTGAAGGGAAGACAAAACATTCAGGAGTTGTGGGGGAAACTGCAGCTTGATGAGGTCGCCATCAACGGCACAGGGGCCGCGACCGTGGGAACGGCCTTCGTTGAAACTTACGAGGGCGCAAGTGGGAATTCATTGAACCTTCCCTCGTTAACAAATAATGGCACGATGCAATTAGCCGGGACTTCGTCGCTTAACCTGCTCAACGGGACGCAGATCATCAACGCTCAAGGCGGGCTGTTCGACGTGCAGTCGAATGTCATCGTCAAATCAACAACCAACGACGGCTCCATCACGAACCAAACCGGCGGGACGTTTCAGCAATCGGCGGGGAGCGGCACGACCAGCATCTCGGTCCCGGTCACCAACGCTGGCACAATCAGCGCTAGCGTCGGCACGCTAGCATTCAATTCCGGCGGTACGAGCAACGCCGGCACGTTCACGGCCAGCAACGGCGCGGCCGTGCTGCTCAACAGTAACTGGGCAATCAACAGCGGCACGCAGTTCACCGCCGCCGACACCGCGACCGTCACGGCCGCCGCGCCGCTCACGCTCCGCGGCAACAGCGCCAACAGCGGGAACTTCGTCCTCGGCCCCACCGGTTCCCTCACCGGCAGCGGCATGCTGACCAACGCCGGGACGTTCACCTGGTCTGGCTCGATCGACAGCGGCGTCACCCTCGCCAATAGCGGTGCCGGTACAGTCCTAGTGATGCCGGCCAACAACACGGTGCTCGGCGGCGCTGTCAACAATCAGGGCCACTTTAACATCAGTGGCGGGACGAGCAGCACCTACCCGCTCAACGTCGCGACCAGCGGCACGTTCATCAACTCGGGTACGATCGCGTTCACCGGCGACAACAACTACCTCTCGCCCCTCCAGTACGCGGTCCCGCAGGCAATGATGAATACCGGGACTATCGCGAAGACCGCCGGCGCGGGGACGAGCACGGTTAACCTCACGTTGACCAGCAACGGCGGCACGATCGACGCCGAGAGCGGCACGCTCACGTTCAACGGCACGGCGACGGTCACCGGCGGAACGCTCAAGAGCGGTTCGAGCGGCACCCTCGCGTTCAACGGAAGCTCACTCACGCTTGGCAACGGAGTAGCGGTGAACGGCGCCGGCAGCGGCGGCGTCAATTTCAACGGTCCGCTGGTCGTCAATGGCTCGGTCGCCCTGAGCGGACACGTCATCGCCAACTATGGCCCCGTTTCCGGCACGGGTTCGCTCACGAACGCAGGCACGTTCGACCTCGCCAACACAACCACCGCACAACTGACGGGCGGGATAACGAACGACGCCGGCGGGATCGTGAACTGGGCGGGGACGATTTCGGGCGGGACGATCACCAATTATGCCAGTAGCAGCGTCACCCAAGCCGAAGGCATCTACCTCAATAGCAACGTGAACCTCTTTACCCCGACGATCCGTGGTAACGCCACGTTCACCAATTATGGCACGGCCAACCTCAGCGGCGGCGGCTCGTTCCGTGACGGCGGCACCGCCGCCGACAGCGGCACGATCCAAAACTACGGCACGTTCACGGTCACCGATGACAGCGGGATGTTCGGCCCCACCTTCGTCAACCAGCAGAGCGGGACGTTCACCAAGTCAGGCGGGGTCTCCAGCAACATCGCCACGCGCAGCTTCACGAACACCGGCACCGTGAACGTCAACGCCGGCGAACTCCAGTTCAACGGCGTCGGGACGAGCAGCGGGACGTTCAATACGTCCGCCGGGACTACGATCACGTTTGGAAACTACCCCACGCCCTGGTCCCTCACCGGCGGCTCATTCAACGGTACGGGGACGGTCAAGGTGCAGACGAACGTCTCCGTCAGCGGCTCGGTCAATGCCAGCACCGGCTTTGCCGTTAACAGCGGCAACCTCACCATCGCCTCGGGCGGCACATTGACGCTCGCACAACCCCTCAACCACAATTCCGGCACCGTCAACCTCGTCAACGGCGGAACGCTGGCCGCGCCCACGATCGCCAGCACCGCCGACTTCGAGTTCTCCGGCGGGACGCTCAACGCCAACTTCGACAACAAGAGCGGCGGCCACCTGCACATCACCGGCGGCGGCACGCGCACGGTCAACGGCAGCGTGATCAACGAGGCGGGCGGCGTAATCAAGACCGCTGGTACCGCCTTCGCCTATACCGGCACGTTCACGAACAACGGCAGCTACCAGAGCGACCCGGCCGACAACTTCTTCACCGACCTGGTCATCGGCCCCAGCGGCATCCTCGGCGGCAGTTACGGCGACCGCTTCTTCGTCAGCGGCAACTTCTCGAGCGCCAGCACCAAGAGCCACGAATGGGACACGCGCCACGCCGACCTGCTATTCGTCACCTCGCCGGCGCACACGATCAGCGTGAACGGCATCGACCTCGGCCCCACGGACGGCTACGCCGACAACTTCGCCTGGGGCACGCTCGCGCTCACGCCGGGGGAGACGCTTTTCTTCACGGATGGAAACCAGACGCCGGGCGGCGCCTTGTACATTGGCACGCTTGCCCTCGGCGGCGGGCTCCCTCAACTGGCGAACATCCACGGGAACGGAATGAACCTTTACTACGATCCGGCCATGGCTGGCAACGCCTACCTGCTCGATCAAACGTACGCGCTGGCAGGCGGCGGGCAACTACTGCCGGCGAGCGCTTTCGCGTCGGTGCCGGAGCCTGCCAGCACGATCTTCCTTTCGGTCATACTGGGCGGCTTCGCCATCGGACGGCGACGGTAGAGAAGATTGGAAATAACCATCAACGGCGACGATTGCTCGTCGCTTTTATGCCGCAGCGATCGAATACGGAGGGAGTTCGCTTCGGTGTGACTTACAGAGAGGAGTCCGCCATCTCATCGCGCGGGATTGCGCGGCCGCTCCCGTTGCCGTTGCTGCCACGGGCGGCTTCGGCCATGTGGGCCAGCATGCGGTTGGGCGATTCATCCGCGCCTTTGACGACGCGATCGAATTCTTCGTTGATCAGGCCCTGGACGGCGCGAAGCTCATCCTGGATCTTGCGGCGCTGGTCGAGGAGCGAATTGACCTGCTCGTCAATCCGCTGGAGGGTCGTCATCCGCCCATGTGCCTTCTGGAAAAGGCTCACCGCCGCGGTGCTTTGGGGGGTGGGGAGGGTTTCGTTTGCCATGATAGAATCCTTTCATCACAAGGCGCGCGGTTGATCCGTCAACCGAAATAAGCGAGTCGATGCGCGAATGGGTTTTACTGATGCTCCCGAAGGCGGCCGTTGCGCGTGCCCGGGGCCACACATCCCGATCGCATCCTACCTCCGCCCTTTACGAACGCAAGCCGCACAGGTTCAGATAATATCGGACCAACCGCCGGTGGAACTTCAGTTCAGCAATAGACTTCGTACTCGATCGGATACGGGATCAGATCGGGACGCACGAGGTGGAGCTTGCGCAAGCGAACCTCGGGTCGGTAGAAGCTGCTCAACTGATCGGGGTCGGGCGCACCGGGAGCGCGCGTGTCCGGAGGGGACGCGGGAGCCGTCAAGAGGCAGGTGCCCAGCAGGAACAGCCCAGGCAGGAGACGGCCACGGATTGTCATAGCCACAGCTTTCTGATGGCCGCGATCGCGGAGACGACGGCCGGCGCGGAGATCGTGTAGGTCGCACGGGACAGGCAGGGTGCAACGCAAACGTCGAATCCTAGCCTACCCGCGGCGTACCGGGCAGCCAACGAAATTCCGTGATTGCGCCAGCGTCCTCAATGATAGTGGCGGCAAGAGGGGTAAGCCGTAGCTTCTGCCCTATGTTGAGCTCGATCAGGCAGAGGTGGTGGAGGCTCCGGCGTCGGCCGAAGGACCCGCCGGCTGGCCCTGGCCGGCGCCGGCCTGAGCATTTTGTGAGTTCAAGACGCTCATCAGCAGGGGGCCGGCCGCTCCCGCCAACTCGTGGAGCAGTGTCCCAAGCAAGCTCCCCTTCTTCTTGTCCTTGGAGTCATGATCGCGATCGGATTTGCCGTTTTCCTGGCGTGCCTCGCGCGATGGGTTCAGGGCGGCCTCGATCCGGCGTAGCTTTCGAAGCGCCTGCTGCTCTTTGGAGGGGACGGCCATCGTCGCCGCCACGAATCCTGCCACCGCGCCAGCGCTCAGGCCGATCCAGGGATGTTGCCGCGTCCACTGGATTGGGCTGACGCTCTGGACCAGCCACGCCTTCATCTCTGACGAGGCCTGGCGCATCGCCACCTTCGCCTCGGCAGCCTGCCGCGCGAGGTAGTCCGACTCGCTCAGCTCATCGTGTTTTGGCTTGCTGGGCGCGGTCGTCGACGTCGTGGCCGTACTCGCTGCGCTGGTGGAGTTTTCGCGATTCATACTTTTGCACCATCTTGAGTCGGGACGCCTTGGTCAGCCGGGTGACCCCAACGTAAACGCCAATCGCCAGAGCGATCAGGACGACACCCCCAGTGACCAGATCAGCGCCCCATGTCCCGATCAGCAAGGCCAGACCGCCGCTGATGCCTCGCAAGACGAGCACGACCGCCGTCACAACCAATCCCGCACCCGCGATGAGCCCCAGGACGCCCAGCACGGCCATGACCAGTGCGTTGCGAACGCCCAGGCGCAGGGAATCGATCTTCGTCGCCAGCAGGTAACCGGCGTATTCGCGGATTTCCGCGAAACGCCGGACCGCTTCACGAAAAGCTTGGGCGGGTGAGGGACCGGCCGGGCCGTCGTTCGCCGGCGCGTTGGGGTCGGAAGCGGCGGAGGCCTGACCCGGGCCGCCGGGCGTCGGCGCGGCGGCTGGCCTGTGTGTGTGTGTATCTGTTGCCATGGAGACACCCCGCTGACCGGCGGCCGCCGGCCCTTCCCGGACTGTCGGCCGCCACGGCCTGCCCCAGCGCGTTCACGCGGGGGCATAGTTCCCTCACGCGCCGCGATGCGGCGCACGGGCACATCCTCGTTTCGCTAGCTGCGCTTCCACAAGATGCCCAGGAGAAGGCCGACGCCCGCCGCGATGAGCAGCGCCTGGACGGGCTTCTCCTGCACATAAGATTCGAGGGTCTGTTCCCAGTCCTGAGCCATCTCGCGTCCCTGGTCATAATAATTCTTGGCCTGGTCGCTGAGTTGGTCGTACTTTTCCCGGGCCGCGTCGCGGACTTGGCCGCCGAGATCGCGGAGGTTCTGGCCGACTTCCGAGGCCTTGTCGCGGAGATCTGCCTGAGAGGCGTTGCCTGCATCGCCCATGCGTGACATAATGTTGCTCCTTTCGAAATTCACCTGATCGATCATTTCCGATGCCCCTGTTTATAAGGTGGTCAGCTTCCGAGGACAGCGCGGAAAATCCAGAAAATCCGCGCAGGCTTCGCGCGGTTGAACGCACCTCCGGGCCGTTCTAAGCCTTGCCGCAAGTAGGAATAGTTGTCACGGGAGTTCACGTTCGGTTAATCTTCCGGGGACAGGATGAGAAGCCCCGACGCGCTACCGGCGTGCCGCGGCCCCATCGCCGAGGAAACCCGTCGTCCGAGACACTTCGATTCAGCAGGAGCCGCCCGTGGGAATTCGACAGACGCTTAACGAGAACCCGGTGATCACCGCCGGGGCAACCGGCGCGATCATCGTCATCGCGCTCATCTTCATCATCGTGCAGGCCTTCGGCCGCCACGGCGGGACGCGCGGGCGCATTAGCGGCAAGGCGTTCTTCTCCGATGATGATGGCAAGACCTGGTTCGCCGATGACGCGGCGAAGATTCCGCCCATCGATCACGACGGGAAGCCGGCTTACCGCGTCGCCGTTTTCCGCTGTGCCGACGGCACCGAGTTCGTCGCCCGCCTCGAACGCTTCAGCGACGAGGTGAAGCAGCAGATGGAAGATCAGATCAAGAAGAACCCCAATGCGGCGCCGGTGCTCCAGTACACCGCATCGATGGGCGCGTTGGAGGTCAAGCGGCCGGGCCAGCCCAATTGGATGAAGCTGGTCGGCAGTCCGCCCGAGGAGATCCGCAAGATCATGCAGCCGGTCTGCCCCAAGGACAATTCCAGCAACGGCGTGACGCAGATTCGTCCTGAGTAGAAGTGCGCGGCGCTCCGTCCGGCGGCCCCTTCGACATCGCTCAGGGCAGGCAAGTCGCGCGGCTCTCTCAGCCGCGACGACGGTCTTTGACACCCTCATCGCCGTACGCTTCCAGGATTCGTTCGATCACCGCCGAAGTGCTGCGCCCGTCCACGAGCGGCGCGAGCGCGACCTCACCGCCGTAGGATTCGACCAGGTCCCAACCGACGACCTGCTCCTTGCGGTAATCCGCCCCCTTCACCAGCACGTCTGGCTTAATCTCGCCGATCAACCGCAACGGCGTGTCGTCGTCAAAGCGGACCAGGTAATCGATGCTCTCCAGTTCCTCCAGCACGCTCAGGCGATCCTGTTCGTTGATGATCGGTCGCTTGTGCCCCTTGAGCCGTCGGATGCTCTGATCGGTGTTGACACCGACGACCAGCAGGTCTCCCTGCTTGCGCGCGAACTGGAAGTATTTCACGTGGCCGAGGTGAATGAGGTCGAAACACCCGTTGGTGAAGACGATGCGCTTGCCGCTGGCGCGGTGATGCTGGAGTTCCGCCGTAAGCTGCTCGAGCGTGCGCTGCTTGCCCAGGTGCTCGCGCACTTCGCTGAGCAGCTCGCGGATGATCTCCCGCGGCAGAACCGGGACCGACCCGAACCGCTCGACCTCGAGCCCGCCGGCAACGTTGGCCAGCGCCACCGCTTCGGACCAGCTCGCCCCGCCGACGCGGGCCATCGCGATCATCGCCAGCACCATGTCGCCGGCGCCCGTCACGTCGTAGACCTGCCGCGCGCGCGTCTTGAGCCAGCGTCGTTCCCCGGCCTTCGTCGCCAGGTATGCGCCGCTCTTGTCGAGCGTGATCACGACCGCCTCCAGCCCAACAGATTCCAGCAGCCGCTCGGCGGCGGGGGCGTACTGCTCGGGCGTTCGCGCGGGCAGGCCGGTCGCCTTTTCCGTTTCCGGCCGGTTGAGCTTCAACGCAGTCGCGCCATGGTAGCGGCTGTAATCGGAAATGGAGGAAGGATCGACGATCACGGGCACGTCGCGCTCCCGCGCGAGCCGGATGATCCGCTGGCAGGCCTGGTCGTTGAGCAGGCCCTTGTTGTAATCCTCGATGCAGAGCATCGCCGCGCCGTCCAGCGCCGAGGCAACGGCATCGATCAGGGCATTGGCGAGGTACGTCGGCAGTGGGCTGTGTTCCTCGTAGTCGAGCCGCATCATCTGTTGCGGATGGCGGTGCTGCGCCAAGCCGATCAAGCGCGTCTTGCACACGGTCGGTCGGTCTGGCGCCTCGATCAGCGCATCGATGGACGCGCCGCACAGGGCGAGCTGCTCGCGCACGCATCGCCCGGCGTCGTCGGCGCCGACCACGCCGATCACGCGCACCTGCGCCCCCAGCGCCGCCAGGTCTGCCGCCACGCCGCCCGCTCCGCCGAGGCGCATCTCTTCGCGCTGGAAGTGGAGGACGGGCACCGGCGCTTCGGGAGAGAGTCGCTCGGCGTTGCCGTAGAGGTAGCGATCGAGCATCAGGTCCCCGACCAGCACCACCGGCCGGTGCGGCAGACGCTCGACGATCTCGATCAGGTGGGACGACATTCCGCACGATTCTAACGTTCGGCGTGCGGTTCGGCGCTATGTGTGACACCGCTGCCTCCGGCCAATCGTCGGGATTTCGTGGCATGAGCGCCTCGCCCATGGAGGCGTGTACGCACGCCGGCTCGGTCGGCTCCGGTGAGCCTGTCGAACCGTACGCGACCGAGATCAGCAAGAGCGCAGCGTTCTTTTCTCTTATAGGCGAAGGTCGCTGCGCTCCTGCTGAATCGGTGGAATACCGCCGATGGCCGCGGCGTACCGCAGCCCACGGGCGAGGGCGCCCGTGCTACGGTGAAGGACGCATCTCAGCCGGTGATGTCGAGATGGGAGGCGTTGTCGTCCGTGGCTTGATCGTGGTCGCTTGAGCGCGGGGTCCGAGGGCTGCGGTGGGGCGGCTCGTCTTCGATGGGAGTGGGGCGGTCGGCGCTCTCGACCTGGTGCTCGAAATAGTCGCCGGCCGCGGTAACGTTTTTCCGCTGGTTTTGGGCGCGGCGCAATTGCCGTCGTTTCTCGACGGCGAGCTGACGCTGCGTCTGTGTGGAGGAAAGGATCGAGCCCGCCAGTGGATTGAATTCCGTCATCGCGCCGGTCGCAGTCAGGGCGCGCGGCGAACGCCCCGATCTACTTATCGACCATCGGCGATCCGAAGTGAAAGATTCGCCCAAGGTGCAATAAAACGGGGTGCGCCTGGCTCTGAGGGCACCCCGTCGTGATCGTTCGATGGTCGTGCGACCCCCCGCGCGCGCGGTCTATTCGCTGCCCGTGCTGGCTGCCTTGGGAAGCAGGCTGGGGGGGAGGATTTGGGCGGCGATGCTGCCGTTGACCTTTGTCGGATCCACCGTCACGACGGAAGTCGGCGCCTCGATGATCTTCAAGTTCAGGGTCGGATCCGTCGTCAGCGGGCCCTTCACGCCCACGAACTGGCCGATCAGGTCGGCGTATTTGGGCTCGGTCGCTCGCAGGTAAGCCACGGTGCGTCCGGTCGAGGGATCGGTCAGGCGGTAGAGCGTTGAGCCGGCGTGCTGGATGCTCGAACCGCGCAGCGTTCCGACGGCGGTGAAGAGCTCCACGCTGTTGTTCTTGATACGCTCGTCAATCTCCTCGCGCTCGGCGGTCAGCGCCTTCGTGCGCTCCTTCATCTTGTCCTGCGAAGTCCTGGTGGCGAGGAATTCGGTGCGGGCCTCGTTGCGGAGCTTGAGCGTCGCCTGGCGCACCTGGGCAACGCGCCGCATTGAATTGGGCAGCGCATCCTGCTTGAGCACCGCATCGTAGCCATGGATCAATGACTCGATCGGCTGGTCGGTGATCGGCTTGTCGCTGGTCGCGGCGAACTCCGCTTCGAGCTTGTCAAATTCAGCGGCCGCCGCGTCTGCCGATGGTTGAGTTGATGGGGTCGCGTCAGGGCCTGTCGCGGTCTCGCCCGCGGGATGGGTGGTGGGATTGGCGGCGATTGTTTCCGATGGGCCGGTGGCGGGGCCTGGCGCCGCGTCGTGACCGCCATTGGTGTTCTCGACGATCGAACCGTGAGCGGCCGTATCGGTTGCCCTGGGCAACACCTTCACGAAGTTGACGAACTGCTTGTTGACGTACAGGACGCTCCCCTCCGGCGGCTTGATTTTGAAGTACTCGTCCTGCTGGCCGAGGATTGTGACGTCGTCCCCTTCGTTCACCTTCGCCATCGGAGCGATCTTCATCATGACCAGTGAACTGCCGACCTTCGCGATCATCTCGCGCGAGGCCCGCCCGACGCTGCCGTCGTTGCGCCGCTGAATGTAGACCTTGGGGACGTAGGCGAAGCTCCCCTCCGGCGGACGAATCTTGAGCCAGTTGAACTTCAGGCCCACGACGGTCACCGCCGTCCCTTTGTCGAGCTTCATCGTCTGGTAGGAATTTTCGCTGGGCCCGCTGCGGACGAAGACGCCGTCGGCGTTGATCACGCCCGCCAAGTCGCGCTTGGCGTTGTCCACGTCCGAGGCGGACAAATCCTCGGCGCGAACCAGTGGCGGCGTGGCTGCGAGCGCCAGGGTGGAAAGGGTAACGGCGGCGAGCAGGAAATGACGAGCGGCCATGAAGGCACCTCCTTGTGCGGATCGGTCCACGGCACTGAGCGACAAACTACAGTACCGCGATTTGAAGTTTCGCAGGCCGCGCCGACCGATTCGAATATCCTGATCTGCCCGGACGCGACCCCAGTGGATGCGATATCTTACCAAATCGCCCGGGAATGTAAAGCGGTTTTTGCGCGGGCGCGAAAATTGCGCGACTTGTCAGTGGTCAGCTGTCAGATGTCCGTTGCTGTATAACGGATAAAGGACCACTGATAACTGACAATCACAACGGACAGCGGTCCATTGACAACGGACCAAAAACATGAAAACACGCATCCTCCTGGTTCGGCACGGCGGGACGGTCTTCAGCGCCGCCGAGCGCTTCGCCGGTTCAGTGGACGTGGACTTGTCCGATGCTGGTCGCGTTCAGGCGGCGGCACTGGGGGATCGACTGGCAAAAGTGAAGATCGACGCCGCCTATTGCAGCCAAATGCGGCGCGCGGTGGACACGTGCAATGCAATCGTCGGCCGGCATGGCTTAACCCCCGTTGTCCGCGAAGAGTTGCGCGAAGTGGATCACGGTCGCTGGGAAGGGAAAGTGCACAAGGAGGTGGAGAAGAACGACGCCGCCACGTATGCCGCCTGGGATGCCGATCCGTTTACCACCGCGCCGCCCGGCGGCGAAACCGGGCTCCAGGTGCTGGCCCGCGCGGTGCCGGCGTTGCGTGAGATCGTGGTCGCGCATCCGGATCAGACCGTGCTGGTGGTTTCGCACAAGGCGACCAACCGCATCCTTCTCGCCAACCTGCTGGGCATCGACCTGCGCGTCTATCGCGATGAGATCGCGCAGGACCTGGCCTGCCTGAACGTGCTGGACTTCGTCGCGCCGTGGAAGGCACTGGTCAAGCTGATGAACGACGTCTCGCACTATCAGACGATCCCGCAGTGAACGCGCCAGGCGGCGCCGCGACCGCTCAAAGCCGGGGTGTGCGTGCGACGGCCGCGAAGGCTTTTTCCGCCGCTTTGATCGTCTGTTCGATGACCGTGTCGGTATGACAAATCCCGACGAACATCGCCTCATACTGGGACGGTGCGACGTAGATGCCGTTGTCAAGCAGGGCGTGGAAAAACGTGGCGTAGGCGCTGGTGTCGCTCGCGGTTGCCTCAGCAAAGTTCGTGACTGGCTGCCCAGGCGTCTTGATGAAGAACGGCGTGAGCATGGATCCGACGCGGTTCAGTCGGAGCGGCACGCCCGCGGCCGCGGCAGCATCGATCATCCCTTCGGCCAGCATGGCGCTGCGGCGTTCCAGTGCCTCGTAGGCGCCGTTTTCCCGGAGTAGATCCAGGGTCGCCAGTCCGCCAGCCATGGCCAGTGGGTTGCCGCTGAGCGTTCCGGCCTGATAGACGCTGCCGGAGGGACTGACGAGTTCCATCAGTTTGCGCGGCCCGCCGTACGCGGCGCACGGCAGGCCGCCGCCGATTACTTTTCCAAGGCAGGTCAGGTCCGGATTCACATTGTAGCGAACCTGCGCGCCGCCCCAGGCGACGCGGAAGCCGGTCATCACTTCGTCGAACAACAGGAGCACGCCGTGCTCATCGCACAGAGCACGCAGGCCGCCGAGGTATCCCTCCGCCGGCGGGACGACGCCCATGTTGCCGGCCACGGGTTCAATCGCGATGCAGGCGATCCGGCCCTTGTACTGCTCGAACAGCGTCCGCGTCCCAGGCAGGTCGTTGTAGTTGGCCAGGAGTGTGCATGACGTGACGGAGGCGGGGACGCCGGGACTGCTGGGGGCGCCGAGCGTGAGCGCGCCGCTGCCTGACTGGACGAGCAGACCATCGACATGCCCGTGATAGCACCCGATGCACTTGACGACCAGATCGCGTCCGGTGGCGGCGCGGGCGAGTCGGATCGCGCTCATCGCCGCCTCGGTGCCGCTGTTGACGAATCGAACCATCTCGACCGACGGCAGCGCCTCGATGATCGCGGACGCAAGCTGCGTTTCGGATTCCGTCGGAGCCCCAAAGGTCGTGCCGCGACCGACCGCCTTCGCGAGCGCCGCCACGACACGCTCGTTGGCATGGCCCGCGATCAGCGGGCCGTAGCTGGCGACATAATCGGTGTAGGCGTTCCCGTCGATGTCGGTCAGCGTCGCGCCTGATCCGGATCGAATGAACAATGGCGTCCCCCCGACCGCCTTGAACGCGCGGACCGGCGAACTCACCCCGCCAGGCATCACCTGGCTGGCTTTGATGAATGCGGCTTGGGACGCGGTGGTCGTACGTTGGGTGGGTTCAGGCATTTTGGATGGGTTCCCGGAGGGACGGGCGCATCTTAGAGACGCCCGCTGAGGCTGGCAACGCACGGAGGGGTTCAGGTTTCGGGGTTCAGTGAAAAGGGGTCTCGTGCTTGAGCGGAGTGATCTTTCCCCCCTGAACCCTGAATCCCGAACCCTAGACCCCATCCGGCGGCATCGTCTCTTGCCATACTGGCAGCGTTATCTACCGAACTGTCGAATTGGCATTTTCCTGGCTTGGCCGGCGATCAGACCCACCCGATCGGCCCGCCATAAATCCCTTGGCTGTTTCAGCTTATTGCAACTTGCCCGGTAGACATCATGGCACAACCTTTGCGAACATGGGGAAGGCCGCACAGGTCTTGCCTGCGCGGACCCTATCGCAAAGGAGTCAGTCTTATGGCAAAAATCATTGGCATCGACCTTGGCACCACAAACAGCGTCGTCGCGATTATGGAAGGCGACACGCCCAAGGTCCTGATCAACTCACAGGGAAGCCGGCTCACGCCGTCGGTCGTCGCCTTCACCGATAAGGGCGACCGCCTGGTGGGCCAGACCGCCAAGCATCAGCAAATCACCAATCCGACGAACACGATCTTCTCGATCAAGCGTTTCATGGGCCGCCGGCACAGCGAGGTGGCTCAGGAAGAGAAGATGGTCCCGTACACTATTGTCGGCGCGCCCGAGGAACTGGTGCAGGTGGAAGTGCGCGGCAAGCGCTACACCCCCGAGCAGATCTCGGCCTTTATCCTTCAAGATCTCAAGAAGACCGCCGAGGATTACCTGGGCGAGAAGGTGACGGACGCGGTCATCACCGTACCGGCGTATTTCAATGACTCGCAGCGCAAGGCGACCAAGGACGCCGGAGAGATCGCCGGGCTGAAGGTCCTGCGCGTGCTGCCGGAGCCGACGGCGGCGGCGCTGGCCTACGGGCTGGACAAGAAGAAAAACGAGAAGATCTGCGTCTTTGACCTGGGCGGCGGCACGTTCGACGTCTCGGTCCTCGACGTGGGTGACGGTGTCTTCGAAGTCCTCTCGATCAACGGCGACACCCATCTGGGCGGCGACGACTTCGACCAGGTGCTGATCAACTTCCTGGCCGACGAGTTCAAGCGTCTGGAAGGGATCGATCTCCGCAAGGACCCGATGGCCCTGCAGCGCCTCAAAGAGGCGTCGGAAAAGGCGAAGATCGAGTTGTCGGGCGCGATGGAAACGACGGTGAACCTTCCGTTCATCACCGCCGACCAGAGCGGTCCCAAGCACATGCAGATCACCGTGACGCGCAGCAAGTTCGAGCAGCTCATCCAGCCGCTGGTCGAGAAGACCCGCAAGCCGGTCATCGACGCCCTGAAGGACGCGAAGCTGAACGCCAACCAGATCGATGAGGTCGTGCTGGTCGGCGGCTCCACGCGCGTGCCGATGGTGCAGAAGCTGGTGAAGGAGCTGTTCGGCGGCAAGGAACCCAACAAGAGCGTCAACCCCGACGAGGTCGTCGCGATCGGCGCCGCCATCCAGGGCGCCATCGCAACCGGCGACGTCAAGGACATCCTGGTCCTCGACGCCACGCCCCTATCCCTGGGCGTCGAAACGCTCGGCGGCGTGATGACCGTGCTCATCCCGCGCAACACGACGATCCCGACGAGCAAGAAGGAAGTCTTCTCCACCGCGAGCGACAACCAGAACGCCGTCACGATCAACGTGCTTCAGGGCGAGCGCGAGTTCGCCCGCGACAACCGGCTGCTGGGCACGTTCAACCTCACGGACATCCCGCCGGCGCCGCGCGGCATGCCGCAGATCGAGGTGACGTTCAACATCGACGTCAACGGCATACTTAACGTCTCGGCGAAGGACCTGGGCACCGGTAAGGAAAGCAAAGTTACGATCCAGAACAGCGGCGGCCTGTCCAAGGAAGAGATCGAGCGCATGAAGGTCGACGCCGAGCAACATGCCGCCGAGGACAAGAAGCGCCGCGAGATGATCGAGATGAAGAACCAGGCGGAGAACCTGGTCTTCGCCACTGAGAAGTCCTTGAAGGAATATGGCGAGAAGGTGTCCGCCGACATCCGCGGCCAGGTTGAGAACGCGCTCAACGCGCTCAAGGACGCGATCAAGAGCGACGACGGGGACCGCATCAAGAAGTCGATGGAGAATCTCAACACCGTCTCGCACAAGCTGGCCGAGGAGATGTACAAAGCCGGCGGGGGTCCGCAAGGCGGCGCGGGCGGCCCCGGCGCAGGCGGCACACCCCCTCCGGGCGGCGATCGCGCGACTGCGGGCACTGGCACCCCGGCGGGCGGCAGCGGCAAGAAGGACGATGACGTCATCGACGCCGAGTACGAAGTCAAGGAGTAATGCCCGAGGGTTCGTTGTCAGTTGTCAGTCGCTACACAACGGACCACTGACAACTGACATCTGACACCCCGCGAAGCTGCTATCATCCCTCCATGCTCGACAAGTCCTTCAGTAAGTGGTGGCTGGGCCGCGTGCAGCCTTTCCGCGACGTCCCGCCGGAGAAGTTGACCGCCGAGCGCGAGGCGATGGAGCGCCAACAGGACTTCAACCGCAACTACGCCGAGTTCCTCAACAGCGCGGTCTTTCCCTCCGTCGATTCCCTGGTCCAGCTCCTGAGCAAGCATGGGGTCGTGCACCGGGTCTCGACGTGGGGCAACCAGCTTTCACTGCGCATTCACCTGGCGTGGCGCTGGGGTGAGCTGGTGATCATGCAGAGTCACGAGGACGCCGTGACGTTCGAGCATCACATCATCACCGAAGGGGAGAAGCGCGGCGACGATTCCGCCGAAGACCATTCGCATCAGTACGACCTGCGCGACACCATCCCCTCCGCGATCGCCGACGAGCAGATCCAGTTCTTCCTGGGCCGTTTGGCGCAGGACCTGGTCGAGCCCGAACCCGAGCCGGAAATTCCGCCGGGGGAGAAGCCGCCGACGCCTGGATGAGGCACGCGCCGTCGCGCCCGGGGAGCCGCGGTATTCTCGTGATTGCTTCGAAAAAAAAATGCCGGCCGCGGTGTGGGCGCGGCCGGCATCGCCAGAAAGTGGGAAGGGGAGCGTCATTGTCAGGCGCCACGGAGGCCACTCGCTCGGGCGGCTTCCGGGTTGCGTTTGTGCCTGACTACCGTGATGTACGATTGGCCCCAGGCGAATGCAAATTGGAAGCTTGCGCAGGCGAAAACGGGATTTTCAGGCCCGTGAAGGCGTGTGAGTCTAGGTCTTCACGCGGTCTAATAAGAAGACCGACAGAGGCCCGAAAATGAAGACCGGCGCCCAGGCCATGAGGGCGGCCCAGCGGTCGGGCGGGAACTGGCCGGGCGCGCGTCCGGCGAACTGCTGCGAGAGGAAGATGCAACCCATCGCCAAGGCGGTGAGCGCCAGGCACTTGGTGGCCGCCGCCTTCAGCTTTCCCGGCTCGCGGGTGAGCACGCAGGGGATCGCCAGCAGCAACAGGATCACGTTCATCAACGGCTGCGTGAACCGCCAGTGCTTAACGCGCAGCAACTCCAGCGTGCCGTAGCTTTCGGGGCGCATCAGCAACTGGTTGATCCGTTCGGTGGGAAGCAGGTCCACGTAGTTGCCGCTGCGATACAGCGAGATCTCCTCGGGCGTAATGTTGCTCCGGTATTCACCGACCGGCGTCTCACCCGAGCGGCGCTGGAGGTGGCCGTTCTCGTCAACCGGCTTCAGTCCCTCCACCCGACGCCCCTCGCTGAGCACCCAACGCTGCTGATTTGCGTCCCATAGCGCCGACTTCGCGGTCACGTGCGCGAATGGCTCCCAGACCTCTTCCTCGATCGCGTGGCCCTGAGCGTCGGTCTGGGTGTGACTGACCAGGCGCCGTTCGATCACGTCCATGTCTTCCATGAGCGGGGGGGAGCTCTTGGGGTGATAGCGGGTGACGCGCAGGAGCGCGTGTCGATAGTCCTGCATCGCCTCGACGGCATAGTAGTTGGACGCCTGCTTGTGGACCTCGTCGTGGTCGCGGGTCAGCTTGGGGATCATGGCGGGGATCACCAGTTCCTGGTCCACCAGTAGCAGGGCGTTGAGCGCGAGGGAGACGAGGATGATCGGCATCGCGATCCGCAGCAGCGGCACGCCCGCGGCCAGCATCGCCGTCAGCTCGTTGAAACGGCTGAGGCGCATGAGAGTGAACGCCGCCGCGACCACCGGGATGATGCCCGAGAGGTGTACGAAGAAAAGGAAGCACTGATAGAAATAGAAGTCGCCGATGTCGCGCAGCGTGGAGAGCATGTTTTGCAGCGCGCTGCCCGAGGCCTGGAACTCCACGAGGTTGTTGAAGTTGAAGACCATGTCGAGCACGACGTACAGCCCCACCAGCACCATGAAACTGATCGCGTAGTTACGCAGGAAGCCGAGGATGACGTAGCGGTCGAGGATCTTCATGGCGGACAGCGCGGCGAGCGGGCGGGCGGCACCCGACGAGCGTTACTTTCTGTGTAATCTCCACATCAGCACGGCGGCGATCGCGAGGTTGACCGCGTTGCCCGACCAGATCAGCCCAAGCCCGATCTGGAGCGGATCGGCGTAGGCCTTGGTGTCGTGGGTCGCGATGCTGCCGGCCGTGCGCTGGCCGGCGATGATCAGCGTGATGCTGAGCAACGCCGGGATGAAGCTGACCGCGAACGCCGTCAGAAAATTCCCGCTACGGAAGATCATCCCCAGCGAGCAGCCGACCATCACCAGGATCAGGCAACTGACGGCGAACGATGCGCGGGCGTTGCTCTCGGCCCAGATGTTGTTCAGCAACTGGCGCAGCTCGCGCCGCATGTACTCGAAGCCCGGCTGGTCCGTGTAGAAACGCAGCCCACGCGTCGATAGGGCGCTGACGTTTGCATCCATTGGCACGGTGAAGTGCTGCGTGAAGTTCGCCCGCGGGATCGGGCCTTCCTCCGTCTGGCTGATGCAGTCCGAGAGCGTGATCGCGCAATCCATCTCCCCCTCGTCGGTGGACGGCTGCGCCCGCAGGCTCAATGCCGACGCGCGGACGATGGCCGGCGACTGTCCCGGCCGCTCGCGTGCGAAGGAGGCAGGGCGCATGCTCGTATCGCCCGGGGCGGCTTTGACCAGAAGCTCATCGCCTTTCAGGACGATCGCGGGCAATGCCGTCGCGTCGCGCGAGATCCGGAATCGCTCGCCACCCTCGAACTCGAAGCTCACCTCGCGCTCCGGCCCGTTCAGCTTTTCCAGAAGTAACTGGAGAAACGCGTTCTGCTGGTCCCGCCGAATCTGCTCGCTCACCAGGTTGCGGATCTTGCGGCTCTCGGTCGGGGTCTTGTAGAGGGCCTTGAGCCGCCAGACGTCCATGAACTTGGTGTCTTCCTTGATGGGGGAGGGGATGAGGATCGGGCCGCACTCGGTCTCCTCGATTCCCGCCTGCATCGCGCCCAGGAACTTCCGGGGGAACTTAAAGCCGCTGATCAGGCGCACGGTCAGATCGACCTGCTCATCGTCGGCGCGCTGCCGGATGTAGACGAGCGCCTGCCCGGCCGTCATGAACTCCTTCGGGACGCGGTAATCGCGCTCGAGGGGCCGTGGGCGATCGACCGTGACGATGGTCGGGCCGCGCAGCACCACCTGCTGTTCGCCCTCCGGCACGGATGATGCCGGCGGAAGGTAGGCATCCTGCGCATAGATCGTCGCCTGGCCAAAGGGGATCTCGTGGGTTCGTTGGATCCGGTTCGCTACCAGCTTGGCCAGGTTCGAGTAAAGGACCTTCTCCACCTTCAGCGTGCAGGTGGGGACGACGAAGCAGAGGAACAGCAGGCTCACCACCGCGACGAGCAGGCCCAGGACCACCGCCGGCCCGGCGACCGTCAGCGACATCAGGCTCATTCCGCCGGCCCGGCAGGCCGTGAGCTCGTTGTCGGCCGCGAGGCGGCCGTAAACGACGGTGGTCGCGAACAGTGCGGCGACGGGGAACGAATAGGTCGTCATCGCCGGGCCGAAGAACGTGAGCATCCGGCCCACCTGCCCGAGGTCCAGTCCCTGGTGGGTGAGAGGCCTGAGCAGGCCGCCGAAGCTCATGATCCCGGCCAGCGCCCCCGACGCCAGCAGGAAGATGCGAAGCAGGTCCTTGAAGATGTACCAGAAGAGAGTTCGGCTCATCGCGCACGCAACGGGACGGGAGCAGCCGCGTCCGTGGAACGAGAGGATCGTGATATCGTCGACGTTGTCGTTGCCGTCGTCGGCCGATTGTCGTTCGCAGCGTCAGGACGATCGTGGCCCAGCGATCGCAGCACGCCCGCGAGCCGTTCGATGCCCGGCTCGATCTGTTCCATCGCGACCTGGCCGAAGCTAAGGCGCAGGTGGTTGCGCGGGACGACGCCGTGCTCGTCGGGCTGATAGCAGTAGTCGCCCGGCACGTAGAGGACGCCCGCCTTCACACTTGCGTGAAACATCTCCGACGCGCGCGAGGTGTCGGCGTCGGGCGGCAGCGTGATCCAGACGTACAACCCGCCGCTCGGCCGGTCCCAGTGAACGCCCGCACCCGCCGGCATGTGTCGCTGTAGCGCCGCGAGCAACGTGTCGCGCTTGGCTCGGTAGCGGTTTTGAAGGACCACGACGTGCCGCGCGTAGCTGCCGTCGCGCACCGCCTGGAGGGCGATGTGCTGGGCGAGGTTTGCCGAGCCGAAGTCGTGGTTCCCCTTCTGCTGGAGGACGGCGTGGAGCAGGTCTTCCGGCATGGCCGTGTACCCCAGCTTCAGCCCGGGCGCGAACGGCTTGCTGAAGGTGTGCGCCAGCACGGTGTGGCGATTGTCCGGATCAAACGATTTGATCGAGACGTGGGCGTCGCCATCGTAGCGAAGCTCGCGGTAAGCGGCATCTTCGAGGATGAGGATGCGATGCGCCCGGCTGAACGATCGGGCGATCTCCAGCAGCCGTGGCCGGCGAGCGGCCGAGAGGGTACGGCCGGTCGGATTATCGAAATAGCTGGTGCAATAGATGAACTTGACGCGGTCGAGCCGTCCCTCGCGTTCCAGCCGGGCGAGGAGCCGTTCCACTGCCTCGACGTCCATCCCATCTTCGTCCATCGGAACTGGCAATACTTGTGCCCCCAGCGAGGTGAGCGTGCCGGTGTAGACGAAGTAGCTGGGATTGGCGGCGATCACGATGTCACCCGGATCGACCAGCGTGTCGCCGATCAGGTAGAGCGACTGCTGGGAGCCGGTGGTGATCAGCAGCCGGTCCGGCGTCAGGCCCATCTCGCTGGCCGGTTTTCCCTCCAGCCCTTCTAGATGGGCGAGCATCGCGATGCGAAGCTCCCGCAGCCCAACGGTGGTGTCGTACTGGAGGGCCGCGCGCCCCCGATCCACGTCCCCCAGCAACTGCTGCGTGATCGACCGGCATTCCTCCACCGGCAGCGTCAACGGATCCACCAGCCCAGCTGCTAAATTGATCAGATGCGGATTGTGCAGCGCCATCGCGATCAGGAAGCTGATCGGCTGCTCGCGCGTGCGCAAGGCTTTCGTGGAGAGCGACAACGGCAGACCGGCGTGCGACGACATTTTCTCTTGCATGGGACGAGGTGGATCGTATCTGCCGTCCTGGGACAGTTCAAACCCCGTCGCTCTTCCCAGCCGGAAGCGACGCGCGGTCTTGCGTAGCACGGGCGCCCCGCCCGTCTCCTCAAACATTGCACGGGCGAGGCGCCAATACCGTCCGGGAGAGATCGTAGATTTGTCAATGAAGTTTCGAGAACCGGGATATTTTCCTTCTTGCCAGTGCTATCAGAAAAGAAAACGGGGACAAAAGAAAAATGCATTGTTTGTGTCACGCTTGCCTGCCCCTTCGGCTATTATTTCGTCCGGCCGCGCGGGCGGAGCGGACCCGTTAAAATTATTGAGCGCGCGATCACTGCGGCGCGGGTAGCTCGGCCATGAAATCGGCGAGCTGCTTGCCGGTCGGGCTTTGGGCGTTGCGGACGTAGTAGCCGCTGGTGGCGACGCCGGTGCAGAGGGATTCTTCCAGGCTCAGGCCCAGGACGCGGCCGAGGCAGAAGCCGGCGTTGAAGTGGTCGCCGGCGCCGGTGCTGATCTTGGGCTGCTGGACGAAGGGGCCAGCGAAGGTGGCGGATTCGGTGGCGGTGGCGGCGGCGGCGCCGCGGCGCGGGTGGACGATCACGCAGGAAAGGCCGAGTTTTTCGCGGATCTGCTTGGCCGTTGATTCGATCGCCGCCTCGGGGTTCGGTGGGGCGGAAAGGTGGAGCACCTCGGCGATCTCGCCTGCTTCCTTGAGGTTCAATCCCAGCACCACGTCTACCTGCTGTTGAAAACGCGTCAGCATGGCGAGGCCGGCGACGATGTCGGCTGGATTGCGTTTTTCCGGGTCGGCCAGGTCGCAGAAGAACGTGCGCTGCTTTCCCTGGCGATTGGGGAGGCCCAGCTCGATCAGCTTCGTCCAGATGTCGTTCATGTAAGGGAGCATCGTCCAGTTGACGAACCCGATGAGCTGGGCGTCGGCGAGCATTTTCTTGAGCGGCTCCAGCCCCACGCGCGCCATCAGGTTGTTCCAGTTCACCTCGTGCATGGCGGTGATCTTGCCGAACATCAGCTTGCCGTCGTCGAACTCCAGTGCGTCGGTGTGGCCGGGATCGCCGATGCTGATCACAGTGGCGCGAGCCTGCATCTCCGCGAAAACCGGGTGGATGTTGGGAAACCCCAGTGGTCCGATATAGGTGACCGCCAAGCCCGAGGCCGCCAGCGCGTTGGCCATGATCGGGCCGTTGCCGCCGAGTTTCATCTGGTTGACGATCAGCTCGTAATTGCTCGACTGGCCCGCCGCATCGGTGATCTTCCTGCCCATCACGCCGATGGTCTTGATCGGGTCGAAGGTCTGGAAATCGTGGCGCTTGTCCACGACGGAAATGATCTCATCGACGAACCCGTCCAGCCCGATCACGGACTTGATCGACGCGAGCGTCGGGAGTGCGGCGTTGAGTTTCTGGCTGGCGGAGAGGGCGACCTGCTGGCGCGATTGGGGCATGGCGGAATTAGACCGCCAAGACGCCGAAGCGCCAAGGTATCAGCGGAATAAGCTATCGCGCGGAGGTTTGCGACGGCGGCAGGGGAGGCATGGCTGTGTAGCTGGGCGGGACTTCCTCGCCGGTGTAGACCACGGGCGTAAAGGGCGGCGTCGTGATCAGCGTGAAGGGCATCACGACCGTGTTGCCGATGAGGGCGCCGTTCTCCAGGCCCGTGGTGAGCAGGCGTGAATCATGAGGGCCGGTCGTGAAGGTCGTGCGCGTGGAGTAACCCTTGACGGCCCCGGTCTGATATATCGCATTGGAGCGAGCCCACTGCCGCTGCTGCATCGCCTGGTCGACGATCAGCGGGGGCTGCGGAACAGTAACGGCGGGCTGGGCGTGATAGCAGCCGAGCACGCCCAAGAGGGTCGCGCCAGCGGCGATCAAGCTGATGCCGCGGCAGAAGGCGATCGTCCGACCACGATTAAGGATTGAGCAGGTCATTGATTTCATCTCTATCGGATCGATCGAAGTTCGGCCGGTAGTGCATCGGGTCGTCGATCGCCTTCTGGGAGCGCTCGTAGGCCGTGGTGGGCCGCGTGGTGGGCCCGTTTGGTTGACAGCCGCCGGCCAGCAAGGCAACCGCTGCCAGCATGATGATGGCATTCGTGGTTGATCGGAATGGCCAGGACCGCATGAAGGGGCTCCGGAACATCGCCGCATATTCTATCACAATTCCCATCATCGTCTGAAGGATTGTGGGGGTTCAGCCGGCTTTTCTTCCCAGTGCCGCGCCGCCGGCCGGCCTCTCATTTGTTTTCGACCGCCATATCGAAGCTGTAATTGGGAGATTCCTTGGTGATCGCGATGTCGTGGGGGTGGCTTTCGGCCATGCTGGCCGCGGTAACGCGGCAGAATCGCGACTTCTTGCGCAGCTCATCGATGTTGCGCGTTCCGCAGTACCCCATGCCGGCTCGGAGGCCGCCGACCATCTGGTAGACGAAATCCCCCAGCGGCCCGCGATAGGGAACGCGGCCTTCCACGCCTTCGGGGACGAGCTTGCTGGATTCCTTCACGCCCGACTGGCCGTAACGGTCTTTCGAGCCCTGGATCATCGCCCCCATGCTCCCCATGCCGCGGTAGGTCTTATAACGACGGCCCTGGTGGATGATCATTTCGCCGGGCGACTCGTCGAGGCCGGCGAAGAGGCTGCCCATCATGACGCAACTGGCGCCGGCGGCGATTGCCTTGGTGATGTCGCCGCTGTGGCGGATGCCGCCGTCGGCGATGACCGGCACGCCCGCGGCCTCGGCGACCGCCACCGCCTGGAGGATCGCGGTGATCTGCGGCACCCCCACGCCGCTGATGATCCGCGTGGTGCAGATCGCGCCGGGGCCGATGCCAACTTTTACCCCGTCGGCGCCTGCTTCGATCAGGTCGTGGGCGCCCTCGGCGGTCGCGACATTCCCGGCGATCACCTGGATCGTGTGCCGCTGCTTGATCTCGCGCACCGTGTCGAGCACGTTACGGCTGTGGCCGTGCGCGGTGTCGACGACGATCACGTCCACGTCGGCGCGGATCAGCGCTTCGACGCGGGCGAAGTCCTTCACGCCCGTCGCGGCGCCGACGCGGAGGCGTCCCCGGCGGTCCTTGCAGGCGTTGGGAAACTGGTGGAGCTTGTCGATGTCCCGCATGGTGATCAGACCGGCCAGCCGGCTGTCCTTGTCCACCAGCAGGAGCTTCTCGACCTTGGCCTTGTAGAGGATGCGTTCGGCCTCGTCGAGCGTGGTGTTTTCCGGGGCGGTGACGAGGTTCTCGCGGGTCATCACGTCGCCGATCTTGCGCGAGTCATCTTCCTGAAATTTCAGGTCGCGCCGCGTCATGATCCCCAGCAACCGCGGCGGCTGGCCGTTGCTGCGCATCCGGTGCGTCTCGTCAGCGCTACTCGCGGCAGCCGGGCCGGCGGCAGGGTCATCGACGATGGGGATGCCGCTGACGTTGTATTCGCGCATGACCCGGCGGGCCTGCGCGATCGAGGCGGTGGGGGGCAGGGTGATCGGATCGACGATGACGCCATTCTCGCTCCGCTTGACCTTCTCGACCTCGCGGGCCTGGTTCTCGATGGAGAGGTTCTTGTGAATGATCCCGATGCCCCCCTCCTGCGCGAGGGCGATCGCGAGCGCGGACTCGGTGACCGTGTCCATTGGCGCCGAGACCAGCGGGATGTTCAGGTCGATCGCGCGGGTCAGGCGCGTGTGGGTATCGGCATCGTTGGGAATGAAGTCGCTGCGGGCGGGGAGCAGCAGCACGTCATCGAACGTGATGCCGTCCTGAACGATCTTGGAGTGTTCCATGGGAGAGAGTTACGGCAGCGGGGCGGGTCTGTCAACCCGCGATGTCACCGCGATGTCTCGCGCGCCGGGAGAGGGAAATGGACGAACGTCCGCTACAACCGAGCGTTACACCCACTGACACCGCGGGCGTGAGATTGACCCGCTCGCGTCCGAACCCTACAACCGACGCCGATGGGTGGTCTCAGCTACGAGCAGAGCGGCGTGAACTACGACCGCCTCGACGGGTTCAAGCGCGCCTGTCAGCGCGCCGCGGCCCCGACCGCAACGGCATTGGCGGCGCTGGGCCTGTCCGAACCGCCGGGCGTACGCGGGGAGAGCGCCTACCTGGTCGAAGGGTCGGAAGAATTCCTCGCCCATGTGGAAGAGGGGCTGGGGACGAAGAACCTCGTGGCCGACGCGATGGCGAAGCTGACCGGGGAGACGGGCGGCGGCAGCAGCGGCTACCACTCGATCGGCATCGATACGGTGGCGACGATCGTCAACGACCTGATCACCCCCGGGGCGCTGCCGATCTCGGTGGCGATGCATGCGGCGGTTGGCGACGACCAGTGGTTTGCCGACGCGCGCCGCGCCGAAGACCTTGCCGCCGGCTTTGCCGAAGGGTGCCGTCGGGCGGGAGCAGTGTGGGGTGGGGGCGAGACGCCGACCTTGCGGGGCATCGTCGGGCCAGAGGCGATCGTGCTGGCCGGTTCGGCGATCGGCCGGGTCCGTCCCAAGTCGGCGCGGATCATCGGCGACGTCCGCGCGGGTGACGCGATCATAATGCTTGCCAGCACCGGCGTGCAGACCAACGGCCTGACGCTCTGCCGCGCCGTCGCCGATCGCCTGCCCGATGGGTACCTCACCCGCATGCCCGATGGTCGCCGTTACGGCGACGGGCTGCTCGATCCGTCAGCCATCTACGTGGACTTCATCGCGGCGCTTCAGGCCGCGTCGATTCGTCCCCACTACGCCGCCCACATGACTGGCCACGGATGGCGGAAGCTGATGCGGCTGGACAGGCCGTTCGTCTATCGGATTGACACCGTTCGCGAGCCTCCTGTCGTCTTTCGTTTCATTCAGAAACATGGGCCGGTGGACGAACGTGAAGCCTACGCGACGTTTAACATGGGAGCTGGTTTCGCGGTGTACGTGTCACCGGCCGACGTGGACGCCTGCCTTGCCGCGGCTCGACGGACGGGCCACGAGGCCTGGGTCGGTGGCGAGGTAACGAAGCAGGGGGAGCGAAAAGCCGTGGAGATTCCGTCGCTTGGCCTTGTGTACGAAGCGGAGGCGCTCCAGGTCCGATAATCGGTTTCTACGCCTTCGTCATGCGGGATGCCGGCGTGCTTTTAGCTGGCGATGGATATGGCGTCGTCCCGATCAACGATTGGGTGATTCCCCGCGACAATCGCTGCCATCGCCCCAGCCGACGGCGGATCGACAGCCATTGTTCATTCGCATGGCGGCCACAACTTGCTTTCGGGCAGGTTCATGCGTCAGATTAAGACGAGCATGACGAGCGAACGCTTTAATGTCATCCCGGTGAAAGGCGTCAACGTGGTGGAGCTGGTGCTCCCCCAGTTCGTTGACAGCGATGAGTTCGATCGGATTAACGAGTCGCTCCTGACCATGCTGGGCAATAAGGCGGACGCGCGATGGATCATCGACCTGTCCGCCGTCACGTACATGGGCAGTTCGGCGCTGGGCCTGATGGTCAACATCCGTCAGAAGATCAAACAGGCCGGAGGCCGGCTCGTGATCTGCGGCCTCTCTCGCCGACTCCTGGAAGTCTTCCACACTTGCTGCATGGAACGCCTGTTCGCCATCGTTCCCACTCGTGAGGAAGCAGTTACGATGTGCAAACCCGATTGAAATGAAGTGGGCTTCGCCCAGCGGGTGTCGGCCGGTGGTCCGAGCCCACCCTACATTTTTTCCGCCCTCAGCACTTTGCCCAGTCAGCACTCAGCACTTTGAATCAGAGCCGCCATGCGGCCGGTGATTCCGTTGTCACGGCGGTGGGAGAAGAATTCGTCCTTGTCACGGAAGGTGCAGCGGTCGGAGATGTCGATGCGATCGGGTTGCACGCCGGCGGCGAGGAGTTGAAGGCGGATGGCCTGGCGAAGGTCGACCGATCCCTTTCCATCTTGGCGCAGCTTCATGGGGGCCTTGGGTCCGAAGAGTCGTTCGAACTCGGCAACGACTTCCGGACCCACTTCGAATGCCTCGCCGCTGATTGCGGGGCCAATCGCGACGATCACTCGGTCAGCGGATCGTCCGTCGCGCGTCACCTCGCGCAACGTTTTGATCGCAATGCCAGCCACCACGCCGCGCCAGCCCGCATGGATCGCGGCGACTGTGCGGCCGTCATCCGAGGCGAGCAGGATCGGCACGCAATCGGCGACGCGCGCCGACAACACGTGCGTGGGATCATTGGACGCGACGATCGCATCGGCCTTCTGAGCGACGTCGAACGTTTCGCCGGCGCTGGCGCGGACGACAGCAGCGCCGTGTACCTGGTGCACGCGGCACATTTCGGCTTCGGGGCAGCCGATCGCGTCCTGGAGAAGGCGGTAATTTTCCCAGATCCGCGCGTAATTATCCTGAATATCACATCCGTTGGGGTTCCCGAGATTTAATGAATCGAAGGGGGCTGGGCTTGTGCCTGCGAGGCGTGTGCTGAAGCCGTGCGGAACATGTAGGGCTTCCAGGAGGGTGGAGGCGTAATAGACGACTCCGTTGCCGGCGGTCCGTCGCTCGAGCATGGCGGGCACACTATGCAACCGCCGCGAAAATACAACCGCGGGCGACTATCATCGCACCATGGATATCAACCTTCTGGTGTTGAACCTGGGTAACTCACGGCTGGCCGTCGGCACATTCCAGTCTGGCGAGCTGGGCGAGGTGGCGCGCATCGAACACGCGAAGCGCGGTGACTGGCCGGGCGTCATCGCCGATGCCTGGAAGCGCGTTGCCGACCGGGACCCGGTGGCGGTGGTGGCATCGTCGGTCAACCCGGCGCTCGACGAACCGCTCGAGCAGGCCGTCGCGGAAGTCACTGGGCGCAACATCGTCTGGGTCGGGCGTGACCTGGACCTCCCCATCAAGGTGCTGACCGAAGAGCCGGAGCGGACCGGCGTGGACCGCGTCCTGGACGTGGCGGCGGCGTACGAGCAGCTCGGCAAGGCGTGCGTGGTCGTCGATGCGGGGACAGCGCTCACGATCAATTTCTGCAACGACGCGGGAGATTTTGTCGGCGGCGCCATCCTCCCCGGCGCGGGCATGATGCTCGATGCGCTGCACGATCGGACGGCCCGGCTTCCCCTGGTCGAGCTGGCCAAACCCAGCGGATCCGTGGGTCGCTCGACGCGTGAGGCGATCCTCCAGGGCATCTACTACGGCATCCGAGGCGCGGTGAAGGAACTGGTCGAGAACTATGCGACGGACCTGAGCCGGTGGCCCGAGGTGATCGCGACCGGCGGCGACGCGAGTCGACTCTTTGCCGACTGGGAGCTGATCCATGCCATCTCGCCCGACCTGACCCTCTACGGCATCGCCCTGGCGTATGCCCAGCATCACATCAAGCAGGAAGGGTCGGACGCCTGAATACCGCGCTTACAGGTGGATGCCCGCTCACGATGAACCCGATGTCGGATAACCGAGCGATGCTGCTGACAGCGGCGGGCACGTCGGCGATCGCCGTCGTGCGGCTGGCGGGCCCGAGTGTCGCGAATTTTCTTCACGATCATTTCACCGGGGTCGCACGTCCGGGGGCGTGTGTTCATGGAAAGCTGCGCGAAGGGGACGACGCGATCGATGATCCGGTCATCGTGCGAAGCGAGGACGGGTCCACAGCAGACGTCAACCTGCATGGAGGCGTTTGGATCGTTCGCCGGGTGCTTGAGCTGGCGCGACGGGATGGGTTTTGGATCGACGACGCGGCCCATACGGCCGTTCCGCTCTGGGCGGTGGATGGAAGGGACGTGATCGAACGCGAAGTGCTCGCCAGCCTGCCGCAGGCACGGACGGAATTGGCCGTTCGCATGCTGCTCGCGCAAACAACCGCCTGGGACTCGCTGCGAACCGATGCAACTGGAGCGATCAACGTTGGCACGCGCGACAAATGGCGGGAGCGGCTGAAGTCCATTTTGGACGATCGCGCTCTGAGCCGCCTCCTGGAGCCTCCCTGCGTGGCGATCGTGGGTGCAGCCAACGTGGGAAAGTCGACACTTGCCAATCAATTGTTCGCACAGGAACGTTCGATCACCGCTGATCAACCCGGCACCACGCGCGACTGGGTGGGGGAGTTCGCCAACCTCGACGGCCTGGCCGTGATGCTCCTCGATACGCCGGGCTTCCGAAAGACTGCCGATCCAATCGAGCGCACTGCCATTCAATGGGCGGGGGAAAAAGTACGCCAGGCCGATCTGATTGTGCTGGTGCTCGATGCGACACGCGCGTTGGAGCCGGAGCAATCGCCGCTGCTGGCTGCATACCCTGACGCAATGCGGGTGGTGAATAAAACGGACGGCCGGCGGGCCTGGGACGATGCGTTCTTGCCGTCTGTCATTAAGACGGTTGCGACGGTTGGAATGGGGATCGATCAGTTACGGGAGGCGGTACATATGTATTTCGGCTGTTCAGAGATGGATCTTCGTGAGCCTCGATGCTGGACGGAGCGACAACGGAAGCTGCTGCGCGCCGCCGCGGAGGATCCGACGGTGCTGGCGGCTGAAGGTGTCTGAAGTGCGCAGGAAATGAGTTGCTTCCTAAACCACCCTCACCACATCCCTCTCCCAGCGGGACAGGGAGCAGAGAGAAGAATGCTCGACCAACCGAACTCCCCGGCCTGTCTAAAACCAGCGGGCGATGTCGTGGTAGGTGACGAAGAGGAAGACGCCGGCGAGGAACGCCAGGCCGACGTATTGGGCAATCGTCTGCATCCGTGCCGAGAGCGGCTTACCCTGGATTTTCTCCAGGACCAAGAACGTGAAGAGCCCGCCGTCCACAATCGGGATCGGCAGGAAGTTCACCACCGCGAGGTTGGCGCTGATCATCGCGAGGAACCAGATGAGCCAGTCGGTGCCACGGAAAGCAATCTTGGCGCCGTTGGTGACGATGCCGAGCGGGCCCATCATGTTCGCCGGGCTCACCGAGCCGCCGACCATCCGGCGAAGCGTCAGGTAAAACTGAAGGACAAAGTCGCGCGTTTCCGTGACTCCCCACTTTGCCGCTTCCACCGGACTATGAGTCTGGCGCAAGCCCTTGGCCGCTTCATCCAACGTCAGGAACGTGAAGTAGCGGGCGGCATGGATTGCGCCGACCTGGGCGGGATCGACCTTCATCTCAACAGTCTTGCCAGCCGGAGTCTGCGCCGTCGTGAAGGTGAGCTTGACCGGCGTATCCGCGGGAACGTTCAGGAGGGCGCGGTGAATGTCGTACCAGGTGTGAACGGGCGTCAGGCCGATCGCGGTAATCGTGGCTCCGGCGGGGATCCCGTCGGGGTTTGCTCGAGACGCGGGGGTATTCACCAGCACATCGGCGACGACGGGATGCTCTTCGTCGAAGGCCAGGCCGATCCCCAGGCCGCGTTTGTGCGAGCCGACGCTCATGCCGGTCTTCAACCCGTCGATCTGCGGCAGCAGCTTTCCGTCGCGCAGGACGTTCATGCTGATCGTCTCGCCGGTATCGCCGGCCTCTTTCAGGGAGGCGGTCAGCTTCTCGACGGACGGATTGGCAACGATGGAGTTGTTGGCGCGGACCAGGGACACGACCACGTCGCCCGGCATCAGCTTGCCCAGCGCCGGAGAGTTGGGCATTACGCTGAGCACGCGCGCCCGCGGCACCATTCCCACCAGATGAAACGAGCCAGCCGAAAACGGCTCTGAAAAATGCCCCTGCACCTTCATGTGCCGCTGAGCGCCGCCGGACTCGGTGATCGTGAGGTCGAGCGGCTCACCCCTAGCGTCCTGAAGGATTTCGTCAAATCGCGCCACGTCGCTGGGGCTCACGTCGACGCCGTTGACCTTCGTGATCACGTCGCCTGGCTGCAGTGCGAATTCCTCGGCGGGATAAACCTGCTGGAGGGTTGCGCCCGGGGGGATGACGATCGGCTCTTTCAGTCCGCGCAGGTCGCGCGTGGCTTCGATGCCGAGGGCCAGAAAATCGCTGCCGGCGCCCTTGGGTCGGCCCGGGGTCACCTGGAACTTCAGGAGCTGCTTGTCGCGCATCACTTCGATCGGCACGGCGACGCCGTCCTCGAGCAGGGCGGCGGAGAGGCCAACCTTGGTGAAGTCATACTGCTTCTTGCCGTCGATCGTCTCGATCACGTCCCCGGGGCGCAGGCCGGCTCGCTGGGCCGGAGAATCGGGCATCAATCCGCCGACGATCGTCTGCGGCACCTTGAAGCCGATCAGGAAGACGATCATGAAGCCGATCGCCGCCAGGATGATGTTCATGATGACGCCGGCCGAGACGACGATCATCCGTGCCCCAACCGACTTGCGGTTGTAGGCGCGCGGGTCTTCGGCCTTGGCGTTGGGCTTGAGGTCGTCCTGGCCCAGCATCTTCACGTAGCCGCCAAGGGGGATCCAGTTCAGGCGGTATTCGGTTTCTCCCAGTCCCAATTCGCGCTCCGCGGCAGCCCATTCGGCAAACGATGGCTCTTCGTCGTTGTCGTCCACCTTCTCACGGGTTTGCGGTTCGGCCTGTTCGCCTCGAGCGAGGTGATCCTTGATCCGACGCTGGTACTCAGGATAAGTAGTACCGACGCGGAAGCCGATCCCCTTGCGCCATGCGATAAGGGCCTGGCCGAAGCCAACCGCGAACTGCTCGACTTTGATCCCCACCCACTTGGCGGCCAGGAAGTGCCCCAGCTCGTGAAAGAAGATCACGAAGCCGAAACCGAGCACTAACAACACGATCATCCACACGTTGTAGACCATGCGTCTATTTCCAAGGGAGGCCCGGCGTTTCGGGCGGGACGGGCGTTCTTATCGGTCAGCGACCAGAGCGATCACGCGCTCGCGGGCACTTCGATCCGCATCCAACAGATCGTCCAGCGACGGCTCCGCCTGAAGCCGCTGTGAGGCAATTGTAAGCGCTACGATGCGGGAAATCTCGCCGAAGCCGATTCGGCCCGCTTCGAAGGCGGCGACCGCCACTTCGTTGGCCGCGTTCATCACTGCGCCCGCCGTCCCGCCTTTCTTTGCTACGTCCAAAGCGATTTGGAGTGCGGGAAAACGCTCAAAGTCCGGGGGCTCGAAGTTAAACGTGAACCGGCTCCCCAGTTCCAGCCGTCGGGAAATCCCCTCCAGGCGAGCGGGGTAGGTGAGCGCATACTGGATGGGCGTGCGCATATCGGGTGGGGAAAGCTGCGCAAGGACCGAACCATCGACGAACTCCACCATCGAATGGATGACCGATTCGGGGTGCACCACGACCTCCACCTGTTCCGGCGAAAGGTCGAAGAGCCAGCAGGCTTCGATGATTTCCAAGCCCTTGTTGAACATCGTGGCCGAATCGATCGTGATCTTGTTGCCCATCCGCCAGGTGGGATGGTTCAGCGCGTCCTCGAGCGTTGCATTTTCGATCTGCTCCCGCGTCGCGTTGCGGAAAGGGCCGCCGCTGGCGGTGAGGATGACCCGGCGGACCTCAGACCGGCGGCCACACTGCATCGCTTGGAAGACCGCCGAGTGCTCCGAGTCCACCGGCAGGATCGTGACGCCGTTTCGGCGCGCTTCGGGAATCACCAGGGAGCCGGCCACGACCAGCGATTCCTTGTTGGCCAGCGCCAGCGTCTTGCCCGCCCGGACCGCGGCGAGCACCGCCGGCAGTCCCGCTGCACCGACGACGGCGGCGAGGACGATATCGACATCATCCCGCCGCACGAGTTCGGTGAGTCCGCGCTCGCCCAGGTAAACCTTTGCCCCCAGGTCACGGATCTGCTTGAGCAGGCGCTCGTCGGCGGACGGGTCCGTTACCGCGACGGCGGCCGGGCGGTGCCGTTTGACCTGTTCCAAGAGCTTGTCGGTCTTCCGGTGGCCGCTGAGGGCGATGGCACGGTACGGGTCACCAAGATGCTCGATGACTTCCAGGGCATTGCACCCGATCGACCCGGTGGAGCCCAAAATGGCAATTCGCTTGCTCAATCAGCGTCAACCTACGCGGCGCAGCGAAAAAAGTAAAAGCGTGGCGGGGCCGCTCGGGTCATTTCGTCTTGGCGCGGGCTTTCACGGTGACCTTGCCAAAGAGGCAGTAGGCCAGCAGTGGGCATTGCTCGCACTTGGGATTGCGCGCAGTGCAGAGCTGGCGGCCATGATGGATCAGCAGGTGGGAAAAGAGCGTCCAGTCCTCTTTCGGCACCAGCGGCATCAGGTCGTGCTCGATTTTGACGGCGTCGGACGCGTGATCGGTCAATTTGAGGCGGTTGGCCACGCGGGTGACGTGGGTATCGACGACCACACCGACATTCTTGTCGAACGCGTTGCCGAGGACGACGTTGGCCGTCTTTCGGCCGACGCCGGGCAGGCCGAAGAGGGCTTCCATGGTTTCAGGAACCCTGGAGCCGTGCTCGGCGACGAGGGCGGCGGCCATGCCGCGAAGGCTCCTGGCCTTATTGCGAAAGAAGCCGGTTGACTGAATGGCTTTTTCAAGCTCTTCCTGCGGCGCATTGGCCAACTCCGCCGCGGTTTTGTAGGTGCGGAATAGCCTGGGCGTCACCAGGTTCACTCGCTCATCGGTGCATTGCGCGGAGAGGATGGTAGCGATGATCAATTCGAGCGGGTTGCGAAAGTCGAGGCTGCATCGGGCGTCAGGATAGGTGCGCCGGAGGATCGGCAGGATCGCCTCGACGCGGGCCTTTCTCTCCAGAAATGTGCGAGTTGGTGGCCGGGGCATGCGATGCGGGTTACTTGCCGAAGACGATCGCGCGGCTGATGTCCGCGCTGAAGAGGACCATGCCCAGCAGCAGGAAGAGCACGATCATCAGGACGGTGATGCTTTCCTGGTGGTAGTGATCGAACTGTTCCTTCGCCGGGTTCGCCAGCTCCGGGTCGTCGGCATGTTCGATGTACGCCCGGCGGAATTTGTCGATGCGCGGCCCCACGACGCGCCAGTCGTAGATTGAGAACGCCACCGCCGTCACGAAGAGCGCAGTGCGGGCGAAGGCGGGAACCCCTCGCGGGAGCAAGAACCACTGTCCGGCCAGCGCGAGGAGCAGCGCCGCCGCACAGACGAGTGATACGCGGACCAGCATGTTCAGCAGGTTGGCGACGATCGAACCTGCCAGGAGCGTCCCATGCTGGTTCTCGAGGTTCACGCTGAGCACCGTCGGCAGGATGGGGTTGCTCTCGCATACCGTTCGAAAAATGATCGGCGCGGCGATCGCGACGAATAACACGCCCCCGAACCACGTCGCCAGCGCCAGCCAATAGACGATCTGCACGAGCTGAAAGAGCATGCGACGAGTATAGCTCAAATGCAGGGTGGGCTCTGCCCACCACTGGAATCTCGCGGTTGGCGAAGCCAACCCTACGTTTTCGGAGTCTTCGACCACGATGCGGTGTCATCGGACCAGACTTCTTTTTTCCAGATGGCGACTTCGGATTTGAGCGTGTCGATGAGCCACTGGCAGGCTGCGAATGCCTCGGCACGGTGGGGGGTGGAGACGACGATGGCAACCGAGGCCGTGCCGACCGGCACTCGGCCGCTGCGGTGCACCAGCGCCAGACGGAGGACCGGCCACTGCTCGCGTGTTCTTGCCGCCAGGTCGTGCATCTGCCGTACGGCCATTCCTGAATACACTTCGTAGTCCAATGCGATCAGCGCCCGGCCAGCGGGGTTGTCTTCCGCGCGGGTAACGCCAAGGAAGACCGCGATCCCGCCGGCCTGTGGATCCGATGCGGTCGCAATGAGCGTGGCGACGTCGATCGGATCGGGCTGAAGTTGGATGAGGTCTTCGGTCATCGAACGCGAGGCATCCTGAAAGACGCCTCTAACCCCCGCTCACCGGCGGAAGGAATGCCACCTCATCGTTTTCAGCCAGCATATCGTCCAGTGTGGCGTACGACTGGTTGACAGCGACTGCGGCGCTGCCGATGACGCCGTGAAGCTGAGGGTACTTCGCTAAGAGCAGATCGCAAACGTCGCGGGGACGGGCGGGCTCGGGAAGGTCAACGACCACATGATCGGTGCCGGCCCGCTCGCGCAGGACCGCGAAGAGCTTGACGCGAATCCGCATGCGGGCCGCCGGCTGATTTACGCCGTCTTGAGGGTCCACTCCAAGCCATTGCCGACGGGCAAGTCAACGCTGATCGCGTCGCCGCGACCGCGAACGTACGCCACGTAATCGGCCAGTTCGTCGGCGTGGGTCCTGGTGTTGTCGGTGAGCACCGAGCCGCCGCCGCGGATAGCCGGCCAGACCAGATCGAAATAGTTCCGGTTGGCGCTCTTGTCGATGCCATCGAGGAAGGCGATGTCGATCGGGCCTTTGATCGTGGGCAGCACCTGGACGGCGTCGCCCAGGTGGTTAACGATCGCGCCGTCCAGGCCGGCTCGGTCGAACGTTTCCATCGATGAGTCAAATTTCTTACGGCTGATGTCGATCGTGTGAAAGACGCCGCCATTGTGCCGGGCGGCCGCGCCCCAGAAGAGTCCGCTGAACCCGTAGCTCGTCCCCACCTCGACGATCCGCTGGGCGTTCATGGCAACGGCGAGCTGATACAGCACCTCACCTTCCTCGCGCGGGATCTGCCACGCGTCGTCACGGGTCTTGCGCAGGGCGTCGAGTTCCTGGATGAGCTGAAGAACCTGAGGTTCCAGAGGCACTGGGATCTCCCAAGTGTTAGTGACACTGAGGACGGATGCGCGACTCAGCCCGACCGTTGGGCCGCGGACGGGGACGAGGCCACCTGCTCTCCGCCGTAACCCACGATGGCAATGCGATGCCGTTCGGCCAGCTCGAGCACCTTCGGCTTTTCGAGAATGACGGTTTTTCCCGGCTCGAGCACCAGGCAGGCGGCGCGGGCGGCGGCGAGTTTTTCGATCGTCGTCGTGCCGACCGTCGGCACGTCCACGCGCATGTCCTGCTTGGCGTTGGCCACCTTCACGAGCGTCCAGCCGCCGACCCGGCAGAGCGTGCCAGCACGCTCGATCATCGCGTTGGTCCCTTCGAGCGCTTCGACCGCGATCACGTCGCGGTCCAGCAGGGCGATCGATTGCCCGATGTCGTACCGGCTGATCGTGCAGCAGATCTCATAGCCGAGGCGGATGTCCTGCCACTGTGATTCGGTGGGCTGACGGCGAGTCATGACGCCGGGCGTCACGACGTGCTCGGGAGTGAAGAGGGTGGAGTCGAGCAAGGTGATTCCCGCGGCGTCGAGTTCGCCGACAAGCGCCTGAAGGATGGCCTGCGGGCGCTTATCGCGTCGGATGGCGCGCCAGAAGAGGCGGACCGCCCGCCAGTCGGGAATATACCGCAAATAGCGCCAGCGGTCGTAGAGCTGCCCCTTTGCCACGCGGCCGACCATGATGGCTTCGCGGCAACCCTGCTCGCGCAGGAGGCGGATCCACTGGTTCACGCGGAGGATTCCCACCCACTGGAACACGTCGCACTCGCGATCGAGCTCCGGCCAGGCGTGGCCGGCGAACGCGGCGCAGACGACCTTGCGCCCCGCGGCACGGGCGCCACGCGCCACCAGCACCGGGAACACCCCTTCACCGGCGATCAATCCAATCGGGGCCATTGCGCCGGCATTGTAAGGACACGCGGCGCAATCGCGAATTAGGGACTTGAGGGGACAACTCCCCTGTTGTGGTTCACCGGCACTGGCAGGGGGGATCGCGTATAATCCCGGCAACCGGAGGTCGCGACGTGCCTTTGACGATTAATGGACAGCCCGTGGACGAAGGGGTGCTCGAAGGGGAATTTGCCGAGATCAAGGCCTATTTCGAACGGCTCGGAAACGTTTCCTGCTGCGAGCGCGACCCGGAATTTCGCGGCTACGCGCGCGACAACGTGATTGCCCGCGTCTTGCTGACCCAGGAGGCGCAGCGGGCACTTTCACCTTTGTCGGAGGGGGAAGTCGACGCCGCCATCGCCAAACTCCAGGAAGCGTATGGAGGCGAGGCCGGATTTTATGCGGCGATCGGCGGGACGCCTGAACAGATGGCCCTCGTCCGACGGGATGTCGAGGCGGACCAGCGCGTCCGGAAGATGATCCAGGACCGCTGTGACGCCGAGCCGACGCCCTCCGATGAACTTTTACGCCGGTTTTACGACGAGCATATCGAGCTGTTCATGACGGCCGAAGAGGTGCGTGCCTCGCACATCCTCAAGGCCCCGCCGCGCGGCGAGAACCGGGCTGCGGCGTACGATGCGCTGCGTCCGCTGCGGCAGCAGTTGCTCAAAGGAGCCGATTTCGACGAGCTCGCCCGCGTTCATTCCGACAAAGCCGACGAGCACATCGACCTCGGCTTTTTCAAGCGAGGGGAATTGCCCGAGGAGTTTGAAGTGGTCGCCTTCTCCATGAACGTCGGGGAGGTCAGTCCCATCTTCAGCTCATCCTACGGCTATCACCTCATGAAGGTCACCGACCACAAGCCTTCGACCCCCAAACCTTTTGACGAGGTGCGTAGCGAGGTCATCGAACGGCTCACCGAGGAACGACGCCAACGCGTCACCCGCGCGCTGGTGGAAGAACTGAAGGCACGCGCTGCAATCGAAGAACCAGCGCCGGCGGTCGACGAGACGCCGGCCCACGTCCACGCATGAAGGAGCAATCATGGCCGCTCGGGAAATCCTGATGATCGTCGGTGATTTCGTGGAAGATTATGAAGTGATGGTGCCGTTCCAGGCGCTTCAGATGGTCGGTCACACCGTCCACGCGATCTGCCCCGACAAGAAAAGCGGTGACCGCGTGCGGACCGCGATCCACGATTTCGAGGGAGACCAGACCTACACCGAAAAGTCCGGCCACAACTTCACCCTGAACTTCTCCTTCGCCGACGCCCGCCCCGAATCGTATGACGCGCTGGTGCTGCCCGGCGGGCGTGCCCCCGAGTACCTCAGGCTCGACGAACGGGTCTTGTCGATCGTCCGCCACTTCGCCGAGGAAGACAAGCCCATCGGCGCCCTTTGCCACGGCATCCAAATCCTCACCGCCGCCCGCGTGCTCGAGGGAAAAACGTGCACCGCCTATCCCGCCGTTGCCCCCGAAGTCCGCGCCGCCGGGGGACAATGGCAGGATTGTGCAGTCGATAAAGCCGTTACCAGCGGGAAGCTCGTAACGGCCCCGGCCTGGCCGGCGCATCCGGAGTGGCTGGCGCAGTTCCTAAAGGTCCTCGGCGCTTGATGGTGGTGTTGAAAGGCCCGGACTGCGTCGCGGCCAGAGCAGGCCGGAACCTTGCTCACGTCTGCACCTCTACGATTTCCTCAGTGATCGGCGGCGGAATCGGCTCGCCGTGCTTCTTGAGGCTTGCGAGGTACCCCTTGATCGCGTCCTTCACGTTGACGAGGACTTCTTCTCTACTTTCTCCCTGCGAGACGCATCCCGGGAGGGCCGGGCACTCAGCAATGAATACGCCGTCTTCATCTTGTTCGATTGTTACGCGATACTTCACCTTGGCACCTCTTGAGGAGCTATTGCAATCGCCTGGCGATCACCCGCGGATGCCCTTCCAGATGATGGCGCCGACCATGCCGAGGGTGGCGAGGAAACCGCCGAGCATCAGTTCGACGCTTGTGTTGAAACCGTTGGGGAGGGCGCCCTGGCCGGTGGCATCGCCCTGGGTGAGAGCGTCCTTGCAGGCGGGGCAAGCCATGAGGCTGGCGCTGAAGACGAGCAGTACCACTACGCTCAGGATGACGCTCAAACGCCGCATGAAACACCTCAGTTTGATCTACCGGCTTAACGACCTACCGTTAATCGCGGGGCCAAGATGTAGAGCATCCAGTAGATGATAACGCCGGTGATCGAAACGTACAGCCACAATGGGAATGTGATTCGTGCGATGGCCCGATGCCTGCTCCATTGCCGATGGTACGCCCGCCAGAGCGTCGTCAGGATCAGTGGCACGATGACCACTGCAAGGATCGTGTGACTGATGAGAATCGCGTAGTAAACCGGCCTGACCGGATGCTCCGGAAACCGGGTAACGGTGATGCCCTGGCGCAGGAGGATGCTGTGGTACGCCACGTAGCAGGCGAGGAACGCGATGGAGGTGGCGAACGCGCTGATCATCAGGGTCGCATGCGCGCGGATTCGGCAGCGGCGGATGCAGACGTAGCCGGCGAGCAGCAGCGCACCGCTGGCGCCGTTGAGGGATGCGTTGACGATCGGGAAATCGTGGAAGGTCACGCGCCGTTCCCTCGCCTGGCCAGGCTCGACGCGTCGGCGGCCAGGCGCTTCACGGTCTCGTCGTCGCGGCCGTCGTAGATGCCGCGAACGTTGCCGGCGCCGTCGATCAGCAGGAGCCGGTCGCTGTGGCCGATCGGGTTCTGCGCTTCCGGCGGGCTGGCGGGGAGCTTCAGTGTTTTCTTTGCCGCATCCTGCATCTGCTGGGGCGAGCCGGTCAGAAAATGCCAGCGCGATTCGTCGGCATGGTAGCGGTGGGCATATTCCTTCAGCACCGCGGGGGTGTCGAACTCCGGGTTCACGGTAAAGGAGACGAGCTGCACGCCGGCCGGCGTCAGCTTCTGCACTTCCGCGAGCTTGCTGCTCATGATCGGGCACGTTCCGGCACAGGTGGTGAAGATGATATCTGCCACGTAAGGCCGGCCGCGCAGGTCCTGCTCCGTAAACGGCTTTCCGTTTTCGTCGACGAGGGAAAAGGCGCCGACGTTGTAATAGGTCGGCAGCTCAGGCGGATTGTGCCGCGGCCGCCAGAACTGCCCCACGACCACGCCCACCATGACGAGCACGAGTGCCGCCCACAAGGCGGTGGTGATCATTTTCTGGCGTGGGCTCATAGGAGGGAACTGTAGTGCTACTGCCAATCTGCCGCCACGCGCGACCGGGCCACGGCGCTGGCGAGCAGGAACATGGCCACGGCGAAAAGGATTGAAACGGTCACGATCGCAGGCCAGGAGGGAAGGGCATCCGCGCCGCCGGATACCGGTCCCCAAAAGAGGGCACGCCGGAGGCCATCGACGCCGTAACTGAGAGGGTTCACGCGCATCATCCCGCGCAGGAATCCCCACTGGGCATTTTGTGGCGGAAACAGCGCGCCCGACAGGAACCAGAGCGGGATAAGGAACAGGTTCATGATAGCGTGAAATCCCTGTGTCGAGCTCATTCGCCAGGCGATGATGAAGCCGAGCGCAGTGAGCGCGAACGCGAGGATCCACATCATGCCCATGGCCGCAAAAAGGCCCGGCACGGTCAGCTTCATCCCGATCAGCGGGGCGAGGATCAGAAACAGGAACCCCTGGCCGAACGCCAGCATGGTGCCGCCCAGCACCTTGCCAAGCACGATCGCCATCCGCGGCACCGGGGCGACGAGCACCGATTGAAGGAACCCCTCGCGCCGGTCTTCGATGATCGAGATAGTCGAGAAGATCGCCGTGAACAGCAGGATCATCAGGATCGTGCCGGGGAAAAAGTACTGTAGGTAATTCTCGCCACCCGCCGCCCCCTCGACGCGAAAGCTATGTCCCATGCCCCCGCCGATGCCGAGCCAGAAGACGACCGGCGTGAAGAGCGCGCCGATGATCCGACTGCGCTGTCGCAGAAAGCGGACCATCTCCCGCTGCGCCAAGGAGAGGGCGGGCAGAAGCAGTCCAGGCCGCAGTGGTGGAGCGGCCTCAACACCTTTGCCGGCGACGGGTGGGGCGATCGCGGTTCCGGGATCGTTCATCGGGTCTGATTGTAAGTGGGACGTCGGAGGTTGGCGAACCATTTCGCGACAGTCCTTGATCTGCCCGCGCGGTGCTTCTAAGTTGGCGGTCAGACCCTGATCGATGACCCGACGCGTCGCCGAACATACTTCGATCCTGGCGGAGACCGCCGTGCCGCTTGCGCGCACACCGGCGGCGCCACCTGCCGCTGCGCCGGTGCCCGCAGCACCGCCGCAAACCGCGCCGCGCTCGCCATCGCCGAACGTGACGGCTCCCGCGCCGCAAGAGCGAGGCGGCGCGAACACGCCGGCCATGCGGCAATATCAGGAGTTCAAAAAACAATATCCCGGGTACGTGCTCTTTTTTCGCATGGGGGATTTCTATGAGATGTTCTGGGAGGACGCGCAGCTCGCCGCCCGGACGCTGGGTGTAACGCTCACCAGCCGCAGCCGTGGCGGCCTGGGCGCGGAGGATGCGATCCCGATGGCGGGCGTCCCGTTTCATGCCGTCGAGGGATATCTCCGCAAGATGATCGCGGCGGGGCATCGGGTGGCGATCTGCGAGCAGATGGAAGACCCGGCGATGGCCAAGGGCGTGATCAAGCGCGAGGTCGTGCGCCTGATGACGCCGGGCACGCTGACCGATGAGCCGCTGCTCGACGGACGAAGCGAAAATTTTCTTGCCGCCATCGCCACGGGTATCAGCCAGGCCGATGGGTACCGCTGTGCCCTGGCGTGGGTGGAACTCTCAACCGGCGCCTGCGTGGCGGTCAGCGGATCAGAGGGACAGATCATCGACGAAGCCGCGCGCTTACGGCCGGCGGAAGTGCTCGTCGCCGAGCAGGCGAGCGGCCAACCTCCCGCGATCGCCGAGCGGCTGCGAGCGGTGGGAGTAAGCGCGATCACGTCGCGTCCCGGCTGGCACTTCACCCCGCACCATGCCCGCGAGCAGGTGCAACGGCAGTGGCAGGCGCGGACCGCGGCGGGATTCGGGTTTGCCGATGACGATCCGGCCGTCTTCGCCACCAGCGCGATCCTGAGTTACCTCGAGGAAACGCAGAAGACGTCGCTCGCGCACATCCGCCCGCTGCGCCGGCACGTGATCGAAGACCACCTCAACATCGACCCCGCCAGTTGGCGCAGCCTCGAGGTGGATCGGACGGTGCGGTCCGGTGGAACGGAAGGCTCGCTGCTCAGCGCCATCGACCGTACCCGCTCCAGCATGGGCGGACGGCTGCTGCGGCAGTGGCTGCGCACGCCGTTGTGCGACGCCGAGCACATCATCGCGCGGCAGACGGCCGTCTCGGCGTTCCTGGAAGCCCCGGCGGCGCTCCGGTCGGTCGTCGGCAAGCTGGATGACGTCTGCGATATCGAGCGGATCATCTCCCGGCTGGCGGTGGGGCGCGTCACGCCGCGCGACCTGGCCGGCTTGTCTAGATGCCTGACATCGCTTCCGCAATTGTTCGACCAGCTCGAACAGTTGACGCATGCGGCGGAGGTGGCGCCGGAGCTGGCGTCGCTGCGCAGCTTTTGCGAGCAGCAGGCGAAATATCTTGGCAGCGCCATCCTCCCCGAGCCGGCCCCGCACCTGCGCGAGGGAGGCGTGATCGCCCGCGGGTTCGACGCCGAGCTGGATCGCCTGCACGAGATCGGCTCCAACAGCCAGCAATGGCTGGCCCGCTACCAGGGCCGGCTCGCTGGAGAATCGGGCATCAATTCACTGCGCGTCGGGTTCAACAAGGTCTTCGGCTACTACATCGAAGTGACCGACTCGCACCGCGATAAGGTGCCGGCGGCCTGGTCGCGGAAGCAGACGATCAAGAACGCCGAGCGCTACGTCACCGAGGAGCTGAAGAAGTTTGAGGAAGAGGCGCTGGGCGCGCAGGACAAGTCCGTGGCGCTCGAGCAGGCACTGTTCGAACAGGTCCGGCAGGCATTGCTTCCCCACGTCGCGAGTTTTCAGGAACTGTCGCATGGGCTGGCGCGGGTGGACGTGCTGGCGAGCCTGGCATCTCTGGCCGCCGAACGGCGCTACTGCCGACCGAAGATCGTGGACGAGCGCGTGCTGGAGATCGTGGACGGGCGTCATCCGGTGCTGGAGCAGCAGCTCGGCAGCGCGTTCGTCGCCAACGATACGCACTTTGGGCCCGACGATTCACTGGCACTGATCACCGGCCCGAACATGGCCGGCAAGAGCACCTACATCCGGCAGGTGGCACTGATCACGCTCCTGGCGCAGATCGGGAGCTATGTGCCGGCGAAGCAGGCGACCGTGGGCCTGGTGGACCGACTCTTCACGCGCATCGGCGCAAGCGACGAGCTGCACACCGGTCAGTCCACCTTCATGGTGGAGATGACCGAGACGGCCAACATCCTCAACAACGCCACCGACCGCAGCCTGGTGATCCTCGACGAGATCGGCCGGGGCACCAGCACGCTTGACGGTTTAAGCCTCGCCTGGGCGATCGCCGAGCACATCGCCGCTAACCTGCGCTGCCGTACGCTCTTCGCCACCCATTACCACGAGCTGACCGACCTGGCGCAGCGTTTTCGCGGCGCGAAGAACCTGAACGTCGCGGTTCGCGAATGGGAAGATCAGGTCGTGTTCCTCCACCGCATCGTCGAAGGGGGAACTGACCGCTCGTACGGCATCCACGTCGCCCGTCTGGCCGGCGTGCCGCGCCCAGTGCTGGAACGCGCCAGGCAGCTGCTCACGGAACTGGCGGTTCATCACGTTGGCCACAACCGAGGGGCCCGCAACCGGCGCACGGACGACGAGTCACAACTTCAGCTCTTTGCCGATCCGGCCAGGGAGCTGGTCAAAGCGCTCGCCATGCTGGATCTGGAAACGCTGACGCCGGCGCGGGCGAAGGAAGTCCTGGCGACGTGGAAGCAGATGCTGGGGCGATAAACATCTCAACGCGCGTTCACGTCGCTCTGACGGCTCAATGCTGCCGGCCCATGATCAGAAGTGCGATCGTCATCGCCTGAAGCACCAGCGCGAAGACGAGGATGGTCTGGAGGTCGGCATCGCCACGATGCAGGTAAGCCAGGAACAGCGCCGCCAGCACGATCACCTGAACGATACCCGCGAGAAGTTTGCTGACGGAGAACTCCGCGTGCGGCTGCTCGTGGCCGCGCCGCAATTCGGCGAGGATCTGCCGGCAAAGTGTTTCCAGGTGACCCACCATCGTCCCCAGGTCCGTCTCCGGCACCGTGGGGGAGGGCGGGTCGTTGGACGGAATGGGGGGCGACGCGAGGGTCATCAGCGGAGTTGACACCGCCGGCGCGGGTGCGGCCGGCGGGGCTATGGCCGTCGCGGCTTCCGGCGATTTGGGAGGCGGAGCCATCCGTTCGTGTGCTGGCGCCGCGGCCGCCACAGGCGCCGGCGCGTCCGCCCTGGGCGCGGGCGGTGGTGGCGCGTCCTCCGGCTCCTCTGCCACCTCCGTTTCCTCCTGCGACGCACGCTCGACGATCGCCATCGCTTCCTTCAACGTGCCCACCACGTAATCCGGCTGGACGACGGCGGGCTCCTTGGCGGCGGGTGACGGGGGGAGCCGGGGGTCGCGGAAGAGGATCGTGCGGCAGCCGGCGGCGTGGCCGGCCTCCACGTCGCGTGGGGCGTCGCCGATGACCCAGCTTCGTGATACGTCCAGTGCCAGCTTCTCGGCCGCCTGGAAAATCATGCCCGGCCTGGGCTTGCGCAGGTCGCTCTCCTGGCGGTACGCCTCCACCGTCCCTTCGGGGTGGAAGGGGCAGAACTCGTGACGGTCGATCACCGCCGTCGGGCTCTGGTCGAGCAACAGGTCGTCGATGCGCGAGTTGACGGCATGCACCGCCTGCTCGTCAAACATGCCCCGCGCTACGCCGCTCTGGTTGCTGAAGACGACGGTCGCGTACCCCAGCGCCCGGGCTTTGCTGACCGCGTCTGCCGCGCCTTCGAGCAGGCGGGCGTCGGCGGGGTTGCCGAGGTAGCCGTCGCTGGCGATGAGGGTGTTGTCGCGATCAAAGAAAACGGCGGGACGTTTCATGGGTTTGGCGCTCTGGCGAAATGCCCGTATCGGCTGCCGGAGCATTATCACGGGCTCGGATGAACGATCAAGTTTTCCGCCCGCGAGCCAACTGCCGCAAGGCTTCGTAGAGGACGATTCCGACGGCGGTCGAGAGGTTAAGGCAGCGCTCGCCCGGCGCCTGGGGAATGCGCAGGACGTCATCGCGGTGTGAGGCGAGCAGGGAGGCATCGATGCCGTGCGTCTCGTTGCCGAAGATCAGCCAGTCGCCGTCTTCAAAGCTCGCGTCCCAGATTGATCGCTCCCCCTTGCTGGAGAGGAGCCAACGCCCTCCACTGCCGGCACCAGACGTCTTTTTCAGGAACTCGGTCGTGTCGTCGTGGATGACGTGACGCAGCCTTGGCCAGTAATCCATCGCGCTGCGGCGCAGGTTTCGGTCGTCGAGGAAGAAGCCAAGCGGCCGCACGAGGTGCAGGTCGGTGCCGGTCGCCACGCAAAGGCGGGCGATGTTTCCGGTGTTGGGGGCGATCTGTGGTTGGAGCAGCGCCACCTTCAATTGATGGGGCCCGAGGATCGCGGTGGCGACTGCGGCGGCAGTGGGAACGTCGCTATTCACTCCGCCTCCACCAGCGTGCCGTCACGTCGGCTTTGCACCAGCGCCCCCGACTCGGCGCAGACGGCGCTGAGCCGGCCCGATGGACCCAGGGCCGCGCCGGTGTCGAGCATCACGATGTGGGGTCCGTGCATTGGTACTACCTCGGTAACGCCATAATTGAGCACGGGCGTATGGCCGAAATAGCCGGTTCGGCGCCAGCGCTTGGGTGTGCGGATCTCATCTCCCCGGTAGCGCCCCCACAGGAGCCGATGGCGCGTCCGCACGTTAGCCGAGAGCGTGGAAAAATCATCGGGAGCGTTGATGTCCCACATCGCGTGAACGACGAACAGGTCATCGTACTCCACCATCGGCCGCAGTCCGCGCAGGAACGCGCGATGGGTGCCCGGGACGACCGACAACAGTGTTTGAAGGCGCTCGGGCGTCGTCCGATTCACCACGGACTCGACTTCGGCGTGGTCCAGGCCGTAGCTTTCCAGCGTGTTCATCAGCCCGTGGTTGCTGAACCATTTGAAGGCGGCCATGGCGTCGGGGCCGGTCTCGTGACTGACGTAGCAATCGCCGTGCAGGACCAGGTCGAAGATGTCATCGTGATTGCCGCGGACGAAGGAGGCATCCGGCAGCGAGCGGAGCAGGTCGATGACGCCGCGGGAATCCGGCCCTCGGTTCACGTAATCACCCACGAAGATGAAATGGGGGTTCCAGTCGCGGGCGCGCACCGCTTCGATGAGGGTGTGGAGCGGCGCGAGCATGCCGTGAACGTCGCCGACGATCCAGCGCATCGAGCACCATTTGAATGCGGTCGCGCGTCGCGAGCAATTCCGCGGACCCAACGACGTGCGGCCTGCCCGACGCGGCAAGCGCGGACAGCACATCGTCACCCGCCGTCTTCGGGGTTATATTCTCCCCTCACAACCCCCGCACCAGCGCGGGAAAGGACGCCTGTATGAGCAATCTACTGCAAAAGCACTGCCGCGCGTGCGCCGGCGCCGCCGACCGGCTGAGCGAAGCCCAGGTTACGGCGCTCCTGCGCGAGGTCCCCGCCTGGCAGCGGAACGGCGGCGAGATCGCCCGGACCTTCGCGTTCAAGAACTATTACGAGACGATGGCCTTTGTGAACGCGACGGCATGGGTATCACACCGTGAAGATCACCACCCGGACCTGGAGGTGGGCTACAACAAGTGCCGGGTGCGCTACAGCACCCATTCGGTCGGCGGGTTAAGCGAGAACGATTTCATCTGCGCCGCCCGCCTGGATGCGCTCCTGCCGGGGACGTAAGCGACGCGGGCGCACGTGAGTGTCCGTACAGTCCGACGCGCGAGCGTGACCCACCTATGCCGGCTCCCGCGCTATTGCTCCTCGCCGCCACGTTGCTGCCGCTGGCGGCATTCGCTCTGCTCCTGTTCACGGGCAGGCGATTGGGTGCGCCATTGGCGGGGTGGGTCGCCACCGTTTTTGCCGCAGCGGCGTTTACCAGCTCGATCGCGGCGATGATCGCCTGGTTCCAGGGTGGGCACTACCCCGAGGGTGACTGGGGCAAGGGACAACTCCCGATCTACCTTGCGGCGAAGTGGCTGCCGATCGGCGGCGCAGCGCCGCATGGCGGCAGCGGTATCGGGCAGGACCACATCGGCTACCTGGACATAGGCATCTACGTCGACAGCCTGACGATCCTCATGTTCGCCATGGTCACGCTCCTGGGATTGCTGGGTTGCGCGTTCGGGATCGGGTACATGCGCCGCGAGGGCGGTTACGGGAAATTTTTCGCGTACGCGGCGCTGCTCACCTTCGCGACGCTTGGCATGGCGATCGGCGGAACCCTGCTTCACCTGTTTGTCTTCTGGGGAATTGGCGGGCTGGCGACTTACCTGTTGGTCGGGTTCTGGGAAGATCGTCCGAGCGCCGCTCGAGCGGCGGTCAAGACGGCCCTCGCGCAGCGGATCGGCGATACCGCCTTTCTCGTTGGCGTGGGCATTCTGCTTGGCGCAGTCGGGAACCTGAGCCTCCCCGACCTGTGGAGCTACCTCATGCCAGGCGCCGCGGGCCAGGTATCGCCGCTTCCCGGCGGCGGGTCGCTGGGGCCGGGATTACTCACGCTGGCAGGGGCGCTGCTGGTCCTGGGAGCCGCCGCTCGCAGCGCGCAGTTTCCGCTGCATTTCTGGCTCGCCGACTCCGCCGAAGCGCCGGCGCCGGCGGCGGCGCTGATTCAGTCGGTGGCGACGGTGGTCGTTGGCGTGTACGCCGTCGCACGCCTGTACCCGATCCTGACGCCGGGCGCGAAACTCCTCCTCGCGATCCTCGGCGCCACGACGCTCACGATGGGAGCGCTCGTGGCCCTGGTACAACGCGACCTGCGGCGCGTGCTGACGTTCTCGACGATCTCCCAGTTCGGCCTCATCATGCTGGCGATGGGAATCGGGAGCTGGATCGGCGGCCTGATGCACCTGTTTGCCCACGCCTTCTTCAAGCCGCTCCTGATCCTCGGCGCCGGCAGCGTGGTTTACGCGGCACGGCAGTCAACGGACCTGGAAGCGATGGGCGGCCTGGCGCGTAAGCTGCCCGTAACCGCGGTCGTCTGCGCGATCGCCGTCCTCGCCATGGCGGGGACGCCTTTCCTTTCCGGGTTCTACAGCAGCTCGACAATCCTGTCGGACGCAGGCGCGTTCGCGTCAATCGCGACGCGGGCCGGGCGCTCGTCCGCATACTGGCTGCTGTTCGTGCTGCCGGCGGTCGGCGTTTACCTGACGGCGTTTTACGGGGGGCGATGGTGGATGCTGGTATTCGCCGGCACGACCCGCGACCGTCCGGCTTTCGAGCGTGCCCGCGAACGCACGAGCCTCTGGTTTCCCCTGGTGGTGCTGGCGGTGGGGAGCATCGGCGGCGGACGGTACTTCAATGTCCAGCCTCTCCTGGAATCCGCGGCGATGGAGATGGACGCGATCGTTCGCGACGTGCAATCGAAGGATGATTTTTTTCGCGGCCGGGCGTTTTCCGCGCCGCTGGCGCGAGCCTGGCCTGACACGACAGCGACCAGCAGCGCGGGCGAGGCGCTGGATGGCGCGACGGCTCCGAGGGCACGGTGGACGCGATGGGCATTTGCGATCGGCATCGCGCTGGCGGCGCTGATCTACTCGCGCGGCCTGCTCATTCCCCGGCAACTGCTTCGATTTACGCCGTTGCGATGGCTGCACGCCTGGTTGAGCCACGCGATGTATTTCGACGAGCTGTACGCGAGCGTATTCGTCTCGACCACCCTGGCGCTGTCGTGGCTCTGTGCGTGGCTCGACCGGCGGATCATCAACGGCATCGCCGCACGGTCCGTGCGACTCGTTCGAAGGCTTTCAGCCGCCATGGCGTTTCCTGATGCCCGAGTCGTCAAGGGCGCAGCCATCGGCATCAATCGAATGGCGCGCCGCCGCAAGAGCACCGGCGAGGGTCCGGATTCGCCGGCAGGCGGAGATCGGTGACCGCGTCGCATGCCGCATGTGCTCTTCATCCTCGTATTCCTGCCGGCTCTGGGGGCGGCGGCCGTCCTTGCGGTGCGGGGCCGCGTGGCGCGTCGATGGGTCGCGTTTAGCGTCTTTTCGGCGACGTTCCTGTTGTCGCTTTCGCTGCTGGCGAGCTATCGCTGGGATCGCGGGGTCGAACCGGGCGACCCGGTGCGCATCCCGTCACTTCAGACGGTTGGCATCGTCCGTTCGGTTGATCCGGTGGCGCGGCAGGCGATGGTGGAGTTGGGACCTGGCGCGGCGCTCCAACGATTCGGGTTCGCCGAAGTGCGGCTTGTGGGCGAATACGCCGTCGCCGCCGACCGCGGCCACCTGGCGAGCGGCCGAACTGGGTTCGGCGTGGTGCAACTGGTCGAGCGGGGGAATTGGCTTGGCTCGAACCAAGCCCAGAATCTGCTCGGGATCGATGGCTTGTCGCTTCCGTTGGTCAATCTGACAACGCTCCTGTTCCTGCTTGTCTGCGTCGCCACCTGGACGATGGAGGATCGCGCCGCCGGTTTCCTTGCGCTGTTGCTCATGCTTGAGACGACGATGCTGGGCATCCTGTTGTCGCTCGACCTGCTCTTGTTCTTTCTGTTTTTCGAGCTGTCGCTGGCGCCGGTTTACTACCTGATCGTTTCTTGGGGCGGGGCACGGCGGCAGTACGCCAGCCTCAAGTTCTTCATCTACTCGATGGTCGGAGCGATGGCGCTTCTGATCGGCGTCATTGCGATCGATGTCAACGTCCACAGCCTGGACCTGATCGAGCTTCCGCACCGCGCCGCCGCGGTCTTCGGCCCGTCGGGAACGCTTGGTACGACCGGAGCCTGGTTGTTCGCGGCATTTACACTGGCGTTCTTGTTGCGACTGGCAGCGACGCCGCTCCACGGATGGATCGTCGACGCGATGGCCGAAGCCCCCGCGGGCCTTACCATGCTCATCCCAGGCACTTTCGTGATGACGGGCGGCTATGGGCTGCTGCGGGTCGCGTATCCGATCCTCCCGCATGCGGCAGGGAGGGCGTGGCTGGTGATGGCAGTGCTGGGGGTGATTGGGATCGCGTATGGCGCCCTATGCGCGCTCTCCCACGTCGATCTGAAACGGCTGATCGCTTACGCTTCGGTATCGCAGACGGGCGTCATCGTCCTGGGGACGGCGACGATGACCACCGCGAGCTTCAACGGCGCGTTCTTCGCACTGGTGGGGCAGGGTCTGATCGCCGGCCTGCTGAGTTTCCTCGCGGACGTCATCGAGCGCCGTGCGGGTCACCGCGAGATCGACCGTCTCGGCGGACTTGCCAAACGGTTGCCCCGGTATTGGGGATTTTCGGCGGTCGCATTCTTCGCGCTGCTCGGTTTGCCGGGCCTGAGCGGGTTCATCGGGCAGGTGATGGCGTTGTTCGGCGTCTTCCAGGCCAGGCGCAATGGTTTCCTTCTGCTTGCGGGCCACCATGGCAGCGCGGGGGCGATCAACACGATCATCGTGCTGGCTTGCATCGGGCTGGTGTTCGTTGCGGCAGTCGTGGTGGTGACGCTACGTCGCATCTTCTTCGGTCCCGAACGCGCCGAGTCGAGGGCGTTTGCCGACCTGGGCGCCCGGGAGATCGCCGTCGCGGCGCCTCTGACGCTCATGATCATCCTGCTGGGCTTGTTTCCCAGCCTGCTCGTTTTTTCGCTGTCGAACAAGACGGTCGAAGCGATCGATCTGCTGATGCACCAGAATTCGGCCTTCGGCCCAGCGAGCACGGCCGAAGGGAGGCGCGCGGGCGGCGGATGATGAAAGTCGCTATGCGGGGATCGCATGAGGCGCCGTCCAGGGGTGGCGCTGGTCGTCGGCCAGCGTGATCTCTCCGCCGCTAAGGCGGTCCATGGCGTCGATCACGCGGTTGCACAGGCGCGCGGTGCCGGTCCGTTCTTCCAGACCGTACAGCACGTCGCGCACGTCCGCCTGGATGTCGAGCCAATAAGACCCCACCATGCCCGGCCCCTCGCACCGAGCGAAGCTCATGGCCGAGAGGAGAAACCCGGCGACCTCCGTCACCGAGAGGGGCGGCCACGACCGGACCGTTTCCAGTAGCGATTCGGCCGCGGGCCGATCGTGCCCGGCGATGGCGAGGCCGGCGGTGTAGAGCGTGAAATTCGCCTGGCGGGAGGGGAGGTCGCGCGGATCGGCGCCGGCGGCGAACTCCGGGTCGGAGTCGGGCACGCGCGAGTCGGCATCGTGAATCCGGCGCATCGTTCGCAACGCATCGTGCAGCAGCGTGTGGGGGTTGTGGCTCAGGCTGGCGGGGCGCATCCGATATCCCGCCACGCAACTGTCCACCCGGCCGAACCCATGCCCGAGCCGCGCCACGCGGGCCCAGAGGTCCCAGTCGCCGCAGTTCTTGAGGGTTGCGTCGAACCCACCGATCCGTCGTACCACCGAGCGCAGCACCATCACCGCCGCCGGCATCGAGAGCACGTTGGACGATGCCAAGGCATCGAATAGTGGGCGCGAGCCGGCGTACGAGCCAAGCCAATCAGTGGGACGGCCATCGTTGGTCCCATAACGAAACGACCCGTGCGCCGCGACCCAGCCGTTGGCGTCGCAGGCGTCGGCGAGCGTGGCGAGGGCATGAGGCTCAAGCCAGTCGTCGGCGTCGAGGAACATCACGTATTGGCCGCGCGCCGCGCCGATCCCCACGTTGCGCGCCGCGCCGGCCCCGCGGTTCCCCTGGCGCAAGACCCGGAACCGCGGGTCAAAATGGGCAAAGCCTTCCGCGACCTTCAACGAGCCGTCGGGAGAACCATCGTCGACGACGATCGATTCCCAGGACGCCTCGGTCTGCGTCATGAGGCTGTCGAGCGTCCGCGTGAGCGTCTGCTCACACTTGAACGCGGGTGTAATGACGGAAACTCGGGGTACGTTTCGATTGCGCATGTCCGTTGCGCGCGGCGGTGGTGCAACGCTTATACCCGACGACTTCGCCGCCACAAGAGCATGGCACAAGATTTAAGAATGGGTGAAGAAAGTGTCATCGGTGGAGGTGAGGCAGTCACGATCAATCGTAGGTGATGACCGAGAGGACCGGATGCGGCGCCACCTTCTTGCGTCCGCCAAGGCCGGCCAGCTCAATCAGCACCGCCGCGCCCACGACCTCACCTCCGAGTTGCGCGACCAGTTCGCAGCAGGCCTTGAGCGTGCCGCCGGTGGCGAGCAGGTCATCGACCACCAGGACGCGCTGCCCCTTCACGATCGCATCGGCGTGCATCTCCAGCGAATCCTTGCCGTATTCCAAGTCGTACTGACGCGTGATCGTGAGGTGGGGGAGCTTGCCCGGCTTGCGGACGATGACGAACCCCGCCGACAAACAACAAGCGACGGCAGTCCCGAAGATGAACCCACGGCTCTCGGCGCCAACGACCAAATCGATGTTCTTGCCGCGAAATGGATTGGCCAGCAACTCGATCGCCAGCGCCAACCCAGAGGGGTTCGCTAGCAGCGGCGTGATGTCGCGAAAGAGGATCCCCTTCTTCGGAAAATCAGGAATGTCGCGGATCAGCCGCCGGAGTTCTTCGGTCATGCCCGCAGAAAGTAACGTGTCCTTCGCGAAATGCGAAGGCTGCCAAGTAAAAAGTAGAAAGGAAAAGCGGCAACGCCGGATTTGCCGCTTCACTTTCTCCTTTTCTACTTTTTCCTTTTTACTTCACTTCCTACTTGTCTCTTGCTGCCACCATCGCATTGCGCAGTTTGGCCAACGACTCGTGTTCGATCTGGCGGACGCGCTCGCGGGTGAGGCCGATGCGCTCGCCGATCTGCTTGAGGGTCATCGGGTCTTCGCCTTCCAGGCCGTAGCGGAGCTTGAGGATGCGGGCGGCCCGGTCGTCGATCGACTCGAGCAGCTCGCCGAGGTGGCGCAGCTCGTCGTTGCCGCACACCTCTTCGTCGGGGGTGGGGTTGTGCGTGTCGGCGACCAGCTCGTTGATCGTCAGCTCGCCATCGTCCGAGCCGGACTGCGTGGGGGAGCTGTAGGCCTTCACCGCCTTGCGGATGATCTTCAGGTTCTTGGGGGAGAGCTTCATATGGGCCGAGAGCTCTTCGTTGCTGGGGAGGCGGCCGAGCCGGTCCTCCAGCTCGCGCATCGCCACGCGCAGCTTCGCCATCATCTCCACCATGTACGCGGGGATGTGGATCGGCTGGACGCTGTTGATTAGCGCCCGCTTGATCGCCTGCTTGATCCACCACGAGGCGTAGGTGCTGAAGCGGCAGCCGTTGTCCGGGTCGAACCCTTCGACCGCCTTGATCAGGCCGATGTTCCCTTCCTCGATCAGGTCGGGGAGGGTGAGGCCGCGGTTGACGTAATGCTTGGCGATGTTCACGACGAGGCGAAGGTTGGAGCGCACCATCCGCTCGCGGGCTTCGGGGTCGTTGTCGTTGATGATCCGGCGGGCGAGCTCCTTCTCCTGATCGCCGTTGAGCAGGCCCGATTCGTTGATCTGCCGGAGGTAGAGCTGCAACCCGGTTTGAACGGCTGTCGACGACGCCATAGTCTGCCACCGCCTGGCGCGCGTGCGTCACGACAGGAGCGTAACGCACAGCGCGCGATCTACGTGGATCGCAACCCGCCGCGCAGACTGGTCCGCGCGGCGGCCCTGTATCAGCCGTATCGGTCGCGCCGGTGGGGTACTTTGTCGGGATGGCTCGTTTATCAACGTCGGATAACACCACGCCGGGCCAGCATGGCAATTTGTGACAGGAGTAGGGGCAAACGATCGGGAATGACGTCCTGGCTGAACCGAACCGGGGGAATTGGCTAAAAAAAAGGCCGCCCCCAAAGGGGCGGCCCGGTTTTCAGGCGTAACCGGCGAAGTTATTCGTCCTCGATCTTCAGATCGCCCAGGCCGGCGCTCTGCTCGCCGCCTTCCAGGCCGCCGCGCAGGCCGCGCTTCTCGGCGCGCTGCGAGCGGGCATCCTCGCGGGCCAGCTCTTCGGCGGCCCATTGGGCACGCTTGAGCGACAGGCCGATCTTCCGCTCGTCGCTGTCGACGCGAAGGATCTTGACTTCCAGGTCCTGCCCCACCTTAAGTTGGTCTTCGGGCTTCTCGACCTTCTGGTCGCTGATCTCGCTGATGTGCAGCAGGCCTTCGAGGCCGGACTCCAGTTCCACGAAGACGCCGAAGTTGGCGATCTTGGTGACCTGCCCTTTGACGACCATGCCCGGCCGGTAGTTGGCGGGGATGACCGTAGTCCAGGGATCTTCCTGCATCTGCTTGAGTCCCAATGCGATCCGCTGCTTTTCCTGATCGACGCTGAGGACGACCGCCCGGACGCTTTCGCCCTTCTTGAGCACTTCGCTGGGGTGGCCGATCTTCTTGGTCCACGACAGGTCGCTGACGTGCAGCAGGCCGTCGATGCCTTCCTCGATCTCGACGAACGCCCCGTAGTTGGCGATGTTCCGCACCTTGCCTTCGACCACCGAGCCGGGCGGGTACTTCTCCGCCACGCGTTCCCAGGGGTTCTCCTCGACCTGCTTCATGCCCAGCGAGATCTCCTGCTTGTCCTTGTTGATCTCGAGGATCTTGACCTTGACCTTCTGGCCCTGGGCGACGACCTCGCTGGGGTGGTTGATTCGCTTGGTCCAGCTCATCTCGCTGATGTGCACCAGCCCCTCGACGCCTTCCTCGAGCTTGCAGAACGCGCCGTAGGACATGATGTTGACGACTTCCGCCTCGTGCACGCTGCCGACCGGGTACTTCAGCTCGATGTTCTCCCAGGGGCTGGCGTCCTTCTGCTTGAGTCCCAGCGCGATCTTCTCTTTTTCTTTGTCGATCGAGAGGACCTTGATCTCGATCTCCTGGTCGATCTTGAGCATGTCGCTGGGGTGGTTGACCCGGCCCCATGACATGTCGGTGATGTGCAAGAGACCGTCGATGCCGCCCAGGTCGATGAACGCGCCGAAGTCGGCGATGTTCTTGACCGTTCCCTTGCGGACCTGGCCGATCTGGAGGCCGTCGATCGTCTTGCGCTTCATCTCCTCGCGCTGCTGCTCGATGAGCTTGCGGCGGGAGATAACGATGTTGCGCCGCTCTTCGTCGATCTTGAGGATGACCGCGTCGATCGAGCGGCCGATCCAGTCGCTGATTTCGCCGGGCCGGCGGATGTCCACCTGGCTGGCGGGGAGGAAGACGGGGACGCCGATGTCCACCAGGAGGCCGCCCTTGATCTTCTTGGTGACCTTGCCGGAGACCGGGTCGCCCTCCTTCTTGGACTTCATGATCGCTTCCCAGTTGATGATGCGATCTGCCTTGCGCTTGGAGATCTTCACCAACCCGGTGTCGCCCTCGACGTCTTCGAGGAGGACGCGCACTTCGTCGCCGATCTTCACGTTCTCCGGCTCATCGAACTCCGATCGTTCGAGGATGCCTTCGCTCTTGAGGCCGAGCTCGACGACGAAGTCATCGCCCGCCACGCTGCTGACACGGCCCTTGATGATGGCGCCGGGGGTGAAGTCCTGCACCTCGTCGCCGCTCACCAGCTTGCTCAAATCATCCGCGGCCTCGCCCAGGGCCGTTGCCACGGCGCTGTCTACCTCGGAGTCCATGTTGCCCAGGGAATTGATCAGGTTGTAATCGACCATAGGAAGCGTTAGGGGCCGCAAGAATGCGCATGTGCGCGTGCCGCAGCCCGACCTGTGTTGTGCGTGGCCATATAAAAAAGAAATCGCCGGCATCCACGCTTTGCCGGCCGATCGAATCGGGTTGCCGCAGACGGAACGTCCGCCCGCACCGAGCGTCGCAAATCATACGGGAACCGCCACTTCGCGGCAATACTTCAGAAATCGTGCGGGTTATCGGCTCCGCCGATGGTGCCGTCGCTCAGCAGGTCGAGCCGACCTGTCTCCGGGCAGATCATCAGGCCGTGGACCGGGACGTCTTTGGGCAGGAGGGGATGTTGGCGGATGACGGCGACGCTCTGGCGCACGCCGTCCTCGGGGGAGTCGAAACCGGTCAGCCAGCGTTTGAGGTCTATGCCGGAGGCCTCGAGGGTCTTCAGCGTATCGGGCGAAACGCCGCGGTCGACGGCCTTCTGGAGGACGCGCGCGCAGCTCAGTCCAGTCATGCCGCAGCCGTAATGACCGACTACCGCCACCTCCGCTGCCATCAGCTCGTAAACCGCAACCAGCATGCTGCGCATGACGCTGCCGAACGGGTGGGAGACGATCGCCCCCGCGTTCTTGATGACCTTCGCGTCCCCGTTGCGCAGGTTCATGGCCCGCGGCAGCAGCTCGACGAGGCGCGTGTCCATGCAGGTGAGCACGACCAGCCGTTTGTCGGGGAACTGGTCAGTCAGGAACGGCTCATACTCCCGCCGCTCCACGAAATGGTGGTTGTGGGAAAGAATGTCAGACAGGATGGACATCGCCGCTGTGGTAACAGGGAGCAAGGGGGCATGCAACCGGCGGGTGCCGCGATCGGGAACTTTACTTCACCTTGCGGCGGCGGAAGCATCCGATCGTGTGATCGTCGACGATGCCGCTGGCCTCATCCATGCATAGACGATCACCGGCCCGACGAACTTGAAGCCGCGCCGCTTCAATGCGGCCGACATTTCTTCAGAGAGGGGAGTCCTGGCGGGAACGTCGCGGCCATTGCCGATGATCGGAGCATTACCCGCAAGTTTCCAGTCGAAGGTCGAGAAATCTTCACCGGCGTCGGCCATCGCCAGGTAGGCGCGGGCATTGCCGATCGTCGCCTCGATCTTGGCTCGCGAGCGGATGATGCCGGGATTGGCGAGCAGGCGATCGACGTCGGCCGGGCCGAAACGCGAGACCCTTTCCACGTCGAAGCCGGCGAACGCTTTACGGAAGGCATCGCGCTTGCGAAGGATCGTGATCCAGGAGAGGCCGGCCTGAAAGCCGTCGAGCATCAGCTTTTCCCACAGCGCCCGGCTGTCGTGCTCGGGCCTGCCCCATTCTTCGTCATGGTAAGCGATCAGCAGCGGGTCGCTCTGGGCCCAGGTGCAGCGTTGGCGTGGCTTGGCGTTCATACGGGAAAATTATCTTATCGTGGAGACGCCGAGACGATGGAAATGTCAGCACGGGCTTCCGTGGGTTCTGGGAAGCGCGAGGGAGAGTACAACACCTGCACCCGCGGCCGCAGTCGCGAACAAGGGAATGATGACCAGGATCAAGAGTGCCTTCTTTCCGACTCGTCCGCGTTGACGTCCTGCATAGATGAAGGCGGGTACGCCGGCGATCAGAAATTGCGCGACGATGAGGGGAAGGCCCAAGTAGAGCCCTAAGAGTGGCGCGTAGGCGTCGCCACTAACTTCGATGCAGAAGAGAAACGCCGTGCAGCCGAGGCAGAGGATCGAAAGCGCGAGCAGGGCGAAATACCCGAAGCGCGGACCCGGGATTCGGGTATCTCGATCCCCTGCGTAGTCGAGCGCGTGCGTCATTTGCGCTTCAAGTATACCTGATCCGACTTACAGATCATCCGCGTGATCCGCGGTTGAATTGTGGTTCATCCGGTTGATGCGTAGATAGTCCTGGCCTTTGAAATGACAAGGACTTACGATGATGCTCGTGAGTCGGTTTTCGCGACGTTCGCTCAGGGAACGGGATCTTGCCACTGGCGGCCATCCCATTGATCACACGGCGGGTCATGGCCGCAGTGAACCCCAGGCTGTTCCAACGAACTGCGAGGTTTCGACCTACAATAAGCAGCCCTTCCGGAGCCCGGCAACGCCTACTTGCCCGGACCAACCTCCTTCTAGCCCCTCTTCCGCCAGACCGCCAGTCAGGGGCGCAACCATGCATGCACTTGCGTGGCCCTCCTTGAAAGACACGATCTCTGCGGTCAATCGTAAGCCCTTGTGAACCAATGGCTCATATGTATCTACGCATCAACCGGAAGAACCTGAATTGTTTTGCTCGATCTGATTCTAAGCGGCCGGTTGCCGCGTGATCTTGAAGGTGCCTTCGACGCCGGTGAAGAGGGTCTTCGCGACCGTGCCTTGGAAGGTGCCTTTGATCGTCACGCCGTCCGGAAGGAGCCGGCCAGTGATCTCGTACTTGAGGTGATCTGACTTGAGGGTGAAGTGGATTCGACTGTTGTCGAGTTCCTGGCCGGTCATGGTGCCGATGACCAGGCCCGTGCCCACGGAAAAGACGCCGCTCAGGTGGTCGGTCGTCTGCTCGGTAGTGTTCCAGCTGAACGTGGCCTGGCTGTCCATGACGTTGCCGTGGCTCGTGCTGCTTCCGCTGATGATGCCGAAATAGGAGCCGACCAGATTTGACGTGGCTAAAGGCGCCGGCGGCAGCACCAGGCTGTAAGACCGGGTCGCGGCGGCACGGATAGTGGTGGCGCCCACTTGCACCGTGGCCACTGTCTGATACTTGCCCGTGGCCAGCGTCGTCGGTGCGATGAAGGGAATGCGGACGCTAGCCGAGCCGTGCGCCCTGATACTCAGCGTGCGCGTTACGCTCGGCGTGCTATAGCACCCGCAGGCAGAGGTTCCGTCGGTCGAGGGCGCGAGCGTGATCGTGACCTGCTCGGTGAGACGCTGGGCGCTCGTGTTACGGATCTTGACCACTTCGGATCGGGTCTTGCCAGCCATGACTCTTGACCGCGCCGCAGGCGACACTTCCACCTGCGGAACACAGTTTACGGGGGCGAGATTGGCAACCGCTGTAGCGGAAAGGAGCTGACGGCCTTCGAGGACTTCGATGACCGACGATCCGCTAGCGCCATGCGTGGCAACAGCGCTTCGCTCGACATTCAATTTTCGCATTCGATTTCCTTCGCAGGGGGTACAGCACGAACTTAAGACAGTGGCGGTTGAACGTCGGCGATCATGCGGCGCACAGTAGCGTCGCGATTAATGCGCATGTGAAAAAGATGGCGTGAATTCAACAGTTTAGGTCCGGCAACCTGCGCGCTCGCGCTGGCGCGCGAGCTATTACTGGACCTGCGCACGATGGTCGCGCGCCAGAAGTGAAAATCGAATCAGCCATCAGGCGTGCCACGAGAAACTTGTAAACGTTGCAATCGATCGCGCCGTGAGATGATTGGAATGGATGGAATTTGTTTGAGCTGGCACTCCATCGAACTGCCTCCGATCTCCTGGAAGGTCCGGCACACCGGCTCGGCGTCTCCTGTGTTTAGCCAAGGTCACTGGAATTCATCAACGCGCGAATTTTCAGGACCGTGTTCCAGTTTCGCGCAGTACCACGCGTGTCGAGCGTGCGCTCGATAACGGCATTGGTCAGCTTTGAGCGGCCGACTCCGTCCGGGTAGACGATATAGAGGTCTCGGCCGACCAGGCGAATGACTTCGCGACCTGCGATCGCTTTCTCCAGTGCTTTCGCCGCCGAACCGGCGGGCTTGGTTTTCAGGCACATCACCAGGAGATGGCCGGGATCCCGGGCGGCTTCGCCCGGGAACGGATTGCGCTCGATGATTGCCGCCCACTCGCGGGCCGTTCGCACGAGGATGTGACGGAGGAACCCGAAGCGTTTTTCCGCCGTCGCCTCGAGGGTCGCTTCCAGCGTTGCGGCAACGCTGCCGGGACCGGCGAAGATCAGGTTCCCCGACTGGAGCAACGACCGCACGTCCGCGAAGCCCAACTCCTCCAGCATCTCGCGCACGTCGGACATCGCGAGCATCTTGTGCCCGCCAACGTTGATGCCACGGACGAGGGCGACGTAGCACGCCGGGGCAGAGAGATCCGCTTTCATCTGACGGAAGCAATGACGTTGAACGTTGGATGTTGAGCGTTGGACGTTGAACGTTTGATTTTATCAACGTTCAACGTTCAACGTTCAACGTTCAACGTCCAACGTCCAACGTTCGACTGTCATCCCATGTGATAGAAGAATTCTTCCTGGACGACCTTGCCGTCCTTGACGGTATACAGAGCGGCCTCGTCGAGCTTCATGCGCTTGCCGGCCATGGGGCCGGCTTTGGCGGTGACGTCGTACTTGAAGCGGACGATGAAGCGGTCGCCGTGCGGCCAGGGACCTTCGGCTTGGCCGCTGTGGACCTCGTGATTCTTCTCCCACCATTCGGCTTTGCCGATGATCGCGGGCAGGCCTTCCTGACGCGCCGGCATGTCGGGCATGGCCATCGCCTCAGTGCTGACGATGTTGGGGCTATAGAGCGTCTTGATCGCCTCCATGGCCTTGCCTTGATTGCACAATTCCACCAGTTTTTTCCCGACTTCAAACGTGCTGCTCATGAGAGTCTCCTTTCAAAGTGTTCAAGGGTGCTTCACGAAATCCGGCGATCATCCTCCTGTCAGAATGGTGCGGTACCGAACAGTGTAGGTCGTGTTGGCCACGTGCGTGATGATCGAGTGCGACGCCGGGCGGTGATCGGACCAGGAGGCGAAAACGTAGTTCGCGACGATGTTCTGCTGCGAGGTCGGCGCATCGAGCAGGCGCGCGAACCCGACGACGGAATCGAACGATGTCGGCGCGACCGTCGGTTGGCCATCCACGTTGAGCGTCAGGCTGTCGGGGCGCGTCTTGAGCGTGATACGGCTGACGTTGGGCGACAGCTCGCGCAAGACCGTTGAGCTCAAGCCGCTCGCGTCGGTCACGGTGAACGTGATGCGGTAGAGAACGTCGGTAAGCGTATAGGGGCCGACCCGCGCCGGCGTGAACTTCGCGCTTTCGACGCCGTGCGTCGCCTGCACGAACGGCCGGACCACTCCGCCCGGCGTGGCGTTCAGACTGGTAACGTAATCCACCTGGTACGTGAATCGGCTCGCCGGCTCGCGCCCGTCCTCGGCATCGGTCGCGGAGAGCTTGAAGTGAATGGCTCGGCCGGCGTCGAATAGACCGCGCCGCAACCCGCTCACGATTTTGATCTCCGGCACTGGCGCCTGGTCCGCGACCACCGCGAGGCTCGCCGGGTCGCTGGTCACGCTGCCGTTGTCGTTGCTGACCAAGACGCGGAATTGTGCAGCTTTATCGGTCGACTGTGCGCCGCGCAGCGTGAAACCCACGAAAGTGGCGCCGGCAATGTCGGCGAAGGCGCCCGCCGGTCCATCATTCCGCTGCCATTGGTAGCGGAGCGTTCCCGGTCCGCTGGCCGACACGTTGAACGCCGCGTCGCCACCCGCGGCGGCGGTCTGGCTGGCCGGCTGGGTGGTGATGGTGGGAACGGAGGTGTTGGTGAACGAAATTTCCATCAGCTCGCCGCCGTTCACGCGAGCGAGGTAATAGATTCCCCCGTCTGGCGCCACCGCCATGTCAACGGGCGCGCCCTCGGTTGCCGTGGCGAAGGCGCTGGAGGTATCGGGCGTCGCGAGGGAGCCAGGGTTGGCGGGGTCGAAGACGCGGATGAAGTCCTTGCCCACGTCCTCGTAGAAGTACTTGCCGACAAACGAGGCGGGGAACGGGTTGGCGACGCCTGCAGGCGGGTTATAGAACGTTCCGCCGACGATCGCGACCCCGCCGCCCGACGGCCCACCGCTATGGTTGTAGGCCAGCAGCGGATCCTGATAGGCGCCCGGCCCCAGGCCGGCTGGCGGATTCGGATTGGCGAAGCCCTCGCTCTTGTTCCAGCCGTAGTTCCTTCCCGCCGTCAGCAGGTCGATCTCTTCCCAGGTATCCTGACCGACGTCGTTGATGTAGATCGTGCCGGTGCCGGGCTGAACCGCGAACGAGAATGGATTTCGGAAACCGAGTGCGTAGATCGCGCCGTTGATCAATCCGTTGGTCGAGCTGATGAATGGGTTGCCGGCGGGGACGAGCTTTGCCGCATCGTTGATCGGATCGCCCGGCTGGATTTTGGAGACATCAATCCGCAGCACTTTGCCGAGCAGGTTGGAAAGCGTTTGTGAGTTGGCCGGATTCGCATTCTCGCCAACGCCGACGTACAGCATTCCATCGGTTCCGAAATGCATCGCGCCGCCGTTATGGTTCGTCGCGCCGCTCAAATCGTTCAGCTTGAGAATGTCGACCTGGCTGCTGGCGAGCGCCACATCGGGATTGGCGGGGTCGGCAGTGAAGCGGCTGATCTCATTGAACGGCGCCGCGGCGCCGGCTGCCGGAACGGTGTGATAAACGTAGACGAAATGGTTGCTGGCGAAGTTGGGGTCTTCCACGACGCCGAGCAGGCCGCGTTCCCCGTTGGAGTCGACCGTCAGGTGCACAAAGGGAGTGGGAAGCAGGACGCCGTGGCGAATCACGCGCACGTCGCCGGTCTGCACGGCGACGAGGACCCGTCCGTCCTGCGTCACGTCAAAGGCGGAGGGGCTGCCAAAGCCGCTGGCGACCAGCGTCTGACTGAAGCCGGTCGGGACCGTGGTGAGCATCGTTCGCGATTCAAGCGTTTCGAAGGCCGGCCGCGATGTCTCTCCCAACCATCGACGGCTCGCTGGATTCAGACGTGAGTCCTTCCGCATCGTGATCGTCTCCCTGGAGGTTGAATGTCGCGAGCCGATCGCTCCTGCCGCGCCGGCGCGGAAGATCGTAGCAGCCTCGCGGTGATTTCTCTCACGCGGCCACCTCACGATCGAGAAGGGGTCGGAAGTCGATGCGATTACCGTAGCACGGGCGCCTCGCCCGTGGGCTGCGGTACCCCGTGGCCATCGGCGGTACTCCGCTGATGTACCAAGGCCGCAGCATTTCACCCGTATGCAAAAGAACGCTGCGCTCATGATGATCCCCGCTGAGTACGGCCGAGTGGGCGTGAATACACGCCTGCATGGGCGGGGCGCCCATGCCACGTGAGAAGATGGATTTTTCTGGAATTTTGTGCGCGGGTTGTTTAGATTGCCCGCCAACAGGCCCCTGGCCCGAGGTTTTCCATGCGACTTCTTCAATCCATCCTCCCTCTTGTCAGTCGCTAAGCGACCGGCGTCTCTCCGTTTTGATTTTTGAATAACGAATCCCGGCGCGATGCATTCGTGCGCGCGGATACCGAGGAGCATTTGTGAGACATCGAAAGAAGCGATGGAGCGGCCGCGCGCGCGAAGCGTCGGCCGAAGATGTGTTTGAACGCGCCCTGTTCGGGGCCGACACCGTCGAAGCGGATCGACCGAGGTGGGATCCGAAGTGTGATCGCAAAACCCTTCAGCTCTGCCGCCAGGTGCAGCGGGCGCTGATCGTGTCGCTTGACGGAGAGCGCGCCGCCGCCGACGTCCTGGCGGACGTTTCCGTCGATACGGTCGAGCCGATGGGAGGGCCTTCGCACCTGCTGGTCCGCGTGACCGTGCCGGCGGAGTCGAACGTTTCAGCCGCCGCGGTCATGGCGCGTCTCGAGGCCGAAGCGCCGCGGCTGCGCGCGGTTGTCGCGGACTCAATCTCCCGAGAGCGCGTGCCCGGGCTGTCCTTCGTGGCAGTGCCGGCGACGCAGGGCGGATCGGAAGGGGGCACATCATGAGCAGTTCCGATTTGACCGAGGCAGCGCCAGTTCGCATCTGGCTGGCGATGCCGATGGAACTTTCGGCGCGGCAGGCGCTCGAACGCGTCCGCCCTGCCGAGGACGTCGTGCACATCGCCGTGATGCCTGACGTTCACCTGGCCGGTGACGTCTGCGTTGGGACGGCAATGGCCACTCGGCGTCTCGTCTATCCGTCCGCAGTTGGCGGCGACATCGGGTGCGGCATGCTGGCGATCGCTTTCGACGCGTCCGCCGACCTGCTGCGCGACCCGGCGAACGCCGGGGCACTCCTGCGCGCGCCGGGCGATCGGATTCCTGCCCAACGGAGGCATCGATCGCGGGCGTACGGTTTGTCGGAGTTGAACGTCAACGAGCTATCGCACGCCACGCTGCGATCACTTGCAATTGACGAGGGGAAGCTCCAGCTCGGAACGCTGGGCGGCGGCAACCATTTCGTCGAGATGCAGACCGATGAGGATGGACGGCTCTGGGTCATGATCCACAGTGGATCGCGCGCACTTGGCCAGGAAGTGAAACGGCACCATCTTTCCCGCGCGGTCATTCGCTCCGCCTCGATGATGGCGCTCAATACCGATACGACCGACGGCCAGGCGTACCTCCACGATCAGGACTGGGCCCGGCGGTACGCCAAGGCCAATCGACGCGCGATGGGAAGCGAAGTGGTGGAAGCGGTGCGAACGCTGTTCGGGATTGAACCAGTCGAGCCGCTCGAAATCGGCTGCGATCACAATCACGTCCAGCGCGAATCACACTTCGGACGATCGCTTCTCGTGCACCGAAAAGGAGCCATGCCCGCCGACGCCGGTTCGGCCGGCGTGGTGCCGGGGTCGATGGGGACGATAAGTTACCACGTGGAAGGGCTCGGATGCGAAGCGGCGCTGCGCTCCAGCGCCCACGGCGCCGGCCGTCTCCTGTCTCGCCACGCCGCCCGCGAGCGGTTCGATCGCCAGGATCTTCGCCGGCAGATGGAAGGCGTCTGGTTCGACCCGCGCCTGCACGATGTATTGCGAGAGGAATCGCCCCGATCTTACAAAGATGTCCGCCGTGTCATGGCGGCACAGCAGGAACTGGTGCCGGTGACACGGACCCTGCGCCCGTTGCTGGTTTACAAGGGGAGGTGATGCGCGGGCGTCGCGTCCGCGGTATAATCGCCGGCCATGGAGGCAGACCTCGCCCAACAGCTCGCCCGCCGGGATCGATTGAGACGAGCGCTCGCCTTGCAGAAAACGCCCGAAGTACGGGTGCGCGAGATGTTCGCGCGGCAGCAGGCGATGTGGGAAACGCTTCGGAAGAATCCAGAAGCATACGCCCATTTTCTAAAACGAAATTACAAGGCTCGTGCGATTGACGCGCGAGACCCTCATGTCGGGTGAAATGGAGTTGTTGCAGGCGCTCCGGCGCCATCAGGTGCCGTTCGTCGTCATCGGTGGTCTGGCCGTCAACGCCCATGGCTACGCGCGTGCAACGGAGGACACCGATGTCCTTTGGCTCCGTTCACCGCAGGCGGAGCATTCCCTTCTTGCAGCCCTGACCGAACTTGACGCCAGGTACATTGGTTCCGACATCGACCCTGCCACAAGGTTGGAGCGATTGTACGCTGTCACGTTCCAATACATTCAGGCCACGCGGCTCATGATGCTTGTGACACGACACGGCTTTCTCGACCTGTTCGACTATGTGCCAGGCCTGCCGGAGGCGGACGTGAACGTCCTGTTCGAGTCAGGCATGGAGCTCGATGGCAATCGCTACGCGTCGCTGGCCTGGCTGCGGCAAATGAAACAGGTCGCGGGCCGAACGAAGGATCGACTGGACCTGGAGAACCTGCCCCCAGTCGATTCGTGAAAAGGTGAGCGATCCCCTCAATCTACTTTCGAATCCGATGCATGATCTGCGGCCAGAAGTGGAAGACGGCGGCAATGATCGCCAGCAGGATCAGGATCTGGATCAGCTTCGCCACCGATCCGGGGCCTGAAGAACGACGCGCGGTGCTCGGGTCGGCGGCATGGCCGACGTGGCCCTCGCTGATCTCCTCGACCCGGTTGACGCTCATCCCCGCGTTCGTCGCCTTGCGTTCGGCGGCCGCGCGGCTCTCGGCCTCGAATTCGAGGGTCATTCTCGCGCCACTCTCGCGATTGGATCCACTGACTTTGAATTTCATGATGCCTCGAAGTTGGCGCCCGATCCCATCGTACCATTTCACCTGAAGCGTGAGCCGGACCCTGAAACATGAGCCAGATCCTGAAGCCTGAGCCAGACTCTGAAACGTGAAGACGTGAAACGTGAGAAGGCATTCGTCTCCGCGTCTACTCACGATTCACGTCTTCACGTTTCAGCTGAGGGCGGCTCTTCGGTTCGGGGCGCCGCCGGAAGGGGAGGCTTGGCGCCGGCTTCGGGTTGCGGGAGATCCTTGAGGCTGTTGAGGCCGAACAGTTCCAGGAAGCGCTTGGTCGTGCCGTAGAGAATCGGACGGCCCGGCTCCTCGGCTCGGCCGGCGATCTTGACCAGGTGTTTTTCCATCAGGCTGCGGATCGTCTCGCCGCATGCCACCCCGCGGATCGCTTCCACGTCGGCGCGCAGGATGGGCTGCTTGTAGGCGATGATCGCGAGCGTCTCGAGCGCTGCCTTGGTCAACTTGGCGTCGATCTCGCGCTGGTGCAGCTTCTTCAGGTGATCGCCGTAGCGGGGGAGCGTGAGGATCTGGTATCCGCCCGCGACTTGCTCGATTCGGAAGGCGCGTCCGCCCGCCTCGTAGGCGACGTTAAGCTGTTGGATTGCGTTGCGAACGGGGCGGGTGCTGGGGAGGTCCATCAATTCCGCCAGGCGGCCGGCTGTCAGCGGGTGGTGAGTGCCCAGCAGAAGGGCTTCGATGACGCTCGGATCGATCGAGGCTGCATCATCGTCCCCCAATGAATCAGAATGGGATTCGACCTCGCCATCGACGGGCTCGTCTCCCGGCGTTTCACGATTCACGTGTTCTGGCTCGCCGTTAGGCTCCGCTTCCGCGCGCAATTCCGTTTCCTCCGTGTCGGCCGTTTCCACCCCGATGGGGGCGGCGTCATCATCTGTCACGAGGCGCATGGGCATGAGGCGGAACCTCCGATCTCTGGCAGATTATCGGTCCCTGGGGCCGAAGACGTGCAGAAATCTCGAGTCGCCCGTGCGCCGCCCTGCACTGGCTCGTGCCCTGATACCGGCTGCGCGACCACGAAGCAAGCTCAACCACGTGCGTATGCGATTCATTCAGCCAGCTCCGGCCGCGCGGAGCAGATGACGAAAACGTTGGCCCGATTTGCAGTCCGCGAGAACTCGCGATTCCTGTAAAGTGTTGAGATGAAGTCAGGGTTGCACAATTTGTTTGAGGTAGCGCTGAACATCGGCGCTTTCTTATCGTTTCTGCCGTTGTTCCCGATGGTGTTCGATCACTCGACCCGCTCAAATGACGACCCCCATCCCGACCGACATCGCATCCGTGAAGGTTGATGATCGCGCGACTCGCCTGCTCGCCAGGAGGCTAGCGGCCGTTGGACGTCAGCGGACTGCACCACAGGCGATTGCAGTTGGGATTCTGGAGCCAACCCGTTCTATCTTTCCCGGGTCGAACGGCTACGGCGCGATCAGGTAGTAAATCGTCCGCGGGCCGAGTTGAAACTCGCTGGCCGTTCCCATCGACTTGCCCGGGTATCCGTTTTCATCCAGTGCCGTGACCTTCAGCTTACCGGCGTCGGCGCGCTTGAGCTTCAGCGTTCCGGCCAAGTCCTTCACCAGCCACGGGTCGCGGCCCAGATCGGTAATGCGTTTCTGCCCGTTCCCGACCGGCTCGGTGCGCCAGCCGGTGGGGCGTTCTTCGGACATCACCTGAACGAGGATCTTTGACGAGGTTGCCAACGGCTGGCCATCGAGGCTGACCGCGATCACGTGCCCGACCTCCAAGGCCGATGACACCGAGAGGTCCTCTGTCTCGACGACGCCCGCCTCCTTCAAGTTGCCGCTGACGCCCTGGGCCGAGGGCGCGTCGATCGTCAGCACCCCCTTGCCGAAGTTGAGCTTGAGCTGCTTCGTGCTGCTCACCACGGTCTGCGCCGTATGGTCCACGTACGGCGCGAGGTCCGCTAGCTTCGAGGCGCCGCCGGTCGCGCTGAACGTGACGTTGGCCCGGCCGGCGTAGTGCACGAGTGGGTCGATCACGCTGTCCGCCTTCAGCTCCGTTCCCTTGGGCACATCTTTGAGCCGTAGCTCGTCGAAGCTCGCGTCCTGCGGCAACGGCGTGCCCGCCAGCGCCTCGACCTCCGAGACTTTCAGATGGAGGTCGACCAGCACCTCTCCCGTTGACACCAGCCCCTCGCGGAAGATCAGCGCTGCCGCGGGGTACTGTCCCATCGTTGCCGGCGACATCAGCGTCCACGGCTGCATGAAGTATCCGGGCTTGACCGACCAGTGGTCGCTGTCCAGGGCGAACATGTCGAACCCGCTGCTGTCCTGAAGCGCGCCGTAACAGGCGAAATAGAGAGGGCCTTCGGAGCGGTAGCGGTTGGGGCGATCGAACGAAGTCTCGGAGATCATCGACGGCTTGCCGTCGTAATGCGGGTCCATTACCGGGTGGACGAACAGCTTTCCCTTGCCCGGCGCCTCGGAATCAAACCGCAGGGCGCTGCGGTCGGCGTAGGTCTGGGTCGTCATCAGCGCCCACCCGTCATTGGGGCCCTGACGGGCGCCGCCGAAGTAGCCGTGGCGATCGACGTAGTCGGCGACGGTGTTCGTGTATTTGTCGAGCGGGCCGAGATAGCGCGGGTCGGCGGTGGTCCACCCAGACGTCGCGATCGACCCCTTGAAACCCAGCTCGCGAAGGAACGGGTACGTCTGGCCGTAAAACGCGCGTTGGAGTTCGGTCATGAACGCCGCGGTGTCCTGGTCGCGCGGGGTGCGCTCGTGGGCCAGGTTGTACAGCGGTCGGAAGCCGACGCGCCCCTCGGCAACGTTGTCGCGCAGGACGCCCAGGCCCTTCCATTGTTTCAGGGCGGCGTCGAGGGAGCCGTATTTTTTCGTCAGCCAGTTTCCAAAGAGCGTTTCGATGATTCGCATCTGTGCATCGGGGATGTTGCCGTCGCTAAACGTCCAGAAGAAAAGCGAGTCCTCATTCTGCATTTCGATCGATGCCAGGGCCGGCTCATCGATCAGCCGCTTGCCCGTCGCCTTGCTGGGCGTCGTCAGCAGCGCCGTCCACCACGCGTGGTACTGCTTCTGGAAATCCGGATTGAAGATCAGCGCCGCGAACGGGTTCTTGTTTCCCGGGTACCCCTTGAGCCACGCGTTGTCCGCCTTGGGCGTGAAGAACGAATACCAGTAGATCGAGAAGTCGGTGTAGATCCCCTCCGACTTCATCGCCTCCACCACCGCGATCGCCCGCGCGATCCGCGCCGGGTCCGGGTTGCCGTCGGCGTCGAAGGGGGGCGCGTGCAGGCGCACGAGGTTCACGCCGTGCTTCGCGAGAACGCGGGCGCAGTGGCGAAGCTGCGCTGGGTCCTTCAGATCATCCGGCGGACCATTCACGCCCCAGAAGCGGACCGTCTTGTCGGTCTTGAGATGGACGAAGTGCCCGTCTTTGGTGCCGATGAATCCGCCGTCCCCCGCTTCCTTCTCATTGAGCGAGCGGAGGTCGAACGCCGCCGTGGGGCCGAACCCGTCGTCCTGCGGATCGAAGGCAAACCACCCGCGGCCGGCTTCGGCGGCATCCGTTGGCGGGGCCGCTTCGCCGGGCTTGCGGATCCCGTGCGGCTGAAACTTCTCGCTGGACAAGACGAAGCAGTCCAGCATGCCGTGGTTGTTGTTGTCGCTGTGCATGCGGAACGCAATCGCGTTCACGCCCTGCGCAAGCTGTACCGTCCCCACGTGCGCCCAGGCGATGAAGCGCAGGTCCGGCTTGCCGTCTTCGGCGAGGTTGACGTTCTCCCGCTGCTCCCTGTTCAGGTCAATCTCGGTCCAGGCGCCGTCGCCCAGCTTGTAGGCGAGCTTCGTTCCCACAGGGTTCGCGCGTACCCAGAAGTCGTAAGCGCCGGCCTTCGGCGCAGCCACGCTGTATTCCATCTCCCCGGGCGTGGCGCTCCAGTTGCTGATGAAGTCTCTGCCGGAGAGCTGTTCACGGTGAACCTTGTCGTACCACCATGGATGGCGGGTGACCGTGGACTTGGTGGGCTTCTCTCCCTCGATCCAGATCACGGTCGCCGGCGCGGATCGCGCGGTGGGGACCTGTGCGATCAGCATTGTCCAGGCCACGATCAGGGCACTCACAAGCTGCGGGGTTAACCACGACATGAACGGTCTCCCATTGCCATTGCACCGTCTGAAGAACGACCGGCGCTTGTTCGCGACGCCGCTCATGGTGTAACGCTTCGCGACGATCAATGCCACAAAGAGAACGTCAGAAGGACGTGACCGGCTGCGGCGACTATCGCTCGATTTGTTCAACTCACCCTCCCAGCACGATCAACGCCGCACCGGCCATCATCACCACCGATCCGTCACTTGTCGCTCGCCGGCCCTGCGGCCGGCTCATCCACCGCTCCCAGATCAAACTTCGTGTGGCCGTTGAGGGATCCGCCGCGGAAATCCTGTTCGCCTGGCGCGTCCGGGATCAGGGCGCGGAGATCGGTCCCCTTGCCGATCAATTCTGACGTGGAAATCAGGTCATAGGCGCTGAGCTCTCGCAAGGCGAAAGGAGCGTTAACGGCCTTGCCGCGGCCGGCGTTGCGGAACCTGGGATCTCCGAAAATGCCGACCGGTTTTCCGTTGGACGTTTCCTGGCTGCTGGCGGCGCGCCATGCGGCGAGGCTGTCGAAATGTTTTCCGCCGTAGGTCAGGCTGAACTTGTCGTCGGTGCGGAAGTAGGCGTTGTTCTCGAAGCGGTAGCCGGGGCCGGTGGTGACGATGTCGCCGTCATGGCTGGCGACGAAGATGTTGTTGCGGACGTCGAGGCCGTTGCCAATTCCGAGGAATGCGTGCGGCTTGCCTCCGTTGGCGGCGCTGATGTAAACGGTGTTGTTGTAGATGTGCCCGCGCTGAACGTTGCTCCAGGTCATGATCCCGCCGGAATTATTGGGATTTTTCTTCGCGTCGTTCTCGCTGATGTTGTAGCGGATCGTGTTGTCGGTGACTGGGCCGGAGCCGTCGAACGTTCCGGTCTGGTACCCCGACCCCTCGTTGTCGTGTGAGTAGTTGTATTGAAGCAGGCAGTGGGAGCAGCCGCCGTCGATGTCGAAGGCGCAGCCGTCGTATTTGATCGTCGTGATCATCCGGTAGCACTCGTTGAACTGTCCGATGCAGTGATCGCACTCGAGGAAGACCAGCCCGCCGATGCCGCCCTGTGATCCGCGCGGGTTGGCCGATTGGCCGCAGTCGTAAATCGTGCAGCGCTCGACGACGCTGTAGGTGGCGTTGAATATCTGCGTGGGGAGACAGAGGATCGGATCGCCGGCGGGGTCGCCGTAGATATCGTGAACGACGCAATCGCCGAGATAGAAGTGTGTGAACGTCGCGTTACCGATCGGCAGAAACCATGGCTTGCCGCTTGTCCTGCTCGATCCCCAGCAGTACACGCCGCCCAGCAGGCATTCGCTGATCGTGCAATGCGTGATGCGCACGTCATCGAAGCCGACGACTTCCTGCCTCCCGACCGGCGTGTGGGCAACGATGCCGTCGCGGAAGCCGGAGACGATAAGCCCGTCCGCGTGGATGCTGTGCCATCGGTTGCCGGTCGTAGCCGAGCTGTAGATGTCGAGACCCTGGGCGGTGTTGGTCGTATGGCCTTTGACATCGACGCCGGAGCCCCGGAGGACGACGTGGGAGACGTTGATGTATTGGCAGTTTTCCAGGCGGATGCCGAACGAATCCCCCGCATCGATAACGGCTACGCCCTGGCCGTACGAGCTGATGACGATCGGAGCGGTGGGCGAGCCGGATGAACCGATCAGCAGGTTTCCGATGAAGTGCTGCCCACCTTCAAAGAGGAGTGAATCGCCGGGATGAAGCGTTGCCCGGTTTGCCCGCTCGATCGTTTTCCAGGCGCGATCGGGGGCAGTGCCATCGTGGCTGTCATCGCCCCTGGGGGATAAATGATATTTCACGGGCGGACCGGCAGCATCTCCCGGCTGTTGCGCGCTGGCGGGCCGCCATGCCAGTAGTAGAACCAGTAGCGCCAGGAAGAAACGTCGATTCGCCACGGTAATGCGGATCCCGCCCAGAGACTTGATTAACCGGGCCATTTACCAGTTCTTTCCGCCGCTCTCACAAAAAACCCCACCGCGTTATAGCCTGCCGCCTCGTCTCGGCCAATCGAAGTTTGATCGCCGGAATTCCAACGCAATCGAGGAGAGTGTGGTAACGTGAAATGCTTGGTGCCCTTGGCGTCCTGGCGGTTCAATTCTTGGGAAACGACTTGGGGAATTCGATGATTCAGGTTCAATGCCGATGTGGGTCATTGCATAGCGTTGCCGAGTCGATGGTGGGCAAACGATCTCCATGCCCTCTTTGTCAACAGACCATTGCGCTCATCAGCGGCGAAACGTTGCCCGTTGGCGGCGGGGCGGGCGACTTCGATGCCGGCCTTATCGTCACAGCTGGGCCGCGGGACGTCGGCATGCAACTTCTCCTGGGCGGCGTCGCCGACGTCCAGATCGGTAAGCTGCCCGAACGCCAGATCGTGCTGCACGGTGGGCTGGTCTCACGATTACATTGCAAGCTCTCGCGCATCGATTTCGAGCCCTCGCGCTGGAAGGTGACCGACAATCACAGCACCAACGGACTGTTCGTCAATGGCGAGCGCGTGAGCGAACGGGTGCTCGAGGAGGGAGACGTCGTCTCCGTTGGCGAATACCGCCTCGAGTTCGCCCGCGCCGAGGCCCAGGAGGAACTCGCGCTGGCCGCACCATCGGCCAGCCCCTCCGCCTTGAGCACGGCAGCGGCACGGCAGCCATCGGGGTTCGGCCGCACGACGTCGATGGCTCGGCCGGCGGGGCATCGGCGCCGGCGCGCCGTTGGTTTGCGGGAGCGGGCCGACCTGTCCCAGTTGTGAGAGTACGCTGCCCCAGGCAGCCAGGATCTGCGTGGGGTGCGGGATCAACATCCTCACGGGTCGGCCGGTGCTCACCAGCCAGGGGATCGACGAAGATTCGCTCTACGAATCGGCGCGGCAGTGGATCCGGTGGGTCAGCCTGCTGGTGTGGGTGACGCCGATGCCGATCCCGATTCGATCCCACGCATTCGGCACTATAAAGCCGTATGCGATCTGGACGATCGCCGTCGTCACCGTCCTTGCCAGCATTTCCTTTTTCATCGCGCAAAATTCCGGCACGGAAAATGATTCGGCGCCGTCGGGAAGCGCGTTGTTGCTGTGGGCACCATCGGACCACGTCGAATTCGTGAAGCTGAGCCCACAAAAGATCCACGCGATCGCTCGAAAGATAACGCCGGCTGATCGCGAAACGCTGCGGAGGGAATGGGGCGATGGGCAAAATCTCTCCGATGACGAGCTGGTCGACCGACTCGTGACTTCATTGGCGGCTCAAAAGGCGGCGTCGCGTGGTCAGTTTCACTGGTACCAGCTCATCACGCATGCGTTCCTGCACGACACCTCATCCATCTACAACTTCGCGATGCACCTGGCGGGAAACATGGTCTTCATGCTCGTCTTCGGCACGCGCGTCAACGCGTTGATCGGCAATATTGCGACGGCGGTGCTCTACCCGATCCTGGCGATCTGCGCCGCCGCCGCTCACTTGCTCTCGATCGGCGATGGGCCGTCAGGGCCGATGCTCGGGGCATCGGGCGCGATCATGGGTCTGGCCGGCATGTACCTGGTCCTGTTTCCGGTCCATCAGGTGATCTGCGCGATGTGGATCAGCATCTGGCTCCGCTTCCGGCGGATCTTCGGGTGCAAAATCTTCCAGTTGCGCGGGTTCTGGGTCTTGCTAATCTACTTCGCTTATGACCTGGTCATGAATGCTGTCAACAGCCACTTCGGCTCGACCGGCGGCGTTGCTCACTGGGCGCATATCGGGGGTTTCGTCACCGGGATGATCCTGGCGCTGGGGATCCTCTTCAGCCGCATGTTCAACACGCGCGGCGCCGACGTCCTCTCCGTCACGCTCGGCAAACATGCCTGGCCGCTCATCGGGAAACCCAGCCGGTGGAATACGTCCACCGCACGGCTGCCTCGGGCGGTGTCGTTGACTTACGCGTGACATCTGATTTTCGACCCCACGTCGCGCTCCGGATCTCGAATGGATTTCTCGACGGGAATCGCCCGTTCCCAAGTTCCCATCCCGTCCGCTAAGGTCACAAACTCAGAGCGACCCGCTCGTGTATGCCAGCAAGCATCACATCCGTCGTCGTGCAGTGGCGGACCGTGTTCATTTAACAACGCGAAGGGACGAGCGAAACATGCCTCAAAAGAAGAGTCGATCCGTGAAACCCGTCTCAGCCCCGAAAACCAAGGCGTCGCCGCAAACGGCCAAGGACGTCGATCTGCAAAAAGACACGCAGCCGCCGGGCGAATTGCTGACCAGCAACCAGGGGCTGGTCATCAGCGATGATCAGAATTCCCTCAAGGCGGGCGTGCGCGGACCGACGCTCCTGGAAGATTTCCATTTCCGTGAAAAAATCACCCACTTCGACCACGAGCGAATTCCCGAGCGCGTGGTCCATGCCCGCGGCGCCGCGGCTCACGGATACTTCCAGGTCTATTCGTCGCTGGCGAAGTACACCCGGGCGGGTTTGTTCCAGGATCCATCGAAGCAAACGCCGGTGTTCGTCCGGTTCTCCACCGTTGCCGGCTCGCGCGGCTCGGCCGACACGCCGCGCGACGTGCGCGGCTTCGCGGTGAAGTTCTATACGGACGAAGGAATCTGGGACCTGGTGGGGAACAACATTCCCGTCTTCTTCATCCAGGACGCGATCAAGTTCCCGGACCTCATCCACGCCGTCAAACCTGAACCGAATAACGAAATTCCCCAGGCGGCGTCGGCCCACGACACGTTCTGGGATTTCGTGTCGCTCACGCCGGAATCGATGCACATGCTGATGTGGGTCATGTCGGACCGCGCGTTCCCGCGCAGCTTCAGCATGATGGAGGGATTCGGCATCCACACGTTCCGCCTGATCGACGCCCGCGGCACCTCACGCTTCGTCAAGTTTCACTGGAAGCCGATCAAGGGGATCCACTCGCTGGTCTGGGACGAGGCGCAGAAGATCGCCGGCAAGGACGCGGACTTCAATCGCCGAGATATGTTTGAGTCGATCGAACGCGGCGATTTTCCGGAATGGGAGCTGGGACTTCAGATCGTCGAGGAGCGTGACGAATTCAAGTATGGGTTCGACCTGCTCGATCCGACCAAGCTCATCCCCGAAGAGCAGGTTCCGGTGCAGCGCGTCGGCAAGATGGTGCTGAACCGCAACCCCGATAATTACTTCGCCGAAACCGAGCAGGTTGCGTTCCATCCCGGCCACGTGGTCTCCGGCATCGATTTCAGCAACGATCCGCTCCTCCAGGGCCGTCTCTTCTCCTACATCGACACGCAGATCAAGCGCGTCGGTCCGAACTTCGCGGAACTGCCGATCAATCGCCCCACATGCCCGGTCCACAACAACCAGCGCGATGCCGAAGGGCGTCACACGATCAACAAGGGAAACGTCTCGTACTTCCCCAATTCGCTGGCGGCCGGCTGCCCGATGCAATCGCCGGATGCGGTGCAGGCCTTTTCCAGTTTTGCCGAGAAGATCGACGGCGTGAAGATCCGGCAGCGCAGCCCAAGCTTCGGCGATCACTTCAGCCAGGCGACGCTCTTCTGGAACAGCATGGCAACGTGGGAGAAGAAGCACATCATCGAGGCGTTCAGCTTCGAGCTGAACATGCTCAAAGTGCGGGAGGTGCGGGAGCGCGTGCTGAACACCCTGCTGGCCAACGTCGCCGATGAACTTGCCCAGGGCGTCGGTAAGAACATCGGCATCACACCCAGGCGCACGGCACCGACCGGCATCACTCCCGAGGCCTCCGCCACCGCTCCGCGGGAGCCGGTGGGGAAGCAGGCGAAGACGTCGCCCGCGCTGAGCATGGACAGACCTGCCGATGGCAATATCACGGGTCGCAAGGTGGCCATCCTGGCCGCCGATGGAGTCGACGGAAAGCAGGTCAACGCAATGAAGGCGCGACTTGCCGCGGAAGGGGCGCTCGCCGAAGTCATCGCGCGGTTTGCCGGGACGATCAAGGCTGGCGATGGCAAGGCGATCACGGTGGATCGCGCTGCGCCCAACGCGCCGTCAGTGGTCTACGATGCGGCGTTCATCCCGGGCGGCGCGGCCAGCGCCGCTGCGCTGGGCGAGCAGGGCATCGCCGTTCATTTTATCGCCGAGGCGTACGCCCACTGCAAGGCGATTGCCGCGGCCGGGGAAGGGATTGCGCTGCTCGAGAAAGCCGGGATCAAGGGCTCGATGGACGACGGACATGACGCCGTCGATCTGCCGGGTGTCGTCATCGGTGCTTCGGGCGCCAAGTTCGATGAACTGATCGGCGAGTTCGTAAACGCGATCGCGAAACACCGTCACTTCGATCGGGAGATCGCGAGCGTGCCGGCGTAATGCACTCGCTACCCCGCGCCGTTGCCCTGACTGTGGGAAATTGCCAAAAGGGTTGGACGATTGATGAGGCATTGTCTGTTCACGATTACGAGCGGGTTCTCGCTCACGCGATATGGCTCATCACGTACCGGCGTCATCGGTGCGCGTCGATCCGGCTCGCGGCGGGGCGCTGCGTTGCGTGCGGGTATGACCTTCGCGCCACGCCGGGGCGATGTCCTGAATGCGGGACGGGAGCGACTCCGATGCGCTTATCCCCAGAGGCCCTTTAGCTTTTCCTTATCCGGAACGCCGAGCGGAAACTTCTTGCTCAGGGGGTGGTCCGCGATGCCGGCGAATTGCCGCAAGGCGGTGTGGATGTGCTCGGGGCGTACGCGCATCCCTTTGGCCTTGTCGCAGGCGAGGGTCGCGGGATCGACCGGGATCTGGAATTGCTTCTCATCGGTGGCGCCGATCACCCGGTTGCCGCGGATTCCTGTTCCCAGGAACATCGCCGAGCCGATCGACCAGTGGTCTTTGCCGTTGCCGGTGTTGTAGGTTGGCGTCCGGCCCATCTCGCTCTGGATCACGATCACCAGCTTCTCGCGAATCTTCATCGCCTCGGCCCGGCGGATGACGTAAGCGATTCCGGCGAGGAACTCGGGGATCAGCTTCATCTGATCGACGTCGTTGTTCGCGTGGCTGTCGAACTGGCCGTGGTTGAGGTTCGCCGAGACGCACACGCCGGCCTTGAACGAGGCGAGGGCAATCTCCGCCTGTTGTTCGAGGTCTCCCTTGGGCATTGTGGTCGGGATGTACGGGGTGACGCGCTGCATGGCCTTGGAATTGACTTGTGCCGCATAAAGCATGCTCTCGGCGCGTTCCTGACGCGGTAGCCGGACCTGCGCCGCGCGCGACTCGTTTTCCTCGCGCAGCGCCTTTTCGATGCGAGTGAGCGCGAAATCGTCGTGGTAGGGCGATCGTGGGTTCCCTTCCACATCGTCGGCATTGGCGATCCCGCGGAGCGATTGAATGTAAGGGACGCGCGACATCGCGATGACATTTCCGGTGGCTGAATAGTTACCGAAGGTGAGGAACGAGAGCGGACACGTCGGCCCTTTGCAGCCGGCGACCAGCGCGGCAAACGTCGGGTAAGCCATGCTGTCGAGCTTTCCCGTCGCCATGTAACGCTGGCCGGGGGAATGGTTGTTCACCGAGTAGTCCAGCCCGTTCAGGACGAGCAGCTCGTTGCCGAACTCGCCGAAGAATTGCTCGTTGCTCATCCCGGCGTGGATCTGCTTGGCATTGGGCGCGAACTTGTGTTCTCCCTTCGTGAGGATGTCTCCCTGCTGGTAGAGGCGATTGATGCCGCCGGTCCCTTTCGGGTCCATCAGGTAGGTCGTGTCCCATCCGCCTGAGGCGTTGAAGACGACGTAATAGGGTCCATCGTAAGGCGGCTCCTCCTTCGTCGCGGCGGCCAGCAGCGACCGGACCCCGCCCGGGCAGGCGAACCCGAGCCCGACCAACCCGCAGAGTTTCAGAAAATCGCGTCTCATGGTTACTCGTAAAGGAACTCGGGCCGGCGAAGGAGGTAAGTGACGACCGCGCGCCACGCACGCACGGTGTACTTCGGATCGGCAAACTCGACCGGGAGGTATCGGCGGCATTCATAAGTCTCGCGCGGGTCGATCCCCTTGTGCTCGGCGGCGTCGGCGACGATCCCCTTGAAGAGTTCCCACGTTCGCTCCACCTCGGCCGAATCGATTGCATCGTTACGACCGAGCAGTCGCTGGTGGAGGTAGGCAATGTTCCGCCGAATGTGGGCGTCCGTGTCAGGCGAGGCGCCCGGGACCATGTCCGGCTCGACGTTCGGAAAGAGCCGGCGTTCCGAGGCGGCGCGCGAGAAGTCGAGCGCCGTCTCCTTGCAGGCGACATCGTTGGCGAGGATGCGCTGAATGGCGCCCATCGCGCCGCTCGGATCGGCAGCGCGCTCGGTGACTTCTTTCGAGTCGATGCCGCCGTACAGCATCGCGAGCTGGTCGTTCAACTTGCCCCAGGGTTGCCCGAATACCGCGGCAACTTTCCGCTCGACCTGCTCCGGCGCGAGCATGCGCATGAGGCCGACGTCGTCCAGATCGGCGCGCCGTGCCGGCCTGGCATCGGCGGAGGCGAGCCCGTCGGCGCGATAAAAATCGGACTGGATCCAATCCTGGAAGACTCCCTTGAGGTTGAACCCGCCTTGTGCGAATCGGACGGCGATCGCTTCGACCTGCTTGCGTTGCTCCTGCCAGGCACGCCGTCGAGCCGGGAAGAGCGGGTCATCCAGGTCCCTGGGTGGCTGGAGCACCTTGCGCCCCGTCAGCACGTAATGGACGTGCTCGACCATGGCGACCGCAAACCGCGGGTCTTTGGCGGTGCGTTCTCCCAGCCACTGCAGCGCGCGCCATCGCTCCTTTTCGGGCAGGGCCTCACCCTCGAATCCGGCGGCGAACATGTCCTTGAACCACCCTCCCTTGCGCCGGCCGTAGACTGCGTCGAACTTCCAGAAGTCCTGAAAGAGCCCCGCGACGGGATCGACCGTCTTGTGGCAGACGACGCACTCCGAGGCCTGCATCGTCGGGATTTGAAACCTGGCGGTGACCGCGGCGGCATCGGTGACCCGCGCCGCCAGCTCCAGCACGTCCACTCCCAGGAACTGCTGATAGTACATCCGCGCGCGAAGGCGGTTTCGATTGGTCTCGGTCGTCGGATAGCGGCGCAGATATTGGAAGGTCGTCAGCAGGCCGGCGTGCGGGTATTGGCCCGAGGCCGAATCCTCATCATCTTCTTTGTCTCGACCGATCAGCGCTTTGAGCTTGACCGGGATGTACTCGATCGGGTCATCAGGATTTTTGAACTTCGAGCGCAACTCTTCGAAGACGCCGTAACCCCTCGCTGTGTAAGGCGTGACCATCACGTAGTCCGCCGTCACGATCTCCGTGAAGGGACGGTCGTTGCGCACGACGTGTTCGATCAGCTTCATCGGCTCACCGAGCAGGGCGGCGCGATAGTCGGCCCAGACCTTGTAGCCGGCCTGTTCCCGCGCCTTGGGGTCGGCGATGTGCAGGTCATATTTTTCCGGCCAGTTGCGCGTCTTCTCGAAATGTTCGTAGGAGAGGACGGTCTCGGGATTGTCGGTCACGCCGACTGTGAGAAAGACGTCGTTGAACGCCTCGCGCAGCCGTGCGTAGAACGCTTCCTCGCTCATCATCGCGTCGAGCAACGCGGGCAGCGCCTTACGGCCCTCGCTGGCGATGACGGCCACCTCACGATCGTTTGGCAGGCGGGCGGCCAGTGAAAGCGAGACGCGCCGCAGCAGCCGCTGGTCATCCAGCATCACGACGCCATCAAAGAAGGCGGGTGCGTTCGCGTCCGCGGCCATGGCCTGCGCGATGGCTGTCGGCGTCGGCGGAGCGGTGCAACGGCGCACGAAATCCGCGAGCACGCGGTATGCCGCCGAGTCCAGCGCGATCGCTTCGTCGCCGCCGTGCTTGAGCTTGCCGATGGATTTGAGCAGGAGGCGGGATTGATCCTTTGTCCGGACCCGCGCCATCCGCACGAATGCCTCGCGGTTCTGCCGAAACGCTTCTTCCCGCTCGCGTCCGACGCTCCGCTCCGGATCCCGGAGGATGAACTTACTCTCCGCCGCGTCGCCATCGGGCTTGTGGCATTTCAGGCAGGACTGCGCGCCCACCTTGGCCCAGACTTCGTTGGCGAAGAACTCGTCGAGCGAGCCCGCGCACGCCGCTCCGCTGTAGACCTTCGTCTCGCCCGCCGGCGCCCCGATGGAAAGGGCGACAGCGGCAAGGAGGGCGAGGGCAACCAGGCGAGCGGTGAATGCCATGGCAATCGTCTATATCGCGACTGACGAGCGCTGTGGACGTGGGTTGCAAAATGAACTGCGAACGGGGGTCCGATGAAGGATGGGATCGATGACCTGATCCTGGGCCACGCGCAGCGCCAGAACATCCTGATCGTCCCCGGATCGAAGGCCGGCCTCGATCGAGCTCACAGCATTCACCTGAAGGTGGATTACCGGCTTCATTACGACACGAAGATCGGCGTGCTGGATATGGACGGAAAGGGGACGAAGGCGATCGCGGACATGGGAACGTCCGTAGTCGGCGCGAGCGGCGTCTATATTCAAAATCGATAACGATCGCTCGGTCAGTTGCCCCTGAGGCGTGCCTGCACCTCGAGGTTGACGCACTCGTACGCAGCAGTCTGCGTGATCCCGCTGATGGGGAGCACGGGGATGGGGTAGCCGTCGAGCGTCACGCACGCGTCGCCGAACGGCATGCCGATGTCCACCCACGGCTCATAGCGCGCGGGTACCGCCCACTCCGTACGCGGATTCTCGCTGGTGACGAGCAGCACGCGGTCGTGTTTTTTCTGCAACAGCGCATCAACGCTTTCGTGGAGGCCGAATGAGCCCAGACGTAACACGAGCGCGTCGGCCGGCTGTTCCTTCTCGAACGGTCCTGTCTGTGAATCGACTCCTTCGTGAAGCTCCACGCTCACAGCCCAGGCCGCGTCTTCGTATTTCGCGACGTAATTCATCCCCATATGGCCGTTGTACGCCACGAGCGTCTTTCGGCCGGCCCGGCGTTCAGTGGCAATCGCGTCCGCAATCTTTTCCAACTGCGATAACTGCGTTCGCTCCAGCCGGCGGATGCCGTACCGGGCGCGGTCCAGATACCGCCGGCCCAGCACTCCCGCCGGGATCGGGGGGACCGTCAGATCCGGATGGATTCGCGGCGTGGTCGCGTAGCGCTGCGACCAGTCTTTGCCGTCTTCGCACGCCCAGGCCCGCAACATGACCGGCATCTTTCCGCGTCGGGTCAGGGCGGCGATGAATTCGGCGGTAAAGGTCCAGCCAAGGGCGGCATTGATGACGTGATGCGAATGGCCAGCCGTCTCCATGCCGGTGTCGAACCACGCATCGGTCAGCTTCACGTGTTCGGCCAGCGTCGGCATCGAGCGCGGACCGAAGCCAATCACGAATAGATTCTGTTTCTTGTAGTCCGCGACCTTCTTCAGGTTGTCGGCGTGGGGCGGACGATCCCAGGTTACCAGGCCAATGTCCTGATCAGTGGTCGCGCGGCCGGGGATGCTCATCATTCCGCCGGCCCGTCCGGCCAGCTCCTGCTCGAGTGTCCCGCCCATCCAGGGCATCAGGATGTTGCCGCCCTTGAGATAGCGATCGGCCACCACCTCAGCCGCCGCGGTGATCTGCGGCAACTGTGCCTCGGTCACGTCCAGCTTGCGGAGCACGTCGTCGAGGTAGAGCGCGCTCGCCTTCGTCGGGGGAGGGACGGTCTTGTACCCTTCGATCTTCAGAAGCGTGTAGGGGTAGAGCGCCGTCATGTAGAGCATGCCGTCGCGGGCGACGATTAGTCCCATGTGCGCGTGGAGAATCGTGAGCGTCCCATCGGGGAGGCGATGAAAGCCGTGGCGGTAATAAGGCTGCGGCTTTCCATCTTTCGGCGGCGGCGGATTCCAGTCGGCAAAATCCGGGTTCTTTACGGCGATAACGCCCAGATCTTCCGGCTTCCCTTTCGCCGGGTCGTAGCGAGTCAGGTGATGCAGGTAGCCGGTGCCGAAGCCGGTGGTGTTGTCGATCCGCACGATGGCCCAGACGACGCCGTGCGGATCGACGACCATCGACGATCGCGAATCCGGTCCCTTGCCCTCGATCAGTTTTCCATGGCTGCTGGCAGGGACGCTGTCGCCGGCAATTTGCAGATCGATCGTGATGAGCGTTGGGTCGTTCATCAGGATGAGATACGCGTTCCGGCCATCGGGGCCGAGGTACCAGGTGGGAATGGAATTCTTGTCCTTGCGGCTCCAGCGCGCGCCGTCCAACAGGATCGGGCGATGGGTGACCTCGCCAGTGGCGGGGTTGTATTGGGCGAGCTGAAAGTCGCTCGTGATGGCGCTCGCCACACCGCGCGAATCGACGAGCGTTGACGCGTACGGCGTCAGTATCGGCCCCAGCTCACGGTACTTCTTCAGCTTGAAGTCATAGAGCATCCAGTGCTGATCTTCACAGGTGACGACGTAGAGCAAGCCGTGCGATTCATCCGCGACGGTATCGATCACGCCCTGTCCGGGGAACGGCATTCCCAGTGACTGACAGGTGTCGGTCCGCGGGTCGTAGATCATCGCGTATCCGCCGGGATATTCGGACTTGTCGTTCGGATCGGTGCGATATCCCTGCTTCGATCCGACGTAAATTCGGCCCGACGGCCCCGTGAAATTGCGAGTGTGAATCTTGGCCTGAGCGGCGTACCCTTTGCCGGCCGCGCCCGTTACTTTGTTCGTATCGAGGACGATTCGCTGTTTGCTGGTCGCGGGATCGAACTCGATGAGGAATGCATTCACGCCGTATTTCGCGGTGCCGACGTAGACCTTGCCATCGAGACCTTCGTTGAGGGAGAAGTAGCCGGACTCTTCAGACGTCGTTTCGGGCAGAATGTGGTAGGCGGTTGCGGGCACGTAAGCGAAGGGCGCTGTCGCGGCCGGAGAATCGGCCATGCTGGCACGAGGCACGCTGCACACCAGGGCGAGAACGACGAAGGCGAGAACCAGAGCGGTTTGAGATCGGGAGATTTTTGATCGCGGCATCACGATTCCTTACAACGACCCACCCGGTTCGTGTTACATTTTCTGGAAGGGCAGTTCACCTCACCGACCGCGCTAAGGCGAGGCGGCCGTGCCAGAACATGCTGAAGCGTTGTCCACGGATCGCGGTGGTTCTTTCGACAGTGCTCATCTGCTGCGCGGCGTCGCGCGCCGTGGGGGGTGATCTGTGGGCGTTGAAGCCGGTTCAAGATCCGCCGGTTCCTGATGTATCGCTTCAGGCGTGGCCGCGCACACCCATCGATCGCTTCATTCTCGCCCGGCTCGAGGCCGCTGGCCTTGAGCCATCGCCCGAGGCTGACAAGCGGACGCTGATTCGGCGGGCGACGTACGACCTGCTCGGCCTGCCGCCGACGCAGGAGCAGGTTCGGGCGTTCGAGGATGACGCATCGCCGACGGGGTTCGAGAAGGTGGTGGACCGGCTCCTCGCCTCGCCGCAATATGGGGAGCGGTGGGGGCGCTACTGGCTGGACCTGGCGCGATACTCCGACACCAAAGGGTATGTTTACGATCGTGAAGCGACTCGCTTCGTGCACGCCCACACCTACCGCGACTGGGTGATCCGGGCGTTCAACCAGGATCTTCCCTACGATCAGTTCCTCCTTCGGCAAATCGCCGCCGACAAACTCCCTGCCGACGCCTGCGCCAACGACGCCGATGACAATTCAGACCTGGCCGCGATGGGATTCTTGACGGTGGGCCGGCGCTTCCTGGGCGTGACGTACGACATCATCGATGACCGGATCGACGCCGTCGTTCGCACCACCCAGGCCCTCACCGTTGCCTGCGCCCGCTGTCACGATCACAAGTTCGATCCGATCCCGACAGAAGATTATTACTCCCTCTACGGCGTCTTCGCCGGCACGAGCGAGCGGCTGATGCCGATCCATTCGCCGCTCGCGTCGCGCTCGCCGCGGTTCGCGGAGTATGAGAAGGGCCTGAAAGAGCGCGAAGCGAAACTGGACGCCTTCTTCAATTCGGCCAAGGCGGACCTGTGCGCGCGTCTGCGGGCGCGCACGAGCGACTATCTCCAGGCCGTGCTTCGCGCCGACAAACTTCACACGGAGATTTTCTACACGATCGTTGCCAAGGATGACCTGAATCCGGTGATCGTGCGCCAGTGGCAGGCTTACCTGTTCCAGGCCGGCAAGCGGTTCGATCCCATCTTCGCCCCGTGGACGGCGCTGGCCGCCGTGCCGGCGGATCAGTTCGCGTCACGAGCACCGCAGTTGATCCACGAGGTGACAGCCGATGCCCGCCTCAACCCGGTGGTCGCCAAAGCGTTCGCCGACGCGGCGCCGACATCGATGAGCGATGTGGCGAAGATCTACGGGAAGCTATTTGCCGAGGTGGATCAGGCCTGGGCTACAGCATTGAAGGCCGCGGCGACACAATCGCTCCCCGACCCGAATCAGGAGGCGTTGCGGCAGGTGCTTTATGCAGCGGACGCGCCGACGAGTATTCCACCCGGCTCTGTCTCTGACATGGAGTGGTTCTTCGACGAGGAGACGCGTGTCAAGCTCCAGCAGCTTCAGGCGGAGATCGAGAAATGGGACTTGGATCCTGCTGCACCGGAGTTCGCGCTGATCCTCCAGGATCGCGCCGTCCAGTCCAACGCCCGCGTATTTAAGCGCGGCAATCCCGCGGATCGCGGCGCGGAAGTTCCCCGGCGGTATCTGCGCGCAGTCCTCGGCGAAGACCGCAAGCCCTTCACGTCCGGCAGCGGCCGGCTGGAGCTTGCGCGCGCCATCGCCGACCGGAACAATCCGCTCACCGCGCGGGTGATGGTCAACCGCATCTGGCTGCACCATTTTGGCGCCGGCATCGTCCGCACGCCCAGCGATTTCGGCACCCGAGCGGATCCGCCTTCACACCCGGAACTGCTCGACTGGCTCGCAATGCGCTTCATGGAGCCAGCCGCCTCGGGGCACGCCTGGTCGGTCAAGGCGCTGCATCGCATGATCATGTTGTCGGCGGTCTATCGACAGAGCAGTGATGATGACGCGCCGGGCCGCGATGCCGCGCGGACCGCCGCTGATCCCGAGAACCGGCTCCTCTTCCGTTTCAACCGCCAACGGCTGGATTTCGAATCGATGCGCGATTCGCTGCTGGCGGCAACGGACGAGCTGGACCTCACACTGGGTGGCGCACCCTCTGACCTGGCTTCGACGCGCCGATCGGTATACGCATTGGTCGATCGACGTTTTTTGCCGGGCGTGCTCCGCGCGTTCGACTTTGCCAATCCCGACCTGCACATCCCGCAGCGCTCGAGCACGACAGTCCCGCAACAGGCACTCTTTTTCCTGAACAGCGCGTTCGTCATGGATCGGGCACGGGCGCTGGCGCATCGTCCGGACGTTCAACGGATCACTCCGCCGCGCGATCGCATCGACAAGCTGTATCGCCTGATCTACCAGCGACCGCCGACCTCTCATCAGGTGGACGAAGCCGTGCAGTTTATCGAAGCGCCGCCGGCTCCAACGCCCGCCGCGCCCACCCGGACGACCGGTGCTGGCGATTGGCAGTACGGCTATGGCGCTTACGACGCCGTTGCTCAGCGGGTAACGGGCTTCAAAAAGCTTCCTTACTTCACGGGAGACGCGTGGCAGGGGGGCTCGAACTGGCCGGATGCGAAGTTGGGTTGGGCGCGCCTGACCGCGGAAGGCGGCCACGCCGGCAATGACCTCCAGCATGCGGTCGTACGTCGTTGGGCTGCCCCGCGAGACGGAGCGATCGCGATCAGCGGTCGAGTGGTGCACGAGTACGAAGCGGGCGACGGCATTCGCGCATTGCTCGTTTGCAACCGCGGCGGGTTGCTGGCCAGTTGGACGCTGCATAACCAGTCGGCTGATGCGAATTTTTCGCCGGTGCCGGTCAAGCAGGGGGATACGGTCGATTTCGTCGTCGATTTTCGCAACAACCTCAATAACGACATGTTTACCTGGGCGACACAGATCAAATTCGTCGGCGCGGGCGGCGGCGAATGGGACGCGCGCAAAGATTTCTCCGGCGCACCGACGGACGCGTCAGGGCCCCTGGATCCCTGGGAACTTTACGTGCAGGTGTTGCTGTGCAGCAACGAGTTTCACTTCATCGATTAGCGAAAGGCGCGAAATGTCAGAGCCGTTTCGGGAGCAGATGCTTCGGTCGCCCAGCCGGCGAGAGCTCCTGAGCCGTTGCGGCATGGGGCTGGGATCGATGGCATTCGCCACACTGCTGGGCGATGCGGGTCTGCTGACGGCGGCCGCGCGCGGGGCCGAAACTGCCTCGATGGTGAACCCGCTGGCCGCCAGGCCGGCGCCATTCCGGCCGCGGGCAAAGCGCGTCGTTCATTTTTTCCTCAACGGCGGTCCATCTCACGTTGACACGTTCGATCCCAAACCCGCGCTTCAGAAATTTGCCGGCCAGCCTCTGCCTGGCGGATCGCTTCGCACCGAGCGCAAGACCGGCGGCGCACTTCCGTCCCCGTTTAAGTTCAAGAAGTACGGACAAAGCGGCATTGAGGTGAGCGACCTCTTTCCGCGCCTCGCGCAGTGTATCGACGATGTCGCGGTAATCCGCTCGATGAAGGCGGAAGTGCCGAATCACGAGCCATCGCTCATGCTCATGAACTGTGGCGACCAGCAGATGGCGCGCCCCAGCGTCGGAGCCTGGGTGACGTACGGCCTCGGCACCGAGAACCAGAACCTCCCCGGCTTCATCGCCATGTCGCCCGGCGGATACCCGATCAAGGAGGCCGAAAACTGGCAGTCGGGCTTTCTGCCCGGCGTCTACCAGGGGACGTTCGTTGATCCCCAGCAACCGACGCTCGATAAGTTGATCGAGAACATCCGCAATCCGCGCATCCCACGAGAACGACAGCACGCTCAGCTCGACCTGCTCCATGCGCTGAACGTAGAGCATCAGCAGTCAAAACGCCGGGCTGATCCCCAACTCGAGGCGCGGGTGCAGAGCTTCGAGTTGGCGTATCGAATGCAGTCGGAGGCAGCGGAGGCGTTCGATTTTGCCAGTGAGCCGCAGAACATTCGCCAGCTGTACGGCGATTCGGTTCACGGGCGTCAGGCCCTGATCGCCCGGCGGTTGCTGGAGCGCGGTGTGCGCTACGTGCAGCTCTGGCATGGCGCCAGTCAGCCGTGGGACAGTCATGACAACATTGGTCCCAATCACAGCCGTCTTGCCCGCGAGGCGGACCAGCCGATCGCGGCGCTGCTCACGGACCTGAAGCAGCGCGGCATGCTCGAGGATACGCTCGTACTAATTGGAGGCGAGTTCGGCCGTACGCCCGTGGTGGAGGGAGGGACGGGACGCGATCACAATCCTTACGGCTTCACCGTCCTGCTCGCCGGGGGCGGTGTGCGCGGCGGCAGCGTTTACGGCGCCACGGACGATTTCGGATTTCAGGCCGTCGAGAAGCCGGTCCACGTCCACGACCTACACGCGACGATGCTTTATCTACTCGGGTTCGACCACGAGAGGTTCACCTACCGTTACGCCGGCCGGGACTTCCGTCTGACCGACGTGTACGGGAAGGTTATTCACGGCGTCATCGCGTGACGGATTGGAGCGCACGTCCTTTCCACTCACGGCTGACGATCACAATACGCCTGCACGGCGGCCATCAGCGGGGCGACAATGCCGTGGCGGGCCGGCAAGTCTCGCCACTCGTCGACGCGGGCAAGCACGCGATCGATGGCGGGGTCGCGAAGTTTTGCGAGCGGGTCATTGAGCGCGACGCGAAGGGGACCGCCGTAAGCGTCCGAAAAGCCTACGCGCTGTTGATAGGGGCGGAAGTGTTCGAGAAATGAACGCAAGGCGCGGCGAGCGTCATGCCCGACTGTAACGGCGGATTGAACCTCGTGCAGGTCAGCGCGGATTTCCAAATTGTCTGACAGGTCGATCAGGAACCGGTCGGCGTCGCCGAACAAGAGTCCGGAGCACCGCCCGCCATGGTGGGGGTAGCCAATGTGCTTTCTGATCGCGGTGGCCTTCGCGCGCTGAGCGGCTGGTTCGCCCACGCCGATCGTCTCCCAGGCGGCCACCACGTCGGCGGCCTCGCCGGGGAGCAGGTCCTCGGCGAAGTCGTTCAGGTTGGCCGTTACTCCGCGAGCCCGGCAGGCAAACAAGTACGTGTGGGGGAGTTGCAGGCAATGAGCCTGGGCATTGGCCATGACGCCGCGCGGAAAATCGGAGGGGCGGTAGGCGGCAAGTCCGCCGGCCACCGAGGCAGGATTGAAGTTCGTGAGCGGGAAGCTTGGCTCGCCCTCGATCACTCCGTATGGGAAATACATGCGCTTGTTGCGGAGATGCAGTTGCTCCGTCGCCTCGAGGTGCGGGCCCCACGATGCCAGCACGTTCCACGGTTCCGCGATCGTGCGCTGCATCCCCTCCAGGGCATGGATGAACGTCGGCTTCTCGATCGAAAGTTGCGGCGCCGGTTCACCCGCTCGACGCGCCTTCGTCTGTGACCAGAACCGGTTGTAATTCTCCCAGCCGATCAGCATCCAGTAATCGAACCCGGCCTTCGGATTCAACTTTCGGAAAATGCCCACCTGTTGTTCGCAGAGGGAGACGAATTCGTCGTCGGTTGAGTCGGGGTATCCGCCCGGGTCGCTATCGATGATCGCCAGGGAATCGGCGCGGGCGAGCGGCTCGAATTGCCAACGCCGGGCGGTGAGGAAATCCTTCACGGCCGCCGAGTCCTTCGGATCGATCTTGCGCTCGCAAACGAAGTAGGGACGCTCTTCGTAGGCGTAGGTTGCCGCCCTGTCGTTGCCGATTGTGTTGGGGCAGGCGACGACGACGAAGTGCAGGCCGAACGTGTCGTGGGCGATATCGATGACGCGCGAAATCTTGCCCAGGAAACGCCGGTCGCTCGGCGTGGGCTCGATCGGCATCGAGTCCAGCAGGGGCCAGAACATCACCGTGTCGAACCCCAGCCGGCCCAGGCCCAGCAGGTAGCCGCGCCAATCTTCCTCGGACCAACTGCGAGCGGCGTAGGGGCGGTTGTAAGACCAGTGGGTGTGAACGTACATCCCCAGACCCGCCGCAGGCTTGCTGGCGGGCGGTGGCGTCGCTGTGCTGAGCGCACGCGTGCCCGATGCGCCGATAAACATTGTTGCTGCGAGGAATTCGCGCCGCGACGTAGCCATGACTTGTTCGGACGTAAGTAGCGCGTCAATCCTTTCTCTGGCGCGGGGAGATCATCGCCTCACCGAACGCGCGCCCGAGTTTGCACATCGTCTTGGCGCCTGCCGAGATAGTGGTAAGGAAAGTTGCTGCCAACCGTGTTCCATTTCGTCTTGTGCTGCCGCCAGCCCTTCTTGAAGACGGCGTCGGCTCCCATATCCCAGAATACATCGGTCTTCACCCAGCGTCACGTTGCCTTTGAGTTAACAATCTCGCCTTGTAGCGCGCGACATCGCTGGCCTTCGCGACTGCGCGCGGTTCCAATGACGTCACGCACATGCGGGAGGCGAGCCCTTAATGCACCGCAGAGAATTTCTGGCGTTGGGCGCAGCCGCACTGGCTACCAATGCGCGTCCCATGATGCGTCGCACGGTCGCCGCGTCACCGGCGACAGAGCCAGACGCCGCGCCGGCGGCACGGCTTTACAACGGCATCGCCTTGCCATCGCCCTGGCCGCCGAAGCTGACCGAGACGCTGGATACCACACAGCCGCCATCTTACCTGCGATCCCCACCGGCGGTGATTCCCATTGATCTGGGTCGCCAGTTGTTCGTGGATGACTTCCTCATCGAGAAGACGAACCTGGCGCGCACCTTTCACCGGCCGACGCCGTACGCGGACAACCCGATCGTGCGGCCGGACAAGCCGTGGGAGCAGCTTGGGGGGCGGATGGCGATGGTCTTCAGCGATGGCGTCTGGTACGACGCGGCCGACAAGCAATTCAAGATGTGGTACATGGGAGGGTACGGCCGATCGGTCTGTTTCGCTCATTCCGACAACGGGGTGCATTGGGTCAAGCCGAAGCTCGACGTGCAGGCGGGGACGAACATCGTCCAGTCGGCGACGCGGGATTCGACCACCGTCTGGCTCGATCGCGCGGCCACGGACCCGGCTCGCCGGTACGTGCTGTTTCGCAGCCACAGTGAGAACAAACAATTCGGCCAATCCGTCTACTTCTCCTCGGATGGGAATCACTGGGGCGGTCGTGTGGCGCGGACCGGCTCGACCGGCGATCGGACCACAGCGTTTTACAACCCTTTTCGCAGGGTCTGGGTCTACAGCTTGCGCGACGGCTGGGGTCGCGTGCGGGGACGCCGATACTGGGAAACGCCGGACCTGGTGCGCGGCCCGGCCTGGGAGAAGATCGATCAGCCGACGATGTGGCTGGGGGCCGACGCTCTGGACGCGCCGCGCGATGACCTGCGCGTCGCGCCCCAACTCTACAACCTGGATTGCGTAGCGTACGAGAGCCTGATGCTTGGCCTATTCACGATCTGGCGCGGGGATAAGAATCTCCCGCCGGGCAGGCCCAAGCCCAACAACGTCTGCGTCGGCTTCAGTCGCGACGGCTTCCACTGGAGCCGGCCGGACCGCTCCGCGTTTCTCGATGTTTCCGAGCATCAGGAAGATTGGAACTGGGGAAACGTGCAGTCGGCGGGTGGGTGCTGCCTGGTGGTGGGGGACGAACTCTATTTCTATTACAGCGGGCGGGCCGGCTCCCCGGGCGACGGCAAGCACCGCGACAGCGCCGGAAGCACCGGCTTGGCGCGCTTGCGCCGCGATGGCTTTGCCTCCATGGACGGTGGCGAGGCCGGCGGATCCTTGACCACGCGCCCACTTTCGTTCTTCGGCAAGCACCTGTTCGTCAACGCTGACGTGGCGAGCGGGGGCACGTTGACGGCGGAGGCGCTGGATGATCGCGGGGAGCCGATCGAACGGCTCTCGGCATCGGCGTGCGTGCCCCTGCGGGAGGACAAGACGAAGCAGGCCGTGATGTGGAAGGGGGCCGAACTCTCAGCGACGGCCGGGCGAACGGTGCGATTTCGATTCCACCTGAAGCGGGCCAGGCTCTTCGCATTCTGGGTGAGCCGCACCGCCGAGGGAAAGAGCGACGGCTACGTTGCAGCTGGCGGGCCGGGACTTACAGATCGCGACGGTTAACAGGCTGAGTCGATCCTCCGTTGCCGGCGGCGGCGAGCGAGATATCGAAGTGCAACCGTTGCCAGCAACGCCCACCCGGTCAGGCAAGCCGTAACACGCGATCGCTTCGTCATGCTGCCGTCATGTTGCGGTCGCATGGTAGCTATCGTGTTTTTTCTGAATGGGGGTGATCATTTTCCGCAGGAGCTCACATGAATCCGCGCATCATCTCTTTCGTCGCTCTATCCATCGCGTTCACTGGGACGGCTGGCAGCTTCGGCCGCGTCGTCCGGCCGGGACCCAGCGGCACGTGCGTGCTGAACGAAGCGGAGAAGGAGGAAAAGATTGCCATCAAGGACCTGCCGGCCAAAGTGGTGGCAGCGGTCGAAGCCGCGATGCCCGGCGGAAAGATCACCGACGCCGAAAAGCAGACGACGGATGGGAAGACGTCGTACGAGCTGGACGTGGAATCGGGCGGCACGACCTATGAAGTCGTGGTGAGTGAGGAGGGAAAGGTGCTGAGCAAGAAGGTGGACAAAGGCGAGAATGACAAAGACAAGCAGAAGAAGGCGCTCGACGCGGCCAGCGGCAGCAACCGCAGCGTGCCTTGAATCCCAGGCGGTCGGTGCGGGCTTCGCCTTTGGGTTTGCTGAACCTCCACAATCCTTTAACGAAACCTTAACGCCAATACGTGAGATACGCATCTGATCATCTTTACGGAGAGTCATGGCCTTTCTTACGTTTGTTGCCCGCGATCATCAGGCTTCTTACCAGCTCACGGAAGAGGTGGTATTGGGCCGTTCCTACGACTGCGACATCTTCGTTCCCGACGTATTCGTGTCCCGGCAACACTGCCGCTTTGAAAAGACGGCGCAGGGGTGGATGGTCGTTGACCTCGGAAGCAAGAACGGGATTTTTTTCAAGGGTACCCGGATCAAACGGCGCGAGTTGCACCACGATGACGTCGTGGAGCTGGGGAGCGTGGCCTTCATTTTTGACACGGGCGATCTGGAGACGCTCGAATTGTCGACCTCGATGCCGTACGGCAAGGGGTCGCGGGTCACGGAAATGATCGACACGCTCTTCGCCGCGGACACGCGCCCGGCGGATTACGTGCGCCGCAAGGGCCGCACGCCCAAGACCAAGGTCGCTGCCGAGCCCGAGCTTCCGGATGACGAATCGATCGTGATCCCGGAACGCGAAGAGAACGAGTGGACAGAGCTGGACGTCGAGGTTCAGGTGGCCTTGCTCGAGGCGCCGGCGCCGCGTTTCAATTTCCTTGAAGAGATGCCCAATCCGGCGGTGGCGGATTTCGCCACGGCGGGAAATGGCGCGCGGGCGCGCGGCAACGCCGCTCCCGGGACCTTTCGCGCCGTCCGGGATCTACAGGCCTTGGAGATGGGGGCCGCGGCGGAATCGAATGGGGGCGGGTCCGCGACCGCAGTGGCTGAGGCACCCAACGGGAAGGGATTTGGAGGCCAGAGCTATTGGAGCACGCCTCAAGGGCAGTCAGAACCGTCCAAGGACGCTAAAAAGGAGCGAAAGGTTCGCAAGCCCAAGCGCGAGGCCGATCCGGACCGCCCCCCGCTACAGCAGCGAGCGTACGATGCATTTCAGGACGTCCTCTTTCGCATCCGCGAGAATCCACTGATCTCCAGCGGCGTCGCGGCGACGATCGTGGTCCTGATGATCACTATGATGTATTTTTCCAATCGCCGTCACATCCCGGAGTATGACCTGGACAAGATGACGGAACACGATAAGTTTAATCTGCTCAACGCCAGCGCCAATTAGGACTTCTTCCGTCTGCGCCGTGGTACCGCTCGCGGAGACGTCGCCGGCTCAAGCGCGTCCGTGATACACGCGCATGCCGTGTGACATCTTGCGGCTCGCGATGGCCGATCTTCTGCTTCTCCTTCCAACTCGTCGTTCAGCGCAGACGGCGCATCTCAATTCCCACCCTTGGCGTCGTCACGCGTCGCGGTATCCGGTAACCGCTATTTCACTCTTACGCTCTAACGGAGCGCGCACAAAGAAAGACGCGGCCGGCGTGAAAAACATGGTCGACCAGTTGGCGGCCTACGACGGCGGCTATCATAAGGTGTTGACGGGCATCTCCAATGGCGACATCGCGCGCCCGGAGGCGGCGAACGTAGCGATTATCCCGTTCAAGGATGGCATTCGCGACTTGGAGAACGACGCTCAGGACCTGTCGAGCTCGCACTCCAAGGACATGAGCCTCGTCCCGGAGCGGTTGAGCTCTCAGGCCAGACTCGCCAAGCTGATCGTGCTGATCGCGACCGCACTGGCACTCGGCGTCGGCGTCGTGATTAGCCGCATCGTTTCGCGCACCTTGAGTGACACTCGCAAGGCGTTGGTCGAAACCGGTGAGCTGAAGGACCGGATCGAGAAAGACAATAAGGACCTGCAGAGCAACATCATGGACATGCTCAGCGTCGTTTCCGACGCCTCCGACGGCAACTTGACGGTGCGCGCGCCGATCACCTC
>JBBSDP010000014.1:0-94971 GCA_038240605.1 Tepidisphaerales bacterium | reverse complement strand
GAAGCTGAAATGCGTTACTGTCCATGAGGCGTATCCTTTCTGTCCCGCGTGGGACGTGGTGAAACGTTTTGTCACGATTCACCGAAGGTACGCCGCTTTTATTCAGACGCCAGCAATCCACGACTTTCGGTTATACCTCTGGAACGGTGCCACCGGATCGATCTTAAAACGCTTGGATTGGTTGTTGGATTGCGTGCCGTCGAACTCATTAATCAGGGATTAATCGATAACTTCGAATTTGTCCGTGACTGCCACTTTCTCAAGTCGCTAACAATCACCGGGATGGAGGTCACCGCGACGGATTTGTCGCCCCTTAGTAGTTCGTCATCACTTCGGAGAGTATGGCTTTCTGGCTCCGTTAAGGATCGACAAATTGCCGAAGTAGCACGAACGAATGACAAGTTAGCAATCTGCAATGGTATCACCTGTTACGTTGGTGGTCAGCGGACGTCCATTTGGGAGTTCCCGCGATTATGAAGTACATTGATGTTTCACTGCTTACATCGCCAGCTTTACGAACGGGGTTTCTGTGCATTGAATGTTCGCCGGGGATCATTGACACTGGGTTTGCAGGGATCTTTCACGAGATCGCGCCCGCATATATTGGTACGCCGGAGATTTATGGAACTGCTACCGCAGTAGGGGGAGGAATAGTGATATATGTTGCTAGGTAGAAGAGTGGAAAGCGCAGCAGCAACAATTGCTTAAATACTCAATTGTATGATCAGTCACCGGATTACGTTTTTTACAAGATACTGGGGACAGTCACCTGTTAATTGGCAATAACAGGTGACTGTCCCTAGTATTCTTCCGAAATAGCCGCACCCTAACTCGCTCGCGGGCAGTCACCTTTTCCGCTCGCTTCGCCCAGAGTACTGGGAGAGGGGGCTGGAGCTTTCGCCGAATCTGTCCCGCGCCTCGGGCGCCGGAATTTGCAGAGATCGATGATAAAAAAAGCCTCCGGCGCTCAGGGCGACCGGGGGCTGAAGAATTGGAGGGGCCGGCTATCCGCATCAGGCACGGCGACGGCGGGCCAGGAGGCCCAAGCCGCCGAGGCCGATCAAGCCGATCGATGCCGGCTCGGGAGTGAAGGCGAACGTCGGGCCGTTGTAGCGGTTGGCAGGGCCGCCATCGATGGTGGTCGGATACGTGTTCGGAGTGCCGTTTTGCGCGTATCGTCCACTTCCGACGTACGAAATGACGGGCGCGCCCGTCTCAGCGGGCGGAGGTTGCGATGCGTTGGCGAGTTGGTCGACACCTCCGGTGTAATATGCCGCGATCGTATACGTGTTTCCGACGGTCAGCGTTACCGGCGTCGAAAGCGATTTGACGTAATCGGAAGTGCCCGCCACAAGCGTCCCATTTCCGGTGCCGTTGCCGAATTCGAGCTGCGCCAGTACGTTGCCGGAGCTGTCGAAGAGCGTGGCAAAGTCGTCGCCGGCGAAGCCTGTTCCCGTGCCACCGCCCAACAATCCGCTGTAAAGTCCAAGTTCCGTCACGCTGACGTTGGTGGTCGGTACAAAGTCCATTCCGAAGCTGCTGCCGTAGGATTGATTCGGAGCCTGATTAGGCAAGCTGGAATAAGCCAAAACGTCGGCTCGAGAAACACTCGCAAAGGCGAGCAACGACCCAAGCCCGGCTAAAATTAGATGACGCATCATTTCTCCTATGTTTCTGGACCTGAATGGGATCACGAAGCGAGAATCATAATGTACATCCCGTGATTGTCAACAAAATTCAGTCGAAATTCCGTCAGAATTTTCCTCTATTCCCCGGCACGGCTGGCGTTGGTTTCAACCCCCGGCAACGGGGCTGGCACCGCCTTCGCTATATAGACTATCGACGGTGAAGTGACACCACCAAAGTGGCGTTTACGCAGAATAACGGCGGTACCGCCTCGCTCAGGCATGACGATCGGCGAGACATACTAGGGACAGTCACCTATTTCTTTGAAGGCAGTGGCCTCGACACGCTTGGCAACTGGAGCAGTTCCACCGCCAACAGCACGACCACGACACGGAGCAACAACAGCCGGAACCAGACCACGGTCGTCGGCGCGCAGGCACTGACGTTTGACAACAATGGAAACACGACGACCGACGACAAGGGCCAGACGTATGCCTTTGACGCCTGGAACCGAGCGGTTGTGATGAAGGCGGCCGCCCCGACGCTGCTCACGACTTACGACTACGACGCCAACGGCCGGCGGATCACCGAGACGCCTGCCGCTACCTGCACCCAGACCGACATTTATTTCGACAGCGGTAGGCGATCGAAGAGCGCCAGGGTTCAATCCTCGCCACCCAACATTGTCGGGGAATCGATGGTGAAAAGAGTTCCCCGGCTGCCTATTTGTTGGCCGCGATTGCTGCATCCCCATCCGTCTTATGCGGCAGGGGATCGGTCAGCGCGAAGTGCGCCGCCGCCGCCGCTCCAATTTCCCGCGGCACGTAATTGCCGGTGGACAGGATGATCTTGAACGCCTCCTCGGTGCTCAGCTCGACCAATTGGCAGGTCTCACGGCGGACGAAGTAGAGCCGGCCGTTGACCGGGTTCGGCGACGCCGGCACGAACACGCAGAGCACGTTGGGTTGGTCATCCAGGGGCCGGCCGCTGGTGAAACCGAGGAGCAGCGTTTGACCCGCTTCATCGGGGATCAGTGCCACTTTGGAAAAGATCCCTTCGGTGCCGCCGGGCGTGAGGGCGACCTGCTTCCAGCCGTTATAGACCTGGCGGATCACCGGGAGCCGTTTGAGCGATAGGTCGATTCCGCGCAGCACGAACTTGCCGACCAGGGTCGTGGCAATCAGTCCCGACGCGTAGATCGCGAGCAGGGCGATCCCCACGCCCACGAACGGAATCTCCCGGCCCAGCAGCCAATGCGAGATCGGACGCGTCCTGGATTCCACCCACCAGACGATGAAGACCGTCACCGCGACCGGGATCGCGGCGAAGATGCCGGCGAGGAACGTGTTGCGAAAGTGCGTTTGAAACTTCAACATGATGCTCGCGCGTCATTCTTGCCGCGCCCGCCCCTTCCGCCAAGGCGCGGGCGCGTATAATCCCCGCCCACGATGGAACTACCTCGCCCCGCGTCCGCGCCCGACCACGCCGCCGTTCCCCCGACTTGGCAGCGCGTCGTTACCTGCTTCGCGCTGGTGCTCTTCGGCACGTTTCTCCTTTATGGCTTGCGGCGTTCGGCCGCGCCGGCGAATCTCCCCGCGCCCGATCACGCCACCGCGAAGGTTCCGGAACGGCGACTCCGTTTTGCCTGGGTGGACGCCGCGGCGACGCATATCTCGAATGGGCCGATGATGGAGCGCCTCGCATCCCTTCGGCCGGACTATTTGTTCGTGGAACACATCGAGCAGCCGGACGTGGCGCCGCTCGCTGCGGCGGTCCACATGCAACAGAGTTACATCGCGCAGCTCTTTGGGCCTTTGCAAGTTGCCGGGGATGGGCAGTCAACGTCCGGCACGTGCCTGCTCTCGAAATATCCGCTGTACGACGCGGGCCCGCTGCGATCCCCCGTGGGGATCTTCGGCGTTCATGCCGTCTCGGTGATCGATGGCGACAAATTTCTCCTCGCGTGCGTCAGTGCACGCTCCGAGAGGAATGGGGGGGAGGACGACCTGGCAAGCCTGATCGAATTCTGGCGGAATAGTGGATCGCTGCCGATCGTGGCGGCGGGGACGTTCGGCCGGGGGTTCGGCGAGGGCAGGCTCGTTCAAGGCAACACGGGATGGTTTGACGGATTCACCCCGTTCGTCCGCATCCTGCCGCCAGGTTCCGCCGTCGCCACCACGACTGCTCCGCGCGGGCGGGTGCTCTTTTCGACGGGTTGGTCGTGCGTCGCGGGCGGAATCGAGGAGTTGGCAACGCGCGGCACCCGCGAGCCGGTCTGCGGCTGGGTAGACGCCGCTGCGGCGCGGTCCGTCGGAACGACCACCTCGAAGTCGATGCCGGCCGACGTCGATGAGCCGTGACGCATACGGGCGGTCCGCCCGCGACGTGAGCCGTGCAGGCCGCCGATCGGCGATTGCTCAAATCAGGCAACGTCAGCCAGGGGTTCACGGCGTTCGCTGTCGTCACAGATCTGCACCAGCGATGATTCGCTTCGCTGCTGGATCAATTGATCGCATAACTGCTCGACGTGGCGAGCCGTCTGGTTGTACGCGAAGTGCTGCTCGACGCGCGAGCGCATCATCTTGCCCAGCTTCTGGCGGTACGCGGAGTCGCGGATGATCTTGCTGACGCGCTCGATGTAGGCGCCCGGGTCGCGGGCGCTGATCGTGCACTCGCTGCCGACGAACGCCGCCGCCTGGGAATGTTCCGCCGAATCGCCCCAGCGCATCGCGACGATCGGCAGCTCGACCGCCATCGCCTGCAGGACGCCGCCGGCCCCGGCCCCGGGGAATTCGGCCAGGTACAGGTCCGCGATGCGCAGGAAGCCCGGCAGGTCCTTGCGGCGTCCGGCATAGCCGACGCGCTTGCCGACGCCCGCCGATTCAAATTTCCGCTTCTGCCACGCCAGCTCTCCATCGCCGATCAGCAGATAGACGGCGTGCGGATGGGCGCGGAGCACGTTGACGATCGTCTCGACAAATTGCTCGGAGAGGGTGCGGTCCAGGTCCTGGCCTGCCGTCGCGAGGACCATCGCCTGTTCGGGGATCCCGTAGGACGAGCGCTGCGGTGCGGCGCCGAACTCCTCATCGAGGTCAATTCCTTCGAGGATGAACCGGCTCTCGGTTCCGCGGCGATCCCAGAACTCGCGGTCTGTCTCGTAACGAACCTGGTCGAAGTAGGTCACGCAGTTGATGCCGGCCGAGTAGAGGGGCGTGCGACGGCACAGGTTCACCCGCACCCGCGCCACCTCCCAGTCGGCGACCATGGCGGCGATCGGATCGCCCTGCGTTGCGTCGAAGAACGCCACATCGATGCGATCCTTAACGAGCTGAGCCGCCAGGTCGCGCGCCGAGCTGATCGCGTCGCCGTCGAGCGGCGCCGTCCAGCAGGGGACCTTCGCCCGGGTGCAAGCCTCCATCGTCATCGCACCGCGCTTGGCGGCGGGGGAGCTGTAGCTGCTCTGGCCGAATTGCTGCTTCTCACGGCGGCAGCCTGCCTCGGTGGAATAGACGTGGAAACGGAATCGCTTGGAATCATGGTGCTTGGCCAGGCTGCGAATCGTGCGGGCGCCCGCCTCGTCATCGCCGACGCCGCTGACGATCCACGCCACGCGCGTCTGCTTGTTATTCCATTCGGCCGGGGTCGGTGCTTCCCACCCGGCGCACTGGGCGGCGCGGTCGTACTGGGTGGCGACGAACTGGCAGTTTTCCCGGTCGGCGGTGTAGGCGCCGCCGTGCTGAAGATCGTAGGAGACGCCGTTCTGGATCGCCTCGACGCCCAGCGCGTATTCGCGACGTGCGATGGCGCTGCTGCCGAAGCGAATCATCGGCTGGGCGCGCTGATCGGTGAAGCCCAGGAAGCCGCTGACGCTCACGAACTGGTTGAGGACCTTCTGGTCGCTGTAGTCGATCGCCTCCAGGCTCTGGAGCATGTGCTGGTGGGCGCGGCGCAGGTCGAGCATTGCACAGGCGTGATGGGCGAGGAATTTCTCGGCGCTGTTGGGGGATTCCTGGTAGACATCCAACTGCTCGGAATCGATCATCTCACCCTTGTTGACACGCTCCACAAGTTCCATCAGAGAGGCCATGGCATCTTCCTTTCGATACGTACGACTTCAGCACCGCCGTCGGCGCACTTGTGCTAGTTATCGGGCATGCGACGCGGGCGGCATGAGTGCCATTCGGGCCTAAATACTGACGCGATCGTCCTCACTCAGCGCGGAGCCGCTCGAGCAGGGTGGTGACGCGCTGGGCGTCCAGCGGTGCGGCAATGGTATGAGGGCGTGGTGGCTCACCGGAAAGCAGGGCCCGCGCACGGCGGATGGTTTCAGCCGCGGAACGTGCCGGCCGGGCGATTGGCGCGGGCACCGCCTCGATCGGATGGGCGTGCGAAATGGGCCAGGCATGAATCAGGCCAGCCGACCCACGCAGGATGTCGGCAAGCACGCTGCGCGATGAGACGATCCCTGCCGCCGACGAACTAAATTCTTCGAGCGACTCCCATCCCGCGCCCCACAATTTCAGCGGGAGTCCGGCGAAGAGCAGCAGCCGTGCCAGCGCTTGCTGGTAGGCTGGCTCGATCAAGCACTGGAGGAACGGCCGTCGGTCAAATCCTTCTTCCCCGATTTGCAGTCGGCGCATGCTGCCAATGAGATATCTTTCGGCGCCTTCCAGAAGAAGGAATGGATCGGACCCAAGCTCTTCCTCAATACATTCCCAGAGGAGCCGGTGACTGGAATACTCGGCCACTGCGTCGGGGATGCGAATGACACGGGTATCTGCCACCAGGGCCAGGGGGCGGTCTGGCTCCGTCGATGAATCTGAAGTAAGCCGTGCATGGGCAGGCCAGCCTGCGATTGCGACGCGTTCCGCCGGCCATCCCGCTTCGACGGCCATGCGCAGCCACGACGCGTCGGCGAGCAGCAGTCCATCGCGCGGGCCAGCGGCCGAAGCGGCCGGAATCCTCGGGCCGACAACCCACATTACCCACGGCATTTCGAGCGGCACGATATCGGGCAGGTCACCCCGCGCTGTCCCGGGCGTGATGATCGCATCACATCCGGCCGCCTCGGTCGCGAGCGCTTCGGGAGAGGCGCAGAGCGGGTCGTCGCTGTCGAAGCGGATCACCTCGAGGCCGGCGGCGCCGCTGAGGGTGTCAGCGAGCGTCGGCCCTGCCGTATCCCAGAGCCGGAAATGAGATGGCGCGACGACGCAGGTCCGGCACGCGGCCGTCCTCGACCGTTGCCAGGTCTCACGCGTGTGGCGGACCGAAAGCAGTCGTCGCTCTGCCACCGCGTGAAAGATCGGCTGGGCTATCGGAATGAGCGCGTCGGCTGGCCCGGTATCAGCGGCGCTGGCGCGGATGAACTGAGCCGGAAGGGCCAAGCCGGGTCGCTCATCGAACAATCGTTCCAGTTCCTGCGCCCAGGATTCACCCCAGGCGAACCAGAGCCGATGTGCTGCAATATCGTGGGAGAATTCTTCGCAGTGAAGCAGCACCGCCAGGGCAGTTTCGTCGGGGCATAGCGCGATAACGGCCTGTTCCGGCCGAAGGATTTGCAGCGCGACACGAACCTGAGCCGCATGCAACGGCAACAGGAAGCAGGCGACCCGTCCGCCGGCATCCATAGGCTTGAAAATCGCCTGAGCCGCGCGGCGCGGCAGCGAGCAGCCTGTCCACCATTTCCCGCGCGCATCGCGCGCTGACAGCGCGCTATCCCGGGCAAATACCCATTCCAATCCGTCAGGGACCGCGCTCCCCAGCGCGGCTAAACGCGGTTGACTGCCCGCCAGCGCATCTCGATTGCGAGCCAGATTGGAAATCGCCTGGACTTGCGCGGAGGAGACCGTCGCCGACGGTGGCGCTGGAATTGGAGGTGCAAGCGACAAAACAGTTCTCCGATGGCGGCAATGCCGCTGATCCCGTTATCGGACCGCGTGCATCGATCTCTGCAGGGTGCGATCGGCCGCCCTTTCACCGGCCCACAAAGAAATAGCGGCCGCCGCCGCGTTTCCCTACCATCCCCGAGTGATCGAGGTACGTCCCATTGCGAGCTGGCGCTACGAACCTGGCCACATCCGCCTCGACAGCGCATCCGGCTCCCCATCGCCCTGGAGTCGGTGGACCTATCGGCTCGGCCCTGCACGCCTTTCCCTCCACTGCGACCGTCTCACGCGCACGGCGAATTTGCGCGGAGCGACGGGACTGATCCGTCAGTGGAATGACCCGCTCGCCGCGCTGCGATGGATGTCCGGATATGCCGTCGCGCAGGGCGGGGCCGATGCGCCGCCGTTCATTGGCGGGTGGGTGGGGTTTCTGTCTTACGACCTGGGACATCTGTTCGAAACACTCCCCTCGGCCGCCGCTGACGACATGGCCGTCCCACTCTTCGAGTTCACCTTTCACGACAGCCTCGATGCCCAGGCGGCTGACGGACGACTCATTGCGATCGATTGGCTTGAGACTCCCCGCGAGGGTGAGGTGGCGCGTCGCACGAGTTCCGCCGGGCGCGCTATTCCTCTCCACTCGAACTTCACGGCGGACGAATATCGTGCGGCGGTGAAGCGGGTGATCAAATACATCCGCGCGGGCGACGTGTTTCAGGTCAACCTCTCCCAACGGTTCACGTGCGGTCAGGCAGGGCTTGCGCCTGGGACGATCTACGCGGATCTGCTCAGGCAATTCCCCGCCTGGTACGGCGCCTACCTGAATCAGGGCGATTACGCGCTGCTCTGCAATTCGCCCGAGCTTTTTCTGCGCGTCTCTCCCGGCTCCAACGGCCGCACCATCCTCACCCGCCCCATTAAAGGAACGCGGCCACGCGGGGCGGGCATGCGGCACGCACTGGCGGAAAGCGTCAAGGATCAGGCGGAACTGAACATGATCGTTGACCTGGAGCGCAACGATCTTGGCCGGATCTGTCGGGTCGGGTCCATTCACGTTGGCGAGCCGCGCGTGATCGAGGAGCACCCGACGGTCTTTCACGGCGCCGCCTCGATCGGCGGCCTCCTCCGCGACGACGTGGATTTCGTCGACCTGCTTCGCGCCACGTTCCCCGGCGGCAGCGTGACCGGCGCCCCGAAGATCCGCGCAATGGAAATCATCGATGAGCTTGAGCCGGTGCGCCGCGGACCCTACTGCGGCGCGATCGGCTACCTCTCGCTCGATGGCCACCTCGAGTTCAACGTGGCCATTCGCACGATCATCTTCGAGGGTGGACGCGTCCACGTTCCCGTCGGCGGCGGCATCGTGGCCGATTCGGATCCCGCAGCCGAGTACGAGGAAACCCTCGTCAAGGCACGCGCGATGTTCGCCGCCCTGGGCTTGACGCCGCCATCGACTTGAGCCTTTGGCAACGCCTGCGATACCGGTCATTAAAGTTCTGAACCTCGGATTTCGCTCAGTGTGTCCAGCGCGTGACGCATTAGCACTACAGCGCTGGTTCGGCCATTTTGGAACAAGAATCGCGATGCAAGTGACGAGTCATAAGGACTTACGATCAATCCCGCGCTGTAGTGTTAGGATATACTCTCCGTCCATTCTCACAACTGGGAGGAGCCGTGAATCGAACGCTGTCGACTTGCATTTCTCTGATTTGGGGTACGACGTGTGTGTGGTCTTACGCCGGTGATCCTGCCACTCGGCCGGATCAATCCGCGGAGAGGGTAGAGGCATTTGTCAAAGCCGTCCGAAGCAGAGATGCAAAGTTGCAGCACCAGGCTACGGTCGCGATCCGAAATCTTGAGGTTCCCTCAATCCCAATGCTCGAGTCCATTTACGCCCAGCTTCACGAAGGGGATTCAGCAAAAGTGCCAGTCAGTCGGGAACTCCCGGCGCTTCGTGCCCGGCTGGCGATGGAAGAGCGGACGCAGCGCGAGAATGAGGCAAACGCCATCACAGCCTTGGGGGCCTACCAGCGCTTCCGTATCCGGAATCCGGCCTGGGACGCGGCGGCGCTGGACGCATTGGAGCTGTTTTATGGTCGCATCCATTTTGATCCTGACCGGCGGTACGAAGTCGAAGCGGAGATGCTCGCGAAGTTCGAAAGGGCTTCGGCGCTCGGATGCAACGATCCATTTGTTAAATACACCGCACTGCGAGCGCAGAATCTGCATGGTGGTGTCTCCAACAGCCTTCTGGCAGCTCGCCTGAAATCGGCGGCGAATGAGATGTCGGCCAGCAAGTATCCGGAGAGCCGAAAGTGCTTCGCATCTCTCGTCTATGGTGAAACCGTGGGATTCGCCACCAACCGGCAGCTCAATGACGACTTGAACGAAGCCGCCCGTCAAATTCAGGCCGCCGAAACGGCGTTGCTTCACGTCATTCCCGGCAACGAGATCGCAGTTAAGGTCAAATGCGAACTGGCCGAACGGATAACGAGTGTTGCATGGCAACTGTTGCAATGGGTTCCGCCTGAACAGCGCCCCAAGGTCGATCGAAAGGCGGAGTTCGACATCGTTTTCCCTCCGTTGGAAACGGCATGCGAGACCGCGGGGCGTACCTGGCGAACCCCGAGGTCTGGCGCGACATAAAATCCGTCTTCGAATCGTATCTGAAGCTCCATCCCAATTCGTATCTGGACCGAAACTGGTACGCGAAGGCGGCGGTTGACGGAGCCCACTGGGCCGAGGCGAACGAGCAGTTCACATTACTTGGAGATCATCCGGGGCAGTCTTATTTTCCAGATCAGGCCGCGTATGACTCCGTCCGAAAACAGGCGAAGGAAAAGACCGAACACCACCGAAACCAGAAGCCCGACGACGGATCGCTGTGATTGGGCCGGTGGCATGGCTGTTCGTGTACCAGGCAAACAATCCGCGCGTTGATGCGGTAATCACATTAACTCATGTTCAGACCGCGCATTCCATACTTGGTCGCATTTATCGGCACGATCGGCGGCATCGCCTTCATCGCAACGCTGATTACAGCGCACGCGAGAGCTCAAGAGAAACAGACCGGGCCGACGTCAACCGTTGTTTTCGCTCGCGACGTTCAGCCGATCTTCGCGACGCACTGCTCCACGTGTCACGACGCCGCCAAGCACAAGGGTGGCTTGCGGCTGGACAACCGCAATGAGGCGATGCTGGGGGGTGACAATGGGGTCGATATTCTTGCCCGTGACCCGGAGCGCAGCCGTCTGCTGCACCTCGTGCGCGGGGATGACCCGGATGCGGTGATGCCGCCGAAGGGGGCGCGCCTGGGCAAGGACCAGATCGCGACGCTATGGGCCTGGATCAAAGAAGGGGCGGTCTGGCCCGATGGTGTCTCGATTACGTCGAGCGAGGCATTGCCGCCGCACTGGTCGTTCATCAAGCCGGTCCGGCCGGCGGTGCCTGCGGGGTTGCGGCAGGGGGAGTGGGTTCGAAATCCGCTTGATGCATTCGTGCTGAAGAAGCTGGAAGCCAATGGGCTGGAGCCTTCGGCACAGGCCGATCGGTACACGCTGATCCGTCGGGCCAGCCTCGATCTCACCGGGCTGCCGCCGACGCCGGCCGAGGGGGACGCATTCGTCGCTGACAGCCGGCCGGACGCTTACGAGAAGCTGATCGACCGGCTCCTGGCCGACCCGCATTTTGGCGAGCGATGGGCGCGCATGTGGCTCGACGTCGCCCGCTACGCCGATTCGGCGGGATATGGCTCCGATCCGCTGCGCAAGACGATCTATCGTTACCGCGATTGGGTGATCGACGCGTTCAATCGAAATCTGCCGTACGACCAGTTCACGATCGACCAGATCGCCGGTGACTTACTGCCTGATCCGACACCGGACCAGCTCCTCGCGACCGCCTTCAATCGCAACACGATGACCAACACCGAAGGCGGCACCGACGCCGAGGAGTTCCGCGTCGCCGCGGTGAAGGATCGCGTCGATACCACCCTCCAGAGCTGGATGGGCGTCACCGTCGGGTGCGCGACCTGCCACAGCCACAAGTACGATCCGATCACGAACCGCGAGTACTACCAGCTCTTCGCTATCTTCAACCAGACCGAGGACAACAACAACGGCGACGAAAGCCCCACGATCCCTACGCCGACGCCCGAGCAGCAACAGAAATTCGCTCAGATCAACGAACAGGTTGCGCAAATCGAGCGCGACATGAAGGAGCCGCAGCGCCTCGTCGCCGGCGAGGTGGCCTGGGAACGATCGCTGTCCCAGTCGCCGACGAATTGGACTGTGTTTCATCCGACCAGGGTGGCATCGAGCGCCGGCGCGACGCTCACCGTCGCGCCCGACGGGTCGATCCTGGCGTCCGGCAAGCGCGGCGACGCCGATACGTATACCGTAATCGCACCGAGCGATCTGAAATCGATCACGGCTTTCCGTCTGGAAGCCCTGCCCGATCCATCGCTCCCCGCCGGAGGGCCGGGACGGGCCGGCGACGGCAATTTCGTCCTCACCGATTTCAAGGCTGCAACCGCGGCCGCGCAAGGGGCGACGATCGCCGGTCGATACGTTCGGATCGAAAACATCGGGCCCAGACAATACCTGCACCTTGCGGAGGTTCAGGTCTTCAGCGGCGCGGAGAACGCCGCTCTCAAGGGAAGGGCGTCGCAGTCCAGCACTGACTACGGAGGCGACGCTCGCCGTGCGATCGACGGTAATGCCGATGGCGAATACTTTCGCTCCAACTCGGTCTCTCACACCAAGGAAGAGAAGGATCCCTGGTGGGAAGTGGACCTGGGGGCCGCGCGCAACATCGACCGCATCGTCATCTGGAACCGAACTGACGGCGGATCATTCGCCCGTCTGACCAGCGGCCGCGTCACGGTTTTCGATGGTTCGCACAAGCAGGTCTGGCAGACGCGTCTCGCCGCCCCTCCGAATCCCAGCGTCGAGATTGGTCCCTCCGCCGCCCAGGCGATCACGCTTCAGAATGCAACCGATGATTTTCACCAGGCAGATGCCGGCGCACCTGGCGTCGAGTGGTCGGCGGCGAAGGCGATCGACAGCGATGTCGCCATGAGCGGCTGGGCGATCCGTCCGCGGTTCGGTCAGCCGCACACGGCTGTCTTCGAGGCGAACGGTAACGCGGGCGGTCCGGGCGCAACGTTGACATTCACGCTTACGCAGAATTTCGCGACCGGCTCCCTCGGCAAGTTCCGCATCTCCGCCACGTCGGACCCGCGTCCCGTCCGGCTCCTGCCTGCTACGGTCACCGAAGCGCTGGCGGTCGCGCGGGCGCAGCGCACCGCCGCACAGAACGAAGTACTCCTGGCCTATTACCAGGGCTTTGCACCGGAGCTGGCGGACCTGCGGAAAAAGATCGCTCAACTGCAAAAGGAACAGGAGCAAGCGCAGCCGCCCCGCACCGCCATCATGCGCGAGTTGCCGAAGGAACGACGCCGGGAAAATCGCGTGCTGGTGAAGGGTAACTTTCTCAATAAAGGACAGCTCGTTCAGCCGGCGGTCCTCTCCGCATTCCATCCGATGCCCAAGGATGCGCCGCCCAATCGTCTGGGGCTGGCGACGTGGATCGTCGATCGGGACAATCCGCTGACGGCGCGGGTCGCGGTCAATCGGTTCTGGGGGCAGATCTTCGGCATTGGTATCGTGGAGACGCAGGAGGATTTCGGGACGCAGGGAACGCCGCCGAGTAACCAGGCGCTGCTCGATTGGATGGCGATCGAATTCCAGTCGAACCGGTGGGACGTGAAGGGCTTTCTGCGGACGATCGTCACCTCCGCGACGTACCGTCAGTCGTCACGAGTCACGCCCGAGCTGCTCCAGCGCGATCCGCGCAACCGGCTCTTGAGCCGTGGTCCCCGTCTCCGCCTTGAGGCGGAACTCGTGCGCGATCAGGCGCTGGCGCTCAGCGGATTGCTCAGTCCAAAGATGCTCGGCCCCAGCGTTTACCCGCCGCAGCCTGATGGATTGTGGCAAGCCGCATTCAATGGGGAGCGGACCTATCCCACCAGCAAGGGTGAGGATGCACACCGGCGCGGGATCTACACCTTCTGGCGGCGGACGACACCGTACCCGTCGATGGCCGCCTTCGACGCCCCCAGCCGTGAGGTCTGCACACTGCGGCGCATCCCCACCAGTACGCCGCTCCAGGCGTTCGTGATGATGAATGATCCGGTCTACGTGGAATGCGCGCAGTCGCTCGGCCGGCGAATCATGCGGGAAGGGGGCCAAACGCCCGAGTCGCGCGTGGCCTACGCCGTGAAGCTGTGCATGGCCAAGCCCGCGAGCGATGCCGTAGCGGCCAACTTGCTGGCGCTCTACCAGGGCGAGCAGACGCGGTATCAGCAGGACAAGGCGGCCGCGATGAAATTCGCGTCTGAGCCGCTCGGGCCATTACCCGCCGGGACCGATCCGGCGGATGCCGCGGCGTGGACGGTCGTCGCCAACGTCCTGCTGAACCTCGATGGCGTGCTCACCCGGAACTGACGCGGTGAACGAAACAGGAATTGCATATGACGTTTGATCACGAGCGAGCCCGACTCATCACCCGGCGTCATTTCTTCAAGCGCTGCAACGCCGGGCTCGGCTCGGTGGCGCTGGCGTCGCTGATGGGGAACGAACTATTGGCGGCGGCGGCAGCGACTCCCGGCATTCCCGGCATGACGGCGCCGTCGGCCGCCGACCCGCTCGCGCCCCGCGCGGCCGCGTTCGCGGCGCGGGCCAAGCGCGTGATCTACCTGCACATGTCGGGCGCGCCGCCGCAGAACGACATGTACGACTACAAACCGAAGCTCAACCAGCTCAACGGCACGCAGTGCCCCAAGGAATATCTTCAGGGCGAGCGGTTTGCCTTCATCCGCGGCGTGCCGAAGCTCCTGGGTTCGCCGCACAAATTCGCCCAGCACGGGCAATCCGGCGCGTGGGTCTCCAGCCTTCTGCCCAACATCGCGCAGCACGTGGACGACGTCACGTTTGTGAAATCGGTCTACACCGACCAATTCAACCACGCCCCGGCGGAGATGCTCCTGTTCACCGGCAACCAGCGGCCCGGCTACGCATCGATGGGGTCGTGGATCACCTATGGCCTGGGCAGCGAGAACCAGGACCTGCCTGGATTCGTCGTCCTCGTCTCCGGCGGCACCGATCCGACCGGCGGCAAGAGCCTCTGGGGCACCGGCTTCCTTCCCAGCGTTTACCAGGGCGTGCAATGCCGCTCAAAGGGAGAGCCGATCCTTTATGTGACCGATCCAAAGGGAATGGAGCGCGGCGACCGGCGTCGGAGCCTCGACGCGCTCAAGAAGCTCAACGAGATCGAACTGGCGGAGTTCGGGGACCCCGAGACGCTCACCCGCATCAGCCAGTATGAGCTGGCGTATCGCATGCAGATCGCCGTGCCCGACGTGATGGACATCTCCAAGGAGCCGCCCAAATCCCTGGAGGCGTACGGCGCACAACCGGGCAACGGATCGTTCGCCAACAACTGCCTGCTGGCGCGGCGGCTCATCGAAAAGGGCGTGCGCTACGTGCAGCTCTTCGACTGGGGCTGGGACATGCACGGCACCGGCGGGGGGGACGACCTCATCACGGCCCTGCCCAACAAGTGCCGCGAGATGGACAAGCCCGTCAGCGCACTGTTGGCGGACCTCAAGCAGCGCGGCCTGCTCGAGGACACGCTGGTGATCTGGGGCGGAGAGTTCGGCCGCACGCCGTTGAACGAAGAACGCGGCGGCAGCAAGTTTCTCGGCCGCGATCATCATCCACACTGCTTCACGATCTGGATGGCGGGCGGCGGAATCAAGCGCGGCTTCACATATGGTGAAACCGACGATCTTGGCTATCGCATCGTGCGCGACAAGGTCCATGTGCATGACCTTCAGGCCACGATCCTTTACGCGCTGGGGATCGACGCGAACAAATTCAGCTATCCCTTCCAGGGCCTCAACGCCCGGCTGATTGGTCCCAGCAGCGATCCGCGCGTTCATCCCGCGCTCTTCGCTTGACGGAACTCGCCCGTCCGCTTGAATGTCCCGCATGAGCGATCCCGTTGCGCCTCGCGCCAATCCTGTCGTCATCGCCACCTGGCCGTTCGGTCTGCCAGCGGCAAAGGTCGCCTGGCAAACAATCGCCGGGGGCGGGACGGCGCTCGACGCGGTGGAGTCGGGCGTGGTGAGCTGCGAGGACGATCCGTCAGTCAATTCCGTCGGCTATGGCGGTCTGCCGGATGCCGAGGGGGAGGTGACGCTCGATGCCTCCATCATGGATCACCGCGGCGCGTGCGGCGCGGTCGCCTGCCTGTCGCGCATCCGCAACCCGGTGCGCGTGGCACGGTGCGTGATGGAACGCACACCGCACGTCATGCTCGTCGGCGATGGGGCGCGGCGCTTTGCGGTGTCATACGGGTTTCACGAGAGCGATCTCCTGACCGAGGAATCGGCACGTCGATATCGCGCCTGGCGGGAGGGCCTGGCGGCGGCGCCGCGCGTCCCGGAAGCACACGACACGATCGGGATGCTCGCGATCGACATGGGCGGCACACTTGCTGGCGCGTGCAGCACCAGCGGAACGCCCTTCAAGCTGCCCGGGCGCGTCGGCGATTCGCCGATCATCGGCGCGGGGCTCTTCGTCGCGGGTGGGGTCGGCGCGGCCTCCGCGACCGGGGTCGGAGAGGAGGCGATAAAAGGTTGCGGGAGCTTTGCCGTCGTCGAAAATCTGCGCCGCGGTCTCCCGCCCGCCGAAGCGATCTCCCTCGTGCTGGAGGAGATCGCCCGACGGCGTGGCGATGCCAATACGCACATCAGTTTCATCGCGCTGCGCGCCGATGGCGCATCGGCAGGACGATCCCTCCGCGCCGACACGGGATTTCGCTACGCGCTGGTCGAGGCGAATGGGGGAAGTTTGATCGACGCAGCCGGAATTTACTGATGGCAGGATTCGGCCTTCGGAACCAGCCGCTGGCCGCGCGAGGCGATGACGTGAAGGTTGCGCAGGAGGCGGCGGCGAAGCATCGTCCGGTACCGCTCCACCTCGCTGGCCGAACCGATCTCCAGCGGGATGAACCCGCCGGCCTTGGCTTTGTGTCCGCCTCCCTCGCCGATGCGCCGAAATAAGCGCCGCGCCACGTCGGCCGCGGAATGCTTGGCCTCGCTCGTCCGCAGGCTGATCACCAGCTTCCCGTCGTGCACTGCCGTCACCATCGCCCAGCCCACCTTCTCGAAGCGGAGCAGGAAATCGGCCAGGACGGCCGGCTGTTCCAGCGAATCGATCGCATCGATGTGCGAGACCAGGACGTTGTCATAGTAGACCGCGTTGGCCAGGCCGCTCGCGTAGGCGATGTAATAGCTTTGCGGAAGGTCCGCGTAGCGCATCTGATAGAGCTTGCGCGGGTCGGCGACCAGCGTGAGGCTGGCGAGCGCGATGTTATCCAGGTCGCCCGGCGTCCCCGCGGCGCCGGCCAGGTCCGACTCGATGCCGAAGAGGAGCGTGGCCGCCAGGTCCGGCCGGATCGGAACTTCCAGCTCCATGAAATAGCTGAAGATGATCGACCCGGTCGCGCCCACGTCGGTCCGCACGTCGCAGAACGGGCAGGACGGGCGCCGGCCCCGGCTTCGATGGTGATCGATCACCGCCGTCGGGGTGATGTTGAGCGGGAGCGGGTTGAACGCGAACGGCGGCTGGACGTCGAGCAGGATGATCGCGTCATAACCCGGCAGCGCCGCGTCGTCCCACGGCGTGAGCTTGAGGTCGGCGTGGCGGACGAAGGCGTTATTGATCCCGCCGCCGATCTGCCCCTTGATCGACATCGAGACCTTGGCGCTTGCCAGCTTGGTCCGCAGCAGGGTAGAGAGGGCGACGCCGCTGGCCAGCGCGTCGGGGTCGGGGTGCAGGTGCGTGGTGACGAGGATGTTCTTCTTGTCCGCCAGGACGCGGAGGAGCTTGGCGGCGCGGGGATGCCCGCGCGCGTGTCGCTCGACCGCTACTGCTGAGTCAGCGGCCGTTCCCACACACGATTCGACGAACGCGGTCATTGGACCTGATTATAGAGTGCCCGTATTGGGGCGGAAGCGCCCAGACTCTCATAGATCGGCGAGGGCTCACGCCGCCATGAGCCGGCCGGACGGACGGCCGATAAAATGATCAAAAAAACGAGCGGACCGAAGGGGAGCCACCCGCCTTCGGTCCGTCGAGAGAGTCAAATGTTGTTGTGTTGAAGATAAGGCGCGTCGCGAAATCGTCAATATGCGATGCGGCAAAAACCGCGCCGGACGATGGACACTCGCGATGACATTTCGCCTTGATGCAGATTGGGCGTCTCGCGTCAGTCAGGTGACTTGCCTTGACGAATCTCCGATCGCCCTGGCCATCATGTCGGCCGTGATCTCAACGCGCACCGGACGTCCGGTCCTCGCCTCGGCGCCGAGAACCGTAATCGACTGCGGCGGAAGCGCCGACACAGCCGACGACGTCGCCGCGCGCCCGGCCTGCCAGCGGCGCAACACGTACTGGCTCATCTCCGGTCCGACTCGCAAATCGCGATGCTGCCGAAACCACGCTTGCATTAAGGATGCGTTCACGGGCGCGTGCCTCCTTCTTTTTGATCCCTTGCGCATCGGTCCCCGATGCGGCGCACACTTTCGATCATACCGATGCCATCGCCCGTTGCGAACGGCGTCCTGGCCTGTGCCGGGCCGCGAACAACTGCTGACGCCTGCGGCAAGGCGTGTTATTCTGTGAGCCATGTCGAAAGCCAATGTCGATCCGGCGGAGCTGCGGCGGTTCTCCCAGGAGCTGGCGCGATTCAACAACGATCTTCAGGGCCTGATGGCCGGCCTCAACGCGCGGATGCGTGGGCTGGAGAGCACCTGGCGCGACCAGGAGCAGCGCAAGTTTGCCGAGGTTTTCGACCAGACGGTGAAGATGCTCGGCAACTTCCTGAACGCCTCGCACGACCACGCGGTTTTCCTCGCCAAAAAGGCGAGTTTGATTGAGGATTACCTCAAACAGCGATAGGATCGGTTGTCATGGCGCATCAGGCCAAAGTTGATTCCGTCGATGCTCTCAAGGCCTTCCGCATCGCGCTGATCAAGTTTGCTGAAGTCTGCTCCACCGCCCTCGTCGACGCCGAAGGGGAGATGCACCGCGTCATGGGCTGGCTGGAACGCGACCAGGCAAACTACTGGCAATCCCAGCTGCGCAAACGCGCCGAATATGTCACGCGGTGCAAAGAAGCCGTCCGGATGAAAAAACTCTTCAAGGGCCCCGATGGCCGGCCGGCCTCCGCGGTTGACGAGGAAAAGGCCCTGGCCGTTGCGCTCAAGCGATTTGCCGAGGGGGAGCAGAAGGCCAAGGCGGTCACGGCATACAGCCGGAAGCTCCCCAAGGAAATTCTCATGTACAAGGGGCAGGTGCAGCGGTTCTCGACATCGTTGCAGAGCGAGGTTCCCTTCGCCGCCTCGACACTCGGCCAACTGATCACCACGCTTGAGGCATACGTCGCACTCTCGGCCTCCTCGGGCGCCGGTGGCGCCGACGGCGGACCGTTGATCACCTCCGACATGGCGGGTGTACAGTCGATGGGGCGCAGCGAAGGGTTCACCGCCGACAAGGGGTGGGAGGCGCTCCGTGCGCAAGTGCCCGCGGGCACGATTCGGTCCACCGCCGCCGAGGCGCCTGCGGGCGGGCCGCCGCCGCTGACGACGCCCGAGCTGAACGCGTCTGAACGTGAACGAATTGCATCGCTTCCCGGGCCACGGGATGCGCTTGATCCTGAGTCGCGCGTGGTGTTGGCGCAGGGTGCGATGAGGTCCAACCGGGTCTTCCTCGCCCGCACTGAGATTTCATTCCCCGGCGACAGCGGCTGGTACGCCGGTAGCACCGAGCCCGGCGCCGCGACGTCAACCGATGCGGCGACGCTGACGGCGCTGCGCCTCACGGACCTGCTTGCGGCCCGCGCCGACCTGAAGGAGTTGCTGGTGCTGCCGCCCGGGTATCTGATCGTGCTCGATGGCGGGGGCGTTTCGGCCCTTCTGGATCCTGTGGATCGGGACCTCTGGAAGACCGCGGAACCCGCCGTACTCGCGGCGCCGGCCGCTCAGGTTTCCGCGGCGATGTCGCCGCCCGCGACCGCGGTCCCTTGAGATTGTGTGTGTCGCGTACCGCGTTGGATGACGAGACGCGCACGTGAAGCAGCGGGGAACATGCTTCCCGCCGCGGCGCGATCGACGGAAAGGAAGTCATGGGCGTTTACGAAGGACGTGGCCAACTCGCCAAAGCCATGAAAGAGCTCATGGCCCGCTGGGCTGAAACACGCGAAGACTGGGACGACTCGGTCAGCAAGGCATTCGAGAAGCGCTTCCTGATCCCTCTGGAAATGGATCTCCGCCACGCCACCGGCGGCATGGATCACATGGCCCAGGTAATCGCCGCGGTGAAGCGCGATTGCGGGGAATGACTGCGCAATTCGCGCGGCAATGATTGGAATCTGCTGGGAACACCTTATGACGATCGACGCAACCGTGGACCCCAACCTGCCGATCCCCGCTCCTGAAGAACAGCCGACGCGCCGCGACGAGCAGCGTTCGGCCTTAAAGGACCTCGTCGAGCTATGCACCGAATGCGCCGCGACCGAAGCGGAACTGGATCGCCGGCGGCAAACGGAACTGGAGACCGCGAAAAAACAGGCCGACAAGGCCGCGGTCCAGATTCAGCAGCACTATCAGGTGGACTTCCAGGCGGCCCAGCAGAAGACCACTGAGGCGGTCTCTCAGGTCGAGGCGAAGTTGAAATCGGCCGCCGCGACCATCGAGACGGCCCACGAGAACGCTGCCCGCCGCATCGACTCGGAGTACGAGCCCGCCGCCCGAAAGCTTCAGTCGAAGATCGACCACGATGTCTGGCTCGCCGAGAGCGTCTTCGAGGTCAGCCAGAACCAGGTGCGCGCGGAGCTGAAGAAGGCGCGCGACGAACACGAGAAGAACATCGACGAGCTGGAGGAGATGGCCGTCCGGGCCAAGGCGCTGCTGGTCAAGTACCATCAGTCGCCCACCGCGCCACCCGATGCCGGGGAGCGGGCGGTGCCCGAAGACGTGGAGGCAGCGGTGACGCAGAACCGCGATGCCGCCCAACGGCACCTCAATGCGTTGCGTTCGCTGTTTGCGCCTGGCCTCTTCGTCGGCGCCACGCCCTATCTGGCGGTCGGGGTGTTGTGTGCGATCGGCGCAGTCGCGGGCTGGTTCATCGGCGGCGCGTCAGTCGCCTACGCCGCGGTGGGACTGGGCGCGGCGCTGGTGCTGGGATTGGTGCTCGGGGTCGTCCTGTGGATCGCGGCGAAGAATGGTGTGCAGGCGGCGTATCATGCATTTCACGCCTCGAGCGCCGCCGCCCGCCAAGCCTCAACCCTGAAGCTGGAACAAACGACCAAGGCCCAGGAGCGGCTCTACCAGCAAGCCATGGAAAGGAAACGGAGCGAGGTCCAACAGGCCAAGGAGGCGATTGCGCCCCTGAAATCCAAGGCGATGGAGAAGCGCAATTCGGCGACCGCCGCGCTCGAAGCCCAGACATCCGAGCGACGTAATCGATTGAACGAGGAACGACGCCGCATCCGTCAGCACGCGGAGGGGGCCGCGAAGGGGGATCTGGATGCCGTCGAGGGCCGTCGCCGCCAGGAGTTGGAAGAGAACCAGGCCCGGCTGTCCAGCCTGACCGCACAAACCGAGCAGCGATTCAGCGAGGGACGGGCGACGCTGGAAGCACGTTGGGCCGATGGCCTGCGGCGGATCTCGGCTCCGATGGAAAACCAGAATGGCTCGGCCTCGGGGGACGGCTTGGCCAGCTCTCCCGCGCCGACCAACTGGAACGATCCAGCGTGGGAGAAGTGGTCGCCGCCGAAAGTCTTCCCGAGCGGCGTTCGCTTTGGCGAGCTGCAGGTCAGCCTTCCGCAGATTATCGAGGACGTGCGCCGCGACGGAAAGTTCACGCTGCCCCTCCCCGACAGCTTCGTCCTTCCCGGCCAGCTCACCTTTCCCCAGCACGCCTCGCTCCTGATCGAAGCCGGCCGCACCGGGCGTGAAGAAGCGATGCGCACCCTTCAGATGGTGATGATGCGGCTGCTGACGACCTTGCCGGCGGGACGCGTTCACTTCACGATCCTCGATCCCGTCGGCCTGGGCCAGAACTTCGCCGGGTTCATGCACCTGGCGGACTACGATGAAGCCCTGGTGGGGACCCGCATCTGGACGGATGGCGAGCAGATCGAAAAACGCCTCGGCGACCTCACCGAGCACATGGAAACGGTCATCCAGAAATACCTGCGCAACGAGTTTCAGACGATCGACGACTACAACGCGCAGGCCGGCGAACTCTCCGAGCCGTACCGCTTCCTCGTCGTCGCGGATTTCCCGGTTGGCTTCCAGGGTGATGCGTTCCGGCGTCTGAGCAGCATCGCGAGCAGCGGGGCGCGTTGTGGCGTTTACACGCTGGTGATGCGCGACACGCGCGTGCCGCTCCCCTCCGGCACCCACCTCGATGACGTGGAGGCGCACAGCGTTACGCTCGTGCAGGAGCCGGAGCAGCCCGGTCAGTCGGGGCAGCCGCCGCGGTTCGTCTGGAAGGACGACGTGTTCCGAAGGTTCCCGCTCCGCCTGGATCCGCCCCCGGAGAGCGAAGAGTTCCTGACCAAGATCCTCAACGAGGTGGGCCGCCGGGCCAAGGAGTCGAAGCGGGTCGAGGTAAACTTCGACATCATCGCCCCCAAGCCCGAGCAGTTCTGGTCGATGAGCACCGCCGACGAGCTGCGCGTGCCGATCGGCCGAATGGGTGCCACACGGCTTCAGATGATGCGGCTCGGTAAGGGCGTTGCCCAGCACACGTTGATCGCGGGCAAGACCGGGTCGGGCAAATCCACGCTTCTGCACGCTATGGTGACCAATCTGGCGATGTGGTACTCGCCGGACGAAGTGGAGTTTTACCTGGTCGACTTCAAGAAGGGCGTCGAGTTCAAGACCTACGCGGTCAATGCGCTGCCGCACGCCCGGGTCATCGCGGTGGAAAGCGACCGCGAGTTCGGCATTAGCGTCCTCCAGCGGCTCGATGCGGAACTGGCCCGACGCGGCAACATTTATCGAAAGGTCGGGGTGCAGGATCTGGCTGCTTACCGCAAGTCGCCCAACGCCGAAAAGATGCCTCGAACGCTGCTGATCGTCGACGAATTCCAGGAATTTTTCTCCGAAGACGACAAGCTGAGCCAAGACGCGTCGCTGCTGATCGACCGGCTGGTTCGACAGGGCCGTGCGTTCGGCATTCACGTGCTGCTGGGGTCGCAGACGATTGGCGGCTCGGGCGGCCTGTCGCGCAGCACGCTCGGCCAGATGGCAGTTCGCGTCGCGCTACAGTTGTCAGACACCGACTCGCAGTTGATCCTCGGCGACAACAACTCCGCCGCCCGCCTGCTCACGCGCCCCGGCGAGGCGATTTACAACGATGCTGGCGGGCTGGTGGAAAACAACAGTCCCTTCCAGATCGCCTGGCTCGGCGACGCGCAACGCGACCGTTATCTCGAGCGCGTCCGTGCCCTCGACCTGAAGAATGGCAACGGCAAGATGGGGCGGCCGGAGGCGGTGGTATTTGAAGGCAACGCGCCGGCCGACATCCACAAGAACCGCGCGATGATGCAGTTGCTGGCCGGTTCCAACTGGCCTCCGGCGAGCAACGCACCGCCGGTCGCCTGGCTGGGCGATCCAGTGGCCATCAAGGATCCAACCGGGATTCCCTACCGCCGGCAGAGCGGCGCCAACTCGCTGCTGATCGGCCAGCAGGAGGAAGGCGCGATGGCGCTGATGGCCGCCAGCATCGAGTCGCTGGCGCTCCAGCTTCCGCCCTCCGCGGTGCAGTTCGTCGTGCTCGACGGCACCCCCGCCGATTCGCCGCTGGCAACCGTCCTCCCACGGCTAAAGGACGCGCTCCCGCACGACATGAAGCTGGTGGAATACCGTGCTGTCGATGCGGCGCTCGGAGGGCTGGGCGAGGAGCTCAAACGCCGTCAGGATGGTTCCGCGGGCGCCGCCCCGCCCGCAATCTTCGTCTTCATCTATGGCCTTCAGCGCTACCGCTCGCTGCGCAAGCAGGAGGAGAGCTTCGGCTTCTCATCCAGCGGCGACGAGCCCAAGCCGCCGGCAGCGGACAAGATTTTCGCCGACCTGATCCGCGAAGGGCCGCCCAATGGGATGCACGTGGTCGCGTGGGTGGACACGGCGGTCTCGATCGAGCGCACGTTCGACCGCGGCGCGATGCGCGAGTTCGACTACCGCATCCTCTTTCAGATGAGCGCATCGGATTCCAGCAACCTGATCGACAGCCCGGCGGCCAACAAGCTCGGGCAGAATCGCGCCCTCGCCTACAGCGAAGAGCTCGGAACGATCGAAAAATTCCGACCGTACGCCCTGCCCGACAAGGGATGGCTGGACGAGTTGCACGCCCGCCTCGTCGGCCGAGCGAAATAACGCGCGTGCCCCGCATAGGTCTTCACATGTAAGGAGTCTGTCGATGGCAGGCCAGGAGACCGAGATCCTCAGCGTCGTGGTCGTGCTCAAGTCGGAGCACGCAGAAGATATTCCGGCGACGGTGGCTCGCCTTCAGGTGTTGGGCTTGCAAGTGGAAAGCACGGACGACGACAAGGGCGTGGTCGAGGGAACCATCGACGCCGTAAAGATCGCGGGCCTGCGTGACTTCGAAGGCGCGTCTTACGTCCGAATTGATGGTGAATTTATCTGCGAGCCGCCCGCCGCCGACGCCGGGGATGACGAACCCGGGCACAATTCAGAAGACTGAATTAGAGATTTCAACAAGAGGCGTCGTCCATGGCTTCGCATACGCTCGCCCCATTTCCCGAGGAACTGCTCGCCGCCAAGAAGCAGATCCGCGAGCGCGCCCGGACCTACGGACTGGACTTCTTCCCGGTCGTCTTCGAGATGTGCGATTACGAGCAGATGAACCAGATCGCCGCTTATGGCGGGTTCCCGCAGCGCTATCCCCATTGGCGCTTCGGCTCCGAGTACGAGTCGTTGCGCAAGCGTCACCACTATGGGCTGGGGCGCATCTACGAGATGGTCATCAACAACGACCCGTGCTACGCCTACCTCCAGGAATCGAACGCGATGGTCGACCAGAAACTGGTCATCGCCCACGTCTACGGACACAGTGACTTCTTCAAGAACAACCTTTGGTTCAGCCAGACCAACCGCAAGATGATGGACGAGATGGCCAACCATGCCACGCACGTCCGCAAGCACATCGAAAAGCACGGGTATGACACCGTTGAGCACTGGCTGGACGTCTGCCTGAGCATCGAGCACCTGATCGACCCGCACAGCATGTTCCTCAAGCGCGGTCCCAACGACGTCACGCCCGAGCCGGCCCGGCGCGAGGAGCCGCAGGTGAGCAAGTTCAAGAGCAAGGACTACCTCGACCGCTGGATCAACCCGCCCAAGGTGCTGGAGGCGGAAGCGAAACGCGTCCGCGAGGAAAAGGCCAAGATGCGGCATGCAACGCCGGCCCGTCCCACGCGCGACGTGCTGATGTACCTGCTCGAGCACGCACGGCTGGAGGACTGGCAGGCCGATTGTCTCTCGATCGTCCGCGAGGAAAGCTACTACTACGCCCCGCAGGCCATGACCAAGGTGATGAACGAGGGGTGGGCCAGCTACTGGCATTCCACCCTGATGACGCGCCACTTCGTCGAGGCCAAAGACATCGTAGATTACGCGGATCACCACAGCGGCACGGTTCACATGCCGCCGGGAAACTTCAACCCCTACAAGATCGGCATCGAGCTGTTCCGCGACATCGAAGACCGCTGGAACAAGGGGCGGTTCGGCAAGGAATACGAGGAGGCTTCAAACCTCGGCGAAAAGAAGCGCTGGGACAAGGGACTGGGCCTGGGGCGGGAAAAGATCTTCGAGGTGCGGCGGGTCTACAACGACGTGAACTTCATCGATGAATTCATGACCCCTGAATTTATCGAGAAGCACAAGTTCTATCAGTTTGGCCGCGATCCGCACACCGGCCAGCTCCGCATCGTGACCCGTGACCCGGTGCGCATCAAGCAGACGCTACTCTACCAGTTGACCAACATGGGCCAGCCGTTCATCTACGTGGCGGATGGGAACTATTGCAACCGTGGCGAGCTGTACCTCGCCCACAAGCACAACGGGCTTGACATCGAAATCAAATACGCGGTCGAGACGCTGAAGAACATCCACAAGGTGTGGCAGCGCCCCGTGCACCTTCAGGCGCGGATCGACGACGACATGATCCTCTTCAGCTTCGCCGGCGACCAGCCCAAGCAGCAGACGATTCACGATGACCTGCCCAAGCCTGCCCATCAGGTTGCGTAGGCGAAAGCGTTGCACGACTCACGCGTTGATCCCGCGCACATTTTCTCATGACTGCTATTCCGCATATTCAAGTGTTTCCGGACCCCGAGGCCGTCGCGCGCGAGGCCGCGAAACGATTCGCGAAATCGGCTCGTGAAACCGTCGATGTTCGAGGCACGTTCAGCGTAGCCCTGGCCGGCGGCTCGACACCCAAGGCGATGTTTGACTTGCTGGCGGCAGAGCCCTTGCGCTCGCGCGTGCCGTGGGAGCAGTTCGAGGTGTTCTTCGGCGACGAGCGTTGCGTCCCGCCGGAACACCCGGAGAGCAATTTCAAGATGGCGCACGACACGCTGCTGTCGAAGGTGCCAATCCCGGCATCCAGCATCCATCGCATGCGGGGCGAGATCGAGCCGAACGACGCAGCACGGGAGTATGGCTTGCTGCTCAAGGATAGGTTTGGTGATGGGGGACTCGACCTGGTCCTCCTTGGAATGGGTGATGACGGGCATACGCTCTCGTTGTTTCCCGGCACCGCCGCGGTCGGCGAGCGCGAACATCGCGTGGTCGCGAACTATGCCGAGCACTCGACCACGGGCAAGAGCTGGCGGATCACGATGACCGCGCCGTTCGTGAACCGTGCCCGCGAGGTTCTCGTCTGCGTTACCGGGGCGAAGAAGGCGGCGCGCGTCGCCGAGGTGCTGCAAGGCCCGCGTGACCCGCTACGTCTGCCCATCCAGTTAATCGAGCCGACCGAGGGAAAGTTGATCTGGCTCCTCGATACCGCCGCGGCGGATGTGTGAGCGCCCCATCCGGTCGCAACAATCATCTACTGTGGTTATGATCCGAACCGCGTGATTTTGCCGGTGGCGATCCTGTTTTTGGCGACGCTCAGCGCTGCGATCGTGGCGTACGGCGCTCATCCCGCCCTGGCCCAGTATCCCCACGGGATCGAATTCATCCTGCTCGCACGCCGTCTCCAGTGGCCGCTCGTCGCCTTGTCGATCGTGCTGTGCGTGGCGCTGATTGGGCTCGTCGTGGCGGGGCGACGTCGGAGCTGGTTCCTCATCGGACTCGGACCGGTGCTGGCGCTGTTCGCGCATCATTTCGCGCCGACGCGCAACCTGGCGGTCGTCGAAGATGCGCCGACGTTCGTCAGTTCCGACGAGGCAAAATTTCTCCGTGACGATGAATTCGTCGTTGGCCTCTCGTTCGGCGATGCGAAGTTCGCTTATCCCTATGCCCAGCTATTTGACCGCCCGGTCATCCTTCAGTCCGACCACGAAAAACGCCTGATCCTCCTTTGGTCGGCGTTCGCCAACCGCGCCGTCGCCTCCACGATCGGGCGTACGCTACGTGGCCGCGACCTGGAGATCGTCTCTACGCCGGCCAATTCCCTGCTCGTCTATAACGCGCGACTCGGGGAATTTATCGTCGGCGTGACCGGCCTCACCAGCAAAAAGGAAAAGCCTTCAGGTTTCGACGCTCCAATCGACATGAGCAAGATGACCTGGGGCGAGTGGCGACGGGAGTGTCCCGCGACGCGCGTGCTGGCGCCGCTCCGTGGCGGCGTCCGGACCAATGCTCCCTCGAAGCCGATCCTGCCGGCTTATCCCATGCCGCCGATGTCGATGAGCCGGCCCGCCCTCACGCGCGTCGCGCTGCTCGGCAGCGTCCATCCCGTCGCGATCGATTCCGAGACGGTCTCGCGATCGCCGATGAACGTCGTCGTGGAGAACGTCCCAGTCATGGTCTTTCGGCCCAGCAGCGGCGAGGGCCTGCGCGCATTTGACCGCCGGCTTCCCAACGACCTCCTGCCGCGGTTCCGATTGAATGAAACGCGCGGCCGCCGGGGCGGCGAGGGGATATTCAAGGACGATGATACCGGTTCGAGCTGGAGCGCCGAGGGTGCATGGGTCGATGGACTCAAGGCATTGAAGGGCAAGAAGCTCACCCGCGTACCGATCGAGGATGACCTGTATTGGGGCGTGATGAAATGGTGGTATCCCAAGCTTACGCTCGAGACCGGACCGGAAGCGCCCGCGCAATAGGCGCGTTACATCGGCGTCTTGATCCCCATCGCCCGCACAACGCACCATCCGGCACATGCTTCGAATATGGCAAACCCGCCGCCCACAAGACAGGCCAGCGATATCGCCCACCGCACGAGCGATCCGGATCCGATCGCCCACAGCCAGATCATCAGCGCGCCGCCGATCAAGAGAGCCAGCCCGTAAATCAGCCGGGCGAATTTGCCGCGCGAATCGATGTTGCAGGTCAGTGGCATCTGCGCGAAGTATAGGAATTGTTTTTGAAGGAGTCGCCCTTACACTACCGTTATGCAATACGGCGTAATCATGGCGGGTGGATCGGGGACGCGGTTGTGGCCGTCGTCGCGCAGCGCCCGGCCCAAACAACTGCTTCCGGTCGTGCGCGGAAAGAGCCTGCTTCAACTCAGCTACGAGCGGCTGCGTGGGGTGCTGCCGGCCAACCAGATCTTCGTCTGCACGAGCGCCGCCCATGGCCCGGGCATCCTCGCAAACCTCCCGGAGCTGCCGAAGGAAAACCTGCTGGGCGAACCGATCGGACGGGATACGGCCAACGCCGTCGGGTTCCCCGCGGCCATTCTCCGCAAGCGTGATCCCGAGGCGGTCATCGCGATCGTCACCGCTGACCACGTGATCGAACCAGTCGAGCAGTTCCAGGCGTCGCTACGCACGGCGTTCGAAGTGGTGGCCGAACAGCCCAACGCCCTGGTCACGTTCGGGATCGTCCCGACGCATGGGCACGTCGGCCTCGGTTACGTGTTCCGCGGTGATCCGTTGAACCTTAAGAGCGGGAACAAAGGCGCGTATCGCGTGCAGGCGTTCAAGGAAAAGCCGGATAAGCCCACCGCCGATCGCTACGTCGAATCGGGACGCTACTATTGGAACAGCGGCATGTTCGTCTGGCGCGCGGACACCGTCCTGAGCGAGCTGGCCGCGCACCTTCCGGCCTCGGCGAAAGGATTGGCCACCATCGCCGATGCCTGGGACACGCCGCGGCGCGACGAGGTCTTGCGTGAGATTTACCCGACGCTGCCGAAGATCAGCATCGACTACGCGATCATGGAGCCGGCCTCGCAGAACAAGGGGATGGCGCACGTCATGGTCGTCGAGATGCCGGTGCAGTGGCTGGACGTCGGTTCGTGGCCGGCGCTGGCGGAAACGCTTGCCACCGACGAGCACAACAACGCCACCGACTGCGAAACTTGTATTTTCGTGGACTCCGACGACAACATCGTCATCAGCGAAGACCCCGAGCACCTGATCACCGCGATCGGCGTCAGCGACATGATCATCGTCCACACCAAGGACGCCACGCTCGTCTGCCCTAAGGCGGAGGCGCAGCGCGTCAAGGAACTTGTTGGGCGCGTCAAGGAAAAGACGGGCGAGCGATTTCTCTGAGCGGTCGCGGGCGAGCGCCGCGCGCAACCCCTCTTTCCCCGACTGATCTTCTCATGCGAACGCTCGCAATTGATCTGGGGACGCGCCGTGTCGGGCTCGCCCTCAGCGATGCCGGCGGGCAGTTCGCGACCCCACTGGCCGTGCTCGCGGTCACATCGCCTCAGCAAGCCACCGAAGAAATTCGTGCGGTCATCGAAAAAGAGGGCGTCGAACGGCTGCTGGTGGGCGTTCCGCTGAACATGGACGGCTCTCTCGGTCCCGCCGCCCGATCCGCGATCGAGTGGGCCCGCGCACTGGCCAGCGCCGCGAGCCTGCCGCTCGTTCCCGTTGATGAGCGGCTCAGCAGCTTTGTTGCCGAACAGCAACTGGTCGCGCGCAAGCAGGCTGGTGAGCGGCTGACGCGCGCCGGGAAGAAGCAACGGCTGGATGCGCTGGTTGCGGCGCAATTGCTTCAGGAGTTTCTCGATGGCCGGCTGCCGCCCCTGGTCCTCGACGAGGGCGCCGCGCGATAATCGCCCGAGCGACCTCCCGTCTTGCTCAATAGGCGGATGCCTTCGATCTGCATCGTCTTATCGATCGACTTGCACATGTCATAGATCGTGAGGGCGGCGACGCTGACAGCGGCCAGCGCTTCCATTTCCACGCCCGTCTTCGCGGTAACGCGGGCGACGGCATCGATGTAGATCCTGATTGGCTCGCTTTTGTCCGGCTCCAGCTCGGCCACCCCAAAATGAATTTCCACGCTTTCCACTGGCAATGAATGGCAGAGGGGGATCAATTCGCCACACCGCTTGGCCGCCATGATGCCGGCAATGCGCGCCGCGCTGAATACATCTCCCTTGGCAACGGCTGATTCGGCAATCGCGCGGAGCGTAGCTGGCTGAACCAGGATCACCCCTTCCGCGCGGGCCTCACGCCGGGTGATCGGTTTCTCGCCGACGTCCACCATGTGCGCATGGCCATCGGCGTCGAGATGCGTGGGCTTCATTTTTGGCATTCCGATATTGTACCGACGCGTAGCCGCCGCCACCCCTCCCGGGTTATCCTGTCCAGCAACGTTCGGTAGGATTTTGCCGAGGTCGCGCAACCCATGCTCGTGACGAACACGCCGGACACCGCGAGTGAAGCTGAATTCGGCAGCGTGGAAGGGCGGCGCTTGACCGAGGACGCCACCCGCACGAGGAACTGGAAGCGATGGGGGCCTTACCTATCCGAGCGGCAGTGGGGCACGGTTCGCGAAGATTATTCCGCCGACGGCGACTGCTGGAATTACTTCCCGCACGACATGGCGCGTAGTCGGGCGTACCGCTGGGGCGAGGACGGCCTGCTGGGATTCTGCGATCGCGAGTGCCGGCTCTGTTTCGCGCTTGCGCTCTGGAACGGCCGCGACCCCATCCTCAAGGAGCGACTCTTCGGCCTGACCGGCCCCGAGGGGAATCACGGCGAGGACGTGAAGGAACAGTATTTCTACATCGATTCCACGCCGACCCACTCCTATTGCAGGGCCCTCTACAAATATCCACATGCGGAATTCCCGTACACCAAACTGGTCGAAGAGAATGGCCGCCGCTCCCGCCTCGATCCGGAATACGAAATTGCCGACACCGGCGTGTTCGACGGGGATCGCTACTTCGACGTCTTTGCCGAGTACGCCAAGGAGTCGCCGGACGACATCCTCATCCGTCTGACGGTGACCAACCGCGGCCCGGATCCTGCGACGCTGCACCTGCTTCCCACGCTCTGGTTTCGCAATACCTGGACGTGGGGCTGCTTGCACGAAGGGTGCACGCTGAAGCCCCGGCTGTCGCTTGACGGTCAGAATGCGGTCGTGACGGCTCATGACACGCTGGAGCCGTTCCGGTGGGAGATCGAGCCGAATCCGGGAGGAGCCGCAGCGCTGCGCGAGATCCTGTTCACCGATAACGAGACGAATCTCCAGCGCGTCTTCGGCTGCGCAAACCTCACGCCGTTCGTAAAAGACGCGATCCATGAATGCGTCATTCGAGCAAACCGGACGGGGATCAATCCGAAAAGCTGCGGAACCAAGGCAGCCGCCCATTTCCAGCTGACGATGCCGGCTGGAGCAACCACCGTCATCCGGCTCCGACTGTTTCGCGCGGATGCGCCGCCCGCCGGCGGCGCTTTTGGCAAGGCGTTCGACGAGCTGTTTGCTTTGCGAATTGCCGAGGCGGACGCATTTTACGATACCCGCGTTCATCCCGCCGCGCCGCCGGAGCAGCGGCAGGTGGCGCGGCAGGCGTACGGTGGGCTCCTCTGGTCCAAGCAGTTTTACCACTACGTGGTGAGCGAGTGGCTCGATGGCGATCCCGATCAGCCTCAGCCACCCGAGGGCCACAAGCACGTCCGCAACACCGACTGGCGCCAATTGTTCGCGCGAGACGTCCTGTCGATGCCCGACAAGTGGGAATACCCATGGTTTGCTGCCTGGGACCTGGCGTTTCACACCGTGGCGTTTGCGCGGATCGATCCGGAATTCGCCAAATCACAGCTTCTGCTGTTACTTCGCGAGTGGTACATGCATCCAAACGGGCAATTGCCCGCGTATGAGTTCGCGTTCAGCGACGTCAACCCGCCGGTCCATGCCTGGGCGTGCTGGCGCGTCTACAAGATCGCCGACGGGAAAGGCCATCGCGACCGCCTCTTCCTCGAGCGGGCCTTCCAGAAGCTGCTCATGAATTTTACGTGGTGGGTCAACCGCAAGGACGTCGAAGGCAAGCACGTGTTTGCCGGCGGGTTCCTCGGCCTGGACAACATCGGCCTGTTTGACCGTTCCAAGCCGCTTCCGGGTGGGGGAAGGCTGGAGCAGGCGGACGGCACGGCCTGGATGGCTTCCTACTGTGGGACGATGCTGTCGATCGCACTTGAACTGGCCCGCGAAAATCCCGTGTACGAGGACATCGCTTCGAAATTCTTCGAGCACTTCGTGGCGATCACCGATGCGATGAACTCCCTGGGCGGCACTGGATTGTGGAACGAGGAGGACGGGTTTTATTACGACCAGCTATTGATGGACGGCAGAGCCGTCCCGCTACGAATCCGGACGATGGTGGGCGTCATCCCGCTCTTCGCCTGTGAAATCCTGGAAAGCGATGTGGTCGAAAAGCTGCCCGGCTTCAAGAAACGGATGCGCTGGTTCATGGAACACCGCCAGGACCTGGCGCGCCACATCACCTATATGGAAAGGGCCGGCACCGCGGGCCACTCTCACTACCTGCTGGCGATCCCTTCGCTGCCGCGCCTGGAACGCGTGCTTCGTTACGTGCTCGATGAATCGGAATTCCTCAGCCCGCACGGTGTTCGCTCGCTGTCCCGTTATTACAAGGAACACCCGTATCGTTTCAGCGCCGATGGCATGACATGGGAGATCCGCTACGTCCCCGCCGAATCCGATTCCTCACTGTTCGGCGGCAATTCTAACTGGCGGGGACCGGTCTGGTTCCCTCTGAATTTCCTGCTCATTGAAGCGCTCGAGCGGTACCATCACTTTTATAAAGATTCGTTCAAAATTGAATGTCCGCTCGGCTCGGGCAAGATGCTGACATTGGCCGAGGTCGCTCAGGAGCTGACTCGGCGTCTCCTGGCACTTTTCCTACCGGTCGAGCAGGGCGTTCGACCGCAGGACCGGCGCTGCGAACTGTTCAGGCGGCCAGGCTTCAAGGAATTCGTGCTGTTCTATGAGTATTATGACGGGGATGACGGCCACGGGCTGGGAGCGAGTCACCAGACGGGCTGGACCAGCCTCGTGGCGCCGCTGATCCACGATGTCGCCCGCCGGACGGCAGTGTCCGACCACCGTCGCCGCGACCCCAGTTTGCCCGCGCCGGTGGCCGCGGCAACGCCCTCGTAATGCAATTTTCCGGTACGGAGGCAAGCGGTGGGAATAGAGTGTCTCCCCGAATCGGTTTTCCAATGGAGTGCCGTCGCCGCAATGCGTGTGTCAGCGGTGACCTGGCATTCGGCAACTAACCAATGGCCGCGCGTGCGGTCAATTCCTTCAGCTAATCCAGGGCGCGATGTCTTGCCCATCGAAAAGGAGGTGAATGCGGCGCAGCGATGAGAGCGCCGGTCTACGTGAACCATGGGGTTGCGTCAAGACGCGCTACCTCGGTTTGAATAGTGGGGCCTGTGCGCCCTGCCCGTGTTACAGTTTCGATCCAATTACCGTGGAGTCCCTCCACAACCGTACCGAAAGGAACAGACCATGAAGAGCACCAAATTGATGATCGCCGCCGCCGCCATGGGCGGACTGATCGCCGGCTCCGCCACCCTCGCTTCCGCTTCGACCACGACGGGCGCCCCCCAGTCGCTCAGCAGCACCAGCTCGGTCAAGAAGCTCGTCTCCAGCAGCACCAAGGCCGGTGCCAAGCTGCTCCTGGAAGACAAGGACAAGCATGACTGCAAGGGCATGAACGACTGCAAGGGCAAGGGCGGCTGCAAGACCGGCGACAACGACTGCAAGGGCAAGAACTCCTGCAAGGGCAAGGGTGGCTGCAAGGTCGAAGCGATCTAACTGATCGCCGAAACTTGCCCGCTGTCTCTCTAACTCATTTCCGAGGGCCGCGCCTCCGCCCACCGGTGGACGGCCCTCGGATTTCTCGATCCTCCGTTTCCCCGAAATTCCCACATGCCTGCCAATCGATTCAACGGCTATACGGACCTCGGCATCGGCATCGGCCTGCGCGTCCCGCATTATCGCCATATCCTCAGCGAGAATCCGACCGTCGACTGGTTTGAGGTCATTTCCGAAAATTACATGTGTGACGCCGGCCGGCCGCTCGAAGTCCTCGACCAGATCCTCGAGCAGTACCGGGTGGTGCAGCACGGCGTGTCGATCTACTTCGGTTCGACCGACCGCCTGGACCGTGAGCACCTGCGCCGCCTCAAGGACCTGGTGAAGCGCACGAAGACGCCGTTCCTTTCCGATCACCTGTGCTGGGGAAGCGTGGACGGCACCTATAGCCACGACCTGCTACCGATGCCTTACACGTTCGCCGCCGCTAAGGTGACCGCGCAGAAGATCCGCGCCGCCAGCGAATTCCTCGAGGTGCCCATCTGCGTCGAGAACGTCAGCAGCTATGCCGAGTTTCACGCTTCGGAAATGACCGAATGGGAATTCCTGGCTGAAGTGGTGGAGCAGGCGGATTGCGGCATCCTGCTCGACGTGAACAACATCTACGTCTCAAGCAAGAACCACAACTTCGATCCGTACGACTACCTGAACCACGTTCCCCCCGAACGTGTCGGCCAGATCCATATTGCCGGCCACAGCAAGTACGAAAAATACATCCTCGACACCCACGATCACCCCGTGCTCGATCCTGTCTGGAAAATGTACGAGCACGCGACGCGCCGTTGCGGCGTCACCAATACGCTTCTCGAATGGGATGCGCATATCCCGTCGTTCGAAGAAGTGCATGGCGAAGCCCTCAAGGCAAATCGGTTCATCAAGCGAATCCTCAGCCAGCCCGCCAGGGAGGAACATGCGATCGTCACGGCCTGATGCGCCGCCCCAGATTCGCCGTGGACATTTGCGCGCCGCAGCCGCCGCCGCGCCGCGGAATGGCGGGCGCCAGACGGTCGGTGAGTTGCGCGAGCTTCAGCGCCTCGCCTTCGCCACGATCAGCCGGCCGCTTTCGCGAGCCGGCGGAATGCAGCGGACGTGGCGCGACGGCCGCGCGACGTCCGCCGTCGTCGAAGGGTTCATCAAGCCCAACGACCGGCTCAGCTCACTCGAGCGCATCGAGATCTACAACAAGCAGTACTGGTTTCGGCTGCTCGATTGTCTCTACGATGATTACCCCGGACTCCGCGCGATCCTCGGCGATGCCAGGTTTAGCAAACTTCGCATCGCTTATCTGGAGCGCTATCCTTCGGCGTCGTTCACTTTGCGAAACCTGGGGAGCCGGCTCGTCGCGTTCCTCGGGGAACGGTCGGACTTGATCGCGCAGCGAACCGCGATGTGTCTCGACATGGCACGCTTCGAATGGGCGCAGGTGGTGGCGTTCGACGGACCTTCGAAGCCGCCGCTCGTCCCCGACGACCTGCTCGGCCGCAACCCGGCGAAGCTGCGGCTTTCGGTTCAACCCTACCTGACATTGCTGGAGATGGGATATCCGCTGGACGATTTCGTGATCTCGGTCAAGCGACAGGATCGGGCTCTACGCTCCGAGGCGAGCAACGCGATGGAAGAGGAAGCGAAAACGCGCCGCTCGCGCCGCGTCCGACTCCCGCGAGCCAGCAAAACCTTCGTCGGCGTCCATCGCCACAACAATGACCTCTATTACCGACGGCTGGAGCCGTCGGAATTCGGCCTGCTCCGCGACCTGGCAGGCGGGGCGAGCGTTGCCGAGGCGTGCGAAGCGGCCATATCGGCGTCCGATGAAACCGAGGCGGCCGACTGGCCGGTGCGAATCCGCGAGTGGTTCCAGACCTGGACGGAGCTGGGCTGGCTCTGCAAGCGAACTTTCTGACGCTCCGTCGCCGGAGCCGCGTGAGGTCCCACATGTCCAATGCTTTACATCCGGTGGCGTGCCGATATCGAATGTTCGAGCATGTCGCGAGCAACCTTCAGTCGGCCGTGCTGCTGATCATTCGATTATTCTTCGGTTATATGCTGTTTCTTTCCGGGAAGCGGCATCTTGGCAACGTGCCGGCGATGGTGCAGCGTTTCACGGAATGGGGAGTGCCGTTTCCAAAATTCAATGTTTATGTCTCAGGGGGTACGGAGCTCGTCGGCGGGTTGCTCTTGATGCTCGGCATCGCAGCGCGCCTGGTGAGCGTTCCGCTGGTGATCAACTTCATCGTCGCTTACCTGACGGCCAGTCGTAAGAAGGTGGTTGCACTGTTCGCCGGGCCGGATCACCTCGACGCCGTGGAAAACTTTTTCAATGACGACGCATTCAATTTCCTAATCGCCTCACTGGTTATCCTCGCATTCGGACCGGGCAAAGTTTCGGTCGACTATCTCCTTCATCGCAAGGACTTTCGCTCTGAATCGCGCGGTCATCCGCCGGCCTGATCGACCGCCCCAGCGATTCGCGGGGGCTAAACGATTCATCTTTCGCCTCGTATAAGACCGGGGTGGTCTCCGGCGAGGTTTTGATGCAAGGTGCGTGCGGAAATCTTGTTTTCGCTTTGACTCTCCTCGTAATCGTTGTCCCACAACCTTCGCACGCCAAACCCAAACCCCAGGGGATCGAAGACAACATCCTCGATAGCGTCAACGACGACCTGCAAAAGAAGAACGGGCAGGGCCGCTATGCGATCGAGCTCGCCGATTCAGGCGGCAAATCGCTCGAGCAAAATCGCTATACCCACGGCATCCCCGGGCGATGGGCGGTCTCGGAATTCCCGCATGTATTCACGATTGAAGGCAAGCCCCTCTTTTCAGCCGGCCCCAGGCTGGAGGCCGAGGTTCCGGTTGCCGGTGGCGTGCGCATCTATTGCAAGTCAGTGGGCAACGACGACGACCAGGATGCGCTCACCTACCTATCCCGCTGCACGGCGGATATCCCACCGGGCAAATACACGATCGAACCGTTTGGGCTTGAGTTTGAAATCGGAACAGCGATCGCCACGCGTCATTCCGCGCTCCAGGCTGACGGCAACAAACTCGCCATCCGAACCGCAGCCGTGACATTTCAGTCGGTCGATGCGGACGGCCGCGCGGCGATGCTGACGGGCTTTCGTCTTGTCCACGTCCGGACCAACTTGTTGGAACACCTGGTCGATACGGCAGCCGAGCCGGCGTTCAGCTCCCTCACCTTGTTCCTCCCGATCGGCACCGAATACGGATCCAGCCTGGGTCGATTCGCGATCGACGACGCAGGACGCGTCAGCGCATCGCAGCTTGCGCCCGGCGTGGAACTGCGCGAGAACACGTTGACCCAAAAGGTCACTGCCGCGTTCGCGCCGCCCCTGGGCGAAATCGCCAGGGGATACTGGCCGCTTTCCCACAACCTGCGCCGAGTGTTCAAGCGCGGAGAGGCGGCGCGGTTCGATGTAATCGTCGCCGGTCCGGAACCGGCGGCCCAAGTGCGGTTAGTCGTCCAATCCGGGCAGGCGCCGCCACGGGAAATCGGCAAGCTGCGAATGCCGGCCGTCGAGGCTGCGACCGACGCGCGGCTGATGCTGTTCGACACGTCAGCCCTGCCGCCGGGCAAATATGCGATGTCGGTCGCTCAACCCGACGCCCATCCGTTCGAATTTGAAATTGTCGAAATTCTCCCGACGACGCCGCTCTTCCTCTTTACCGTCAACTCCTGCGGCGAGAGCCCCTTCACGTTCGACTCCGCTGGTCTCGATGAGCTGCGTGAGGCTCACCTCCAGTGCTGGAGCAGCTACGGCCATGGAAGCGTGCTCGGCAAGCTGGAGCTGACCGCGGCCCCGTTGGAATCGAAGGCGCCGCCGAACGCGCCGCAGGAATTGCGGCGCGCGTACACGCCCCAACGCGCATTGCTCGATGACACGCTGCGCCACGGTCTCGGGATGATCGATTACGAGAACCGCCGGTTGGGCTGGTACAACGAGGGCCTTGCCTTCCATCACAGCCATCGGATGTCGGTCGAACGAATGGTTCGCCGCGTGCAGATCTTCGGGCAGGAACTGGAAGATTATCCCGCCTTCGCCGGGTTGAGTTATACGTGGTTCCCATCGCTGGGCGGTTATGTGGAAGGGGGTGTCTGCTCCGATCCGTTCTTTGGCACGCGGATGGAAGTGCTCCGGCAGAAGGTAAAACAGGAAACCGGGTTCGAGCCACTGACGGCTGACGAATCGCGACAGCTTTCGGCCGTTGGCGGAGGCGGTGGCGACAAGCGCGCGCTGGCTGAGAAGCTTCGCAACTACTGGAGGGCCGAGCAGCGCTTGGGATGGGGGCAGACGCTGGCGCTCTATGACCAAAAGCTGCACGACGTGCGCTCGGATTTCATCGCCACGATGAGCGAGAACGCCGGCCACGATTCCGGCAAATCGCTGCGTGACATGGCGCAAGCGCACGATGCGATGGCATTTGAAAGTTACACGGATTTCGGGGACTGGCCGATGAGCGCCGGCTTTGTCGCCGACTGGGGCCATGGCCAGGCGCCGGGCAAGCCGATGTGGCAGGGCGTCGAATCGAGCCAGAGCGAGCCGGCCATTTGCGCCAAGCAGTTCTACAAGTTTGCCCGCGGCGCCGAGGGAATCGCGGTGGGGATCAACCCACCGACCGGCAAATACGCCAATCAGAAGCGCGGACGCACGAACCTGTTTCTCGAGCGCTACGGGCCACTGGTGACCGAGTGGTCGGCGGACACGCAGGTCGCGATCTGCGTCAGCGAAGTGCAATTTGCGGAATACGACGCCCACGCCCTGCACAGCCATCTCGCGCGACTGGGGTATGGTCCGATCATCGTCTCGGAGCGCACTCTCGAATCCGGTGGCGTGCCCGTCGGCATTAAGGCGCTGTTCATCCCGAATCTCAAGATTCCGTTCTCCAGCAAAGCCGAGGCGGCGCTTCGAAGCTTTCAGTCGCGCGGAGGAAGGGTCGTGCTGGTGGGGGAGCACTGCGAGCCGATCGAAGGCGCGCTGAGGATCGACACGCCGCTCAAGACGCTGTTCGACGTTGGCGGCTTTGCCGCTCATCGCGCGTTCTTCGCCGAGTTTCGCAAAGTGCGGCCCGGGCTGGAAAAGGCGCTGGCGGAGATGGCCCTTGTGCCGCGAAATGGCGCCGAACCTGAGAAGGCGGTGATCTTACCGAGCATTTCGGCGGGCGTGCGGTACGCCGCTGTCATCGCGTCATCGCTGGATGAGCCGGACACGCAATTCGCGCCGGCAACGGACGTGACGGTGCGCGTTGGGGAATCGAAGGTGATCATTAACCTGGTGACGGGTGAGACGCTGACGTTGAAGGACGGCGCGGTACACCTGGACCTCGTTACCGAGCCGGCTGCATTCCTCGCGTTGCTCGATCGCACGCCACAGCAAATCCATCTCCATTTTCCGCCACAGGTCGAGTCCGGGCAGACGCTGGAGCTTCACGCCGATCTGGACTTGCCCGGCGATGCGCGTGGGCCGCTGGAATACACGCTGACGGATGCCGGTGGAAACACGCGCGCCACGTTCTACCGGTTGTCGGGGGGGCACGGCGCTGTGACCTATAGCGTACCCGCCCTGGAAGCGCCTGGCGTGTGGAAGGTGACTGCCACCGATCTTCTCGGCGGCGTTACCGCCAGCGCGCCCGTCAGTGTAGTCGCGTCCCATTCATCGAGTGTGATCGTTGCGGAGGCCCCTGACGTTTACCTGCCGCACCCCGATCGGCTCACCGCCTTTCTGTCTCATCAGGTTCCGGTGCGCATCGTGGTGGAACAGTCACAGCGAGCGTCGCATTTAGCCGATGCCGAGCGATTGGTTGCGGCCCTGCGCAAGATCGGGCGCGATGCGACCGTGCAGAACGTTTCGTCCAGCTCCTTTGACATGTACTGGCTACGATGGCTGCCCCGTCCGCAGGACGAGCAAACTCTCGCCCGGATCGATGCCGGCGAAGTGGTCGGCTATCGCGGCGACCTCAAGCCATACATCAACACGGCTAAGCGCGCCATGTCACCCGAGAAGGGGGGATGGGCCGACCTGGCGCCGTCGTACGTGTTGCGCACCGACGTGATCGTCTTTTCCGGCGGACAGATCGCCGACAGCCTGGGCGTGCTGACAGACTGGATGGCAACGCGCAGCATCCCCGGCAAGGGCCGCGGCGTCATCGAAGTCTGCCTCAGCCCGTTCTGGGCGAATCGCGACGCGGTGGCGGTGGTCAGTAACGACGATAACGGCCGCCGTGCGGCGATTGACCGTCTGGTTGAGCTGATCGAAGATCGCGCACGATCCGTCGCCGCGCCTCCGTTTAAGCCTGCGGTGCGCGTGGCGCCCTTATCCGTCGTGAATGGTGAAGGACACGTGAAGCTTCCGACGCCGTTGAAAGCTTTCGTTCCCCCGGCGTTGGTCGAGTCGTTATCGGCGTCGTTGGACGGATGGGCAATCGTCCAGATGAAGAATGCCGCCGCCGTGGTCTCGCCTGCTGGAGATGTGCGCGGGTTGACGCATTTCGATGTGGCGCCGCGGATGGCGCACGGTGGAATCGTCTTCGGCGCCAACCAGCACGTGATCCGCCGTCACCCGTCGTGGAACTTTCCCATGTCCTGGTCGATGCGGGTCGAGCGACTCGGCCCGGATGGACATCTTCAACAGTTCGACGTCCCCGAGGCATATGCTCCGGGCGATCAGTTCGATGGGTGGGACCGTGATTTGCTGCCTTCGCCTGACGGGACAACGTACTTTGCCGGTCGTGATGGCGGCGGGTTTTTTCTGATCGACCCCGGCACGAACATCTTTCGCGCCGAGGATGCTGCTACTCGCCAGCTCCGTTACTACGAACAGGTGCGCGTGCCGGTGAGCGTCACCGCCGCCGCGTTTTCATCCGACGGCGCCTGCGTCGGCTATAGCGTCGGCACCCATCCGACCGGGTACGGCGGGATGATGGGCCCGCCCCCGTCGCCTTACGCCACCGCGCTCCGCCTCATCGACGCCAAGTCAGCGAAGACGATCTGGCAGGCACAATCGAAGCGATTCAACGACTCCTCGCTCTCCGCGGTCGCGGGGTGCATCGCCGTATCTGATCGCGGTCGCCGTACCGCGCTGATTGATTGGGAGCAGGAAGCGGCGGTCTTCGACGAGCACGGGAAGGAACTGTTCCGCAAGCCCATCTTCGATTGGAGGGCCCGCTACGCCTGGAACACGAACCCCAAGCCGTTGCGGTGCGAGCTCTCGCGGGACGGGGCAACCGCGCTCTTTGCCAGCGACGGCGTCCTCCTCCTCACCAATGACCACGGCTCTGTGCTCGCCTCGATCAACGTTCCGGCTTTGGTCGATGCACGCCTAGCCGCGGACGGCTCCGCGTTCTTTACCGGGGACCAGCCGGGACGCGTCACCGCATACGATCGCGGTGGACACGAGCGATGGCGATTGCAAACCGAGGGCGAACGGCCGAAGTTGGCCCCGACCACCGCCGGACTTTTCGTCGGCGACGGCGCGGGAGAATTGTTGCTCGTCGATTCCGGAGGCGCGGTCGTGCGCAAGGTATCAGTTGCCGCAACGCGACCGGGCGAATCGCACGCCGAACGGATGGCGTTGACGGGACCTGCGCTTTATCGGGAGCCGCCGACACTGGAACTGCTGAAGGGATGGGGCGCGAAGCAATTGATTGCCTGGGAGCCGGGGGCCGGCGGCGCCAAATTCTTCGGCAGGGAATTTCATGATCCTGCCGGCGGGATCAAGTTGAGCGTGGACGGGTCGGGGAAGCGGCTAGTCCACCTTGTATACCGGATCGGCCCCAAGCCGGTTCAACTTATTCTGGCCGGGGGCGATCATCCGATCACTTTCACGCTGGACCTGCCCACGCCCGTATACCGCGTGGTCGATCTGCCTTACACGGCAAAGCAGGGGATGACGGTGAGCCTTGCCCCCGCAGATGGGTTGTCCGTGGCGGAAATTTCCGTCCACGCGTTCAGCCTTCCCGGCAGCAACGCCCTCTACGTTCGGCCTGCCGATTCGGCATCTCATGTCGAAGGGTTGGAAACGAAGAAACGTCCAACGGCCCCGGGCGAAGATCCTGACCTCGTGCTCGACGACAAGGACCCGGCGAGCGCTGCCAAAGCCGCGCAGGGAAAGATGAAGAACGCCGCCATCTTCGCCAACAACTCCGATCCCGATCAAGTCGAAGGGCACTACATCCGAGCGACTGGCAACCCCCTGGATAACTTCGATGGTCTGTGCTTCACTGACGGAAATCCCAGCGCCTGGACCAAGGGAGAGCAGGGCCCGTTCGGCTCGCGACTGCTGGTCGACCTGAACCACATGGCGCACCCAATACTGTGCGCGACTTACGCGCGGACGCTCAAGCAGTCGGAATTAATGTCCGGGATTGCCATTCTCAAGGGAGAACGAGAGGATTTCGCGCTGGGCGAGAACGCCGGGCCCGATCGACTGATCCACGAACCTCGTGTCATCGGCGGCGTTGTGGAAAATGACCAGTTCTTCAACGTGTTTGACGTACGCGGTGTAGATGTAGCAGCTTTGGGCGTCTACTTGATCTCCCGCGAGGGCAAGGACTTGGGACTCTCTGAGGTCGAGTTGTACGAGTGAGGTCAGAGCAGGAACTTGCTGGCGACACGGATGTTAAGGACGAGGGCCAGCGGCGAGAATCGGTAGCACGCCGGGCATCCGGCCCAGCCCCGCGCGTCGGGCAGCCGCCCGAACACAATCCCCGAGCAGACCAAATCGGCGAAAGGCAGTGGAATGAGCAGAGCGTTACTCGGCACGGCAGCGGTGTTGATTGCCGCCGCGACTTTTTCGCCGCCGCTTGCGGCTGCTCCGCTGGATGATGCGCGGACCGCTATCGCGCAGAAGCAATACACGAAGGTCGATACGATCCTCACGGCCGAGCTGGCCCAGAAGGTTCCCGCGCCCGAGGCGCTGCGCCTGTCGATGCAGTCGGCCCTGGCGTCGGGGCACATCGCGACGGCCGGAAGCCGCATCACGGCGCTGCTGAAGCAAACGGGGGAGAAGGACCCGGCGCTGCTCTTTCAGGGCGCGCAGATCGCGGACCTGAACGGCGACACGCACAACGCCCTGCTGCGCTACCTCGCCTTCGCCCGCCAGAGCACCGCGAAGAGCACCGAGGCCGACGAGGCCTTCCGGTACGTGCTGCGGCACGACGCCTATCCCGAACAATACAAGCAGTACGTCGCTCTCTTCGGGACCGATGTCCGAACGTGGGCATTGGGCATGACACAGCTCAACAAGCTGATCGACGCGCTGGACGCGGATCACGCGCTCGAGATCGCCGCACTTCTCATCGAGAAATATCCAGCGCCGGATAACGTGAACGCGGTCCACTCCGCATTGACCAGCGCGGCCAGCGCGTACGTGTTCGGAAAGACGCCAAAAGATCGATATCTCCGACCGTTCCTGGTGATGGCCAAGGGTGAGCCGGGCAACCTGTCCGGGATGGATGCGACCTATCAGGCGTCGTCGTCGGCGATGAACGAAGAGACGCGTTCGCAAGTCATGCTGGACGTGATGTCCCGCTTCAAGCGCCCGCTTTCCGCGACCATGCTGATGCAGATGGGCACTGACCTGCGCGCGCTCAAGAACGACCAGGCGCGCCTGGCCGCCGGCAAAGCCTATCTGGCTGCCGAGCCGGTTTATGCGGCCAGCACGGAAAAGGATGCCTATTACTACTACCTGCGGCAGATCCTGGAGTCGCCGACCGTCTTCAACATGAAGGACCACGCGCTGTTGAGCTCCGATGCCGCGGTGCAAAAGGGCGACGCACTGAAGGCGAAGACGATCGATCAGATCGCGCGCGCCCAGGAAATCATCGCGTGGCTGTCCGCTAATTTTCTCGCTGCCACGCCGGACGTGCGGGCCGCATACCTTCAGAAAAATCTGGCGTTCCTCAGTCGAGACCAGATCGGCGACTACGTTTCGCTGAGCAAGGCCAACTGGGGACAGACGCTCACTCAGTGGTCGCAGGGCAAAGCGTACCAGACGGTGCTTGACGTCCGGGTGCAGCAGGCTCGGTTCTTCAACGAACAGAAGGACAAGGCCGGCCTGGTCGCCGCGGCGCACGATTACCTCGCTTCCAACCCGGGCAATTTCCAGCCGGACCAGTTTCGGAACCAGTTCATCAACAGCCCGCTGGTGGAGGCTCCCGAAAAGCTCGCGTGGCTGAAGGAGGCGATCGACAAGGGAGGATACGGCAACGCGATGCGCGACTTGCTGAACGGCATGGCGGGGGATGCCGCCTGGAACAAGAACCCCCAGTTCGTTCAGCTCAAGGCGGACTTCGACAAGAAGCCGGCCGGCTCCGATCTGGTGATGCGCACGCTGGTGATCCTGACGAACACCCCGGCCAATCGCGCCAACCCGGAAAAGGCTGCAATCGACGCGGTCACGAAGTTCCTGGCGGACTACAAGGGACCCGTGCCGCCCGGCGAAGAAGACGTTCACACGCTGGCCGAGTGGCAAGTGCAGCAGATCATCTCAGCTCATGGGTCGCATGTGTGGGATAACCCGGCTGGGGTGATCCAGATGGCAGACCTGTGGTTGCCCCGCACGCCGATCGGTGGGAGCTCGTGGCGGAGCGTCATCACGAGAGCCCGTGAGCACGGCGGGGTGCCTGAGCTGGTGAAGCTGCTTCCGATTTACGCCAAGGCCGTGCGCGCCGAGAAGGCCAAGAGCGATCCCCTGATCTGGACACAGTTTGCCAACCATCCCGCCGTCGCCGCGACGGTCGTCTCTCCCTTCGCCGAGTACTACGACGTGATGCCGACCGACATCGCGGCGGGATGGCTCTGGAGCCAGCGCGAGGTCTGGAACACGCATCATCAGTTCATCACGGACGAAATCGCAAAGGCGGCTGCCGTGCCGGGGGCCCGGTTCAATGACCCGGGTCTGGCGGTCCAGCTCATCAGCCACTTCAACTCCTGGGGTGGTGAACCGAATTACAAGGTGCCGACGCCGCTCGTGCGCATGCTCTGGGAGACGTACCTCGCCGGCGCCCAGAAGATCGGGCACAATGACGCGGGCGTCGAGTCGATGACGTATGCGATCCTGTCGCGCCCGAAAGACCAGGCCCAGGATGCGGCTGCATTCCTCAAGAGTTGGCAGGAAATAATCGCCAAGCGTTCGGCGGAGGATCAGCTCGTCGCGTACGCCGAGCTCCTTCGCAATGCCAATGGTCTCCCAACCGAGCCGGCCGGAACTCCTCCGAAGCCGGGCTATCGAAACTACATCATCTTCAAAGTGATGAAGCCGCTCTACGAGCAGATCCCGCAGCGTATGCGCGAGCAGGCGTTTGTCGGCGTCAATGTCCTTCCCGACGTCAACGGCGCCGCCAACGCGCCCTTGCCCGCCGACCCCAAGACGGATCCGAAGGTCGATCCCAAGACGTATCCGCAGGCGCTCGCCGCCTACAAGGCCGCTCACGAGGAGGCGGTGGGATACGTTCGCACGCTGATCGAACTGGTGACCGACGGCGCACGGACTGACTCTCCCCCCAATTACCTCTACAGCCTCAGCGGCACGCTGGTCGCCGATGCGCTCACGAAGGAAGATCCGGCCATCCTGATCCGCGCCCTGTCGCTCCACGCCAACTTCATTGCGCCCGAGACCAACTGGGACGCGCTCTGGAACCAGACGCTTCCTCCACTCTTCAAAGCCCTTGACGAGAAGAAGGCGGACGAGGCGACGTATGCGTTCCTCACCGCGATTCAGAACAAGGCGCACCTTCCCGAGGCGGTCGCGAAGCAACTGCTGCTGGTCAAGGCCAAGGCCGGCACGCAGATCCCGGGCATCATTCCGGTCGGACCCGATGATCCCGCGTACACCTTGTACATCGCCGCTCACGACCTCTCGATCGGCGACGAGCAACACGCGTGGGAGCTGACCAACCCGCGGCTCAAGCTGCTGGTGCAGACCTGGCCGGCGATGGACCCGGCCTACGTCGCCTGGTCGGTGGAGCAGCTTCGCAAGCAGAAGATGCTTAAGGACGGTTTGGAATTCGCGTTCAACATTCTGCTGCACGAAGCGGAGATCGATCCCGACAACGCCGCCCGCATTCTCCTGGCGAAGGCCGATACCTATCGCGACATGGAGAACTACCAGGCCGCCCGTATCGAGTACGAGGGCCTGAAAGCGAACAATCGCTACAACAAGACCGATGCCGGCGCCAAGGCGGTCTACCGGCTGGTAGACCTTTACATCATCACCAAGGATTATTCGGCGGCCGAATCGCTTCTCGAGCACCTGGCGGATTCCGAGACCGTGCAGAAGCAGGCCGACGCATACTACCTGTACGCGAAGATGGCGTTCCAGAAGGGTGACTTCAAGGAATCACGGGATTATCTCCGCAAGGTGAAAGAGCGCGTGCTCAACCACGTCGAGGCGGCGCTGCTCGAAGGTGAGTTGAACCTCGTCCTGCCGGGCGGCCTGCAAAACACGGAAGTCGCGATCGGCGATGCGCGCCTGAGCACCGTCGTTATCCCGGGCCGTCCGCTGACGCTCACGCTTCAGGATCCCAACCTCTCGATCGCCCGGGGCGGCGCGGCGATCCCAGTCATAATCACGACCAGCAAGGGGGGCGACGTCGAGCACGTGAAGCTGCTCCCCAGTTCCGCCAACAAAAACCTGTTTACCGCCAAGATCGTTACTGCCCTGGGCAAGGCGCAGAAGGACAACCTGACGCTCGAGCTGGTCGGGGACGACGTCGTCAGCTACGAGATTGAGCCGGAATTCCAGAAGGCCAATGACCTGAAATATCCCGCCAAGAAGCTGGACGTTCGCTACGACGCCCGGCTGGTCGCCAGTTCCGGCGAGATCCTCAGTGAAGAGGAAGAAGAAAAGCGCGCCATGGAGCAACAGCTTGCCATGCGGCAGGCGGGAACCAGCCGACGGTTTGAAGTGGGTCGCGACGGCCACACCGTTCGGCCCGGCAGCAAGATCTTCGTACAGATCACCGACTTCTGCCGCGACCTCAGCGACGCGCCGGACAAGGTCAAGGTGGACCTCAAGACCGGCCTGGGCGATACGCTCGAAGGCGTGGAACTGACCGAAACCGGCCCGCACACCGGAGTTTTCCGCGGTGCCGTTCCCACGGTCGTGCCGCTTCCGCGCGCGACGGCGTCGGATTCCGACGCCGGCCATTTGCCCGCTTCGATCATTCAGGAGGGGGCCGGCGACATCTGGACAAGCCTTGCTGACGGGAAGAAGGGCAAGTGGGTCGAGGTCGACACCATGAGCTCCAACGAGGTCGCGAGCATCGCCGCTCAGGTGCCGCACCTCGATCAGGTGAAGGACGTGACCGTCCTCGGAATGCTGGCTGACGACTACGAAGAACTTGCAACGTTCCCGGCCCGCGCCGAAGCCGTCCGTGGCGGGCTTGTGCTGGATACAGCGGCGGATCAGAACGGCGAAACGACCGAACAGATTCACCGCCACCTGAAGCTTGCCACAACCTCCAGCGTCTGGCAGGAAAGCCCTGCCTTCGACCGCGATGCCACGCCCGGTAAGGGGCATGAAGGTTGGCAGACCAATCGGATCAAAGGCGTGTTCTACCTGCCGCGCAACCGCCCGCTCGAATTCAAGTGGCTTTCGCCGCCCCCGCCGCAGGACTGGCTTCGCTGCCATATCCTGATCGACGGGCAGGAGGTCCTCGACGGCCACAACGGCACGACGCTCACGCGCACGGGCCGGATCGAGCTGTCCAAGGGTCCGCACACCTACGAGCTACTGGTGCGTGACAACTTCGCGCAGTCCAAGGTGGTGGTCGGGTACAAGACCGACGCCGGAACGTTCGAACCCATTCCCGCCGACTGGTTCTCCGTCAAGGCCCACCCCGAGCTGGCCGAACACCTCAAGCCCAAGGGGTCGATCGTCACCGCGGGCGACACGCTCACGCTGAAGCTCGACCAGCCGCGCCGCCTCCGCAAGCTTCGCCTGGTCTTCAACGACTTCCTGGGAACTTCGGTCTCCGTCAAGTCGATTGCGATCAGCGACGCGGCCGGCAAGCAGGTCGTGCCGCTGGCTAAGAACGCACCCGCGGCGACGCCCGCGGCGGCAGGGTTACAAATCGCTCCCGGCGACACGATCACCGTCTCCTACGAAGATCGAAATCGCCTGCGCGAGGAATCGAAGGTCCTCACCTCGACTCTGAACAGCTCATACTCCAATGGCCGCATTGTGCTCGCCGAGGAGGTGATCAGCGGAGCTGGTGACCAGCGCCGCACGGAGTACCTAGAAGCCAGACGATGCCGCGTTGGCGATCAGTTGGCCATCATCGTCACCGATTTCGACGAGGACACCACCGAGAACCGGGACACCGTGCCGGTGACCGTCAAGACCTCCAGTGGCGAGCGGCTTACGATCGATGCGCTCGAGACCTGGAGGAACGGCGGTGACGATCAGCATGCCCACGCTGGCGAATTCGTAGCGGTGCTCAAGATCGGCGAGAAGACCGAGAAGAACACCATCAGGGTCCAGAGCGGCGATAAGATCACCGTCAGTTATCTGGACAAGGAGAATACCGATCCCGGCATTCCGATCGAACGGGCGTACAGCATCGCCGAGGCCGGGGCGGGCAAGCCCGACGTGGTGGTCTATCGCACCCGCGTGCGAATGATCGAGGATGCCAGCCCTGAGGCCCGCGCTCGACTCAAGCGGCTGGCGGGCAAGGAAGTGAAGGGGGCCGTCCTCTACAAGCCCCTGACGATTGCCCGTCATCCCGATTACGTCGGCGGGCCCCAGCCAGCGACACAGCCGGTCGCCGGCGGGCAGATCGTGGCGGCGGTGAACGCACCGCTCCTGATTGACGTGAGCTACCCCGAGCACGTGCTCAACGCGGGTAGTGTTCTGGAAGTGACCGCCATCGCCGATTCGGAGCTCAAGGCTGCAACGGCGGCGAAGCGCGAGCCCAAGTCGGTGAAGGTGCCCGCCTACGTCTACGGAATCGAGCGACTCGCCCAGATCAAGGGTTATCCCATCCAGCTCGAGAGCGCCTTGCATCGCGACGAGAAGGAAATGCTTCGTGATGGGGCATTCTCCGGCGTGATCCGTCTCCAGATTGGCAGCCCGGGTGATCCGGTCGACGACATGGTCGTCGGGGGCGAACGTGAGTTCTCCCGCGACGCCACCGCCGCCACGGACTCTCAGGAGTTCTGGTACAAGGTGCCGACCCTCCTCGTCTCGGGCTCCGATACAGTTCACCTGAGGATCAAGGACGACGCCGGTGCGGTCTCGGAGACCAACGTGCGGCTCCTCTCCGATGCGCTGCTGGAACTGATGGATCCGACGTACACGATCAATCAGGACTCGATCCACCTCGGAGAAAAGTTCCACGTCAAACTGACCGACCCGGATCACGACATCAGCAATGAACGCGATACGGTGAAGGTCCGCGTCCGCGCGTCCAGCGGCGCCGATGTCACGCTGACGCTGAACGAAACGCTCCCGCACTCCGGGATATTCACCGGCGCGCTCCAGCCCGAGTTCATCGGCGAGCCCAAGGGGGGCACGAAGCCCACCACCCGGCCCGGCGGTGAGACGGTGTTCGTCAGCTTCGGCGACGACGTCACCGTCGAGTACGTCGATGACCTGTCGCTGGCATCCTCGTCGCCGGTCACGGTCCTGAAGAAGGGCAAGATCCTCTTCGGATCCGATGCGCAGATCGCGGTCTTCAGCAAACGCTTCAAGGACCCGGAGATCGCGGTGAAGACACGGTTCCTCATGGCCGAGTCGCTGTTCGAGATGGCCAAGGAGCACCGCAAGCTCGGCGATACGCCGCGTGCCGACGAGGAGATCGCCCGCGGCAAGATGATCCTCGAAGAAGCCATCCGCGATTATCCCAACACCTCGCTAGCGGCGCAGGGGGACTACCTCCTGGCCAATCTGGCCCAGGAGCTGACTCACTACCAGGAGGCGGTGGGGCGCTATTCCAACGTGATCAGCACGTTCCCGGATTCGGAATATGCGGCGCAATCGCAGTTCAAGAAGGCGCTCTGCTTCGAGAAGCTCGAAAACTATGAACAGTCGGTCGAAGAGTACGTGAAGCTCACCTACATCTACCCTGAGAGCGCATTGGTGCCGGATGCCACCGTCCGACTGGGCAACTTCTATTACAAGAAGCAATCGTTCAAGATCGCCGCAAAGATCTTCTTCAACTTCCAGCAGAAGAATCCGGGTCACAAGCTGGCGGCCGAGGCGCTGTTCCTCTCCGCCCAGTGCAACTACAAGCTGAGCGATTACCGCGAGTCGGCCAGGCTCTTCCAGAAGGTGGTCGACGAGTACCCCGACGAGAAGGTCGTCCGACCCGAGGCGATGTACTGGCTGGCGGACTCCGATGTGAAGGCCAACGACAACGTCAAGGCGTTCCAGACCTTCAAGAAAGTCACCTGGGATTACCCCGAGTCGGAATGGGCGAAGCGGGCCCGCGGTCGTCTTACCGAGGAAGCCTTCTCGCGAATGCAGGAAGAGCAGTAAGTCGTTGAAGTAAAAAGGAAAAAGTGAAAAGGAAAATGGAAATGTCGGGACCTCAACCACTCGGTGCGACCGCCGAGCGCGCGATGCGCTGGCGCGGCGTTGCCTTTTTCCTCTTTACTTTTTCCTTTTTACTTTCCATTTCTTCCGTTCAAGCGACCACCTGGAGTTGGGAGCTTCCGCCCGACCGGTACAAGAAGCTCGACCCTTTCGAGCGCGCCCAGTACGACAAGGCGGCAAAGCTGCTCAAGTCGGCGAGCCCGGCGGCGTCGGCTGGGGAGTTCGAGAAATTCAAGATCCAGTTCCCGGATTCGACTCAGCTCTCCTACGCACTGTTCATGCGCGGCTACGCGCTCCAGGAAGCGAAGCAGCGCAACACGGCGATCAAGGTTTACCAGGAAGTGCTCGACTATTTCGGCGATCAGGTCGACGACGCCGCACCGGCTCTCTATTTCATGGGTGTCGCCCGGCTCGACAACGGGGACACGCTCAAGGGCCTCCAGTCCATGAAAGGCCTTGTCGAGAACAAGGCTTACCAGCACCATCCGCTTGCCGCCGGAGCGCTGCGGCGTCTGGCTGACAATCACTGGAGCAACAAGGAGCCCGACGAGGCGGTGAAGTACTGGCGGCAGACGGTTCGCGATTTCGGCCAGACGAACGACACGGAGCGCGACCTGGCCACGGCAAACCTGGCCGCCTACGCCATCATCAATAAGGACTACGCCGGGTTCGAGAACTTCTACTTGGATGACGCCAGCCGCGATAAGCCCGACAACCGCCGCTGGATCGCTTCGACCCTCTGTGACCGCGCGCAGGTGCTCTGGAATCAGCGGAATTTCGATCGGAAGAAAGTTCCAACCGAAAAGGAGATGGCCGAAGAGGTCACGGCCTTCAACAACTGGTTTAAGACCACGCAGCCCTGGTGGCAGAAGGCCAACGACGAGTGGGGATATTACGAGCGGCAGATCTACGTGCTGACCCATTACATGACGGACAAGGCCCAGCGCGATCGGAGCCTGGATGATTCGGTCGGCTTCATTCGCAAGATGCCGGACAAGGCGCAACAGAACGAACGGTTCGCGCGTCTCATCGACCTGTGCCGCGAGGGACGAGCGTTCGAGCGCGCACGGCTCCTGGTCGGCCAGATGAGCGACCCCGCGTACGCGATGTACAAGGAGTCGGAAATCCTCGGCTCCGAGGGCAAGTGGGACGCGGTGGCCAAGAAGCTGGAATCCGTCGAGGCGTCAGGGAATCCCTTCTGGGCCGATCGCGCCGTCAACGAGCGGGCTCGGATTTACCGCGAGGTCCTTAACAAGCAGCCCGAGGCGATCGCGCTCTACGAGCGGATCAACAAGCCGCCCGGCACGCTCTGGGGCATCCAGGAGTGCTACAAGCGGATGAACAAGCTACCGCAGGCGCTGGGGACGCTGACGGAGATCGAGAACCTCTTCCCGACCGACGCATCCCGGGCGGCTTGGCAGCGTGCTGTCTACCTGAACGAAGCAGGGGAGAAGAAGCAGGCGATCGCCGCCGCCAGACACGTGGCGATCGCGTACAAAGCTGCCCCGGAAGCGGGTGCGGCCCACACGATGCTCGAAGGGTTCGGCATCCACCTGGTCGGTGGTGAGAGCGAAGCCAGGGAATAGTGACGCGCGCGTCGCCGAGAACGAAATTTCCCGAGAATATGAACTGCAAAGTGAAAAAAATGCTCAAAGCTCAAAACACAATCCGGTCACGGCGAATTGGGCGGCTGGCACTCGCCTGCGGCAGCATTGCCCTTGGGTTGTCTTGGATTGCGCCCGCGGCGTTTACGGCCGACGACAAGCCCCCCGTGGTCTCCGCCGCCAAGGATCCGGAAGAAGCGCGCCTGGAGTTCAAGGCGACCGACATGCTCAACAAGGGCACGGAGTTGCTGGAACTTAAACAGGAGGAGCGCGCGGTCAAGATGATCGCCTCCGTCCCGCAGATGTTTCCCAAGAGCAAGGCACGGTTCAAGGCATACCTGGCGCTGGGGAAGTATTACATCTCGCGCGGCTCGTTTGACCTGGCTCTCAAGCAGTTCGAGCACCTGACTGATACGGACGTGCCCGACGATCAGGCGGAAGGCCTCTATCAGACGGGCATCTGCTACTACAACCAGAACAGCTTCGACAAGGCGTTCATGGCGCTGCGCCGCGTAACCAGCGAATACCCCTGGAGCGTTTACGCTAACGAAAGCTACTACTACATCGGCCAGTGCCACTTCAAGCTCGGCCGATGGGCAAAGGCCGTCGAAGCGCTTGAGATGGTTGGCACCAGCGTCGACCCCTCAGCGCAGGGCGATCACTACTCGGAAGCGGGTCAGCGTCTTTACGTGAAGGTGTACGACAAGGACCTGGTCGTACAGCGATCCAATAACGAGAAGGTGACGGTCACCGTTCACGCCAAAAGCGGCGACAGCGAGCAGCTCACGCTCGAACCGCTCGGCCGGAGCGGCGAGTACTACATCGGCTCCCTCCCCACGGCCCTGGGCGCCGCCAAGCCCAACGACGGAATCCTCCAGATCATCGGCGGCGACACCGTCGCCGTCGATTACGTCGATCGCAACACCGAATCCGGTCAGCAGAACGTGAAACGGCTGTCAGAGGTGAAGATGGTCTCGACCGCCGCCGCCGGCTTCACCGACGGTGCCTACCGCGAGTACACCAAGGGCGTCTTCGCCGATGAGGATTGTTTCCTGCGGGTAAAGGACCTGGACCGCGACGTCTCCGACCAACCCGACACGCTCACCGTAAAGGTCTACGCGCAATACAAGGTGGAGAAGGAGGAGGCGCCTGCGGCTGATAAGACCGCACCCGGCGTCGCCGCTCCCGCCGCCGCACCGGCCGACGCGAAGACCGGCCTCGACCTCGAACAGAAAGTGGAGTTCGCCAGGCGCAGCGAGGTGACCGTGACGCTCACCGAAACCGGTCCCCACACCGGGATCTTCGTCGGGCGGATCACGCCGCACGTCGTCTCCGACGCCACGCGGATCTCGAACAACGGCAGCAGCCTCGGGGCGATGAAGGGAGACGACATCGTCGTCGAATACGTCGATGAGGCGAACCTGACCGGCGAGCATCGCGTCGTTAAGAGTCAGGCGAAGCTGCTGATCGGCCAGATCCAGGACGTGAAAATCGAGCACCGCGTAGTCGATTCGCTCGACCTCAAGGCCCGCAAGGATCTGATCGAAGCCAAGATCTTCCTGAAGCTTGGCCAGGTATTCAAAGAGGTTGGTCTTACCGCCAAGGCCTCGGAAAAGGCCAACGAGGGTCTGGACCGGGTCGAGGAAGTGATCGCGACCAGCCTCAAGGCAAGCCTCGATCGTTCGCTGGTCGAGGATGCCTTCAGCGTGAAGTGGGACTTGCTCCTTGTGCAGGACAAACTCAATGACGCCATCCAAGTCTGCCGTGAGCTGACCGAGCTCTTTCCCGATTCCAGCCTCGTCGACAAGGCGCTGCTGAAGATCGGTCAAGCGCGGATGGAGGGGGACCAGCCGGGCGATGCGATCCCGGTCTTCAGCGCGGTCATCGCGCTTCCGAAGAGCCAGCTCAAGCCCGAGGCCCAGTTCCTCACCGGGCAGGTGCTGGAGAACCTCGCGAACGTCGCCGCCGAGCGCGAGGGCAAGCCGCCCGTACTGAGCAGCGCCATGCAGGCGTATAAGCAGTGCGCGGATCAGTATCCCAACTCGCCGTACGCGGGCGACGCGCTGGACAAGATCACCAACTACTACATCACCGCCAAGGACTATGCGCGGGCAATCGAGTTGATGGAGCAGGTCACGCAGGACTATCCCGACGCCAGCTTTCTGGACAGAATGCTGCTGAAGTGGGTCATTGCCTCCTACCGCATGGGTAATTACCCGATGGCCAGGCAAAAGGTCGAGCAGTTGCTCTCGGAGTACCCCAATTCCAAGAGCGCCGAAAAGGCCCGGAGCTTCCTGGAGATCATCGAGAAGAAGATGAGCGGAGGCGCTAGCGGCGGTGGCGCCGGCAATGGCGGCGGCGGGACGCAGTAGTTGCGGATCGCGTGCAGTCCGCGACAGGGCACCGCGCGTGCTTTCCTGATGCGCGCGGGTGCGAATCAGACGACCTCAAACGGCAGGAATTATGCTTGAACTACTCTTTCGCGGTGGCTGGGCGCTCTGGATTATCCTGGGCTGTTCCATCATCGCCATGGGCGTGACGATGGAGCGTTGGCGCGCCTTCCGCAAGGCCGACGTGGATTCCGATACGCTGCTCGGCCGGCTCTTCGACCTGATCGAACAGGGGAAGATCCAGGACGCGATCGCCCTCTGTGCCTCGACCGGCGGCCCCGTCGCCGAGACGATGGGCATCGGCCTGCGAAAGTTGATGTTCCTGGAGCGAATCGGCAAACGGCCGGAGGAGATCGAAGAGGGCATCGTCGCCGCGATGGAAGATCACGGCGGACACGTGGTCGACTTCCTCGAACGCAACCTCACGACCCTGGCGACGATCGCGTCGCTGGCGCCGATCCTGGGAATGATGGGAACGGTGGTGGGCATGATCCGCGCGTTCCTCGACATCAAGCGGCTGCAAGTCATGACCCCCGCGGTCGTGGCGGGTGGCATTGGTGAGGCGCTCCTCTGTACCGCGGGCGGCCTGATCGTCGCGGCGATCGCCACCGTTGAATACAACTATTTCACGACCAAGGTGAACCAATTTGTACTGCGCGTCCAGGCCGCCGGCACGGCGCTGGTGGAGCGAATCCTCGACATGCAGGCCCAGGCTGGCCTGCACACCCCGCAAGCCGTTTCTGCGCCCGTCAAGCCGGCCGTGCCGGCTCCCGCAACGCGGGTCGCGGCGCCGACGCGAGCACCGGCCGTTCAGCCCTGATGTCCTGAAATGCGATGACCCCACGCGGCGTGCCTGTAGCGCGCGAGGGAGCAATCATGAACATCCGACGACGCAAAACCCCCGAGCCCCACATTCCGTTCATCTCCCTGGCGGACATCGCCTGGCAGGTCATCATCTTCTTTCTCGTGGCCTCGACCTTCGCGATGAACCACTCGCTCAACCTGGACATGCCCGCCGCCAACGAGAAGCAGCAGGCGAATGCACAGACGGCCAAGACGATAACGGTGCAGGCCACCGAGAACCAGGTGATGATTGACGGAAAGCCGGTGCCGCTCGAACGGCTCCAGGCGCGGATTGCGGAACTGCTCAAGGGAAAGAAGAGCGAGCAGGATCGGGCGGTCATCATCGAAGGGAAGCAGGACCTCACGTTTCAACGTGACGTGGAAATCATGTACGCGATCCAGCGCGCAGGCGGCGTGTTGGTGATGGAAGAGGAAAAGTAGCCGCCGCTACCGGCGCACTGGCCACAGCCATGAAGATCCGACGCAAACGAAAAGAACCGGTGAAGGAAACGCAGATGGTGTCGCTGGCCGACATCGCGTTCCTGATCATCTTCTTTTTCATGCTCAGCTCGACCTTCATGAACGAGCACGGCACGATGACCCTTCCGCTGCTGCCCAAGGGCACGGAGACAACGTCAGCCTTCACGGCGTCGCTCGACAGCGAGGGACATCTCTCACTCGACGGACAGGCGATGGGCAGTCCGGCCGATCTGGAGAACGCGCTGCGGAGCAAGATTACTGGCCGAACCAATCCGAAGGACTGCGAAGTGCGTTTTCGTTGTGATAAGTCGCAAACTTACAAAGTGTACCGCCCGGTCTACGAAGCGATCGCCAATGCCGGCGGTGTGATCGCCATCATCCACGAGGTGAAATAGCCATGGCTTCCGTCGCCCAAAACCTGAACGCCGCCAACCGGCGCAAGATGATCTCGGAGATGTCGAACGGCCAGACGCTGTTCTGGGTACTGGTCGCCGCGGGGATTCACCTGGTCCTGATCGGCGGGACCTCGATGGGATATATCCGCGACCGCTGGATCGATCCCGCCGGAGCCGCTGCACGGCAACAGGCGGCCGACGCCCAGAAACTGGCCGCCGACCAGGCCGCCGTCGCCTCGTCAGCGACGCAGCCGCCCACTGCAACGACCACCCAGCAGCCGACGACACCCACCACGACTGTGAACCCCACGACGGACGAAAAGAAACTGCTCGAGCAGCGCAAGGACAACCCCGAGGTCCGCAAGATCAACGAGACGGCCAAGCCCGCCGAGATTCCCAAGGACCCGAGTCACCGCGGCTTCGATCTGGACGACTCCACGCTGAAGTAAGCCGCGCGAAAGACCCCACGTATCCCTCCTACCGGCGGAACCTCCGCGACCCTGGCCCGCCGTGAACCTGGCAATGACAGACCGTTCAACCCGCCATGTTCCCCGCTACCTCGCTGGCTCCGTGGCGGCGGCGCTCGTGATCGGCGCGGTGGCGGCGGCATTTGCGACCGTCATCTACCACCGGGTCCTCGCGGCGAACCCTTTATTCGTTAAGCCCTTTGCCGATGCCTATATCCCGTTTGTGCTGCACGCGGCGTGTGTGGCCATGGGGTTCGCCGCCGCAGTGGGGCTCGTGGCGGCGGCGTTAGCCCAGGCTGCGCGTCCATCTGGGAAGATCGCCCTCACCGTCGCGATCTGCTGTATCTACGTTCAGTCGGCGGCGTGGATTTTCCTGGTCGCCCAGCCGCTCGATGTGATCCGTGATAAGCCGCTGGCGATCGCTGGCACGGTGCCGGACCTTCAGGAACTCGCCCATCTGAAGCTGAAGTGGACCGCGCCGGGCTTGCTCGTCGGTCTGGCCGCGATCGGCCTTCACCTGTATTCGACGCGCCGCCGTGTGCTCGCCAGTTATGGACTGATCGAGGAGACCGGCGGCGACATGGATTCCGCTGCCCGCGCCCACCGGCTGGTTCACCCGCTGGATGCCGGCAAACACAAGAGCATCGACTTTAGCCTCGCGCTGCACTTTCTCATTCTCGTCCTGCTTCCCCTCGCCCTGTTGCTGCACATCGGCTCCGACGCCTACCTGATCCCGGGCGGCGGTGGAGGCGGTGGCGGCGGCGGGGCGGACGGCGCGGTCAACAAGGCCCAGGCCAGCGTTAAGTTGATCAAGAAGCGGCGGGAACCCAGCCGTCGAAAGAAGCACTTCGGCCGCTCCAACTCCGCGATCTCCCTTTCCTTTCCATCGATCGACGATTCGATGGTCGCGGCCGATGTCGCCGAGGTGACTGAGAACACGTACCAGGCCAACGTCAACGACGTCGACGCCGGCGGTTTTGCAGGTGAGGGACAAGGCGGATTCGGCCACGGTCCTGGTTCAGGCGGCGGCTTCGGAGGGGGCGCGGCAGGCGGCACCATCCGCTTCATCCGCATCCAGTACGACGACCGCGGCTGGAACGACGGCAACGATGAAAGCCGTGCCGACGTGAACTTCCTCGACGAGTTTCGAAAGATAAGTCAGCTCAAGACTGCCGATCACTCCGAAGCCATCCCGATCGGCGCCATTCGCAATTTCAAGAAGGGACAGGCGCCCCCGTTCCTGTATTTCACGGGGATCGGCGGAGCGATCAACTGTTCGGGAGAAGACGTCCGCATCCTGCGGCAGTATTGCCTGGACGGCGGGATGATCTTCGCCGATGCCGGCAGCGAAGAATGGGGCCGTGCATTTCGATCGTTCATGACCACGGTCTTCCCGGAGCGCGAGCTGCTCGACATCTCCAACGACGACCCGATCTTCCAGCAGCCCTTCCGCTTTCCCGGCGGCGCGCCGCCCCTCTGGCACCACGACGGCTCGCGCGCCCGCGGCGTCAAGATCGACGGGCGCTGGGCGGTCTTCTACTTCCCCGGCAACCTCAATGACGCCTGGAAGGCCGGCCACGGCGGCCAGCCACCCGCCATCGTCACCCAGTCGATGCGCCTGGGGATGAACATCGTGTGGTACAGCTCCGTCCACTACCTCGAAGCCACCAAGCAATATCGCAAGTAGCCAGTCAGACAGAATGATCTATCCCACCATCTCCATCCGGTAGCGTGTATCATTCCGCCGTGACTCCTCTCATCGCGGCACGCGCTCAGATGGCGCTCTCCTTCATCTTCCACATGGTCTTTGCGGCCCTGGGGATCGGGCTGCCGTTCCTGATGGTGCTCGTCGAGCGCCAGTACCTGCGCACGGGGCAACTGCATTACCTGCAACTGGCTAAGAAATGGGCCAAGGCGACGGGGCTGCTCTTTGCGATCGGCGCCGTCTCCGGGACGGCCCTCGCCTTCGAGCTGGGGCTGCTCTGGCCGCGCTACATGGAGATCGCCGGGCCGGCGGTGGGACATGCGTTTGCCCTGGAAGCGTTCGCGTTCTTCGTCGAAGCGATCTTCATCGCGCTCTACGTTTACGGGTGGGATCGGCTCGGCCGTGCCGCACACTGGTGGTGCGGCGTCGTCATCGCGGTCAGCGGAGCGGCATCGGGGATTCTCGTGCTGGCCGTCAACGCCTGGATGCAGCAGCCGGTCGGGTTTGTGCTCGATGCCGTCGGCCGTGTCATCTCGACCGATCCGTTCGCGATCTTCCGCTCTTACACGTGGTACGTGATGTGGGTCCACTCCACCCTCGCGTGTTACGTCGCGGTTTCGTTCGGCGTGGCCGCTTACTATGCCGTCACATGGTTGCGCGGACAGCGCGATGCATATCAGCGTTCGGCGATTGTGGTATGCCTGGCGGTCGGCGGCGTCGGCGCGTTTCTTCAGCCGATCTCGGGCGATTTCCTGGCCCGGTTCGTCTATCGCACACAGCCCGCGAAATTCGCCGCGATGGAAGGGAATTTCGTCACGCGTTCGCACGCTCCCATGCATCTGGGCGGTTACCCCGACACCGCCGAGCGGCGGATGCGCTTCGCGATTCCGATCCCGGACGGGTTAAGCCTCCTGGCCGCCCACGATCCTGATGCCATCGTCGTCGGGCTCAACGAAATCCCCGATGACCTCTGGCCCAGCGTGCCGCTGACCCATTTCGCGTTTGAGGTCATGATCGCCATCGGCACGCTCCTCATGTTGCTCTCGGCCTGGTTTTTCTGGCGGTGGTGGCGCTTCCGCGATCGCGTGCTGGAGAGCCGCCGGCTTTGCCGGGCAGTGGCGATTTGTGGGCCGCTGGGTTTCGTTGCATTGGAATTCGGCTGGGTGACGACCGAGGTCGGGCGCCAGCCTTGGATCGTTCATCACGTGCTTCGCACGACCAACGCCGTTACGCCATCGCGGGCAGTGACGCCGGTCTTCTTCTCGTTCGTTCTCCTCTACCTGCTGCTGGCGGGGACGCTCATCCTGTTGCTCCGCTACCTGGGACGAATGGCGCCGCAAGCTCTGGCGCGGGAGCATTTCAATCGATGACAGACCAACCGCTCATCGATTTGATCGCGATCGTCGGATTGTTAAGCCTCTGCGCCTATGTCGTTCTTGGCGGTGCTGATTTCGGCGGCGGGGTTTGGGACCTGGTCGCCGCCGGGCCGCGCAAGCTCGAACAGCGCGATGCGATCGCCCATGCAATGGGCCCGGTCTGGGAGGCGAATCACGTCTGGCTGGTTTTCGTGATCGTCCTGCTCTTCAACTGCTTTCCGCACGGATATCGGGTCCTGAGCGAAGCGTTATTCGTGCCTTTTCATCTCGCACTGCTGGGCATCATGCTACGCGGAGCGGCGTTCATTTTTCGTGGTTATAGTCACACGACAGCTCAAGCCTCGTCTTCAATCTCGGAAACGAGCGGTCGATCCCGCTCGTGGTCGCGCCGCCTCGCCTCTCTGCGTGGCTGGGGAATGTTGTTTGGCGGGGCGAGCGTCATCTCGCCGTTCCTGCTGGGGGCGGCGTTTGGAGCGGTGTCCGAAGGTGGCGTTCGCGTCGCGCCGGGTGGCAGCGCCTACTTCGCCGCCGGCGGTAAGGCCCCCTGGCTCACCGGCCTCTCGATCGCCTGCGGCCTGCTCGCGTTGTCCGCCTGCGCTTACCTGGCCGCGGTCTACCTGGTCGCGGAGACGCGCGGCGCGTTGCGCAATGACTTCCGACATCGAGCCATCCTGGCCGGCACGGCAACGGCGGTCCTGGCCGGCATCGTCCTGCTGCTGGCCCGCACACAGGCGACGTGGTTCTACGATCGGCTCGTCTCGCGGCACACCGCTCCGGCATTGATCGCCGGCACCGTCTTGTTCGGACTGTCGGCCTGGGCCGTTTTTGGGCGACGCGCCTACCTGGCGCCGATCTTTGCAGCGGGGGAAGTGGTGCTGATGCTAGGTGGCTGGGGCATCGCGACGTATCCGTACCTGATCTATCCGGATGTGACGCTCACGTCCGCGGCAGCGCCGGCGCAAACGCTGCGGTTCATGGCAGGTCTATTGCCCTTGGGCGCGCTGCTGCTGTTCCCGTCCCTGTGGCTCCTCTTCCACATCTTCAAGCGCGGGGAGTTCCAATCGGCGATCGACAGCATCTGATTGGGAGGGACTACGCCAGCGAGCAAAGGATGTCACATCCGGCGACGATCTTCTCGTCGTTCGTCGCGTAGCTGATGCGGAAATGGGTGTCGCGTTCCGAGAAGACGTTGCCGGGGATCACCAGCACGTTGTGTTCGATGGCGCGGGAGACGAATTCCGAAGCGGTTGCGCCGTCGGGCGCCTTGGGGAAGATGTAAAACGCCCCCTCGGGCCGCACGATCTCGAAATGCCGTGACAATCGCTCCACCACCAGGTCACGTTTGGCCCGGTATCGCTCGATGTAATCTTCCATCGGCACGTCCAGCGCCTTCAGGGCCGCGTACTGCAGAGGAGATGGAGCACAGACAAACGTATATTGCTGAAGCTTGGTCATCTGCGCGATGACGGACTCGGGCCCGGCTGCATAGCCGATGCGCCACCCGGTCATCGCGTGGCTCTTGGAGAAGCCACGCAGCACGATAGTGCGCTCGTAATCCGCCGCGGCCGAAGGCAACCGTTCGGCAGGGGCGGCGCTGCCGCCGCCGTACAGGAACGGCTCGTAGATCTCATCGGAGATGATCAGCAAATCGTGCTTGCGCGCGACCTCCACCGCGGCGCGGACCTCGGCTTCATTCATCACCACGCCTGTGGGGTTGCTGGGGGAGTTGAGGATCAGGAGCTTCGTGCGCGGCGTGACGGCGCGATCGACGCGCTCGGCGTTAAAGCGAAAGTCCGGGTAGCTGTCGATGATGATCGATGTGCCGCCCGCCATCGTGAGCATGTGCTTGTACATCACGAAGTATGGATCGAGGAAGATCGCCTCGTCGCCCGGGTCGATCGTGGCGAGGATGGCCAGGAGGAGCCCGCCGCTCACGCCGCTCGTGATCAGCACTTCCCCCATGTCGCGGCCGAACTCGGTGGAAAGGTCGGCGCGCAGGCGCTCGCGTAGCGGAGCGATCCCCTGCGTTTGCGTGTAGCGGTTATGGCCCGCTCCAACGGCCTGGATCGCGGCCTCCTTGGCGATGTTTGGGACGTCGAAATCCGGAAGCCCGATGGAAAAGTTGATCGGATCCTTAAGCCTGGCGGCCAGATCAAAGACCTTGCGGATGCCCGAGGCATCGACGCCATGAGCACGGCGTGAGATGAAGTCGGAGTCCGAGCGGGGCATGTGACAGTCGCCGCGTGAGTCGCGGCTCATGCAGCCGCTGCGGCGCGCGCCGCAGACGGCAGTTCGGGGAGAACGCGAATTACTTCTTCTTGGGCGATGGAGCCGCGGCCTTGGCGGCGGGCGCAGCGCCCTTCCCCGGGGCCGCGCCTTTAGCCGCAGGTGCGGCGCCCTTGGCCGCAGGTGCGGCGCCCTTGGCTCCGGCTGCACCGGCGGGGGCCGCTCCGGCAACAGCGGCGCCTTCGACGGTTGCCGTCTCGTCCTTCTCGGCCTTGGCGAGTTCCTGCTTGCGGTGGGCGACCTTGGGCAGGCCGAAGACACTCATCCCATCACGCCATTTCTCATCTTCCTTGAGCTTTGTGAGACGCTCATCACGTGTCAGCACGTTGCGATGGCGGATCAGGGCGTTGGCGCTCTTCAGGCTGCGGTCCAGGGACATGACTACCTCACGTGAACATTAAGTTATCGTTTCCCGCGCGATCCTGCCGGGGCCCAGGGCGCCGATTCTGACGCCATGCGCGGCGGAGGATACTACCCCTTCTCTCGATGGGTCTCAAGTCGCCCGGCGCAACATCGCCCGGCGCACACGCCCGGCGCACCGACCACTTCCATCCGGCGGCGTCGGCCCTAAGATTTGCCCCATGATTCCCGTCCTGGCACTGGAAAACGAAGCAGATCGGTTGCGGATCGATGCCCTGCTGGCCCAACTCCGGCTCGACCCGGCCGCCATCGCACTGGGCCGCGGGGCGGATGTTATCGCTGTACGGGAAGTCCTGGCGGACGTGGCCCGGCGGGGGGACGAGGCGATCGTCGATTCCGCCCGGAAATTCGACGATCCCAACTTTTCCATCAGCCAGATTCGAGTGACTCAGGAGGAGATGGCGCAGGCGAATTGGCGCGTTCCACGCGAGCAGATGGACGCACTCCGGCGTGCGATCAGCCAAGTTCGGGAATATCAGTCAAGGATGATGCCCCCCGAGCCACCGACGCTGACGCGTCCGGGGGTGGAGCTGGGAATGCGGTTCACCCCGCTCGACAGCGCCGGTCTCTATTTCCCGGGCGGCAAGGCCTCCTACCCCTCAACCCTGGTAATGCTGGCGGTACCGGCCCAGGTGGCGGGTGTAGGCCGCATCGTCGTCTGCTCGCCCCCGAGCCGGTACGGACGCACCGACCTGGTGCTGGCGGCTTGTCACGAGCTGGGCCTGCGTGATGTCTTCCGAGCCGGCGGGGCAGCCGCAATCGCTGCCATGGCCTTCGGCACGGCAACGATCCCCGGCGTCGACAAGATCGCCGGCCCGGGCAATCGGTACGTGCAGTTGGCCAAGCGGGCGCTGGCGGGATGCGTCGGAGTCGATGGATTCCTGGGCCCCAGTGAGATCCTCGTGCTCGCGGACGACACGGCTGAGCCGTCGTTCGTTGCCGCCGACCTGATCGCGCAGGCCGAGCACGATCCGGGTAGCTGCTTCCTGCTTACACAGTCCGCTGCGCTCGCGCGCCAAGTAGTCACGGAGATCGAGACGCAGACGCGCACGATGGGTCGGGCGCCCGCCATCACGCGCGCCCTCGCCGAATCAAGCGCGATCATCGTGGGCAATTCGATGGACGAGCTGATCGAACTGGCGAACCGATTCGCAGTCGAGCACGTGAACGTCCAGGCGGCCAACGAGCAGGCGGTGCTCGCACGGCTCCGTCACGCCGGGGCGATCTTCCTCGGCCGTTACAGTCCCGTGGCGGCGGGTGACTACGTGGCGGGGCCGAGTCACTGTCTTCCGACCAACACCACCGCGCGCTTCTCAAGCGGGATCAGCGTCTACGAGTTCCTCAAGCGCACGGGCGTCGTGCGGTACGAGCGGGCCGGCATCGTTGCCGATGCGCCCGCGATCGCGGAACTGGCGACCGCCGAAGGGCTCGACGCTCACGCCAACAGTGCGCGCATCCGTGTGCGCTGATCGCATCCTCTGCCCGCACGCGAGCGCGTCCGCGGGGGCATTTCGACCGACGACACGGTGACTTTGCACCGTCGCAAGTTATAATGATCAGCATGGCTCCGTCATTGGTGCGCGCGCAGGTGCGTGAGATGTCCGGTTACACTCCGGGGGAGCAACCCGCGCCCGGCGAACGGTTCATCAAGCTCAACACAAACGAAAATCCGTTCCCGCCCAGCGAGCGCGTGCTGGCGGCGCTGCGCGAGATCGATGGCGAAATGTTGCGGCGCTACCCGAGCCCGACGGCCGAGGCGTTCCGCGAGGCTGCCGCGAAATTGCTGGGCGTGAGCAGCGACATGATCATCGCCGGCAACGGCAGTGACGACGTTCTCACGATCGCGACGCGCACGTTCCTCGAGGCCGGCGGACACCTGGCCTATCCCGACCCGACGTATTCGCTCTACCCTGTGCTGGCCAAACTCCAGGACGTGACTTCCGCCTCGGTGCCGTGGGAAGAGGATTGGGCACTGCCGATCGAAGAATTGCTTGCGGCCAAGGCCGATGCAATTTACGTCGCCAACCCCAATGCCCCCAGCGGCACCTTCGTCACGCCGACGAAGCTGGGGGAGCTAGCCCGGAATTTCCCCGGCCTGCTGCTGATCGACGAGGCGTACGTCGACTTTGCCGACGACAACTGCATCTCCCTCGTCCGCGAGCATCACAACGTCGTCGTCACGCGAACGCTCAGCAAGGCTTATTCGTTGGCGGGCCTGCGGTTTGGGTACGCCGTCGCCAATGCTCCGGTGATCGCCGAAATGATGAAGGTGAAGGACAGCTATAACTGCGACGCGGTGGGGATCTCCCTGGCCACGGCGGCCATCGCCGATCAGGAATATGCCAAGAAAAACTGGGAGTACGTCCGCTCGGAGCGGCAGCGTCTTTCGGCCGAGTTGAACCAGATGGGGTGGATGGTCCTCGAGAGCCACGCCAACTTCATATTGGTGACCGTTCCCGACGGCCGCGGGCGCGACGCATATCTCGGGCTGAAGCGGCAGGGCATCCTGGTCCGATATTTCGATAGGCCCGGGCTCAGCGACAAGATCCGCATCACGATTGGGCAGAACCATCAGAACAACGCCCTCTTGGCTGGGATCAAAGCGCTGACTGCAACCGAGAAGGCAGCCTGACTGAAATGCAGGGTGGGGATCGCCCCAACGCTCCATGGAACGGGGGTAGATCGAGCCCATCGTGCCACATGCCCAAACGCAACGGCGGCCGCAAGGCCGAAATTTCGCGGCAGACGAAGGAGACCCAGGTCAGCCTTTCGCTTGACCTGGATGGCGCCGGGCGATCGTCGCCTCACACGGGCGTTGGTTTCTTCGATCACATGCTTGACCTCCTAGCCCGCCATAGCCTGATCGACCTGGAAGTGAACGCCGAGGGTGACCTCCAGGTGGATGCACACCACACGGTGGAGGACGTCGGCATCGTCCTCGGGCAGGCCATCGACAAGGCACTGGGCGACAAGCGTGGCATCCATCGCTACGGCTGGGCGATCGTCCCGATGGAGGAGTCGCTCGCCCGCGTCGCCATCGATCTTTCCGGACGGCCCGCGTTCGTCTTCCAGGTGCAGTTTCACGGCGAAACGGTCGGCGGATTCCCGGTGGAGCTGGTTGAGGAGTTTTTGAAGTCGCTGGCCGTCAACGCGCGGATGAACCTGCACGTGAAGGTAGAGTACGGCACCAACAACCATCACATCGCCGAAGCGATCTTCAAGGCGACGGCACGGGCGCTGCGCCAGGCGGTGAGTCATGACCCGCGGAGCGACGAGGTGCCGAGCACCAAGGGAACGCTCTGATGGTCCCGCGCACGCTCGGACAACTGCTCGACGTCGACAGCGTGGCCTGGCCCGTCCTCTGTCACTGGTTCCGCGGATCGAACAACCTCATCGAGGTGCTGCCGGCATCGGCGCTGTCGCGCGGCGAAGCGCTCCAGCAGACGCAGGTAACGGTCCGCTCGCCGCTGGGCAGCATCGTGTATGAGACGGGTGGGCTCCTGATCGACCATGGCTGGCTGCGCGTGCTGGGCTCGGGCCACCCGCGCCTTCCGCGGACGCTTCCGGAGTGGAATCGCGGAAGATCAACCGGACCGGAGGGACACAACGGATTTTACCTGATCGCCGACGATGTCGTGGGCGGATTTTACGGCCTCGACGGCGGTGCGCTCGGGGACGGAAAGGGCGACGTCTTCTACTTCGCGCCTGATACGCTGGCGTGGGAGCCGTTGCATTTCACCTATGCCGAATTCATCAACTGGGCATTGATGGGGGACCTGAACGCGTTTTACGAGCCGTTCCGCTGGCCGGGCTGGGAGACGGAGGCGCTCGCCACCATCGGTGACCGGGCGATCGTCTTCTCTCCTCCGCTGTCGATCAGTGGACCTCCGCTTGCGGAGCGGCAACGCCGTAGCACGACGGTCGCGGACGTCTATGCACTTCATGCCCGCTCCGCACCGGCGCAGCTTCATGCTGTGGCGACCGCGTGATCGTCGGAAGGAGCAGTGTCCCGTGGAGGTACAGACCCTGCTTGACTGGCAGGCGAAGCGCACGCCAGAGGAAGTGGAACGATGCAAGGCGGAAGAGGGCGTGACCGTCTTCGCGTTTGCCGATGTGCTGGAAGAGATCTTTGCCAAGACCCACGCCGGTACCGCTAAATGAATCCAGTCCGCGAAAAGGCCAACCGATGCCCGCCTTCGTCGACTACGATCCGTCAACTCTTGAAGCGGACCTGACCCGTCACGGGTTCGCAGGCTCCCACGCCCGCAACATTCTCCGCGATTTCTACAACGCGCACGGCGAGCCGCGGTTCGACCCGCTCCGTATCGGCCGTCGTTTGGGGATGTGGCTCGATGACCATGTGTCCCGCCGCCGGTCGCGCATTGTCGCCCGCGCCCCCAGCCAGGACGGCACGCTCAAACTCCTGATCGGATTTGATACCGGCGGCTCGGTGGAATCGGTGCTCATGCCGGCCCATCGACCCGGCCGCGCCGCTGCCTGCCTCTCTTCGCAGATCGGCTGCGCGATGCGCTGCGACTTTTGCGCCAGCACGCGTAGCGGGTTGGAGCGCGACCTGGAGGCGGGGGAGATCGTCGAGCAGTTTCTTCACCTTCGCGCCGCGGCCGCGGGAATGGAACGCCGCCTGACCTCACTGGTTTTCATGGGGATGGGGGAGCCGTTGCTGAACTTGAGCAACGTGATGACTGCCATCCGCCGGATCGCCGCGCCGGGGCTGGGAGCGCTGGGATGGCGGCAGATCACCGTCTCGACCGTCGGAATCGTGCCAGGGATGGATGAATTGGCTGCCGCGAACCTGAACGTCCACCTTGCCCTTTCGCTGCACGCGCCCGAGGACGAAACCCGATCGCGCATCGTTCCGGCAAATCGGCGATATCCCATTGCCGAGGTGATGGCCGCCGCCAGGCGCTTCGCCGAACGCAGCGGGCGCATTCCCACGATCGAGTATTGTCTGCTGTCGAGCGTGAACGATTCGGACGACCACGCCGCGGCGCTGGGCACCTTGATGCAGGGATTTCGCGCCCACGTCAACCTCATCGCTTACAACGCGATCGGCGCGGGCGTGAGCGGCGTGACTTACGCGCGTCCCTCAGCGGAGCGCGTCGCGTCGTTTCTATCGATCGTGCGGGGAACGGGCGTCGTCTGTCACGTGCGACAGACGCGCGGCGATGACGTCAATGCCGCCTGCGGGCAACTGCGCGGTTGAACGCGCTAATCACCGGCGCGGTTTCAGGGGGGCGCCGGCAGCGGCGGCCGCCTTCTTCGCTTCCGCTTGTGTCGCGAGTTGCTGGCGGACCAGCAACATGTTCAACACGCCCAGCGCCATCAGCACCAGTCCCATCGCGGCGCCGGCGAGGCAGATCCAGGTGGGAAGTGCGGCGAGGTTCGAATCTTCCGGCGCAAAGGACTGGAAGACCAGGAAGAGGGTGAGCATCAATCCGCTCGACAGGAGCACCGGGACCATCGTCTGCCGTATCGACAACGACTTGAATGTTGGAATCGAAACGTGACGTGCCGGAGCCAGATGCTGATGACCGAGCGACTCGACCGGGGGTGGGGGCACGTTGATCGCATCGTCATCTTCAATGACGTTCGCAACCGCATCGGCCTGTTGCTCGTGCTCCTCTTCCGCCGAAACCAGCTCCGAATGGTGGACAGCTTGTTCGGTTGATGGGGTCGGTTCTTCGGCCGCGACCTCAACCACTTCGCCAGCCTGTTCTTCGACCGGCGCTTGAGGAGGGGGTGAAACCGGCGCGGCCGGGCGGGTAGCGCCCGGAGCAGGCGGCCGAACGGTTTTGCTTGTCGAGGCTTGCGAAGGACGAGTTGCCGCGGTGGGGACGGGGGCCGCGGCACGGACAGGCTTTGGCGCGGCGCCGCTCGGCACAGCAGGCCGCTGCGGGATTGGCGCTGTGGGCCGCGATGGTCGCGACGCACCAGCCGGCGCAGACGGAACGGGCGGCGGCGGTCGCGAGGGACGGCTCGAGGCGGGCGATGGCGGCGCAGCGCCGGAAGGTGTGGACGCGCGCGCGGGCGCCGGTGGAGCAGGCTTGGGTGTCGTCGCCTGTTTCGGCACGGGCGGGCCCGGCCGCCTTGATGGCGCGGATGGCGCAGGCGCCGACGGTGGCGCGGGCGGCGCCGGCGGATGGGCGGCATCGTGAACGTGATCGTGATCGGTGGCGTGTTCGTCCGAATGATCGACGTGTTCGCCGGCGGCGAGACCTTCCAAGGCACGCGCCAATTCGTCGTTGCTCCGCTTGGACATCGCTGCACTCCCGACGACCGTACCATCTTGCGCGGCTTACCGCCGCTTTTTCAATCAAACCTGTCGCCAGCGCATTTCGAATTGCTGTGGCGAGGAAGCGGGGATTATAGTGAACGGCGTGGCTGGGCCAAGGGAGCAACCCGTTCGGCCTCCCGCCGTAGCCGGTCTGTTCTACCCCGGCGATCCGCAACGGTGCGCGGCGCTGGCGGCCTCACTGACTCGCGCGGCAGATGAGCCGGCGGTGAGCGTGGCCCACGCCCGAGGCGCTGTGGTGCCGCACGCCGGGTGGAGATGTAGCGGTGCCATTGCCGGCGAGGCGATCGGCACGCTTGCGGCGTTGGCCACCGTTACGGTGGAACTGGTTGTGGTGTTTGGCGCGGTGCACACGCCGATCGAAGTGCCCTATGCGGCGCTCGACTCGCACGACAAATGGGAGCTACCGGGCAGCTTTGCGGAAATCGCCGCCGATTTTTCACGACGGCTCACGGGTGAGACGAGCCTGTTCGCGGTTGACGACCGCCTGCACGATCACGAGCACGCGGTGGAAGTGGAGCTTCCACTGGTGCGAGCGGCCTGGCCGAACGCGATGGTCCTTCCGATCGAAGTGCCGCTCACGGAACGCGCGGTGGAGATCGGCGAACGGACCGCGCGGAGCATTGAAGGCACAGGACTGAATGCGGTCTTTCTGGCCAGCAGCGACCTGACGCACTATGGCCCGGCCTACCACCTTGTGACGGCGGGCATCGGACGTGACGGGCTGAAATGGGCAAAAGAAAACGATCGGCGCCTGCTGCGGATTGTAACGGAGGGACGAGCAGAACAGGTCGTAGCGGAAGTGCAGGCGCATCGGAATGCATGTGGCGGCGGCGCGATCGCCGCCATGCTCGCGGCCTGCCGCGTGTTTGGCGCGTCGCGTGCGTCAGTCTTACGCCACGCTAGCAGTTATGAGACGCTGGCGGCCGTGGCGCCGCAAGCCCCAACGGACGCCGTGGGGTATGCTGCGGTTGTGGTTGGAAGCCCGGTTTAGGGCGTGATCGGTCGGTGGGTGAACCGCGGTTGCAGCACGATGAATACGGTGTGTCGCGTGCGGTGCACGTGCGGCGGCAAACGCGATGCGGCCGGGAAACAGACAACATAAAGCGCGCAGACAATGCGGCCCGTGAAACGGTGTTTCCCGGGCGATGGATCGCAAGTTCGTCGTGTTGGCAATCGATTGGACCAGCTCCCATCGATGTGGAACGGAATTTGAACTGTGAAAGTCTCAGGTGCATTCAATGAACGAAAATGAGTTCCAATCCAAGCTGGCCGAGTTAATGGGCGAGATCAGCACCTTGCCGGTGACCGAGCGCGTCAAGCTCGAAAAACTGGCCGACGAAACGCGCCAGCGTCACGATCGCCTGCGACAGACCGTCAGCAGCCTCCAGGAAAGCCTCGACTACCTGCGACTGAGCATCAAGTACCTCGTCTTCGACCTTGAGGCGACACGAAGGGAGAACGGCTACCTGCGCAAGATGCTCGAAGAGACGCACGGCAACGAGTAGCTCCATTCCCGCGCCGGTGCTCCGGCCCCGGTCAACGAAAATAGAACGAGCAGGCGGACGCCTGCTCATTTTCATGGAACTGTAGAGCGCGCAGAATGCGCGCCGGCTTCAGCGCGTCGAGAGAATGCAGACCGCGGCAGGTCGGATCTTGGCGGCGATCTCTTCGGATGAGAGGTTAGCGCCGACCTCTTCGCCGGGGGCCAGCGTCAGTTTGTTCTTGGTCAGGAACTTGCGGATGTGACCGGAGCTGAGGCCCAAGCCATAGGTGTCCTCGGTGGTGGTCGAAAGCGTCTTCATGCTGACGATCGCCAGCACGTTGCCGTGGCGATCGAGGATGGGGCCGCCGCTATTCCCGGGGTTGACCTTGGCATCGACGATCACGTCCTGATTCAGTTCCACCGCCTCCACGCCCGTCACCACGCCGCGCGTGATCTTGATGTTGGCTCCCAGGCGGTCCAGCAGCGGGAAGCCCATTACCGTGCATTCAGCGCCGATTCCGGGTTGATCGTGCGGTGATAGTTTGACGAACGGTAGCGGCGTCTCGGATTTGACGCGCACTAGCGCGAGGTCCTGCTGATCGTCAATCATCACGATCTCGCCGGTCTTCTGCTGGTTCCCTTCGAGCATGACCATCATCGTCTTGGCCCCTTCGACGACGTGGCGGTTCGTGAGGATCAGCCCGTCTGCCGAGACGATGAATCCCGTGCCGCTCCACATGCCGCCAGAATGCTTCTGCGCCGACCCAGGCGCTTCGTTGAGCGGGATCGGAATGAACTGGCTGAACTTCCGTTCGCCAATCAGGCTGGCGTACTTGGTGTTGAGCAGCCCGGATGCCTTGGTGGCGGCCTTAAAACGTTCGCCGCTCTTCTGATTAGGCGGAAGTTGCGAGAGGGCGAGATTCAGGTTGACGGCAATCTCCGGCGTGTCTCCCGCCTCGGCGGCTTCATGCAGCTTCAGCACGCCTTCGGCCAGCTTTTTCTTCTTGATCAGGATCAGCGCCTGGTTGCCGATTGCGGCGGCAATCTTGGGGCGGAGTTTAAGGGCCTGATCGAAATGCTTGACGGCATCGTCGTCCTGATTCTGCGCCATGTCCATGAAGCCGAGCCAGAAGTTGATCCAGTACGAATTGGGATAAATCGCCTCGGCGGCCTCGAGCTTCTGGACTGCCTGGAGCGTCTGGTTGGCGCGCATCAGCTCCATGAATTCCTTATTGAGCTGCTCGACCTTGGTCAGGATCTGCTTGCGTTCCTCCCCGCTCACCCATTTGCCCTTGATCCGCTCCGCCCCGTCTTCGTGCAGCTTCTTCCACCGCGCCATCTCGTCCTGCGCGACCTTGAGATCATCCGCGAGTGGCTTGGAATCGATGAATTCCTGCCAGATCGTGACGGCGGCTAACGGGACATCCACCGCTTCCGCACGGCGCTTTACTGCCTGTAGGCTCGACTTCGGTTTAACAGTCGTCGAAGGCGTATCTACGGCCGGCGTGTGTACGGGTGTGGGCTTGGGCGTGACGCTGGGCGTCGAGGGGATGGCGGAGGCACGCTCCCATTTCTCCACGTCGGCGGTGGCGACCGTTTGGGTCGAATCGTCGGCGAGCTTGATCCAGTAGCCGTCAGACTTCTTGATGACCCGTCCTTCCAGGACACTGCCGTCCTTGAGGATCAGCTTGTCGGCAAACGCCGCCGAGCCGAGCGCCAATAGACAAAGCACTGATAAAACGCGAGAAACCGTCGGGCGAAATGGCATGTCAACCCCGGACGAAAGGAAGAAATCGTGCGACTTAAAGCCTACCGGGATGCGATAACGGATACAACCGTAATCTCTGCAGGACGGCCGATCACCGGCGGAGCCGATTCAGGTTCCACGCTTGTTGCCGTAGAGCGCAATGTGGAGGCGGGGGCAGTATCGGAAGCCGGTGCGTTTGCAGACCTCCGACAGCCAGGGTCCCCGGGCACCAAGGGTATCGCGGTCAGTTCCCTCCGGCATCAGCAGCACGTCCGCCGGGGCAATGTCATCCAGTCGGTCCAAGACGCTTTGGATCTCCGCCAGGTCGGGCTCGGCCGAAACGACGAACTTCAATTGGAAATCAGGTGAGCAGTCGATGAACTGCTGGATCACCGGGATATTTAAACGATGCGTTTCGTGCATCACGGCGAACCGCCCACCTTCGCGTTCGTGCGGCGTGGAATTGGCAAGCTTGGGCGAAAGAGACACCAGGTCCAGCGGCAACGGGTGGAATACCGTCGCCGCAGTCTCAATCGTGATGTGATAGCCGCGCTCTTTGAGTGCGACGCAAAGCGAGCCCGCATCGGGCATGATCATCGGTTCACCACCGGTGAGGACGACGTGGCGAGCTGGAAAAACCGACACCTGCCTGACAATCTCCGCAACGATCACATCCTCACCTTGCGGGTCCCAGCTTGCATACGGCGTATCGCACCAGACGCAGCGAAGGTTGCAGCCGCTCGCGCGGATGAAGACACTGGGAACGCCGGCAAGCTTTCCCTCCCCCTGGAGCGAAAAGAAGATCTCAGAAATTCGCATGAAACGAGGCGGTTGTGACGACGGAGGCTCGCGCAGCTTAACGGAAGGTGATCGAGAACTCGACGGCGTCGGGAATGGCCTTCCCTTGAGTGTCGCGAGCCGGTTCGAACCACCAGTCGTAAACGGCACGCAGGCAGGGCTGGTCGAGGTCATTGCTCCCGCTGGAGCGGAAGATATTGACGTTGGAGACATTTCCCGTCGAATCGATGTTGATCTTCAGCACCACCGTGGGATTAGCCAGCCCGAACGTGTCGAGCAAGCCGGGCACGAGGATCTGCGGCCGGCTCCGCGTGATGACCTTTCGTCCCATGCGCGTTTCCAGTTTTCCATTGCGAAAGACAGCACTGCCGATCTTCGAGAACGCGTCCGATTCCGAATCACTGCTCGTCGCCCCTATCGGCATCGACGCGCGAGCCGCGGGCCTTAAATCGACTGGCGTGGCGGACCTTGCGGGTGTGGCCGGCACCGGCATTGCCGCGGCGGTCGCTACGGCTATAGGGTCGGGCCGCGGTTGCTTGGGCTGCGCGAGCGGCGCCGGGTTGATCGCGGGAGCAGGTGTTGGCAAGGTGATGTCTGGCATGGGAACGACCAGCGAGGGAGCCGGCGTCTGCACGATCGCCACGGCCATCGGAGAGGGGGCGAGGGGTGAATTTTTCGCCGGTGCGGGAAGAAACGGCGTGGGCGGAATCGGATCCACGCTGCTTGGCGCATTCGCTGCGACAGTCGGAGCCGCCGCCGGTTCGGGCAAAGGCACAGGCGTAACCGCCGTCAAAGGCGCGGAAGGATTTCGCGTCAAGGATGCCTGATCTTCGTCTGCCTCAGGTGCGCGGAGCGGTTGCTCTCCTTCGGCGGCATTGCTGCCGATCCCCTTGCCATTTCGTTCGCCCAGCTCGTCGTGCACCGCCAGATCCTTGGGATCGACCAAACGGACGATGACGGAATTCTCCCGGTTCCAGATGGGGGCGAGGTAGAGGTGCCCGTTCTGGTGCGCATATCGGTACGCGCTGTATGTCATGAACCCCAGGTGCAGGCTCAACGACAGACAGACGCCGATCGTGAAGTTGACGTCTCGACGATTCATCGAAACTCGGAGCATCTGGAACGCGCGGTAGCCGCGTTTCGACGCAACTCCGGCCACTATTGTATCGTCCGTGGCGCGGCCGGTACTACGGCACTATCTGAAACGATCCGCTGAAAGGCTCGCAAGCCATTATAGGACCGCGGCTTAGTCGACGCGTGTCACGCTCTCGATGGCGGAAGGTGAGGGGCTATCCGAGGCACGGGCCGGACGAGTCAGCCAATCGATTGCCTGGGCCGCCGTCGTCGCCACAAAGAAGAGCTGTCGCACACGCGGTTTCATGAACCGCAGTTCAACGGCGTGGTCGATCATCGCCAGCAGCGGGGCGTAGAACCCATCCAGGCTGAGCACCACGATCGGCTTGTCGTGGTAGCCGAGGAACCTCGCGACCAGGATCTCGAACAGCTCTTCGAGCGTTCCCAGTCCGCCGGGCAGCGCGATGAAGGCATCGCCGTGCGTTTCCATCGCGGCTTTTCGCTCGCGCATGCCGGCGGTGACGATCAACTCGTCACACTTCTCATCCGCCACTCCCTCGTCCACGAGCTTCCGCGGCGTAATTCCCGTGACGTGTCCGCCGGCATCGCGCACGGCGTCGGCAAGCGCGCCCATCGATCCCAGGTCATTGCCTCCATAGACAAGCCGCAACCCTGCCTGGGCGATGAGCGTGCCCAGCTCGCGCGCCGCCGAAATATAAAGCGGCGCGACGTCTCGGCTGGAGGAGCAGTAAACGGTGACGGCGCGAAGGGGCGTTATCATGGGCATCATCGAACGGCGGGACGATCGGTCGCGACCTCAGGCGGCCGTGCGGATTCGGAGGAAACGACGGCGGGCGCGGTCGGACTCCGACCTTTCCTGCCAAGCCATTCCAGCGCTTCGTTCGTATCGGCGAACAATTTCGTCGCGGTTTCCGTGATGAAAGGGGAGGGCGTTGCGCGGCAGTTCCAGATCACGTAAACTTCCTTTCCCCCCTCGAACGCGTGGTGAAGCTCGCGCTCGACGCCGCTGGAGAGGGCGGGCTTTCCGTCGGGCCGTTCCGGCACCAGGCTGACGATCATCTGCGACTGGTCGATCATCTTGAAATCGCGAGCGTAGATCTGCCCAACGATGTCGCCGCTGATCTGCGCGACGTCGGCCGTCTTAAGCGTGATGGGACCCTCAACGGAGGTAACGTCGATCGTCGACCGCCCCTCCTGGATCGCGTCTACGGCGCGAGTGTGCAGCAGGTATTCATCGACGTCAGCGGGATCGAAGCAGGTGAACTGTTCCTGCATGGCGCGCTTGAACGACTGGATCTGTTCCAGCGTCTTCGGCTGGTCCATCACGTGGCTCATCGGGAACGAGAGGTAGATCGTCCGACGGGCCGGCTCCAGGAGCAGGCGATAGAACGTCTCGACCGTCAGCGTATCGCGCCCCCGGCCAAGCATATAAAAGTGACCGTAGCCGCGCGTGATGTTTGCGATGATCTCCGTGGCCAGCAGCTCTTCCTCGCGCCAGACCATGATGTCCTTGAGGGTATGCCCGACGTCGTGGTCGCGTTCCAGTCGCTGATGCACGTTCTCGACGTTATCCAGGAGCGTGATGTAAACGTCAGCCGAAAAGGCCTTCATCTGGTCGAAATCGAAGGCGGAAAAGAGGCCGTGCTTCCAGCGGAAAGTGGCGTGGGTGTTCACCAGCACGTGCTCGTGCTGGTCGGCAATGCCGAGGATCTCCTTGAAGACCGATCGCCGCAGTGCGCTCAGGCGGGTCAGGGGAAGATTGAGGATGCGCCCGGCGGGAACGTCCGGGGCCTCCTCGTACATCATCCGGCCGACGTGGCAGACCACGAGGTCAATTCCCCGCTGGGCCGCCATCGCCCGTACGGCCTCCAGGTACGGCCTCTTATCCACGCCTACCTGTCCGGTAACGATAGCCCGCATACTTGCGTCGCATTGTAGGGGAAATGCCATCCGAACGGCTTGTCACGGCGGGTTAAATCCTGCTTTGCTGCGAGGTCTTATAAATGCCCTGGCGTCTCATAATCGCGAGATTGCTCAGGCTCAGGCATCCCGCCAGATATTTTTCGTCAACGATTGGCCGAGATGAACTTCGTGGGGCATATTTCGTATGTCTGATGTAACGAACCTCCTTCCCTGGGTGGCGTGGTATGCCGAGAGGACCACGCCACCTTTTTTATGCGCGGAGGTTCGACTCGCGCAACTTTGCGACCCATCCTTCTTCGTTTCGCGCGATCAAAACGTTTTGCGGAGTCTCATCGTCGAGCGTGATGTGCCATGCCCCATCGCCTTCGACGATCACGTCGCACGTTCCGCGCGCCGCGCGCCTGACATATCCCCGATTGCGCGAAAGTGCTCCTTCGTAATTCAGAAAGTCCCGGCGGTGATCATCGAGGCGGACGAGGGGCGTTACGGCCGTGATGGGCCAGGCCGGCGATCGCCAGGTGCTCAGGAGCGAGCCGGGCGCAGATTCGAACATCAGGTCAAAGTGCGGATCGGCAATCCCTTCGTGCCGGAGGACGACGTACTGCAATGACGGCATAACCGTTCTGTGCGCGTGCGTTGGAACGCCCGCCCTAAGAGATCAACACCGGCGGCGCGACGTAGCCGCTGCGCACGCGGCCACTCACATCGGTGCTGGACTTGAGATCGCAGGGATGAGATTCGGGGCCCAGGTCCCAGTCGGTGGCGTATTCGCGGGCGACCTGAGTCATCTCATCGAGTGAGAGACGAGGCTTCGATGTCGATTCGGCTGCCTCCTGGATCTCGTGCTTGTTGAGGAACGTGCCGGTGATGCTGGTGAGCGCCGGGTCCATCAGCAGCCATTTGCAGGCTAGCTGATGCACCGTCATGCCATGATCGCTGGCGTAGTGGCGGACGCGTTCGAGTTTCTTCAAGCCGTAGACCTTCCAGGCCTGATCGCGGAATTTGCGGTGGTCGTTTTCGCCGATGTTCGTATCGACTTTGACAACGTCCTTGAGAATGCTGCTGTTGTCGTGGACGCGGGCGAGTACCCCGGCGTGCTGGGACCGAGCGACCTCGCAGAACTCGCGACCCGGGTTCTGCTCGAACAGGTTGTAGACGGTCTGCACGGCCTTTGCGCCGTGGTCGATCATCGCCTTGAACCCCTCGTCGCGCCAGCCGATCGCCGGGCCGAGCGAGACACCCCACACCTTGATCTTCCCCTCGTCGCGAACCTTCTCGAGTTCAGCGAACAGATCATCGCGAAATTGCGGCAGCTTGATGTTGTGGGCCATGTAGAGGTCGATTACATCGGCCCCCAGGCGGCGCAGCGACTGCTCGAGCGAGCGGCGCATGAAGGCCGGCGAAAAATCCTGTTTCCGCTCGCTGTGGGAACCCGGAACGCCGGGGTCGTTGTAGAAGTCGTATCCGAACTTGCTGCCGATCTCGACCGAATCGCGGGGGACAGTCTTGAGGAACTTGCCGAACACGGTTTCGGCCCGGCCATTGCCGTAGGCGTCCCCGTTGTCGAAGTAGGTGATTCCCAGCTCGTGGGAGAACTTGCAGAGGTCGATGGCCTGCTCTTCGGTGTAATGTCCCCACCAGTCGACGCCGAAGATCCAACACCCCAACGCGATCGCGGAGACCTCAAGACCCGTGTTTCCAAATTGACGACGTTCCATTGCCCTCGGCTCCTGGTGAAAAGCTTACCCCATGATAGGGGAAGGGTGGACGACAGAGAAGCGTTGTGGACCGTTGTGGACACGTTGTGGACCGGTGCCGGTTGCAGCCGTCTGCGCCTGTTTGTATGGTTCGCCTCACGTTTATGAAGATTCACGAATACCAAGCTCGCCAGATTCTCGCCGACGCCGGCGTTTCCGTTCCTCCCGCGCAGGTCGTTCGCTCGCCTGAGGAAGCGGCGAGGGCGTTCGAGCAGTTCAAGTCGCCCATGTGCGTGGTCAAGGCGCAGGTGTATGCCGGCGGACGCGGCAAAGCGGGCTTCGTTAAATTGGTCAAATCAGCAGCCGAAGCACGCGAGGCAGCGCAGTTCATGCTCACACACCGCATGACCAGCTATCAGACAGGCCCTGAAGGGGTTCCCGTCAACGTGCTGATCGTGGCGCCCGGCGTAGACATTGCCAAAGAGTATTATCTGGGCATCACCGTGGACCGCGGCCGCCATACCGCGACGATGATCGTGTCGGCGGAGGGGGGCGTTGAAATCGAGGAAGTCGCGAAGAAGTCGCCGGAGAAAGTCCTGAAGGAGCCGCTGCACCCGCTGCTGGGCCTACAGGGATTTCAGGCCCGTGACCTGGCGTACAAGCTGGGGTTCCGGGACAAGCTGGCTGGCGAGGCGGCCAAGTTGATGATGGCGCTCGCCAGGGTCTTCCTCAAGACCGACGCTTCGCTGGCGGAGATCAACCCGCTGGTGGTGACGAAGGACGGCAAGCTGCTGGCGATCGACGCCAAGTTCAACTTCGACGACAACGCCCGGTTCCGTCACGCCGACCTGGCCGCCATGGCAGACGAGAGCCAGGAGCGCCCGTTGGACGTGCGTGCCCACAAGGCCAACCTCAACTACATCGCGCTGGACGGGACGATCGGATGCCTCGTGAACGGTGCCGGACTGGCGATGGCCACGATGGACATCATCAAATTGCACGGCGCTGAGCCGGCCAACTTCCTGGACGTCGGTGGCTCAGTGACGTCCGAAGGGGCGATCGAAGCGTTCCGCATCATCCTCTCCGACCCCAGCGTCAAAGGGATCCTGGTCAATATTTTCGGCGGGATCGCCAAGTGCGATCTCATTGCCGAGGCGCTGGTCAAGGCGGGGCGCGACGTGGGATTTAAGATTCCTGTCGTGGTCCGGCTGGAGGGAACCAATGTGGAGGAAGCCCGGGAGATTCTCAAAGGCGCCGGTAAGGAATTACCGACTTTGATCACAGCCACCGACCTCACCGATGCGGCAAAGAAGGTGGTGGCGGCGGTGGGATAAGCGCATCGGGCGCATCCAGCATTTTCTGCAACAGGTAAACGTTGAGCCGTCGGCCGAACTTCGATCCTACCTCGCGCAAGAACCCGATTTGGGAAAAGCCCGCTTTCCGATGCAGTGCGACGCTCGCTTCCTGTTCCCCATCGATCATGGCGATGACCGTGTGATGACCTGCCCGCCTTGCCCTTTCCAATGAATCGGCGAGCAGTGCATGGCCAATGCCCTGGCGGTAGTGGGCTCGATCGACGTAGACGGAATTCTCAACCGTATTGCGGTAGGCGCTGCGCCGGTGGAACGGAGAGAGGGCGGCCCAACCAACAACGCGCCCGTCCTTCACGGCAACCGTGATCGGGTGCCGCGGCCCATGGCTGGCGAACCACGCTCGCCGGCCCTCGATCGGCTCGGGCTCTTCCTGATACGTCGTGACCGAATTCAACACGTAGTGGTTATAAATGTCGTTCACCGCCTCCAGGTCATCAGCGGTGGCGAGCCGGATTTGCAGTTCCGCCATCGCCGTGATTTTGCACGGCGACGATGGGATGGAAAGGGCACGAGCGGACATCCATGCGAATTCTCGCGATTAACTGCGGCAGTTCGTCGTTCAAGTTCGAGCTGATCGCGCTGCCCGATCAGCGAGCGGGCAGCCCAACGCGGGTGGCCAGTGGCCTGATTGATCGCATCGGCGACGGGGCCACAGCGAGCTTTGAACTCGGCGGCGACAAGTCCGCGCCCGCGACCGCCGTGGCCGCCGATCATGCCCAGGCAATGCGGCTCGCTCTGAAGTGGCTGCGTGGTTGCGGATTGCTCGATCGACTGGATGGCGTCGGTCATCGCGTCGTTCACGGCGGCGACGAGTTCGCCGGCCCGGCACTGATCGATGACGCGGTCATCAAAGCGATCGACGCATTGCGTGAACTCGCCCCGCTGCACAACGGCCCGTCGCTGGATGCCATTCGCGCGGCGCGGGATGAACTGGGCGATTCGGTGCCGATGGCGGCGGTCTTTGACACTTCATTCCACCGCACCATGCCACCGCCAGCGTCACACTACGCAGTTCCATCCGACTGGGTGCAGCGGCATCGCGTACGACGTTACGGGTTCCACGGAATCGCCCACCGCGACATGGCAGGCCGTTGCGCCGCGCTGATGGGGCGGCCGGTTGAGGAATTGCGCCTGATCACGCTCCAGCTCGGCAACGGCTGCTCCGCCGCCGCCATCCATGGCGGACGTTCGATCGACACGACGATGGGGTTCACGCCACTCGAAGGACTGATGATGGGCACGCGCAGTGGCGAACTGGACCCGTCGGTCCCGGCGTTCGTTGCCGCGCAGGAGCAGCGTTCGGTCGACGACGTGGTGGCGGACCTGAATCACCGATGTGGTCTGCTGGGCGTCTCGGGTCTCTCGCGCGACATGCGTGAACTGGAAGCCGCCGCCGGACGCGGTCATGCGGGCGCGGCGCTGGCCATCGAGATTTTTTGCTATCGAGTTCGCAAGGCAATCGGATCGTATCTCGCAGTGGTCGAGGGAGCGGATGCGGTTGTGTTCGGTGGCGGCATCGGCGAGCACGCCGCCTGCATTCGCGCGAAGATCCTGGGGCCGATGCGGTGGTGCGGGTTGGAACTGGACCCGGCGGCCAACGCTTCAATGGTGGCGTCGGAAGGCCGGATCAGCACGAACGCGTCGGCCGTCCGAGCGTATGTCATTTCGGTCGATGAGGCATTGCTGATCGCCCGGGATACCGCGGGTTGCGTTTCGGGTGGCCCCCCGGTTGAGAAGCCGGGGACGCCATGATATTCAACCATTGGCGGCTGCGAACGTAATGCCTGTAAGATTCTGGATTCAAACGAGGAACGACTGATGACGACGCGAGCGGTTCTGTGCTTTGTGGCCGGGGCGATGACCCTCTCAAGTGGATTGGCCAGGGCCGCCGACCCGGTCGATTTTGAGAAGCAGATCAAGCCGATCCTGGTGCAGAGTTGCTACAAGTGTCACGCCGGCGCCAAGCACAAGGGAGACCTGAAGCTCGCCAGCGTCGCCGACATCATGAAGGGGGGGAAAGACGGCCTGGTCCTGACGTCCAAGGATCCCGAGAAGAGCGATATCTATCACCGCATCACCCTCCCCAGGGACGATGACGAGCGCATGCCCCCCAAGGGGGAGCCGCTGCCGAAGGAGCAGGTGGAGCTGGTAAAGCAGTGGATCGTCCAAGGCGCGACCTTCGGCAGTTGGAAGGAAGCCTCGACTGAGGAAATCGCCAAGGCGGTGGGCACTGGGGGTGCGGGCGCGGAGGAAGCCACCACCCAGGCGATCAAGGAAATTCCGCTCCCGAAAGTGGCCGAGGCGAACGCCCAGGCGGTTGAGAAACTACAGCAGACCGGCGCGCTCTGCATGAAGCTGGCTCAGGATACGAACCTGCTTGACGTCGAATTCCAGCTCAATGGTCCCAACATTTCGGATGCTCAGGTCCCTTTGCTCGCGCCCCTCGCCGAGCAGGTCTACTGGCTCAACCTCGCCAACACCAAGGTAACCGATTCGGGCCTGGCGCCGATCGCGCAGCTCAAAAATCTCCGACGGCTGCACTTGGAGAAGACGCAGGTTACCGACGCGGGGCTGACCAACATCAAGGGATTGACCAACCTGGATTACCTGAACCTCTACGGCACCAACGTCACCGACGCTGGGATCGCCCAGCTTGCGGGGTTGAAAAATCTGAAGGAGCTGTACGTCTGGCAATCCAAGGTGACGGATGCGGGAGCACAAAGTCTCCGCAAGCAGGCGCCGCAACTGATGGTGAATAACGGCTGGCAGGAATCGGCCAGTGCGACCCCGGCACCAGTGCCTGCGGCGACTCCTGCTCCCGCTCCGGCGAAGTAATTCTTCGGCCATCAATCTGGCGTCCAACGAAAAGCGCGACCTGATCACAGGTCGCGCTTTTGCTTCTTGGAAGCTGGAACTATTTCTATTTCGTATCAGTTCCGGAAGTTCCCGCAGCGCCGTTGCCGTTGCCGGGACCCGACGGGGCAGGCTGATCCGTCGTATGGCTACCGCTGCCGCGGATATGACCCGCCGCAGGTGCCGCTTCGTTGTTACCCATGCCGGCCAAACGTTCGGCTTCCTGAAGGTGTTGGGTGAGAGTCGGGTAGGTCGCCACCGCGAACTGCCTGAGCTGCTGGTCCTTCAGTTCCTGGGACGCATCGCGGAACCAGAGGACCGCTTTAACGTGGTCCGCAACCTGGTCATAGATGTAAGCCCGATCAAAATCCCTGCCCGATGCCTTCTGGAGCATCTGCATGCAAGCCTGGTGGACGGCGTCGGTCTGCGTGGGGACTTCGATCCCCTTGTCCTTGGCGAACTGCGCGAGTTGCTCATTGGCCTTGGTGTGGTCTTCCACCATGTGCCGAGCGAACGCCTTCACGTCATCGCCCTGTGCCCGCTCCAGGGCAAGCTTGGCCATGGCGACCTCAGCCATCCCGCTCTCGGTGGCGTGCTTGACGAATTTTTGATCGAACGACATATGCTGAGAATCGCGCTGCGTATCCGTTGCGGCGTCAGCCGCGGCGCTGGCGGCTGGAGCCGGGTCACGTTGCAGCGACTTGTTTTCCTTACGGCCCGGGCTGTCGGGCGGCGAATTGTCCGCCGGATCGGCGGCAAAACTCGATTGACCAAGTGTCATTGCGGCAGCCAGGCAGATCGCGCCTTTCAAATACGATTTCATGTTCAGACCCTTTCAAAAAAAAGACCAGGACGTCGCGTCCAGGAAAGGGGACGCGACGACAAACTCGTGACAGAATTGGCCGACATGGACAATCCGCCACCCATCACCATCAAAGTGAAGAATCGCGCGAGCACTCCATTTCGCCGGCGTTATGCGGTGTGCGTCGGTCGCACACTCGGTCGAGCGCGCTTGTCGGTGCCTGCCACCTCCCTTCGTGTTGGGGAACGACGGCCGAGGCAGGTGAGAAGGCAAACGCAGGGCCATCGGCGCCGCGACGTCCGTCGAACGCGCTGGTGGATTGCATTATTTGAAAACGGCGGCAGGACCGAGACGTGTCAATCATTGCAGGACTTGGACTTCAACTGCTGGCGGATCCCGGCGGCGAGGTTTGATTCGAGCGAGTTGTCGCGCCCGATTGCGTACCAGAATTCGATGATGATCGGCGTGCCTTCGTCGGTGCTGCGGTCACTGAGCGGGCGGTTGATTGAGAAGACATCGAGCGCTTCGGTGACGGACGTGATTCGCCGTTCGGCGCGGGATTCCCGTTCCACCAGCACCTTCGGGACGCAGTTGTACGCCCCATTTGGGTTGCGGGTGATACGGAATTGGACCGTTCGGCGCACCGTCCCGAACGTGCTTTGGGCAAGTTGTTGACCATCCACCACGTCTTCGCGCCACATCTCGAACGGCTGCTTTGACACGAGCGGGTTGGTCGTCAACAGTCCTTCGCGAAAGTCGGTTCGGTCGATCGTGAAGCCGGCCCCACGCGTGACGGCATTGCATGTGTCCCAGAGCACATAAAAATCTCCGCACGACACGCTCGCCACGCCCGGCTGCGCATACCAATACGCGCCCCGCGCCTTGCGAACCTCACGCTCCTGGGCCGGAGCTGAAGCAGACGGCGTGGAGTGCGACGGGCTGGCGCACCCGGGCGTCATTCCGGCCATCACGGCAAGTGCGGCAAGGGCAAGGACGCGCCTCAGCAAGGTAATTCCTGAGAAGTCGCTCATCGCGTTCATTCCCGCTCGGCGCGCACGAGCTGGCGCAAGACCTGGGCGTTAGGGGTCGGCGTCCATTGCTGTCCGACCGTGTGGACCACCATTCCGTTCATCGTCCCCGGCATCCCCGGCGACCACCCGGCGACGATCAGGATCCGGTCATCGGCGATCGCGAACTTCTTCTCGATCACGAGCTTGTCCACATTAAGGATCAGCTCGTTCAATTCCTGGCAGCTCGCCATCTCCTGGGGGATGACGCCGTAATGCAGTGCAACCCGGCGCAGCACACGCGCGTCGTTGGAGAGGGCGATGATCGGGATCGGGAAGTGGTGCTTGGAAAAGACGCGGGCGCTGCCGCCGGTCGTCGTCCAGACGACTACCAGCTTCGCGCTCAGTTCCCGGACGATTTGGAGCGCCCCGCGCGCCATCGCCCCGGAACCGAGCGTCGTCTTGACGCGCGGCGGGGGGAGCGCTTCGGCAGCGACCCGAGAAACGAGATATTGCTCCGTCACGTCCGCCACATGCGCCATCGTGTGGACCGCCTGGAGCGGGAAGCGGCCGATCGAGGTCTCGCCGCTCAACATCACGGCATCGGTGCCGTCGAAGATTGCGTTGGCCACATCACTGACTTCGGCACGGGTGGGGGACGACTCCTCGATCATGCTTTGAAGCATCTGCGTCGCGACGATGACCGGTTTGCCGGCCGCCTGGCACCGGCGGATCAGATCCTTCTGGAGGATCGGCACCTGCGCCACATCCATCTCCACGCCCAGATCGCCCCGCGCGACCATCAGCCCGTCGGCCGCCTCGATTATCGGATCGATCTGCTGGATCGCCTCGGCTTTCTCGATCTTGGCGATCAGGTGGATGTCGCTGACCTTGTCGCGGAGGTACGCGCGCAGGTCGAGGATGTCCTGGGCCCTCCGGACGAAGGAGAGGGCGAGGTAGTCGAGGCGGTTCTCGATCGCCCAGTCCACGCATTCCCAATCCCGCTCCGTGATCGAGGGGATGTTGATTGGGGTGTTGGGGAGGTTGATCCCCTTGGAGCTCTTCAATACCCCGCCCGACGTGCAGTTGAGCGTGATGTCGTTGGCGGATTTTTCGGTGCAGACGAACCGGACCAGCCCATCTTCGACGAGGAGGCGATCGCCGATGCGGATGTCGTCGATAAGGCCGGAATAAGTGCTGCTGACGCGACCGTCCGTACCGAGGAGTGGCTCGCGCTTGATGATCAGCGTGCTGCCGGTGGCAAGCGGCATGCCGCCGGAGCCGTCCTCATCGGCAACCTTGCCGAGGCGGATCTTCGGCCCGCACAAGTCGCCCAGCACGGCAACCGCGAGGTTGGACTCTTCGGCGGCAAGGCGGATCTCCCGCAGAACCACCGCGGCTTCGGCGAGGGTGCCATGTGAGAAATTGATCCGGCACACATCGACGCCAGCATGAAGCAATTGCCGTAGCGTCGCCGGCTTGCCGACGGCGGGCCCCATCGTGGCGACGATCTTGGTTCGGATCACAGCCAATCCTTCCGCTCAGTTAATCCGCCCGATGTCTTTGTGCACCACGTTGTGCGCCTCCGGCGCGGGAGGCGCCTTGGGCAGGATGACGACGCGGATGTTGGCTTCGCGGAGCTGTTTGTCGTCGATGGGAGCCGGCGCGCCGCACATCACGTCGGCGCCGCTCTGGGTTTTCGGAAACGCGATCACGTCGCGGATGTTGTGGATGCCGCGGAGGATCATGATGAGGCGGTCGAGCCCCAGCGCGATGCCGCCGTGCGGAGGCGCGCCGTATTGAAGGGCGTCGAGCAGGAAGCCGAACTTCGCCTTTTGCGCCGCCGCGTCAATGCCGAGGAGGGAGAACACCTTCTGCTGGACATCGGTGCGATGGATACGGATCGAGCCGCCGCCGACTTCCGAGCCATTGACGACGATGTCGTAGGCCTTGCTCTTGACCGACTCCACCGCCGCCCGCTCGCCGCTCTCGAGCTCGGGCAGGTCCTCATCCAGCGGAGCGGTGAAGGGATGGTGCGTGCTGACGAATCGCTTCTCCTCCTCGTCGTATTCGAAAAGCGGGAAGTTGACGACCCACACCCAGGCGAATTCGGTCGAGGGAGTCAGCTTCAGGTCGCGCGCAAGCTTGATCCGCAACTCGCCCAGCACCTTGTGAACGATCCTGGGCATGTCGGCGGCAAAGCAGAGCAGGTCGCCTTCCTTCGCGCCGGTTCGCTCGACCAGTTTCGGCGCGATCGATTGCAAAAACTTCCCGACTCCGGTGTCAAAACCGCCAGCGGTGACTTTGGTAACGGCCAATCCCTTGGCGCCAAATCCCTTGGCCCACTCGGCCAGGGCATCGGTCTCCTTTCGCGTCAGCTTCCCGCCTTGCGGAACGACGATCAGCTTTACCATCGGCGCTTCGCGAAACACCTTGAAATCGGTGGTGTGGGCCAGGTCCGTGATATCGTGCAGCTCCATCCCGAAGCGCAGGTCCGGTCGGTCGGAGCCGTACCGGCTCATCGCTTCGTCGTACTCGATGTGGGGGATGGGGTTGGGGATCTCTTTTTCGAGGACCTCCTTCCAGATGCGTCGAAGCAATCCTTCCATTACCGCGATGATGTCGTCGCGATCGATGAAGGCCATCTCGACGTCGAGCTGCGTGAACTCTGCCTGCCGGTCGGCGCGGGGGTCTTCGTCGCGGAAGCAGCGGACGATCTGCATATACTTGTCGCACCCGCCGACCATCAGCAACTGCTTGAAGAGCTGCGGGGACTGCGGCAGGGCGTAAAAGGAGCCGGGCTGGAGCCGGGAGGGGACCAGGAAATCCCGCGCCCCTTCGGGCGTGGAGCGGGTCAGGAACGGCGTCTCGATTTCCCAGAAGTCCAGGTCGCCCAGGTAATCGCGCATGATCTTCGTCACGCGGTATCGGGTCCGAAGCGTCTCCTGCATCGCATGACGGCGAAGGTCGATGAAGCGGTATTGAAGCCGCTTTTCCTCGTTCACGCTTTCATGTTCGTCGGGCGTGAAGGGCGGGGTGGGCGAGGAGCTGAGCACGTCCATCGTCTTGACGCGCATCTCGATCTCGCCCGTCGCAAGCCGTGGGTTTTCCAGGCCGGCCCCGCGCGCGGCGACGTTCCCCGAGACGCTGATCACCCACTCGCTGCGCAGCTTGCGTGCCTCATCGTGGACTGCCGTCCCACAGAGATCGCTGTCGAACACGAGCTGCGTGAGACCCTCACGGTCGCGCAGGTCGATGAAGACCAAGCCTCCATGATCGCGATACGAATGAACCCACCCGGCGACGCGCACCTCCTTGCCAACATCGCTCGTGCGAAGCTGCCCGCAGGTGTGGGAACGATAACGAGTGGGGATTGATTCCATGGGAGGGTTCGGGATTCAGGGTTCAGTAAGAAGGACGAAGGTTCATTGCGAGGTTGCGTGGCTGGAATTCGGCGGCTCCACCGAACCCTGAACCCCGAACCCTGAACCCTGCACTATGGCTTCACCGTCCACCGCGGCTTGGACATCCATTCCTTCATGACGCGTTCGGCCGGCTTGCCCTTGGGGGTGTATCCCTTGTCTTCGGGCCCCCCATCCACGAGGGGCCATTCCCAGAGCATGAATCCACCGCATTGGGGCTGGCCCCACCACGCCTTGAAGAAACCATCGTACAGCTTGCGTTGTAGCTCGGTGTCCACCGGCAGGATCGTCTGCGTGTAATCCCACGGCTCATGCGCCGCATTGGTGAGACTGGCCCAGCCGGCTTCGAGGAGGAGGAGCGGCTTGCCGGTCTTGTGCTCGAAGGCGAAGAGGTCCTTCTGGATGTCGTGCCACCGCCTGACGATCTCCTCCACGTTTACATCGCGATTCTCACCCAGCTTGTAGTAGCTGTTCATCCCGATCAAGTCGAGCTGGTTCCAGAAGGGGATCGAGGTGTAGTGGTCCCAGTTGGCCGAATAGGTGATCAGCCCTTTGAAGTTGGCGCGAACCCCGCGAATGGTTTCCCCCCACTCCTGGGAAAACTTCTCCGTGCTGACCAGTTCCGATCCGATGACCAGCACGTCCACGCCGGTCTTCTGCGCCAGCTTGGCGTAGTGCAAGACCATGTTGCGATAGGCTTCCCACCAGTCTTCCCAGACGTCCGGCTTGATCGTGCCGCGCCACTCCCCGTTGCGCGGGTTTTCCAGCAGGACGATCGGCATGAGCACCACGCGCAGCTTCAGCGACTTGGCGTGGGCGATCAGGTCGGCCATCTGGTCCGCGGTGGGGGTCGTCCGCAGATCCATGAAGATGCGCGTGCTCGACCCGTTTTCCTGCCGTGAATCGACGACCAGCGATACCGTGTCGGCGCCGTCGGCCGCGATCTGGTCGAGCGCCTTGCGATAATCGGGGATCCGCCAGGGCTTCTGCACCTGCATCGCGACGCCGCAATAGGGCATCGCCTCGGTGCGCAGGGCGACGACGTCCGTCGAGGGGCGCGCAGGCTCAGCCGCGGTCAGTGTCCGATTGGACCCGGCGGGCCACATCACGCATCCAATGACCGCGGCAAACGTCGCCACGGCCGCCACAATCAACATCCGGCCTCTCATAGCTCCTCGCTTTCGAGCCCAAACATGATACGGACGACGGGCAGGATCGCAAAGGAGGCGGACGACCTCAAGGGGGTGTCGCGGCTTAAGTACGGCACGGGCAGTTTGGTGCGCACGCGACGCGGATCGGTGAGTTCTGCAACTGACAACTGACAACAAACAACTGGTAACTCCCTCCCACTCACATCGGCCTGGATACCACGAACCCTGCCATGGTCTCGAGAACACGGCGAGCCTCGGTGTCGGGAAGGCCTTGAAGGGCATCGACCGCGCGTTCCACGAGTTGGCGGGCCCGGCTGCGGGCATACTCGATCGATTTGCTAGGGAGGATCAGGTTGCGGATCCGCTCGACCCGGTCCGGTTCTGGACTGGCCAGCAGCGAGCGGAGCAGGTTGCGGTGTTCGGAAGGGGCGCTGCGCAGGAAATGGATGATCGGCAGGGTCATCTTTCCCTTCTGGATGTCGCTGCCGAGCGTCTTGCCGACCGTATTCTCATCGCCGATCAGGTCGAGGATATCGTCCTGGATCTGGAACGCGATGCCGACGGACTTGCCATAGAGCTCGAGCCGTTCGACCCAATCATCGGCGGCGCCGGCCAGCCGGGCGCCGAGCTGACAGCAGGCGGCACAGAGGCTGGCGGTCTTCCGGGTGATGATCCGCAGGTACGTTTCCTCATCGAGGTCGAAATGATTTCGATTGTCGATCTGGAGCAACTCTCCCTCGCACACCTGGTTGGTCGTGTAGCCGATGACGCGGGAAGCGAGCTGGGAATCGAGGCTGGAGCAGAGGTGGTAGCTGTGGCTGATCAGGAAGTCGCCAAGCAGCACGGCTGCCTCATTGCCGCGAAGGTGGTTGATCGTGGCGCCCTTGCGGCGCAGCTCCGCTTCGTCGAGCACGTCGTCGTGGACCAGGGTGGCCATGTGAACCATCTCAACGACCGTCGCGATCACGACGTGACCGTCGGCCAGCTCGCCGGATGCACGGCCCGATAACAGCACGAGGCAGGGGCGCAGCATCTTGCCGCGGAACCGGCTGACGTGGCGGACGAGCTGGTTGACGCAGGCGAGTTCGCTGGTGAGTTCCCGGCGGAACAACTTCTCCACGGACTCCAATTGCGGTCGGATGCAATCGGTGAGCTGGGAGAGGAGGGTGGTCATGAGGGCTCCGGTTGACGTTACCCGCTTCAGGGGGTGGCGCGGGATTATAGAAATTAGCGGGGTCGATGCGAGTGACCCTCAGAAGTTTCGAAATTAATGAAACGGTTGGACACGTGTCGTGGTGATCGCAATTCCCTGCAACGCGGATGAAAAGCACCCGGGTCTGCAAACGACGAACGCTTTCGGTAGAATCCCTCGCCTTGCCGGCGTTTGGCCGCCGGAGTTTTTGTAATGTGGTACTTCGCTTACGGGTCCAACCTCAACGCTCGCGCGGTCGCCGAATGGTGCCGCCACTTCGGGTTCCGCGCGCCCGCCACCAAGGCCGGCAAGGCCGCGATCCTGGACAACTACCGGCTCGGCTTCCCGATCTACAGCGAGTACTGGGGCGGCGGGATCGCGGACATCGTCTACGACCCCGGCAAGTACGTCGCCGGCGCCCTGTACGACCTCACGGAGGCGGAACTTCAGGTGCTTGACCAGAAGGTGCTCCGCAAGATGGACGGCGCGGGCAAGGAGATCGGGATTTACAAGCGGATTGAGGTGAAGGTCGCGCCGCTGGGGCGGGGCGAGTCGGTGACCGCCGTCACCTATCAGGGCGTCAGCACCGACCGCTATCACATCCCCCCGACACAGCACTACATGGATGTCGTGATCCAGGGAGCATACAGCTTCGGGATGTCGATGATGTGGATCGCGTACCTGCAGAGTTTTAGCACGCAGGTGGGCCGCAAGCCGCGCCCGCCCAGCAGTGGCGACGCCGCTCCCCGGCTATAGGGCAACGGATCGACGTCTGAAGCCGGCCGGATCGAGACCGCGCGAATGTCGGGCTAACCTCACATAATGGAGTGGTACAGATGTCCAGGAGTTCTGACGTCCTCGAGCGTGGTCAGCGCGTGCTGATCGGCAACTACGCGCGCTTCGCGGTCGTGATGGAGCGCGGCGAGGGGTCCACCCTCGTCGACGCCGACGGCAAACACTACATCGATCTGTTCGCCGGCTTCGGCGGCGCGATCCTCGGCCACGCCCACCCGGCGCTGGTGAAGGCGGTGCGGGAGCAGGCGGAGCGGCTTTGGCACGTGGGTAACACGTTTTACACCGAGCCGCAAATCGAACTGGCGGAACGTCTCAACCGGACGGCGTTTGCGGGTAAAGCCTTCTTCTGCCACAGCGGTGCGGAAGCCAACGAGGCGGCCTGCAAACTCGCACGGTTGCGCGGCGTGGCGGTGAATCCAAACAAGTGGCGCATCCTCTCCCTTCAAAACAGCTTCCACGGCCGAACCCTGGCGATGATCGCCGCCACGGGAAATCCCGCGGTTCGGGCCGGCTTCGGGCCGGAGGTGCCCGGGTTCACGCCGGTCGAAGCAGGGAACTTCGACGATCTGGCGCGGCACGCCACCGATGACGTCTGCGGCATCATTCTGGAACCGATCCAGGGCGAGGGGGGCATCAACCTCTATCCTGACGGCTATATCCAGCGGGTCCGCGCCTTGTGCGACCGCAAAGACATCACGCTGATCTTTGACGAAGTCTGGACCGGGTGCGGTCGAACCGGCCGATGGTTCGGCCATCAGCACGTGATCGATGGGCCCAGCGGCAAGGTGGTCGAGCCGGACATCATGACGCTCGGCAAAGCGATCGGCGGTGGGCTGCCGGTCGGGGTGATGTATGCCAAGCCGGCCGTCGCGGACCTGCTTGTCCCCGGCAAACACGGCTGCACTCTGGGCGGCAACCCGCTCTGCATGGCCGTCGCCCGCACGATCTTCGATGTCATTGAGCGCGAGAAGCTGATAGATAACGCCGTTACGCTGGGCGAGCACGGGATGGCGCGCCTGCGCAACGAGCCGTCGATCCGCTCCAAGGTGGCTGGCGTACGAGGTAGAGGGCTCTTCCTGGGCATCGAGCTCAAGGAGCCCCCAAGCCGGATCGTCGAGCGCGGGCTGGAGCGCGGCATCGTCATCAACCTGACTGCCAAAACGGTCGTCCGGCTCGCGCCGCCGATCAACATCGACCGGGGGTCATGGGATCAAGGGCTGAACCGACTGATCGCGTGCATCACTGAATCGTGAGGTTGTATGAAAGCTTATTGGGCGGTGCTCGGCGTGCTGGTGCTCAGCGGATGTCCTGATGCGCCGACAGGATCGACATCAACGGATTCCGTCCCCCATTCCGCGATTCAGAACGACAAGAATACCGCCAATCCCGCAGGAAATAATTCTGCTTCCGGCGCGCCGGCCGGCGGTTCATACGTGGTGCAGCTCGATGCGTATCAGCTCAACGTGCCCTTTGGTGCACTCAGCCGTAACGACGAGTTCTGGAAGCGAGTGGACGAGACGCAGATCGAGCCGGCCACGTACGACGTGCTCGTGAAGAATGGGGTGCGGGTTGGGACGGCCGACCTGAGCGACTGGACCTACTTCAAAAGCCTCGTCGACCGCTATCAGGCCACGGGCATTCAGGGGACGGCGACGCCGGTCAAGGAAGCGAAGCTCGAGATCCCGCTGAAGAGCGGGGTGGAATACCAGGACTTGTTCTACTTTGACGACCGCAACGTGCTCTATGGCCGTACGTTTGAGCGTTGCGACAACGTTTTGGCAGTCGATTTCGCCGCTTCGCGAATGCGGCAGGGGGACACGATCATCCGCATCTGCCCGATCGTCCGCGGGCTGCGCAAGCGTTTCGAGGTGAGCGTGCTCAACGAAGAGCGGGAGATCACGCTGGTCCGCCCCGAGCAGATCATCGATCTGCGTCTGAAAACGGAAGTTCAGGACGGGCACTTTCTGATACTTGGCCCCTCGCGCTCGGCAAAGTGGCCGACGAGCCTCGGACAGACATTTCTCGTCAACCAGGGTCACGCGGGGATGAATGAAACCGTGCTTCTGCTGGTGCCACATGCGTACCGGGTCGGCGAGCGGTCGAACAGCCCGGACACGTACCTGCTACCGCATTGATGGCGTTATCGGCGCGCTCAGACGCGCATGGTGCTGAAGAGCGCCTGGTTCGTCTTGTGCTTGGAGAGGACCTCCAGCAGCGTCTTCATTCCCTGGGTAGGTGACATGGTCGTGAGGTGACGGCGGATCGACCGGCTGGCGGCGAGCGAGCGCTCATCCAGCAGCTTCTCTTCCTTGCGCGTCCCGGATTCGGGGATGTTGAAGGCGGGAAAGATGCGCTGGTTGGAGAGGTTTCGATCCAGCGTCAGTTCCATGTTGCCGGTCCCCTTGAACTCTTCGAAGATCACCTGATCCATCCGGCTGTTGGTATCGATCAGGCAGGTGGCGAGGATCGTCAGGCTTCCGCCGTGTTCGAGTTTGCGCGCCGCGCCGAACAGGCGCTTGGGAATCTCCAGCGCCCGGTTGTCCAGCCCGCCCGAAAGGGTTCGTCCGCCGCTGGGGCCGCCCGTGTTGAACGCCCTCCCGACGCGCGTGAGCGAGTCCATGAGCACGACGATGTCCGCGCCAAACTCCACCTGCCGCTTGCACCGCTCGATGACCAGCTGGGCGAGGTCCAGGTGCTTGTCGACGGTGTTGTCGTTCGATGAGGCGTAGACCGTGCCTGGCACGTTCCGCTTCATGTCGGTCACTTCTTCGGGCCGTTCGTCGATCAGCAGCAGCACGAGCTGCACTTGCGGATAGTTGGCATGGATCCCGCGGGCGATGTTCTGCATCAGGATCGTCTTGCCCGTCCGCGGAGGGGCGACGATGAGGCCGCGCTGACCAAAGCCGACCGGGGCGAGGATATCGATGATGCGGGTGGTCAACTCCGCAGGGTTGTGCTCCAACCGCATGAATGGCTGGGGATCGAGCGCTGTTGCATCGTAGAGCGGCAGCCGCTCGATGTATTCGCCCGGCGGACGTCCTTCGATCGTGTCAATTCGGTTGAGCATCCGCCCCTTGGGGGATCCGCGCAGGAGCAGGCCGGGACGAAGGCGCAGTTCGCGGATGAGCTGGCGCGCAACCAGCAGGTTACCGCGCGCCGGGCGGAGCGGGTGGACGGGATCGCGAAGCTGCCCATCTTGTCGCTCGTCGGCGAATTGCAGAATCCCTTCGACATGTCCGTTGTTCATCGGCGGTCCGTCTATCGCGGCGGCCGGGGGTGGCTGCCCTTCCCGCTCGCTACAGGCGCGCGGGGAATCCCTCGTAACATCACGTGTACTTCAGTTCGGCGGATGCGTCGGTCCCGGCGTAGCCCGGGCGACTGAGGCTATGCCCTCGGTAGGCCCGCAAACATACCGAATCTCGCGTGCCAGTCAATGATTGCGATGGCTTCAACGTCCTTCCCAACCCCCACATCCGCCTCCTTGAGCTTAATCTGGAGCCATTGCGGAATAAAGTCGGCTTTGGCACGGCGCGTCGATCTGCCGCACCGAGTCACTGCTCGTCAGGGACATTCCGAAGTGGAACGACCGTATCGAAGAACTGATCGATGTTGGACGGGGCTGTCTTGCTCACAACGTACTTCCCGTCCTCGGCGGTCTTGTCGACGGTGAACGTTTTATCGAGGGTGATCGGCTGCTTTTCCTGCATCCCCTTGGTGTCAATGCCGGTGACGATCATCTTCACGCGATGGGGGATGACATCGATGTTCTGGATCTCTTCCGTCTGGCCGCTCTTTCCGACCTCTTCGTACGCTTCGTACTGAATCACCATGCTGTGCGCATCGACGATCTGCACGGGCGTGACTTTGCCGAGTACGCCCATATTTCCCGGTTGGAGCGGCCACTTGAGCCGTGCCGAGGTTCGAATCGCCTCGAGCAGCGTATCGCGCCACTTCCTGGCCTTTTCCAGTGACTCCTGATGCCGCTTGAGGGCGATGGTCTGCTCGTGGAGCGAACCGCGGTCCTCGACGAGGGCCGTGTTCTTCGCCAGCGCATCGTTGTCCATCTGCTCGATCGACGCCCGAAGGCGATTGCAGCGTGCGCTGGCGCTGAGGCGGCCCTGGGAATCGCCGGACTTTCGTGCCGTATCGCGCTCGGCCTCGCTTGCCTTCAGGTCAGCCTTGAGTTTCTGATACGGCTCGCTCTGATGGAGCCGTTCAACGCTCGCTTTTTCTTCAGCCTCAATGGCCGCTTTGTCGTCGGCGATTGCCTTTTCAGTCGCTTTTGTCTTGGCCATCAGCCGCTCGACTTCGCCATTGAGTTGCTTACGGACTTGAGCGGTCGTCCCTTTGAGATAGGTGGTGAAGTGCCACGTCTGCTCCGGTCCCGCGTCAGGATGAACCGCCGGTGGGCCGGCATCCGCCCCGACGTCCGCATTCGCGGTTTGCAGGGCCAATGAAGTGCAGAACCACGATGCGGCTGCGAAGGCGATGGCAATCAGCGTGCGTGTCATGGCAATTCCCTGCCGGATGAGGCCGGTGCGCTGGTAATTTCCCTCTGAAGGCTGGGACAGGCATTGTACCTTGAATCCTCCGGATGCGAACATGCTTACGCACGAAATGGCAAGTGGATCGAGGCGCGGACGGGTGGCATGACGCTCCGTCTACTCGAAGTAGATGATTCTCAACTTCCCCGCAAAGCCGTGTTCGGCCGCGTAGCGGTTCAACTCCCCGACGTAAGAACCCGTCCAAAAACTACTCCGTGTTTTTCTGGTGGGGGCGAATCGTGTAGTTCCACTGAGGGCAGACCTCGTGGCGGGTCAGTTGGATTGCTTGGAACTCGGCCTTGGTGACCTTCAAGCCTTTCTGATAGGTTC
>JBBSDP010000013.1:0-96307 GCA_038240605.1 Tepidisphaerales bacterium | reverse complement strand
GCTCGAGAGAGCCAGCTTTGACCGGTGCATGGACGCGCGACGAGCAAAGACGATTGCCAATCGCGAAGCAAAAAAAATGCTTCGGTGAGGAGAGATTTTTGTTGACCGAAAAAAGCCTTTCATGGATAGGGTGGGCTTCGCCCACCGCTAGAGTCTGGCGGTGGGCAAAAGCCCACCCTACGTTCTCCGCACTGCGCTCACTCCGCTTCCTTCGACTCCGCTCAGGACACTCAGCACTCAGCACTCTCTTCTTGCCCCACCGTCTGGTTTCGCCGATAAAGCGCCCAGGAGCGTTGTATGCGGATTGACCAGATTCTGGGGCGCGGCAAGCCGGCGGTTTCCTTCGAGTTCTTTCCACCGAAGAACGAGGCCGGGTTCGCTTCCCTTTATCAGACGATCGACGACCTCAAGCCGCTCAACCCCTCATATGTGTCCGTAACGTATGGGGCCGGCGGGAGCACGCGCCAGAAGACGGTTGACCTCGTCGAACGGATCCAGAACGAGCTGAATATCCGTTCGATGGCCCACCTCACCTGCGTCGGACACACCGCCGTGCAGATTGGGGAGATCCTCGACGACCTCTGGGACGCCGGCATCCGCAACGTGCTCGCCTTGCGCGGCGATCCCCCGGCGGGGCAGTCGCAGTTCATCGCGACCGAAGGGGGGTTCGCCAATGCCGATGCGCTCGTCGCGTACGTTCGCGGCCGACATGACTTCTGCATCGGCGTCGCCGGTTATCCCGAGGGGCATCCCCAGTGCCTGAACCTCACGCGCGACATGGAGCACCTCAAGCGGAAGGTGGACAACGGCGCCGCGTTCATCGTGACGCAGCTCTTTTTCGATAACGCGGATTTCTACCGTTTTCGTGACGGCGCCCGGGCCGCGGGTATCCGCGTGCCGATCATCGCCGGCATCATGCCCATCGGGAACGTCGCCCAGATCAAGCGGTTCATCTCGATGTGCGGGGCACGCATCCCCCACCCATTACTGATTCGACTCGAGACGGTGGAAGGGGACCCGGAGGCGGTCTACGCCGCCGGCGTGGAATACGCCATCGCACAGTGCGAAGACCTGCTCCGCAACGCGGTGGACGGCATTCACTTCTACACCTTGAACAAGAGCAAGGCGACCGTGCGGATCTGCAAGTCGCTCAACACGCAACACGCGTATTGACGCCGCGCGACCGCGCCTGGCCCTGCACTACTTCCCGACCACCGGGGTCCATTCCGATGCCGCGCGCCGGGAGGGATAGAACGCGACCAGCGCGAGCAGGCAGGCGATGCAGATGAACATGGGAATGCCAAACAGCTTCGAGTAATCGATCTCGGTGCCGTGCATCGAAGCCTGCGCGATCCAGCCGGCGAGATAATTTCCGAAGATGACGCCGAATCCCATCACCACGAGGTTAAACAGACCCTGCGCGCTGGCGCGCACATCTTTCGTGGTCATTTCATCCACGATCATAAATGCGATAAAGAAGAAGCAGCCAAAACAGAGGCCATGCAGCGCGAGCGCGGGCAGTACCGCCCAGGCATGGGGCAAATAGGCGAATGCGGCGAACCGCAGGACGTAGGCCAGCAGCCCGATGGTCAAGAAGGTCTTTCGCGAAAATCGCTTCGTGAAAAACGGGATGAACGCGAGGACGAGCAGCTCGGAAATCTGCCCGATCGTCATCAGCCCTCCGCCACCGACCCCGAAAATCCGGTTGATCGCCGACGCACCGGGGAGCGGGAGCGTTCCGAGAAAACCCGCCGTGTGCACGAAGTAGAACTGGTGCACGCAGGCAATCGGAAACGAGATCAGAAACAAGACCAGCAGTGCCGGCTTACGCAGCTCACCCAGCGCTTCAACGGGAGCAAACTGCGTCTTTCCCCGTTGCGGCGGTGTCTTGGGCAGGAGCAAGCAGAACACGCCCAGTACGAACCCGAGGATCGCGCTGAGGCGGAACGCGTCCGCCATCCCGGCGACCTGCGAAGCGCGCACCGCCGCGGCGGGAACGCCGGCCGGCGTGTAGTGGTAGAGCAGCCATTGTCCGATCCCAATTCCCGCGGCGATCCATCCGATCGTTCCCCAGACGCGGACTTTTCCGAAATCCCGGTCCCGGTCCGCGAGGTGATGAAATGCGAGTGAATTGGTCAGCGAAAGCGTGGGGGCATAGATCAGCGCGTAGAGGAGGGAGAAGACCACCAGTCCGTTCCAGCTCACCACGTTGGCGAGCTGCCAGACGAGCAGCCCGCCGAGGATATGACTGACGGCCAGGAACTTTTCCGTGTTGAACCAGCGGTCGGCGATCTGCCCGGCGATGAACGGGGCCACCAGGGCGCCGATCGCCCCGATGGAAAACAGCTCGCCGACCTGAAGCGGCGTCAGTCCCCGGTGCTCGTGGAGAAAGGAAAAGAACAGCGGAAGCCAGGCGCCCCAGATGGCATACTGGAGGAACATCATGACCGACAAGCGCACGCGAATATCCAGTGACGTTTGAGCCTGGGGCGGCGCGGATGTGATCACGGTCATGCGAAGTTCCCGAGAAAAAGAGAAGTGTTACCCGTGTCTCCATCATACCTTGAGCGGCCGGAAGTGTTCGAGTCGTCGTCTGGAAGCGACGTGGCGGATCGGGGAATAAAAGAATCCCCGCCTGAGTGGCGAGGGTCCTGAAAAACGTTGCGTCGAATGGAAAGGGACGATTAGAAGCGGTCGCGTCCGCCGCCACCGCCGCCGCCGCGTCCACCTCCTCCGCCGAAGCCGCCGCGGTCGCGACCACCGCCGCCACCGCCGCCGCCAAAGCCGCCGCGTCGGCCCCCGCCGCCGCCACCGCCGCCACCGTAGCCGCCACCTCCACCGCCCCCGCCGCGCTCTTCACGCGGGCGAGCTTCGTTGACGGTGAGGGCGCGTCCGCCGTGCTCTTGCCCGTTGAGGGCATCGATCGCGGCCTGGGCCTCGTTATCGTTAGCCATCTCGACGAATCCGAAGCCCTTGCTGCGGCCGGTGTCCCGGTCGTTGATGATCTGGGCGGAAACGACCTGCCCATGCTGAGCAAACAATTGCTCAAGTTCCGAGCTATCTACCTGGTAGCTCAGGTTGCCGACGTACAACTTCTTACCCATTGTTGGATCTCCTCTGAATGGGTACCCATTGGCCCGTATTTTGAACGGTTCTTTCCGGGCCAACATTGAAAGAGGTTGACATACCAACCGGGGGATGTGCGACGCAGACGGAGGAAGGACAGAACCACGAGACGTTTTCCTGAGGCCGATCGACGAACCCACCACCTTGATCCCCATTGTTAGCACTCTGCTTCCCCTGCGGCAAGCAAAAAATTTCGGCCGGCTGGGGCCGCGACCCTCGCCGAACGATCTCTTAATGCACCCCAATTCCCGAGTGGACGCTCCCCATCTGCTCATTGACCGCGTCCCGGGCGGCGGCCAGGGTTTTGTACCGCCCGCTGGCGATATCACGCGCTACCCCGCGCAGGGCATTCCCGGCCCGTTCGTAGATCTGGATGTCCGGGGATTCGGCGGCGATTCCAAGGCGGGGGTCTTCGGTGTAGAGCGTTGGCAAGTCGACCTTCCAGGTCCCGTGGTCCAGCCGCAGCCGGCGGGCATAGGGGACCTGGATGCTCACCGTTCGGCCGAGCGGGATCACGCTCGCCTGCTGGTCGACTTCCTTTACCGTCGCCGACTCGATCTCCGCTTCGGCGTGTTCGGAAAGGGGCCGGAGCGAATCGTTGAGGTTGATGTGCATCCGTTCCGCCGCCTGCCCGAAGCGGCCGAGCAGGGCCTCGTCGAGGCGGCGCAGCCCATCGATCAGTCCCGCAACCGCATCGATCCAGTGCTTCTGCGCATCGGTTCCCAGGCTCGCCGCCTTGGCTGTAGCAGCGTCTCCCTGCCCGATCGCCCGCACGAACGTCAGCGCCGCATCCTTCGGCGTCGAGAGGTTCAGGGGAACCGAACGCCGCCGCGGCGCGTCGTGAGCGCAGCCGCCCACGGCCACGCAAGTCGCCAAGGAAACGATGAAGGTCAGGAAAGCCGGTCGGGACGATGGAAGCAACGGCATACGCAGGTGGTGGGAAGTCTATCGGCTGATGTGGAAACTGGTAGAGGGAGTCGCCGAATTGTCCCGACATACTTCGGGTCCGAACAATCCCATCCTTCCCGAATCAGGGCTTCGCCACTTCGCTCGGCCGGGGGGAAAGTGACCGCAAACCGCATCGTGCCCAACTTCACGAACTTTCCATCGTCTTATTGTTGAGGACGGGTTGCACCCGGTTCTCGCGATGAGGTGGACGATGATTTGCGTGAAGCATTTTCTGGATCCGGTGGAAGCGTCGGACGGGCAGCGGATTTGGGTGGAGCCGTTCGGGCTCACCCGTGAGCTGCGGGAATGGTGTCGGGTGGATCACGTGCTTTGCCACCTGGGTCCGCCGCGCGGGATCTGGGACTGGTTCGAGGAGCATCCGGAGGGGTACGACTATTTTCGGGCGCGCTACCATGACGTGCTGCGCAGCGGGCCGTACCGTGGCGCACTTCAGCAACTTGCGTGCAGTGCCGTTCGAGAAAACTTCACGCTGCTTCATCAGGGCGATGACCTGGAACACAATTCGGCCACGGCGCTCCACGAGTTCCTCAGCGAGCTGGAGGCATGGTGCCCGCCGACCTGAGTGACGCTCGCCGCCCGGGCGCGTCAGTGCTCTACATCTCCCGGCTCTGCCCCGCTATAGTCCGCCAGCGTGGCAAGCGAGGCGTATCTTGAGGACCTGACCGCGCCCCAGCGCGAGGCGGCGACGCACGTCGATGGGCCGCTGCTGATCATCGCCGGCGCGGGCAGCGGCAAGACGCGCGTGATTACCCGGCGGGTCGCCCACCTGATCGGCCAGGGGATTCCCGCCTATTCGATCGCCGCGATTACTTTCACAAATAAGGCGGCGGGAGAGATGAAGGCCCGGGTGGGGACGCTGGTCGGGCGTCCGCCGTACGACTTTGGCCGGCTCGAACAGCCGTGGGCAATGATCTGCACGTTCCACTCGCTGTGCCTGCGCATCCTCAAGCACTATGCGCCGCGGATCGGGCTGCCGAACAACTTCAGCATCTTTGATTCAGCGGACCAGACCAAGCTGTTGAAAGAGGCGATCAAGACGCTGAACGTGTCGACGAACAACTTTCCGCCCTCCGCCGTTCACGCGACGATCAGCAACGCCAAGAACCGGCTCCTCTCGTCCGATGCTTATGCGCGGCGCGGCGGCGATTTTTATCAGCGAACCGTCGCGCGGATCTTCAGCGCCTACCAGCAACTGCTCGACCGGAACAACGCGCTGGATTTCGACGATCTGCTGCTCCGCACGGCCCAGGCGTTCCGCGACTATCCAGACGTGCTCCGCGAGATTCAGGATCGATTCCAGTACCTGCTGATCGACGAGTATCAGGACACGAACCACGCCCAGTACGTGATCGCCCACGCGATCGCGCTGCGCCATCGCAACATCTGCGCGGTCGGCGATCCCGACCAGTCGATCTATGCCTGGCGCGGCGCCAACATCCAGAACATCCTGGATTTCGAGAAGGACTATCCCGACGCCAGGGTCGTGCGGCTCGAGCAGAATTACCGCTCGACCCGAAAGATCCTCGCCATCGCCTCACAGCTCATCAGCAGCAACACCCGGCGGAAGGACAAATCTCTCTGGACCGAGAACGCCGAAGGAGAGCAAGCCAGTGTTTTCCTGGCCCAGGACGAGCACGATGAGGCCGACCGGATCATGCGCACGTTTCGGGACCTGCACGAAAAGCAGGGCCAGGCGTGGAGCCAGATGGCGATCTTCTATCGCATGAATTCCCTGTCGCGCGTGATGGAAGATGCGCTGCGTCGGGCCAACGTGCCGTACCAGATCGCCCGCGGCGTCGAATTTTACAATCGCAAGGAGATCAAGGACGTCCTGGCTTACCTCCGGGCGATCGCCAACCCGCGCGACGAGGTCAGCCTTGCGCGCATCGCCAACGTCCCCACCCGCGGCCTGGGTGATGCGGCCCTCAAGCAGATCAGCGCGTACGCCGTCGCGCATGGCGCCTCCGTCTGGGAGGCGCTCGAACAGGCCGGTTCCATTCCCGGCCTCTCGTCGCGGGCGGCCAGCGGGGCGCGGTCGTTCGTGGAGATGGTCCGACAATGGCGGCGGCAGATCGCAACGGAATCGCCGGCTCCGTCGCCGGAGCAGGCTTCAACGGTTGCGCCGCGGGAATCGGGGGCAATGTTTGAGCCGAAGAAGAACCCGAACAGGGGCGGCGTCCAGGGGTTGATGGAAGATGTCGTACGGCGCAGTGGCCTCGAGCAACTGCTCAAGAAGACCGGCGGCGAAGAGCTCGAAGAGCTGGCCAACGTGAACGAACTGATCAACTCCGCCGCCGAGTACGACCAGCAGAACCCCGAGGGCTCTCTCGACGAATACCTCGGCATCGTCAGCCTGGTCAGCGACGCCGATCACTTCAAGGGCGCCGGCGGCGCCGTGACCCTGATGACGCTGCACGCGGCGAAGGGCCTGGAATTCCCGGTCGTTGCCATCATCGGATTGGAGGATGGCATCCTTCCCCACTCCCGCTCGCGGGGCAATCCGGATGAGCTGGAGGAAGAACGAAGGCTATTTTTCGTTGGCATCACGCGGGCGCAGGAGCGGCTGATCCTCTCCAAAGCCAACACCCGCACGATCCGCGGCCTCCGCGAGCGCACGATCACCTCTCAGTTCCTTAACGAGCTGCCGCCCGACTCCCTCGCGATCTTCGATCACACGAGGATCCCCGATCGTGACGGGGACGACTCGCGCAGCTACGGCGGTCGCACGGCGCTCGGAGAGACGCGCGCGTTTGCGTTTCAGAAGGGGCAGCGCGTCAAGCATCCGAGCTTCGGCCTCGGGCGCGTCGCCGACATCACGGGAATGGGAGAGCAGACGCGCGCGACCATCGAGTTCGATCGCGCTGGTCGAAAGACGCTTATCCTCGAGTACGCGCGACTTGATCCGGCTTGAGACTCGTCGTGCTCAGCTCGTGAAAAACAAGAACCCGCCCGGCGCAACTGGCGACGGGCGGGCTTGATATTAAATGGATCGAAAAGCGGTGCAGCGCTATTCGGCGGGAACGAGACGGCGAACCTTCGTCGCCTTTGCGCCCTTGGGTCCGTCTTCTGCTTCGTATTCGACAGACTCGTTCTCCTGAAGCGTCTTGAATCCTTCCCCATCGATGACGGAATGGTGGACGAATACGTCCTTGCCGCCGTTCTCGGGGCAGATAAACCCGAAGCCCTTTTGGTCGTTAAACCACTTCACCTTGCCGGTGGCCATGGAAGCCACTCCTTTCAGACGTGCGCGAGACTGCTTACATTCGCCCCGCGAACTGGAGCACAACCCGTACCCGCCGAGCCCTTCCCAAGCGGGATCCGTCCCCCGTGCCAAAGGAACGAACTGAACAGTAGAAAAAGATACCGCGGAAGTTAAATCAAGCAAAAATATCGAGGTCCGGCGTCAGGCAGAGCAATCTTCCGGGTTATCCACAACTGCGGTTGGGCCTGAAGGTTCGAGCAATGGCCGAGCTTGTGCCGCGAAGGTTTCACGACGTTCACCCCTACCAGAAGCTCGCCCGCGCCAAACATGCTGAATTTGATGTAAACACATATTAAAAAACACGTTACACGCGAAAAAGCAGCGGGTTGTTGCAAGAGCGGCAACAATCGTAAACACCAGCCCAGGAATCCACCCACAATCTCATCACCGAGCAGCGCTTTTCGGCCTGCCGCCGAGCTTATACACGAGTTATCCACATCGAGGTGAGGTGCTTGATTTCCCGGGCGCTTAACGCAAGATACCTGACCCGTTCTAAGTGCCGCCATCGGCGTTGGAGGCGTTGTCCCTGCTGGCATGAACCTGCTCGAAACCACAAAGCTGTGCAAGAGCTACAACGGCCGAGTGGTGGTCGACGAGGTCAGCTTCGTGCTCCAGCAGCAGGAGATCGTCGGCCTGCTCGGCCGAAATGGGGCGGGAAAGACCACCACCTTTCGCATGATCCTCGGGATGGTCGTCCCCGACCGTGGGGCGGTCGCATTTCACGGGTCCGACATCACCCATCTCCCGATGTACAAGCGGGCGCGCAAGGGGATCGGCTACCTCTCGCAGGAGCGGAGCGATTTTCAGCGCCTCACCGTCTGGCAGAATCTCCAGGCCATTCTCGAAACCCTCCATCTCACCCGCTCCGAACGACACCTGCGCGCCAACCAGCTCCTCGATCAATATGGCTTGCTCAAGACCCGCAACCAGCCCGCCTACACGCTGAGCGGCGGTGAACGCCGCAAGCTCGAGATCGCCCGCGCCCTCGTGCGCGACCCTATGTTGATCCTGCTCGACGAGCCGTTCAGCGGCGTCGATCCGATCGCGGTCGAGGACCTTCAGGCCGAGGTGAAACGGCTCAAGAACGAGTTCGGCAAGAGCGTGCTGATCACCGATCACAACGTCGAACAGACGCTTAAGGTGTGCGACCGCGCGTTGATCATCGACGAAGGCCGCGTGTTTCGAGAAGGGACGCCGCGGCAGATCATCAACGATCCCGCCGTCCGGTCTTCCTACCTGGGCAACATCTTCCGCGGCGATGAGTTTGACGAGCAGGAATCGCACGTCAGCCAGGAACTCGTCCAGCGGTTCCAGGAGGAAGGGTACGTGGTCGTCCGCGGCGTGCTAGGCGCCGCCGAGGCGGTGCAGATGCGCGAGCACTACATGCGCCTCCGCGCCGAAGGCCCGCGCCCCGGCGATCTCGGAGGCGACCCAGCCCTGGCCGAAGACCCGCTCAACCAGTTCCCGCGCATGTTGAACATGCACCTGTGGGACGGCCTCACCGCCCGCTCGGTCGCCGACTCACGGCTGCTTGCCCTGGTCCGCCAGTTCATCGGCGATCAGCCCGTCGTAAACCAGACGATGCTCTACTTCAAACCGCCCGGCGCGCGCGGACAGGCGATCCACCAGGATCAACAGTACATTCCCATCGATCCCCTGATCGGCGTCTGGATCGCGCTGGAAGACAGCGACGACGACAACGGATGCCTGATGCTCGTCCCGGGTTCCCACAGGCTCCCGGTCCTGCCAGTGGAGCCGGCCGACCCCGCCCTCTCCAGCACGCCCGGCCAGGCGTGCGTGCCGGCTTCCTGTCCGCTGCCGATCGGCATCGAGATGAAGCCGGGCGACGTGGTAATCTTTTCAGGTCGCACGCTGCACGGCTCCGCGCCCAACCGCACCGCCGACCGATTCCGCCGGAGCCTGCTCTGCCACTACGTAGGCCCCCGCGCGAAGCACATTAGCGCGGCAAAGGGAACGCTCATGGAACACCTGGTGAGCGTCGGTTGACCCTGAGCAAGTTATCAAGCGGGCGCGCCGGCGCACGTCACGTTTCACGTTTCGGATCTCATGTCTCGCGCGCGAAATACTCCGCTTCGAGCGCTTCCAGCTTCTTCGACAACTGCTCGTATTCCGCCTGCAAATGCCGACCACGCCCCGCATCCTTGAAACTCGCGGTGTCACCAAAGCCAGCCTGGCATTCCGCGATCTCAACTTCGGTGTCGGTGATCTGCTGTTCCAGCTCCGCCAGCGTCAGCCGGCCGAAGGGACGCATGTAGGGGTTGTCCTTTTTCGACGACGCCCCTTTGGAGGGCTTTGCCGCCGTTTCCGCGGCAACCGCTGCCCGGGCACGCGATCGCTCCGGATCGGAAGCCGAGCGCTGTCGCGCCGCCACCTGTTCGTCGGCGACCTTCCGTGCCCAGGCGGCGTATCCGTCCGCGAAATCAATCAGCCGGGGCGGTTCGAGGATGAAGAGCCGTCGGACGACGCGGTCGAGGAAATATCGATCGTGACTGACGCAAAGCAGCGTACCGGGAAACTGCGCGAGGGCGCCTTCGAGCGCCTCGCGCGAGTCGATATCGAGGTGGTTGGTCGGTTCATCGAGCATCAGCACATTGGGTTTATCCAGCAGGAGCTGCGCGAGGCGGACCCGGGCCCGCTCGCCGCCGCTGAGCAGGCCGATCGACTTGTGGACCGTTTCACCGCGGAAGAGGAGGGTGGCGAGCACGTCGCGAACCTCCTGCTCGCGAATGCCCGGCCGGTCGGCGGCGGTCTCTTCCAGCACGGTGCTCTCAGGATCGAAGTCGTCGAGGCGCTGGTCGTAGTAGCCGATGTTCAGGTTTGCGCCCCACTTGATCTCGCCGGCGTCTGCATCGGCGCGGCCCAGCAGCGTTTCGAGCAGCGTCGTCTTGCCTGAGCCGTTGGGGCCGATGATCCCAATGCGCTCGCCCCGGCCGACATCGAAGCGGATGCCCTGCCAGAGCGAATTGCTCCCATACGACTTGGACAGCTCGCGAACGCGCAGCACCTGGTCGCCCGCCCGGCGATCGGTGTCGAGCGACACGTTGATCGCCCGCGCCGCCTCTACCTTCCCGATCATCTGATCGCTCTTGAGAAGCCGATCGAGCCGCTTCTCCCGTCCCTTGGCCTCCTTCGAGCGCTGCCCCGCTCCGAACCGGCGGATGAATTCCTTCTGCTTCTCGATCTGCTCCTGTTGCTGCTCGAACGCCCGCTGCTGGGTCAGTTCCTGAAGGTCGCGCTGTTGCACGAAGGCGGAGTAGTTGCCGGGGTAACTCTTCAGCCGGCATTGGGTGAGCCAGACGATCCGCGTGGCCAGGCGATCCAGCAGGTACCGGTCATGGCTGATGAGGACGACCGCGCCGCTGAACTCCAGCAGGTATTTTTCCAACCATTCGATCGCCGTCAGGTCCAGGTGGTTGGTGGGTTCATCCAGCAGCAGCAGGTCCGGCGCGCTGATCAGGAGCTTGGCGAGCGCCAGGCGCGAGCGCTGCCCGCCGGAAAGCGTCTCGACATGCTGTTCCCACGTTTCGCGCCCCAGGCCCACGCCAAGCAGCGTCGCCTCGAGCCGGTGTCGCCAGGCATATCCGCCCGCCAGGTCGAAGTCGTGCTGCACGTTCTGGTATTGCTTGAGGATCTTTTCCAGGGCTTCGCCCGACAGGCCGCCCATGTCTTGTTCGATTTCGCGCAGCCGGTGGGAAAGCGCGTGCAGCTCCGCGAAGGCCAGCTCCGCCTCGTCCATCACATCGTTCTTCGGGTCGAAGACCGGATCCTGGCTGAGGTGCCCGACCTTCACCCCGCGCGCGATCGCGACCACGCCGGCATCCGGCGTCACCGCGTCCGTCAGCATCTTGAAGAGCGTCGTCTTCCCCGCCCCGTTCGCCCCGATAAACCCAATGCGCTCCCCGCGCTCCACGTTGAAGTGCAGCCCTTCGAACAAGACGCGCTTGCCAAAGGTCTTCTCGACATTCTGAAGGCTGGCAAGACTCATGGGGTTGGAAGTAAAAGCTGAGAAGTAAGAGCTGGGAAGGAAAAAGTAAAAAGGAAAAAGGAAAAAGGAAAAAGGAAAAAGGAAAAAGGAAAAATCCCGATCGTCATCTCCCTGACCCCACAGCGGCACACCCTCTTACCTTTTGCACTTTTACTTTTTACTTTTTCCTTCCCCTTCCCCTTCCCCATTACCTTCCACACCCAACTCTGCCACCTGCTGTTCCAGCTTCTTGATGCGGTCGGCGAGCGCGGGGAGCTGGGTGAAATAGAGGTAGACGCGCCGGGCGTGCGTGGCGGGCATGGCCGGCGCGCCGATCATCGTGGATTGCGGGGGGATGTCGGTCATCACGCCCGACTGTGCGGCGATCGTGACACCGTCGCCGATCTTCAGGTGGCCTGCAACGCCCACCTGGCCCGCCATCGTCACGTGGTGGCCGATCATGACGCTGCCGGCGATACCGACCTGGGACACCAGCAGGCAGTGTGCGCCGAGCCGGGTTCCGTGACCGATCGCGATGAGCTCCCCCAGCTTGCTTCCCCGGCCGATGACCGTGCTGGCCAGCGCCGCCCGGCTGATGGCGCAGTTGGCGCCGATCTCCACATCGTCTTCGATGATCACGATGCCGATCTGGGGGATCTTGTGGTGGACCGGGACGCCGTCGGCGTTTCGGTGTGTCGCGAAGCCGTAACCGTCGACGCCGATCGTCGTGTTGGCGTGGATGGTGACGCGGTCGCCGAGGATGCATTCGTCGTAGATCACGACATTGGGATAGAGGATGCAGTCCCGTCCGACCTTCGCCCGCGGCCCCACGTAAACGCCCGGGTAAATGACCGTGCCCTCTCCGATAGCGGCGGCGGGATCGACATGGGCGCCGGGATGAATTCCCGCGTGGGGGTGTTTGCGGAGGCCGTGCAGTTTCACGACCGCCAGGGCAAAGCTGTAGTACGGGTCTTTGCTGCGGAGCAGGGCAACGCGGTTGTTGTTGCTGCCGACGCCCGGGGAAACGACCACCGCCGATGCGCAGGTGGTTTCCAGCAGCGGCACGTATTTCGGGTTGGAGAGGAAACTGAGCTGTCCCGCTCGGGCTTCCTCCAGCGAGGCGGCAGAATCGATCGCGATACTGCCATCGCCAACCACCTCCGCCTCGACGACGGCGGCCAGTTCATTGAGGGTAAGTTTCACGGGCGGGAATGATAACCGATCGATCGCCCGACCTCCCGCGGGGGCGATCGGCTTTGGAAGTGGTCGCGGCGATTTACAACGCGATGCCGTATTGCGGAAATCGTCAGCGGCGCGTCGATGACATGCTCAGCAGTGCATCGAGGCAGAGGTACAGCTCGGTCAGGATAAACGAGGAGGGCGACGCGCCTTGTCCGAGGAGCCACTGCCACTCGACCAGGGCGCGCTGGACCACCCGTGCCGCGGCCACCTCATCGTCAAGCTGCGCCGCCAGCCGGGCTAGGCTCGTGTATTCGAATGCCGCGGCCGCCGTGTCGTTTACGGCTTCGCCCGTTCGGCCGTAGTAATAGCGTCGCAGTTCGCCGAACCGGCTGATGCAGAACGTCAGGACGCGCCGTGCCAGGGCGGGATCGTGCGTCGTGATGCCAAGGGCAGTCGTCGCGCTGCCGGCGATGCCGATCACGTCGTTGGGGGAAAAGGTGTAAATGTCCAGCAAGGGATAGAGCGTTTTGAGGTCCGGCTTCACCAGGTCATACAGCAGTCCGCACGGCGCGGCCGCTTTCCCGATCAGGGCGGAACTCTTCGTAGCGACGGGTTTGAGTTCCTCGTCCGCCGTCGCTTCCGCCACGAGGCGCACGAAGTCCGGGTCATAGTCCACGAGGTACGAATCGGGCGCGAAGGATCGTGTTTTGAACGTGAAATAGTTGCGAATGATCCAGACGTCCTGATCGACGATCGCGTGGTGCGCATATCCGTGCAGCACGACCCGCGCCGTCTCGGCGTCCTCCGCCCGGCCAAACGCTTTGGCCCCCAGCCAGAAGCCGCGCGCGACGCGCAACCCTTCGGTGGTCCCGCTGGCGTCGATCGGCTCACCCGCCTTGTAGCGCCATCCGACGAACCCTCGGCAATACGGGTCATCCTTCCCCTCGACGATCAGTTTCTTCAGGCAATGCTCGCGGAGTTTGCCATAATCGTCCGCATTCTTTGCCAGCGCGAAACAGATCAGCGCCTGGGCGGCGTCGATCGTGTAGAGGTAGCCGTCCTCGCGGGCAAGGCGATCGGCGGCGAGGAGTTGGCTGAGGCGTTGCACGACCGAATCGCGGAGCGTTTTCAGCTCTCCGAGAAACGGCGCCATGGAGGTGCCCGTCGGTTGCGCCGGCGCCAGGGATGAACAGAGCAGTGCGCCGGCCCCGACCGCGGCCGCTCGAACCATGAGCCGACGACGAGAAAGGGCTGCCGGGTTGTTGTCGGCGCGATTCAGTGTGCTTGGCTCCTGGGATCGAGGGCGGTAGCATCATAGCACACTGCCCATCGCATCATTGCTTCACGGCCAGGTAATACATCGAGCCAGGGTTCAGTTGATGGCCGGCGGTTTGTTCGGCGTGTTCGCCAATGCCCATGTAGATGTCACACCGACCGGCCGATCGAATCGCGCCGCCGCGGTCCTGGTCGAGCAGGAAACCACTGAACGGACGGGTATCGCCAGACGACGTGAATCCCGTCGAGCCCGAGCCCGGGAATCGATCTTCCGAACGCGGGATCGGAACTGAGATGAAGGCCAGCATGGCCGGCGGATAGACCTTCTTATCGGTGGCGATCGAGCAGAAGGGTGTCACCGGAACGTTGAGCGCGCCGAATGGCCCGCCGGGACGCTCGGTGAAGAATACGGTGCGTTCGTTCTGCCACAGATACGTATCCATCGCCTCGGGATGCGCATCGAAGTATTGCTTGAGCGTTTGAAAGTTGATCTGCTCCCTGGCGATCACCTTGTCCTGAATCATCTTCCCGCCCGGGCTCGTGTACTCGCGGCCATTGGTGCCGGCGTAGCCGACCTCAAAAATCTTTCCGATGGGCAAACGGAGCCGTGCCGATCCCTGAATGGTGATGACGTACGCGTTCCACCGGCTGGCGACCCAAGCCAGCTCCTGGCCCGCGAGGGCGCCGCTCTCAACTTCTCGGCGGGTGTAGTACGGCACAACGCTGCCATCGGGCGTGCGCCGACCCGCCCCTTCGCCGGTCTCGTCTGAAATCAGGTCCGCCGGCCGCTTGTATATGGGCCACTGGTACGGCCCACCGCGGGTGAGGCTCGCATCGTACGTGGGCGTGAAGTAGCCGGTGAAGAGGACGCGGCCGGTGTAACCATCGCCGGCCGGCGCGGGCGCGCCGATGCTCTGGTAAACCTCAAAACGCTCGGCGATCAAAGCATTCAAACGGTCGGCAGGCACCGGCGGATTCTGATCGAGCAGGGCCCGAAATGCCCGGAGGGAGGCGATGGCGCGATCGTGCGTGATGTCCAGGTAAGGATAACCGCGTGTGCTTCCCGGATGGTCCAGATAGACGAGACTGTTGTCGATCGCACGCCGGAGGTCATTGATGTTTGCACCGGCCAGCCCCGCCGAGAAATCTGGGTACTGCTCCGGCGGAATCTTCCGCAGCGCTAGTTCGCCGGGCGGAAGCGGAGCGGAATAGTCCACGTGTGCGGCGACCGGCGGTTGCTTGGGCCGGCAGCCGGGCAGGCAGCAGAGGGCCAGGCACGCGGTCAATGGCCAAGCGGAAAAGAATCGACGTCGTCCCAGTGTCACGCGCGCACCTCCCTGTGAAACGGGAGGATGATAAGGAAGATCGGATGGGGGTGGTAGAGGGTTTGGCCGGCGAGCGCTCGTTTGATGTCTCCCAATTTCTACGCAACATCCTCATCGGCCAGGGCTAGAGCCGAGGCGTTTAGCGAGCGCCGCCGGCGCCGCGATCGGCGATGAACAGGCGCCGTCGGTACAGAGAAATGCAGCGGGAGACTTGAGCTTGGGGTACTGCACGTCGGCGTTGGGCAGTGGACCCTCGGCGGTGTCCCACCATTCGATTCGGCGGTAGCTGGTCGGCGTACCGCGGGCCGTGTGAAACAATTGGTCCGCAATGGGGTCCGACTTGCCGCCGATCACGGTGACGTGCAGCGGTTCTCTATTCACCTCGTTGTCTGCCAGCAGGATGCCCGCGACGAAGAATCCGCGACCTTCGATTACCTGCGGCGTAGCGAGGAAACGCATCGCGCGCTGCGCCATCGCCTGGTACTCGGGCATTGCGGTGTAGCGAAACAGGAGGTTGAAGAACCGCACGGCGGCGACGTTTTCATCCACCTGCGGGCGCGGCTTGTTCGTTGACGCGTCGGACGACGGCGCGGCAGTCGGAAATCCCGGCGCATCAGCGGGACCGAAGCTGGCGCCGATGAAACGTGCTGCCGATTCTGCCTTGGCCAGCCAGGCCCGGCCAGCGGTCACCTCATAGAGGTGCAGGAACGCACGACCCATCGCCAGCGAGTCGCCGAGATAGGGACCGGCGACGTCGTGGTCGTCATGGTGAAAGCCCCCGGTCGGCATCGCTCGGTGCGTCCCAATCCATGCCGCCGCCCGCTCGGCATCGGCGCGCATGTCGGCGTCTCCGGTCCAGGCGTAGGCGTCGGCCAGCCCGCGGATCACCCAGCCGTTCTCGCGCGCGTAAACGTGGCGATCGACGCGCGGGATGCCTTCGCGGCGGCGGCCGGCGTCGTCAAGCGCGAAATACTTTTCCGCATACTCCCCTTCGTGCAGGTCCGCATCCTGGCTGACGAAATAGGCGCCGCCCTCGGCATCGCGCAGGAACGAGTTAAGGTAACGGCGGATGTCCTGCGATGCCTTGAGGTACGCCGGATCGTGGAACGTCACCCACCCCAGCGCGTACACCCGGAGAATTTCCGACTGGAACTGGGCGAGCTTTTCAAAGTGGGCGTGGTCCCAGTCTCCCTCAACAGAATATTGGTACACGCCGCCCCACACCGGATCGATCAGCTTGAGACCGGCCGTGAGCGTCTGTCTCGCGCGCTGGCCCGCGGCCTCGTCGCCGGCGCTGGAACGCCGGATCATGTATTCCACGGCGTCCCAGTCGACGAACTTGTGGACGGTCCCCCAGCCCCCGAGCTTCAAATCGTACGCCTTGGCGAGTCGCTCCTCCGTCGCCGTGCGCAGCGCCGGGGCGAGTGATGATTCAAGGCTGAAATCGATCCGCTTCTCTTTGCGCACCGATGGGCCGGGCGTCGGGTCGTCGATGATCGCCTGGAGCATCCGCGCCATCGGGCGAGGCGGGAGATATCCCTGCCGCTTCACGATCTCTCCGCCGTCGGCGTTGAAGACGACGGTCGCCGGCCAGCCGTAGTCTTCGTAACGATTGGAAATGTCGGGCCGCGAGTCCTGATCGACCTTCACGGCGATGTACTTCTCCCGCACGAGGCGGATGACGTCGGGGTCGCGGTATGTGACCTCGTCCATCACGTGGCACCAATGACACCAGACCGCCTCGAGGTCCATCAGGATGAACTTGTGTTCTATTTTCGCCTGTGCGAAGACGGCGTCCGACCAGGGTTGCCAGGCAATGCCGGAAGCGTTCGGCTGGGTGGAGGCGGTTGCGTGGTCAGCGGCGTTCGATACGGCGGGCGCAAGAAACAGGGAAAGAGCTATTAAGCAGATCAATCGTGCAAAGGGGAACATGCAGCGCCTTTCGCCAGTCAGGTGTTCGTATAACCCGTCGGAAGGCAGTTTGTATTCCGATTCGATCGATTGTGAATCGATGACTGCGTTGCTCAGACGGCGCCGGCGAGCGCTACCTGCTTTTCGGCGTGGTAACTGCTGCGGACGAGGGGTCCGGATTCGACGTGGCGCAGGCCCTTCGACTCGCCGCGCTGCTTCCATGCGGCGAACTCGTCGGGATGGACCCAGCGAATCACGGGGAGGTGCTGGGCCGTCGGTTGGAGGTACTGGCCGAGCGTGAGGATCTGGCAGCCGATCGAGATCAGGTCGTCCATCACCGATTCGATCTCGTCGGCGGTCTCGCCCAGGCCCAGCATCATGCCGGTCTTGGTCACCAATCCCTGCTGAGCCGAAATCTGTAGCAGCTTCAGGGACCGGTGATACTTCGCCTGCGGCCGCACCTGCGTGTAGAGACGCGGCACCGTCTCCATGTTGTGGTTGAGGATCTCCGGCTTTTCATCCAGCACCTGCTGTAGCGCGCCCCAGTCACCACAAAAATCGGGAATGAGAACCTCGACGCTCGTCCCGGGCGACTGGAGGCGAACTTGCCGGATCGTTTCAGCCCACACGGCGGCGCCGCCGTCCGGCAGCTCGTCTCGATTGACGCTGGTAATGACGGTGTGCTTGAGCCCCATCGCTGCCACCGCTTTGCCGACGCGGGCCGGCTCGTCGAGGTCGAGGGTGGGAGGCCGGCCGGTGGCGATGTGGCAGAAGCCGCAGGAGCGGGTGCATACGTCACCGAGAATCATCAGTGTCGCGGTCCCGGCCGACCAGCACTCACCCATGTTGGGGCACTTGGCGGATTGGCAGACCGTGTGCAGCCGTTCGTCGTTCACCAGCTTGAGGAGGCGCGAATATCCTTCGCCGCCCGGCATTTTCATCTTGAGCCAGGAGGGCTTGCGGCCGGCGGGGAGGCCGTCGGCGGGGGACGTGAGTTGACTCAATGAGTAAGACATAGACCGACTGCGTCGAACCGCATTTTAGAGGCCGGGGGCGATGGCGGCAAACGCTGCCTTTTCAGGCTGATTTACGGGTCCGCGGAGCCTTTGGGCTTGCCGACCCCGCATGGGAATTGAATTGATCCGAAGGGCGATGACCTCAGATGCCCTGGAACTGCCGACCGCGCGGGTCGGCGATGGCGACGACCAGGGCGCTCATGCTGGTCGGGCGGGCGGCGGAGAGCGCGCGTGCCAGCGTTTGCAATGTGGCGCCGGACGTCATGACGTCGTCGATCACCAGCACACGGCGGCTTTCAATGTCGCGCGGACGCCGGAGACGGAAGGCGCCGCGGAGGTTTTCGATCCGGCGCTCCCGGGAGTGCAGGTGCGTTTGCGTTTCGGTGTTTCGCACCCGGCGGACGGGCCGCACGACGGGGAGTTTCCAGACCCTCCCGATCGCCTGTGCGATCAAATCCGCCTGATTGAAGCCGCGGTTGATCCGTCGAAATCGGTGAAGGGGAACGGGCAGAAGACAGTCTGTGTTGGCGAGCAACGGCCTGGCCTGCTCGCTGGCGGCGAGCCGTTGGCCGAGGTGGTCGGCGATCGTCCAGCGACGGCGGTACTTCATCTGGTGCACGAGGTGCTTGATCGGATCATCGAATTTCCCCAGTGCCGCCACGTGCTCGAAATGTGGCACGCCTTTGCCGCGACAGTAGGGGCAGGGCGCGCCGCGCTCGGCGAGCGGCATCGCGCATCGCGGACAGGCGGGGGCGCGCTCGAGGCGCAAGAGGCTGCCATCACATGTTGGGCAGAGAAAGGTGTTCGTCGTTGCGGCGTTGGTACAGGCGGCGCAGGCGGCGGGCAGGCACAGGTTCAGGACGTCCCGCAGCAGTTGGGTTCCGACCACGCGCGACAGTCTATCATCGAACCCGGCCGGTCAAGACGGCGAAGGGAGCGACCTGGATCGAGGTCGGACCGGTGCTCGGTAGCGTCTGGCTCGTCCCGCTTGCCAGATCGGTTAACGTCTGGCCCGCCAGTTTCGTGTTGTCCAGGTGGAAAGTCAGCGTCGCGGCCTCTGGCTTGTCGCTGAGGGAAATGACGACAAGCGTCGTGTCCTGGCCGAGGCGGCGGAGACCCGTGAAGATCCACGGATTGTCACATTCGATCTCGTGAAACAGAACCTGGCCCCCGGCCAGCTCGGGGAACCTGCGGCGCAGCGCGATGAGCTTTCGATAATGCTCGCAAGCCTGTGGGCTCTCTTCCAGACTCGGCGGAAAACGTCGGTCGCCCGCGAAGACGAGCGGAACACCAAAACAAAAATGGACCGCGTCGAGCGCCAGGAACCGCGAGGTCATCCCCTTGTAATGCCTGGGGAAAAACCAGCAGGTGTCGTGGTTGCGGCAAAAGCGGATCCGGTTGACGCCGGGCTGTAGCGAATCCTGGAGTTCGGCCAATCCGGCCTTATACGTGGCGGCGGTGATGAGGCCCTGATCCATGCGGCCCAGGACATCGGTCACGACTGCCCAATTCGCGTCCTGGGCGAGGTTGCTGACGGTGTGCCAGCAGGGCCCGAACATCTCGCTGTAAAGGACGACCTCCTTCTTCTCCTGTCGCATGGCCTCGTACATTTTCTGGAACAGCGGAACGGGACTGGACGATTCCCACGGCCGGCGCGAGGACGCCGGATCCCAGTTGGGGGTCTTGTAGCTGTTGGCGTCGACGCGGTAGCCGTCGATGTCATATTCGCGAACGTCGTGGCGGACGAGGTCGGCCATGTATTGCTGATAGGCGGGACTGCCCACATCGGTATTGATGCTGCCCCAGTTGAAATGCGTCTCGATGAGTCCTTGCTCGTTCCGCGTGAAAAATTCCGGATGCTGCTTCACGACCGGAGAATCGGGGGCGAGGCCGTGGATCACCATGTCGAAGACCACGTGCATGCCCAACTCGTGTGCCCTGCGCACCAGCGCCTTCAATTCCTCCGGTGTGCCGAGCGCGGAATCGACCTGGTACGGATCAATGTTCGCGTATCCGCCGAGCCAGTGCGGAAGCAGGTAAAGCGTGTTGAAACCGATGTCGCGATAGAACGGCAGATGTTCCGCGACGCCTTTGAATCCGCCGGGATAGAAGCCGGGGAGCATCTCCAGGATGACCATCTCGCGCACCCAGTCGGGCGTGGTGGTGCTGAGGGGCATTGACTGGCTGATCACCCGGACATGGTCGGCCTGGGCATCGCGAAAGGTGGACGTCAGCTCCACGGTCTGCACGTCGGAGTTCACCACCGCGTGGTCGGGCAGGCGGTCGCTGCGCATGACGTGGAACAAGATGGAGATTCGCTTTCCGTCGCCGCTGAGGTACGGCTCGTAGACGACCTGCCGTTTCGTATCGACCCAACTGGAAAGCGTCGTGTGCCGGGCTCGATTCTCGACGCCGACGATTCCGGGGATGCGATCGGGAGCGGTCTTGCAGTCGACGTAGGTGCTGCTGAGCTGGTCGTACGGAGTGCCGGCGTCGATGAAGCTGTAGGTGTAGACTGGGCCGGGCACCTCCACCGTGCAGTCAGCCGAGCGGCCGACGACCGCCGAGGGCAGGATGAAGAGAAAACCGTCGAGCCGGCGAAAGCTGGAATGGAAGAAGTCCTTGCTCAGGTTGCGCGTCAGCGTGGCGAAGCGTTCCAGACGCCGCTGGCCGGGCAGCAGGGTGTAGTTCACCACCAGCTCGAACTCGTAATTCTCAGGCGGCGCATACGCGTCGGCGGGGGCAGGCGCGCGATCCTTCCATCGCTCGGGAATGAAGGAGACCGGAGGACGCGCGACGACGCCGTACACCATCTGCAATGAGGCGGCGCCGCCGCGCTGCTCGTCAACCGCCCAGCGATGTCGCAGAAATGTCGCGCCTTCGGACTCGACGATCCATCGTCCGTCAATTCGCACGTCAATCGCCGCGGCCGGCTTACCTGGCGCGATCAGGCTTCCGTCCAGGCCCGCGGCTTCCATCGCGGTCCACGCGCCGTTGCTCCGATCGAATCGCATCGTCAGCAACCGGTTGGAAAACACGATCTCGCGCGGCGACGGCGTCAGCGTGATTTCGCCGAGTACGTGAGGAGCGTTATCGACGGGAGCCGGTTCGTGGATCGAGACGGCCGGGCGATACACCTTCTCCGATGACCTTGCAGGGGTCGGAGCCAGCGCGGTTGTTGAGGTCGAGCCGCCGTTGCAACCAGCCAGAAAGGAGAGCGCGGTCAGCAGGAACGCAGGCTTTGGATTTTGCATGATCGATCACCGGTGAACCGCCCGCGGAAATATAGCGAAATCCCGAGGCCTGGCGATTCATTGCCAACGTGACCGATCAACTTCGCGCTCGTCCCACCACCATTAGTTGGGGAGCGTGGGAAAATCATTATTGGTCTGTCAAAGCCAATAAACGATCGGACGGCGTCTACAGAAGTCTGTTGCGTTAGCGTAAAATCCGGTCGGCGATGCTGTCCACCCTCCTTCCCATCCTCGGTCCGGACGGCGCTGTCGCGCGACGTCTGGGCGAGCGATACGAATCGCGCCCACAGCAACTGGAGATGGCCGAAGCGGTCGAGGCCGCGTTCGTCGATGGGCGTCACCTCCTCGTGGAAGCCGGCACCGGCGTCGGAAAATCGTTCGCCTACCTGCTCCCCGCGATCGACTTCGCGGTGAAGCAGAAGAAGCGCGTCGTGATCTCCACGCACACGATCTCGCTCCAGGAACAACTCATCGAGAAGGACATCCCGCTCCTCCAGGCGGTCTATCCCGATGAGTTCACGGCGGTGCTGGTGAAGGGGCGCGGCAACTACCTCTGTCAACGCCGGCTCGAGCAAGCCCGGCAACGGCAGAACGCGTTGTTCGGCGATCAGCGCGCGCTGGAATCCCTCTGGGCGGTTGAAGATTGGGCGACGACGACCACCGACGGCTCCCTGGCCGACCTGCCGAGCGTTCCGGATCCAGGTGTCTGGGGCCGCGTTTGCGCCGAGCAGGGCAATTGCCTGGGGAAAAAATGCCGCTTCTACGAGCACTGTTTCTGGCAGGCCGCCAAACGCCGGATGCAGGGTGGCAAGATCCTGATCGTGAATCACGCCCTGTTCTTCTCTGACCTGGCGCTGCGGATGGCCGGCGTGAATTACCTGCCGAAGTACGACGCGGTCATCCTCGATGAGGCGCACACGCTGGAAGACGTGGCCGGCAGCCACTTCGGTATCAACCTGACTGAAGGGGGCCTTCGCTACCCGCTGCGCGTGCTGTATGACGTCCGCCGGGGCACCGGCATGTTGAGCACCTATGGCGCCTCAGCGAACGATGCGATCCGTGACGTGGTGGAACTGCACTCGCGTCTCGACGGCTTCTTCGATCGTTGCGCGGCGTGGCAGGAGGAACATGGCCGCGGCAACGGCCGGATCGGCCAGGCGCACATCGTCGAAAACGATCTCTCGCCGAAGCTCCGCGACCTGTCGCTGCACCTGAAGGCGATGTTGCCGGGGATGAGTGCCGACGAGGACATTTCAGAGATTTCCGCCGCCGCCGAGAAGGCGGCCAATCACGGCCTGATGCTCACCGCCCTGCTCGGCCAGACCGTACCGGACACGGTCTACTGGATGGACGTCGAACGCCGTCCGACGCGAAAGGTGGCGCTCCATGCCGCGCCCGTGAGCGTCGGCGATGGACTGCGCAAGCACCTGTTCGAAAAAGTCTCGAGCGTGGTCCTGACCAGCGCCACCCTCTGCACGGGGAGGGCGGTTTCCACCATTGCAAAGGACGTGAGCGACAAGGCTGCTCGAGAATCATCTTGTGGCATGGGCGCCTCGCCCGTGCAGCCCGAGGAAGCGAGCAACCTTAAGGTTCGGCAGCACTTCGCTTACATCACCTCGCGGCTCGGCATCGCCAAGGCGCGCACCCTTCAGCTTGGGTCACCGTTTAACTATTCCGAACAGGCGACGCTTTACGTGGAAACGGATCTGCCGGAGCCGGGCGATACGCTGCGATTCCTGCCGGCGGCCTGCGACAAGATCGAACATTACCTGCGCATGACGGATGGCGGGGCGTTCGTGCTCTTCACGAGCTACCGGATGCTGATCGACGCGGCCAACCAACTCAAGCCGCGGATTGAAGCCATGGGATTGCCGCTGCTAGTCCAGGGACAGGGCGCGCCGCGCAAGGTCTTGCTGGAGCGGTTTCGCGCGGCGGAAAACTCGGTTCTCTTCGGCACCAGTAGCTTCTGGCAGGGGATCGACGTCCAGGGAAATACGCTGCGAAACGTGATCATCGTGAAACTGCCCTTCGCGGTGCCGGATGAGCCAGTCATCGAGGCCCGCCTCGATTCGATCAAGAAAGCCGGGGGCAACCCATTCATGGATTATTCGGTGCCGGAGGCGATCATCAAGCTGAAGCAGGGATTCGGACGGCTGATCCGTAGCCGTACCGATCGGGGGATCGTGGTGATCCTCGACAGCCGGATCAAGACCAAGCGATACGGCCGTCTCTTTCTCAACGCGCTGCCGGAGTGTAAAAAGAAGTAGCGTGAGCTGGCCCCACCACATGCCGGATGGTGGTCTGGACCGACTCTGCGTTAGCGTCAGGAGGCTCTATGTGGGGCGACTTAAGAGGCTGGATCGTCTCCGGGATCATCGTCGCGGCGATGGGGTTGCTGCTGGTGCTGTCCATCCTGCCGCAGGGGATCACGCCGCCCACCAAGACCCTTACGCTGGCCATGCAGCCGGCGGTCATCCCGGCCGATCCGGGCAGGGTCATGCCGGCGCCGGCCAAAGAGTGCGACGCCGCCGAAAATTACCGCCAGGCGATCGAGGAATACCAGTCTCACGAGCAGCGGTATGACAACTGGACCAAGAAGATCGTCGAGGCGCGCGACGCCAGGCCGCCCGCCGTCCAGATGCTGGCGGACGCCAAGGATTGCGCCAAGATGGGTTTATTCTCCAAGAGCCCCAATGACTTAACCGTGTACGATGAGCGGGGAAAGCTTCAGGCGATCAACGAAGTGGGGACGATGTGCAACCGGATCGCCCTCGTTTACGCGGCCGAGAGCAATACTGCCGCGGAGGCCAACGACCAGGCTAAAGCGACGGCTTCGGCCCAGGAAGCCCGTCGTTATGCCGAGGCGAGTTTCAACCTCGGTCGTCACCTGTACGAGGAACGGCTGGTGTTCGAGGAGTGGAGCGACGGAATCACGCTGATGATCGACGCGACCGCGGCGCTGCGTCGGCTGGAAAAAGACAAGGCGGTCACGGACGCGATGGACAGCTTCATGGTCGACAATACGGAATTTCGTCGTGGCAAGGTCGTCCGCCTCTGGGAGGTCATGAGTGGGATCGGGGAAGCAGATAAGAAGAAGTACGCCGGCGACATTTTTGACGTCGCACTTCACAGTCCAGAGCGTATGTGGCGCGTCGAGGCAATCCTGAAACTGGGGCGATACAAGTACAGCGCCGCGACGCGGGGCGACCAGTTCGGGAGCAAGAAAGCGGTCGCGAAGCTCGCCGCAGACCCGGGCACGGACCCCGTGATCCACGCCGCGGCCGACGCGGCGAACGGATTGACGGTTGAACAATTCAGAACGATTAAATAATTGCTCATTTTCACCCCTATTCCAACTGGCAGGGGTAGTTTCATTCCCATCAAACAAGAAGGACCTGGCGCGAAGTCTCAAATCGGGCCAGGACTTGTTCGTTTTAATTGGCGATCGCTCTCGCGTTACTTCGCGCTGCCGTATTCGTTCAGGAACTCGATGCACTTGGTGACGTTGGGGAGCGGGTTTTCCTGCTGATATTCGTATTCGATCGAGATGTTGCCGTCGAACCCCTGGCGCTTGAGCTCGTCGAGGATCCCTTTGATATCCGAGACGCCCTGGCCGTAAGGCACGTCGTGAGCGCCAGGGGCGAACGCGTTCAGGTCCTTCAGGTGGCTGCTCATGATGCGGCCCTCGAGGATCTTCAACGCATCGACCGGCTTGATGCCGGAGCGCACCCAGTGGCCGGTGTCGGCGCAGGAACCCATGCGCTTGTCACGATCCTTCACGAGTGACAGAACGTAATTCGGATCCCAGAAACGATAGTTGGGATCATTGTCGCGCTTGGGATGGTCGTGAATCCCCATGCGGATGTCGTACTCCTTCACGAGCTTTTCGATGATGTTCATGGCCTTGGGGTCGGGCTCGGAGGTGACGCCGATCAGGCCAAGCTTCTTCGCGAACTCGAAGACCTTGCGGCATTCAGCTTCGTCGTTGGGCAGGCCGACGACGCCGTAGTTGACCGCGATGATGTTGTACTTCTTGAGCTGCTCCTTGACCTGGTCGATCACCTCATCCGATACGTGGTGGTCCCACTTGATGTCCCGGTGCTCGGAATTCAGCGGCTGGCCGGGGTAGAACTCGATCGTCTTCCCGCCCGCCTTGGCCGTCTTCTCGATGGCGTCGAAGACGGTGAAATGGTTCCAGGTCCACGCCTGGCAACCGGCGGCAAAGCCGCTGATCTTGTGATCATCCGGAATGTTGACGGCTGCGCGGGTCGACGCCGCGAAGCAGACCAGTCCCGCCAGCGACAAGCCGGCACACAGTGCGAAGCGCGCGTAAATCAAGGGATTCCTCCTCAATGTTAAACGGGCGGGATGACATCCCGCATCAGGCAGTGCATACCATCTAGCGGAGACAGTAGTTGAAACACATTACACGCCAGCAGGCTCCGGGGAGGACTGCTCCTCGTATTCAGCCATCGGCGGGCAGGTGCAGACGAGGTTGCGATCGCCCCAGGGGTTGTCGATGCGGGCGACGGCGGGCCAGAACTTGCGTTCGCGCAGCCACGGCGCGGGGTAGGCCGCCTGCTCGCGCGGATAGGGATGACGCCATTCGTCAGAGATGAGGACGGCGGCGGTGTGCGGGGCGTTCTTCAGCACGTTGTCGGTGCGGTCGGCCCTTCCCTGCTCGATGGCTCGGATCTCCTCGCGGATTGTGATCATTGCGTCGCAGAACCGGTCGAGCTCCGATTTGGACTCGCTCTCAGTCGGCTCGATCATCATCGTGCCCGGGACCGGCCAGCTCATGGTCGGGGCGTGGAAGCCGAAGTCAATCAGGCGCTTGGCGAGGTCCTCGACCTTCACGCCCGAGCGCGCCTCGAACTGGCGGCAGTCGATCACGAACTCGTGGGCGACGCGTCCGTTCGCCCCTTTGAAGAGGATCGGGAAGTGGGGGCCGAGGCGTTTGGCCATGTAATTGGCGTTGAGGATGGCGACCTGAGTCGCGCGGGTGAGGCCTTCGCCGCCCATGAGCGCGATGTAGACCCACGGGATCAGGAGGATCGACGCGCTGCCGTGCGGCGCGGCCGAAACGGGGCCGACGGGGCCGGAAGCGTCGAGCGGGTCCGCGGGTAGGAACGGGACGAGCTGCGGCGCGACCGCGATCGGGCCCATGCCGGGCCCGCCCCCGCCGTGCGGGATGCAGAACGTCTTGTGCAGATTGAGGTGGCAGACGTCGGCGCCGATTTCGGCGGGACGCGTCAGGCCGACCTGCGCGTTCATGTTGGCACCGTCCATGTAGACCTGGCCGCCGTGATCGTGGACGACGCGGCAAACTTCGGCGACCTCTTCCTCGAACACGCCGTGCGTCGAGGGGTAGGTGATCATCAGCGCGCCCAGCCGGTCGGCGTGTGCCGCGGCCTTCTTCTTTAGGTCTTCCAGCTCGACGTTGCCGCGCGCGTCGCAGGCGACCGGCACGACCTCGAAGCCGGCGACGACCGCGCTCGACGGGTTCGTCCCATGGGCCGACACGGGGATCAGGCAAACATCCCGGCGGCGCTCGCCGCGCGATTCGTGATAGCCGCGAATGGCAAGCAGGCCGGCGTACTCGCCCTGGGAGCCGGCGTTGGGCTGGAGCGACACTGCGGCAAACCCCGTAATGTCCGCCAGCCAGCGCCGCAGGTCCGAGAAGATCTGCTGGTACCCGAGTGCCTGGTCCGCCGGGGCGAAGGGATGCAGACGGCTGAACGCTTCCCAGGTCACCGGCAGCATTTCGCTGGTCGCGTTCAACTTCATCGTGCACGAGCCGAGCGGGATCATCGAATGCGTGAGCGAGAGGTCGCGCGACTCGAGCCGGCGGATGTAACGGAGCATCTCCGTTTCCGAGTGGTACCTGTTAAAGACCGTGTGAGTCAGGTAGGCGCTAGCGCGGGCGAAGCCTTGCAGGAGATCTTCGGCGGGCAGGTCGGCGATCTCGTGAAAGCCTGACGCCCCGATCGCGTGGCCCGTGCCCGTCCAGGAGTGGTCGCTGGTGAACGCGTTCAGCAGCGTGTTCACCTCAACGACCGTCGTCGTCTCATCCAGGGAAATGCCGACCGTGTGCTCGTCGAAGCGGCGCAGGTTGAAGCCGAGCGAGCGGGCCTTCTCCAGGATCGCGTCGGCGCTCACCCCTTTGACGCGAAGCCGCAGTGTGTCGAAGTACGGCGCATCGCAAAGTTGATGGCCGAGCTCTGAGAGGCGATCGGCCAGCAGGCGAGTCAGGCGGTGCACGCGCTGGGCGATCCGCCGCAGGCCGCGCGGACCGTGATAGACGGCATACATGCTCGCCATGATCGCCAGCAGCACCTGCGCGGTGCAGATGTTGCTCGTGGCCTTCTCGCGGCGGATGTGCTGCTCGCGCGTCTGGATCGCCAGCCGGTAAGCGGGGTTCCCCTGCGCGTCGCGGGAGACGCCCACGAGGCGCCCGGGAAGCTTGCGGGCAAATTCCGTACGGGTGGACATGTAGGCGGCGTGGGGCCCGCCAAAGCCCATGGGCACGCCGAATCGCTGGGTCGATCCCACCGCGATGTCCGCGCCGAATTCGCCGGGCGGCCGAATCAGCGTGAGGGCGAGGAGATCCGCGGCGACGACTGCCAGCGTTCCCGCAGCATGGGCGCGGGCGATCAGCGTCGTGTAGTCGACCACACGCCCGTCGGTCGTCGGGTACTGGAGCAGGATCCCGCAATAATTTCGGGAGGTGAAATCCGCCGCGTCCGCCGGCCCGACGACGCACTGGATTCCCAGCGAATCCGCTCGGGTCTTCACGACCGCGATCGTCTGCGGATGGCAATCCTCGGCGACGTAGAACGTCCCGCGCTCGCCGCCCTGTTCAGCAGAAATCGCGCGGCACATGTTCATGGCCTCGGCGGCGGCGGTCCCTTCATCCAGCAGCGACGCGTTGGCCAGCGGGAGCGCGGTCAGGTCGCTAACCATCGTCTGGAAGTTCAACAGGGCCTCGAGTCGGCCCTGGGCAATCTCCGCCTGATACGGCGTGTATTGCGTGTACCAGCCCGGGTTCTCGAGGATGTTGCGCTGGATCACCGGGGGGGTGATCGTGTCGGAATAGCCCATGCCAATCGCGGAGCGAAGCACGCGGTTGAGCGACGCGATCTTCTTTAGTTCCTGAATCAGCTCGAATTCCCCGCGCGGCTCGCCGATCGCCAACGGCGCCCGCGTGCGGATCGTACGCGGCACCGTCGCGTCAACCAGGGCTTCCAGCGAGTCATACCCCAGCGACTGGAGCATCTCGCGGATTTCGGCGGCATTGGGGCCGATATGACGCCGGGCGAACGTGTCGGTGGGGCGAACGGCAGCATCGAACTCCGGCCAGTTCGCGGGCGACCCAGCCATTGCGGGCGTTGCGCGGGCTGGGGCTGGCTTGGTGGGGACGGGTCCGTTGTGCATCGGGCCTCTTCTGGTTCGCGCGGGTGTGTTGTGCCGGCTCGTTAATGACCGGCCTTCTTCAGATAATCTTCTACTGAAAGCAGGCGTTGAAGTTCGGCGGGGGTGCTTACCTTCACCTTGATCATCCACCCCTTCTTATAGGGATCGGAATTGACGAGCCCCGGGTTCGTGGCCAGCTCGCTGTTGACCTCGATCACGCTTCCCGAGATGCCGCTGTACAAGTCGCTGGTCGCCTTGACGGATTCAATTTCGCCGAAGCGCTGGTCGGCCTGAACCTTCGTTCCTACTTTAGGCAGCCCGACGAAGGTCACGTCGGTCAGTTCTTCGGCGGCGAAATGCGTGATGCCGATTGTCACGGTGTCGCCCTCGGCGAAATGCCACTCGTGCGACGGGAGATACCGGTAGTTTGCTGGTGTTTCCATGATCAATTGCCGCTTGTAACAAGTAGGGTGGGCTCGGCCCACCCTTTATCTCCGTGGTGGGCCGAGCCCACCCAGCCGCTGGTGGCCGCGATGCCCCGCTATCGCTTAAAGAACGGAAGCTTCACGACCCGCGCCGGGGTGGCGACGCCGTTCAGGTCGGCCGCGAGATGCGTCCCTTCGCCGCTAAGCCCCGCATCAACATAGGCGAGGGCAATGCTCTTCTGCACGGTGGGCCCGAAGGTCCCGCTGGTCACCACGCCGACGACGCCATCGCCCGACTTGATCGCCACGCCTTGCCGGGCGATCCGGCGACCTTCCAGTTCCAGGCCCACCAGCTTGCGCCGTGGGCCCGACTCCGCCACTTTGCGGAGCGCCGCCGCGCCGACGAATTCCTTCTTGAGATCGACGGCCCACTGAAGTCCCGCGGAGAGCGGATCGGTCTCTTCGTTTAACTCGTGGCCGTAGAGGGGCATCGCTGCTTCAAGCCGCAGCGTGTCGCGGGCGCCCAGGCCCGCCGGCTTGATCGTTGCCTCGGGCCGATCGGTCTTGCCGGCCAGCATCTTCATCGCCATTCCCGCGACCTTCGCCGGGATGACCACTTCGACGCCGTCTTCCCCGGTGTACCCGCTGCGGAAGATCGTGAACTTGGTCATCAGGAAGCTGGAGCTCTCGAAGCCGTAACGCTTGAGCGAGCGCACGTCGACGGGAAGGACATCGGCCATGCGTTCGATCACCTTCGGCCCCTGGATGGCGGCCATGGCGGTGCTCTCGGTCTGGTCGGAAAAATCCAGGTCCAGTCCGCGCGACTGCCGCACTTCGTTGAAGTATTTGACGAGCTTCGCGCGGTTGCTGGCGTTGCAGACCAGCACCCAGTTCTTCACGTCCCGGCTCACGATCACGTCGTCCATCACGCCGCCCGATTCGTTGCAGACCAGACTGTAACGGCTCTGGCCGAGCTTTTGCTCGGCGATGTTGCGGGTGAGGACGTGGTTGAGGAACGTCGCCGCGTCCTTGCCGGAAAAATGGAGGCGGCCCATGTGGGAGACGTCGAAGATCGAGCCGCTGCGCCGCGTTTGCTCATGTTCCTCGACGATCCCGCGGTAGTAGAGGGGCATTTCCCACCCCGCGAAGTCAACGAGCTTCGCACCCGCGCTCACATGGAAATCGTAGAACGGCGTGTGCTTCAACATCAATGCGCAACCTATCGGTCTGCTTGGTATGCGTCAAGGAATCATCGGCCGGCAATGTCGGCAGGTTCCATGTCAGAGTCGGCCAATCTAGTGGCATGGGCGCCCTCGCCCATGAAGGCGTGTACCCTCACGCCGGCTCGGTCGTACTCGACCGAGATCATCGATCTTCATCCTAGAGTGAATTGAGACGCTGCGCTCTTGCTGAATCGGCAGAGTACCGCCGATGGCTGCGGCGTACCGCAGCCCACGGGCGAGGGCGCCTGTGCCACGACAGAGGGGGCCACTGGCGGCGCCCTATTCCCGCAGCCGGGTCTGGACGTTGTCCAGGACGTTCATGAAATTGATGTAGCTGTCGTAGGGGCTCTCATAGGGGCTGAAGTATCGGTGCACGTCCCCGTCGGCCTGGTGCTTCGTGCACATGTAATAGAAGTGATCGCTGCTGGTAAGTTTGCGCCAGTCGGTCAACAGTTCCGCGTCGCCATGCTCCTTGAGCGCCCCCTCGAGCTTGTACAGTTCGTGCAGTGCGTTGGACTGCATCGCGTTGCCGAGCCACGCCGAAAGATCACGCTCGGTGTCTGCCCAGGAAATCATGTGCGGCACGTCGATCTCCCCGACGCTTTCGTAGGAGTCGATCACCTGCGACGGCGTGAGGAACTGGTTGTCCCGGTTCTTCATGATCTCGCCGGGCAGGTGCCGCGTGAAATCGAAGATGCCGGTTTCCGCCCACTGGTGCTCGCCGAACGTCTCGTAATCCATGAACAGGTTGCAGAGGAACCCGTTGCCGTTGATCTGGTTGACCCAGCGGGCGAACTTTTCGGCGTTCAGCGGCCACTGCTCCCAGTCGCGGTTGCTGAAGCGGAAGGCGATGTCGTCGCTGAGCCGGTAGTTCTTCAGGAGCAGCTTGAGGCGCGGCGCGTGCGGCGGGCGATAGACGAAGTTGGGGCTGCGCGAGCCGAGGATCTGGTCGGCGCCCTCGGCGAGGATCGCGTCGTACCCCATGTGGCTCACGAAGTGGGCCAGGTCATTGTTGTAGATCAGCTCCGTGTTGCGAAAGATGCGCGGCTCCTGGCCGAAAAGGTCCTTGATCTTGCGACGGTGCAGTTCCACCTGCGCCCGGAACTCCTCGCGCGAGTAGAGGAACGAGAGGGAGTGGTAATACGTCTCATCGAGGAACTCGACGCACCCGGTCCGGTTCAACTCGTGGAACGATTCGATCACTTCGGGCGCGCTCGCCTCGAGCTGCTCCAGCACGATGCCGGTGATCGAATAGGCGATGCGGAAGCGGCCTTCGTGCAACCGGATCGTCTCCAGCAGCATCTGGTTCGCCGGCAGGTAGCACCGGGAAGCAACCTTGCGCAACAGCTCCGCGTTCTTGTAGTCGTCGAAGTAGTGCCGGTCGGTATCGAAGACGCTGTAGCGCCGAAGCCGGTACGGCTGGTGGACCTGAAAATAGAAACAAACCGAAGCCATAAGCGATTGCCCCCAGTGTTCGATGCGGGCCGCGGGCGGCCATTCTACAGGCGATCGCGCGCGGGTCTACCGCCGCCGCGGATTTCGACAGCACATCGCGCCGCGATTAACGTGAGCGTCCTGTGGACGACGCGCGCGGCCAACGGTCCGTTAATCCCCGCGATCTCCCGCCTGAACGTCTGGCGGAGCAATGCCGGTGGGAGGCGTTTCGTGGCAGCGGTCCCGGCGGGCAGAAGCGGAACAAGACCAGTTCCGCCGTCCGCGTCACGCATGTCCCCAGCGGCATCTGTGTCGTGGCGAGCGAATCGCGTTCGCAGGCACAAAACAAGGCGGCGGCATTGCAGCGGCTGCGCCGCCGGTTGGTGTTCGAGCTGCGGGATCCGGTGGCGAGCGTGGGCGCCGGCATTGCCGTCCCGTCACCCGCCGATGCGCGTCTTGGTGAAATGATCGGCGGGGAATCAAAACAGGCGATAGGAATACGGAGCCCCGATTACCTGCCGGCGGTTGCCAGGGTGCTCGACGTGCTGGCGGATCGCGCCGGATCCGTGTCCGAAGCCGCCGTATGCTTCGGCATCACCACCGCCCGGCTGGTCCGTTTTATTCAGCGCGACGAGGAACTGCTCGCGTACGTCAACCGCATGCGCGCCGCGGCCGGCTTGCGAAACCTGGGCGGGTCGCGATCGTAACTTGTCATTCGGGCGGTGCGGGCGTCGGCTCTTCCTTCAGGCCATCGGGCCGAAGTTGGCCGCTGAGCTGTAGCTCGAGGATGCCCAGGAGCTGTTCGGGATCGATTGGCTTGATCAGCAGCGGCGGCAGCTCCGGCGTTGGCAGGTCATTCATCTTGTGCTGGATCTTGTAGAGGGGCATTCCAGACAAAAGGATGACCGGCAGAGATCGCCGATGTTCCTGGAGATAAGTCAGCACCTCAAATCCGTCCACGCCGGGCATTTGCAGGTCGAGGAGCACTGCATCGATCTGGCGGTGCTTGAGTTGAAGGATAGCGGCGTCGCCGTCACCGGCCTCATCGACCGCGTACCCGGCATTGCGCAGGAAGTGCGCCAATGCGAGTCGTTCAACTGGGGAATCGTCACACAGAAGAATTCGGGGATCAACCTGAAGTGCGTCGGCAACCATAGTTGCTACTGCCATTTACATTGTGTCGTGGTCGTCTGATCGAGGCAAGTGGCAAAGTGGGAAATTTGTTTGAAGGTGAACGCTTTCGAATGGGACCTTGACAGGATCGCGAGGTGTCTTAGACTCACGTTCACAACTGAATATTGCTCTTATCCAGAGTGGCTGAGGGTTGGGCCCGATGACGCCACAGCAACCGGCAACGGCAGACGTTTTCGTTTAACGTCTGCCCATGTTAGGTGCTAACTCCCGCCCGCGTCGCGGCAATCGGTGCCGTGGTGCAGGACAGATAAGAAGACGCTGACGCACGGCAGGCTGGCCTCTTCTTATCGCAAGAAGAGGTTTTCTTATTTGGTCAGTTGTCAGTGGTCCGTTGTCCGTTGTGCGTTGTTAGGCGGACGCGGTGACAACGGACAACGGACAACGGACAACGGACAAACGTCATGAGTTACGTGCTCGGCCTCAAGTGCAAAGAGTGCGGTCATCGCGCTCCGGTTGCTCCACTTCACGTCTGCGAAGCGTGTTTCGGCCCGTACGAGGTCGAGTACGACTACGCGAAGATGAAGGGAAAGGTCACCCGCGAGAGCATCGCCGCCGGCCCGCGAAGCCTTTGGCGCTACAGAGACCTGCTGCCAGTTGAAGGCGCGCCAAAAACCGGCATGCACTCCGGCTTCACGCCGCTCCGCCGCGCCGATCGCCTTGCCAAAGAGCTCGGTTGCAGTGAACTCTGGATCAAGGACGATTCCTGCAATTATCCCACCTATTCCTATAAGGAGCGGGTGGTGTCGGTTGCGATCAGCAAAGCGATCGAGTTTGGATTTGATACCGTCGGCTGCGCCAGCACGGGGAACCTCGCGAACAGCACCGCCGCACACGCCGCCCAGGCCGGAATCCGCTGTTTCGTCATGATCCCGCATGACCTGGAGCAGGGGAAGGTCCTCGGCTCGCTCATCTTCGGGCCGACGATGGTGCGCATCCGCGGCACGTATGACGACGTCAACCGCCTCTGCACCGAGATCGCCGACAAGTACGGCTGGGCAATCGTGAACGTGAACCTTCGCCCTTACTACACCGAGGGTGCCAAGACGTACGGCTTCGAGATCGCCGAGCAATTGGGCTGGCGCCTGCCCCAGCATACGGTGGTCCCCACCGCCGGCGGGACGATCCTGCCGAAGGTCTATCGTGCGTACAAGGAGTTCATCGAGCTCGGGCTGGTCGAGGACAACCATCCGCGCATCTACTCCGCCCAGGCGGCCGGGTGCAACCCGGTCGTGACGGCGATCCATCGCGGGATCGACATCATCGAGCCGCAGAAGCCGAACACGATCGCCAAGTCGATCGCGATCGGCAATCCAGCCGATGGCTATTACGTCTACCAGGCGGTGACCGAGTCGGGGGGCTGGGGCGAAAGCGCCACCGACCGCGAGATCGTCGACGCGATCCGGCTGCTCGCCCGCACCGAGGGAATCTGGACCGAGCCCGCCGGCGGCACGACGCTCGCCGCCGCCATCAAGCTGATTCAACAGGGGCGGATCCCGCGCGACGAGTCGATCGTGATCAGCATCACCGGCAACGGCCTCAAGACGCTGGAGGTCGTGCAGAACGAGCTGCCTCCGCCGCGGGTGATCGAGCCGAAGATTTCGGAGTTCGATGCGTTCTTCGAAGATTCCAGGGAAATACCCTCGTTCTCCAGGAAAACACCGCTGTCGCGTGAGCCGGCGACGATAGGCTGACCGTGACGGCTTCTTCTCAGTCGTCGGCGGGGATCGAATACATCTTCAGCACCTCGTCCCCGTAATGGTTGATCGCAAAATCCTTCTGGTCGGCGATGCCACGATTTTCCCATTCGGCGGTCAGCTCATCCCGCACCGCGATGCCGCGAACTCGCTTGTCGATCCAATCTTGAGGGTATCCCTTGGCCTTGTAGAGCTCGCGCATCCCCTGTTGGGCGAGTTCGGGATTCGGGTACCCAGAGATTCCGTGCGGTGGACGTTTTCACCTCTTTCTCAATGTCCTGCTCGCCGGTGACTTCGACGATCAGGTTAAGCGCGTCGTCTTCTCCATGGCCATCTTCGATTCGCACAATGAAATCGGGCACATTGTTTTTCTGCTGGCTGTTGATCGGCGAGTTAATGATCGGATTGATGATGATCGTTGGCTGCGACATGCCCGATTTGCTTCCCCGACGAAATTTCCGCCTGAACCGATGGTATCGCCCATCATTCGTGACGCCAACGATTCCCCCTCGCCCGGCGATCCGGCGTGGCTGTGAGGTTGGCGGAAACGTGAAGCGTGGCTATCATCCTGCCCGGTTCGATCCGGGTTCAGGCGACAGGAAGACGATATGAGCATCAAAGTGCGGATTCCCTCTCCCTTGCGGTCTTACACCAACGGCGCCGATGTGGTCGAGGCAACTGGCCAGAGCGTCGGAGAAGTCCTCAACAGCCTGAAGGCCAACGCCAGCGGGATCGAGACCCGGCTCTTCAAGGGCGAAGGGAAGCTCAACCGCTTCGTCAACGTCTACCTCAACGATGAGGACATCCGCTTCCTCCAGAACCTCGAGACGCCCGTCAAGGCCGGTGATGAGATCAGCATCGTCCCGGCAATCGCCGGCGGGTGAGGAGCGAATAATGCCCAGCCCGTTTCCTGGCATGGATCCCTATCTGGAAAGTCCGGCGCAATGGCCGGACTTCCACCACGAGTTGATAACGTCTTGTCGTGGCGTGATAGCCGACCGGCTTCCGGACAATTACGTTGCTCGCATAAATGAATTGGTTCTCAAGATCGAGCCTGAATTGGAGCCGCGTCGAAAAGTGATGGGCCCGGACGTGTTAGTCGGGCGGCGCTATTCCGATTTGACCCGTCCGGCTAGCGTAGGCCCGTCGACCGTCGCCGATCTGGAACCGGTGACCATCGCCAACATTGTTCATCTCGATTCACATCGAGAGGGGTTTATCGAGATTTACCGGATGCCAGGCTACGAGTTGGTGACGGTCCTGGAGTTACTCTCCACCGATAAGACCGGCGACGGACGCGGTCAATATGTCGCCAAACGTGAAACGCTTTTGGAACAGCGGGTCAACATGATCGAGTTGGACTTGATTCGCGCCGGAACGCGTTTGCAACTGTCGCGATCTCTTCCTCCGGCGGATTATTACGCGTTGATCTCGCGCGGCGATCGCCGCCCTGACTGTCAGGTTTACCACTGGACCGTTCGCCATCCGCTACCTGTGCTCCCGGTGCCGCTAAAGTCTCCCGACGGGGACATCCAGGTCGGCCTCGCCGACGCATTCTCCACGGCTTATCAGCGTGGGCGCTACGATAAGATCATCCATTACGACGAGTCGCCCCCTCCTCCGTCGTTCGCTGCCGAAGATGCCGACTGGGTCGTCCAGGTGGCGCAGGCCGCTGTGCGCTCATGAGGCGCGATGAAAGCGAGTCCGTCATGTCCTCTGCTTCCTTCAGCCGCCGTTGCTGGTTCACCTTCCCGACACGATCGCAGGTCGAGCAGCCGATCATCTGGGAGATGAGCCAGAAGTTCCCGCGCGTGGTCTTCGACATCCGCCAGGCCAGCGTCCAGAAGGAGATCGGCATCATGGCGGTGCTTCTGAGCGGCGAGGAGCGCGAAGTCACCGCCGCCATGGATTTCGTTCGCGGTCGCGGCGTTACGGTGGAGCCGATCGAGAAGAGCGTGGTGGAAGGGTAGTGGCCGGCCGGCAAGCGCGGGCGGGCAATTCTCGACTACTACTGATCATCGTCCAGCGCCTTGATCACCTCGCGCAAGAGCGTTTCAACCGCCGACGGCTGATCCCCGCGAATCGTCAGGTCCCACGCCGTCTTCCATTCGCACGATGCCGGCGTGAATCCCCTCGCCCGCAACCGTTCTGATAGGTTGGGCATGTGGGCGGCGCCGTAGAAGACGCTGATCTTTTTCTTGCCCTGGCCAAGCGTATCGGCGAGGACCTTCATCGCCGCCTTGTTGCGCTCGCCCAGGATCACCGAGTTATCGCCGAACCCCATTCCCTTCAGTTCCACTTCCGTGAGCTGGCGGGCCACCAGCAGCTTGAGTTGCCGCTCCATGTCCGGGCGCGTCACCAGTTTGATCACGTCGTCCAGCATTTCATCCTGCGGCTTTTTTCCGTCAGCCGGGTCCTGTTCCTGTGCCTTGGGATCGGTCATGGCCTTGAACAGTTGCTGAAGCATCATCTGCTCGAACGACTCCCCCCGCTCCGCCTGCAACTTCTCGAAGGTTTCCTTGTCCAGATCCGCGTGCACAAAATTCGGCTTTGAATAATCGATCACGTCCAGCTGAAACTCGAGCTTGAGCGTGTCTTTCATGAAGTGCTGCAACTGGCTGATCGGATTATCACCCGCCGGCGCAGGTGCAGCACCGCGCGCCGGGATGACCCCGTCCTTCGGTTTCACCAGCTCGTAGAGCACCGCGTCGTCGTTCTCGAATTCTTTGTTGAGTGACTCGAAGTACGCCTTCTCGCCGATGTGAATCGCGCCGACGAGCCGGACGGTCTGCCCGCCGTTGTTGCGATACGTGACTTCCGCCGTTTCCAATCGCGCCCCGCGCAGGTCCTGAACGAAGCGCATGAACTGCGCCGGCTCGACAACTGGCGCGACGGTCGCGTCGTTGACGGCGCCGTCTGGCGGCGTCGTCGGCTCCGATGCCCAGATCGGGGCAATCGATGTGAGAACTACAAGCAGGGGGGAATAAACAGCGAGACGGTGGACGCGGCGCATCAGCGTACTCCTGATGGTGAAAGTGTAGCGAGCTCGAATCGGGAAGTCGCGGGAAAAGATTCGGGTAGCCGCCCTCCATCTCGACACAACAAATCAGGTCATGGGCGCGCCAGTTGGAATCATTGTGATGCATGAACGCGGGTTGTGTTGAGCTGGACGTGCACGACGCGCGGAATTGGAGTTTCCTCTCCCACTACATCGCTTCGTCCGACTCTCCTGAGTTCAGCGACTGTCCCGTTGTTCATTTCTCCGTCCGTTGAATAAAAGGCGGATTCCCGACATTTTCGTCTCCACAACGGGCAACACCTTCGACGTGCTGACGGCATTGGATGATCTCTTCCGCCCGATCGCGCGACAATTTCTTCGTCAATACGAGGAGATGGCATCCTCAATCCGACACGAGCGGTTCGCTTCGCTGCCGGAGCCTTCATTTTCGCACCGTCTTGCCTCTGTGACCCGCTGTCCGGCAGATTTCCGAGGCGCTTATCCACATCTTCCTGATTAAACGCGGTCGTTTCGGAGTTCGGATTGGCCGTCTTGTTCACGCTGTCGAAAAGCTACGAGGAGAATGGGTTTAAGAGAGCTGTGATTTGACTTCGGGCCGCTATTTCCATTTCGCGACCGCGAAGACTTCATCAACCGCGATTCCAAACCCTTCGAGGCTTGCGGATCTCGCACGCTCGCCAAGGCCGACGTTGGCAAAAACCGCGTAATCGCCAGCCTCGAGTTTGAGGACGACGACTCGCTTCTCCGCCGGGTCGATGATCCAGTATTCGGGGATCCCGGCTCGAGCATATTCTCGGCGCTTGGTCTCGAGGTCGCGCCGCCGGTCATCGCTCAGCACTTCCACGACGAGATCCGCGCCGTCGGCAAAATCCTCTCCCATTCGATCGATGTGAGCCGCTTTGCAAAAGACGACATCCGGCTCGCGAATCTTGTCCTCCCAAAGGCGGACCGGGTAGGGGGCAATGACCGCCTCGCCGCCCCCGTGAGCAGCGGCGTAAGTCTCCAGCAGCCCGTGAAGAAAAGTGGCAATGCGCTGGTGGGACTTGGTCGGCATCTCGAGCACCTCGACATTGCCATGATCCAATTCGACGAGCCGATTAGTCCGACGATTGACCTCCAGGTAGTCGCCTTCACTCCAATATCCCTGGTCGGGAAAAAGACGGGCGATGTCCCACGCCGGTTCCGGGCGCTTCGGGGATGAGGGGGCCTTGATCGTCATTTGTTCGCGCCTCTGCGATGAAGTATAGCATAACGCGAACATCGTTTGCGAACGGGGGTGGTACGGGCGAGGATCGAGCGTTGTGAACTTTTGGGGCGTTAGTGATCGCCCGTCCCCACTTCAACCGCCCGTCCGTGTATAATCACCTCGGCCTGACGTTAGAGGAATCTCGTGGCTTCACCATTCCCCGGAATGGACCCCTATCTGGAAGATCAGCATTACTGGCCGGATTTCCACCATCGTTTCATCGACTATTGTTGTGACGCATTAGCCGATCGACTGCCTGACAACTACGAAGCGCGGATTGATGAGTGGATCAGTCTTGTTGAAGATCCAGAAGTTCGGCCAAGGGATTTGAAGCCCGATCTGGCAATCGCGCATCAGCAGGGCAAGACGAATCCGCGAGCTTCGACGTCCGGGGCGACGCTTGAGCCGGTTGTGGTACCGCTTCTGATGTCGGATCCTCATCGGCAAGGGTACATCAAGATTCTTCATCGACCGGATAGATCTGTCGTTGCAGTCCTTGAGGTGCTCTCACCGACGAACAAATCCGGCGAAGGACGTGGCGAGTACATCGGCAAACGCAATGCGCTGCTGAATCAGCCGGTCCATCTGGTCGAGTTGGACCTGTTTCGGCAGGGCCGCCGATTGCCGATGCGGGCACCGCTGCCGCAAGGCGAATTCTTTGCGATGGTTGCCCGATCAGAACATCGTCCCGATTGTCAGGTTTATGCCTGGGGAATACGCGACCCACTGCCCGTCATTCCGGTTCCGCTTCGTATCCCCGATGCGGACGTGACCTTGAACCTCGCCGAAGTCTTCGCGATCGTTTACGAGAGGGGACGGTACGGGCGATCCGTCAACTATGGAGCTCCACTGTCCGTTTCTCTTGGTGACCCGGATCGATCGTGGGCCGCTGAACGCGTCGGCGCCAGGGCGTCTGCTCCGTAGACGCATAGACCGGTTTCGCGACGGTTTCCCAGCGCGGTCACTGACCATGGGTATCGCCGTACGACCGGCAAATTGCCAGGAGCCGATTGCAATCGACTTCACGCCGAATCGACGATTATCTCGACTTGGTCCTCGTGTTTCCTCTTCGTCCCTTGCGTGATCCGTCCCCATTTCAACCGCCCGACCCTGTATAATGCCGCTCGCGACGCCGAGACCGGAGCGCCGGCATTGGAGCGCCATGCAATCCCCTTTCCCAGGAATGGACCCGTATCTTGAACACCCGGCAATCTGGCCGATATGACCGCGATCCCGCCATTGCTCTCGATCCGGAGCGATTGACGTGGGCGAAACAGATCGCAGGGAACAACGCGCAATGACCTCACGCCGACGTTTTCTACAGGCATCGTCTCTCGATGGAGTCGTCTTGAGCTATTTCCTCATCGGATGCCGCATTGACCACCCCGGGTCCTGAGGATCCGGATCCGTTGTCGGTCACTCCCGCATCCCCCGTTCCATCATGTATAATCGCGTAAGGGTGTCTGCTCGATGAACCGTTCGCGCCGGTGAATGAGCGCGGTCGATATCCGCGGGTAATTGAGCCCGTAAAAGAGGAGCCATCGCGATGACCTCACGCCGAAGATTTTTACAAGCCTCGTCGATTGCTGCCGGATTACCGCTCGTTGGAGTCTCGGTTCTCCACGCGGCAGAAGCGGGTTCCGGTGAAATCCTTCATCCCACGACCGCGCCCTCTTTACCCGCCAAAGACCCGTGGCGCGGCCTGCGGGTCGGCATGGCTTCCTACAGCTTTCGCAAGCTGCCGCTGGACGCCACCATCGCGGCGATCAAGCGCGTGGATCTGCACTACGTGTCGATCAAGGACGCCCACCTGCCGATGAACAGCACGCCCGAGCAGCGCAAGGCCGTCGCGCAGCAGTTCAAGGACGCCGGCATTACTCCGGTGAGCTGCGGCGTGATCACGATCAAGAACGAAGAGGCAAGCGTACGGCTGGCATTCGAATACGCGCGCGATATCGGCGCGACCGTGATCGTGTGCCACCCCGAGCCCGAAGCGCTCTCCATTGCCGATAAATTTGTAAAAGAATTCGACATCAAGCTGGCGCTGCACAACCACGGTCCCGAGGCCAAATATTTCAAATCGCCCTACGACTCGTGGAAAGCCGTTCAGGATCACGACGAGCGGATCGGACTCTGCATGGATGTGGGGCACACGGCCCGCGCCGGCGTCGATCCGGTCGAGGCGATCGGCAAGTGCAAGTCCCGCCTCTACGACATGCACATGAAGGACGTCTGGAGCAGCGGCGTCAAGAACGCCTCGCAGGCCGAGGTGGAGGTGGGCCGCGGAACGCTGGACGTGAAGGGGATGTTTCAGGCGCTGCTGGAGATCAAGTACGCCTGCCACGTCGGCTTCGAGCACGAGAAGAACGCCGAAAACCCGCTGCCGGGCGTGGCGGAATCGGTGGGATATTGCAAGGGCATCGTTTCGTGCATCCCGCCGGCTTGATGCGGCAGTTCAGGTCGCGCTACCGCTTGCGGGCAGCGGCAAAGACATCGTTGACTGACACCGAGAAGCCCTTCAACAAGACTGAAGAGGCCTCTTCCCCAATTCGATACTTTCCCCAAACCATGTAACGGCTGCCCTGGAGCCGCAACACGAGGATCTGCTTCTCCCGCGGATCCACGATCCAGTATTCCGGAATGCCGGCCGCGGCGTAATCGCGGCGCTTCTGTACGAAATCCCGGTCGCGATCCTCTTGTTCGCCGCTGACGATTTCCATCACCAGATCGGCCTTCTCCCAATAGTCCTCGCCAACACGGTCCGCATGTTCCCGAAGCATGAATACCACGTCAGGCTCGCGATATTTGCGGGCCCGAAGCCGAACGCGCAACGGTGCAAACACCATGATGCCCAGGTTGCCTGCTACAACAAACGCCTGCAACACGTTACTGAGGAACTGCACGATGAGCTGATGCGAAGTCTTCGGCATCGGCAGCACCTCAATGAATCCGTCGGTGAACTCGACCAGGTGATTTGTCTCAAGCGCAAGATATTCCTCCTCGTCCCAATACCCTTGATCCGGAAACAAGTGTGCAATTTCCCACGCCGGCTCGGCGCGCTTCCGCAAAGGGGGACTCTTCATCGTCATGCGTGATCCTCTGATAATCCAGTATACCACAGCGGTTCGAGCGCGCGTCGAAGCCCCATGATTTGACGCGAAATACGCGGCAGATATACTCCGTCGCTCCACTCATCGTGCGGCGACGAATCCTTCATGGCAAGTGTCGATCTCGAGAAGGTCTCGAAAATTTATCCCGGCGGCGTGAAGGCCGTCGATGGGATCGACCTGCGCATTGCCGATCAGGAATTCGTCGTGCTTGTCGGTCCCTCGGGGTGCGGAAAGAGCACCACGCTGCGCATGATCGCGGGGCTGGAAGAGATTTCCGGCGGGACCATCCGCATCGGTGATCGAGTGGTGAATGGCGTCGCCCCCAAGGACCGCGACATCGCGATGGTCTTCCAGAACTACGCCCTGTACCCGCACATGACGGTGTACAAGAACATGGCGTTCGGCCTCAAGCTCCGCCGGGTGCCCAAGGCGCAGATTCAGGAGCGCGTGATGCACGCCGCCAAGACGCTGGACATCGTGCACCTGCTCGATCGCAAGCCCAAGGCCCTCTCCGGCGGGCAGCGGCAGCGGGTGGCGGTGGGGCGGGCCATCGTCCGCGAGCCCGCGGCCTTCCTCTTCGATGAGCCGCTCTCCAACCTCGACGCCAAGCTGCGCGTTACCACCCGTGCCGAGCTCAAGCGCCTGCATCAGCGGCTCAAGACCACGACGATCTACGTCACCCACGACCAGGAAGAGGCGATGACGCTGGGCGATCGCATCGTCGTCATGAGGGACGGCGTGATCCAACAGGCCGATACGCCGTTGCGGACCTATAATTGGCCGGTCAACCGATTCGTCGCGGGCTTCATCGGCATGCCTCCCATGAACTTTTTCGACGGGGCACTCAAGACCGTCGATGGCGAGTTCGTTTTCGAAGAGGGAAAGCAGATTTCTGACGCAGCCTCGACAGTCTTACCGGCCGACGCGGCGGCGGGGCCGGCCGCGGTTGGGTTGACGTTACCGGGCAATGGGTTTAGGCTTCTCGTCCCTGCGCCGTTGCGGGAGCAGTTGGAAGGATGGGTTGGCGCCCATGTGGTGCTCGGTATTCGGCCAGAGCATTTTCGCATGCAGTCCGCTGAACGAGACGTGGACCGCGATGTCTGGGCGCCGATGGAGTTCGCCGTGAACGTCATCGAGCCGTTAGGCAATGACATGGACGTCTACATGAGCACGAACCTGCACGATCACGTGGTCGGTCGGGTGGAAGCGCAGTCGGACCTGGCGGTTGATACGCGGGCGACGCTGTACGTCGATCTGCGTCGGGTCCATTTTTTTGAGCCCGGAGCGACCGGGATGAACTTGAGAATCACCAGTGAGCCCGCCCATGCACTTGCATAAGCCGCATGGACTAGCTCTCGGGGCGACCGCCGCCCATCCGGAGGAAAACGGATGAGCGGGTGAGCCGTCATTCACAGGTTCGCTCGAAGAACTGGGCCGCCCGTCGAGGTGGCTTTTTTGTTGGAGTGAATGTCCGCGTGGTCAGTTGTCCGTCGTCAGTTGTCCGTTGCAGGGAATCCAAACAACTGACAACGGACAACAGACAACGGACAAGTTTGAAAAACTAAATAGCAGAGGATTCATGAACCAGGAACTCATTCGAATTGTGGATGGCATCGCTCGCGACAAGAACATCGAGCGTGACCAGATTTACTCTGACATCGAGCAGGCTATCGCATCGGGTTTGCGCAAGCAGTTCGACACGGAAGATACCAGCGAATTCACCGTCGCCGTCGACCGCCATACCGGCGACATCAGCGCCTCGCGGCAGGGGCAGATTCTTCCCCTGTCAGTGGTCGGCCGGATCGGCGCTCAGACCGTCAAGCAGGTCATGATCCAGCTCATCCGCCAGGACGAGCGTGGCAGCATTTACGAGGAGTACAAGGACCGCGTCGGGACCATCGTGAACGGGACTGTCGCCCGCTTCGAGGGCGGCACCATGATCGTCAACCTCGGCCGCGTCGAGGGAATCATGCCGCGCAGCGAGCAGATCCCCGGCGAGTCCCACCAGGTGGGCGAACGCGTCCAAGCCCTGATCATGGAAGTGCGCGACACGCTCAGCGCCGTCAAGATCATCCTCAGCCGCAGCCACCCGGAGCTGATCCGCCGCCTGTTTGAGCGCGAAGTGCCGGAGGTCGGAGAGCGGACGATCGAGATCAAGGCTCTTGCTCGCGAGCCGGGCCACCGCACCAAGATCGCGGTCAGCTCGATCGACAGCAAGGTTGACGCGGTCGGCGCGTGCGTCGGCGTGCGCGGCAGCCGCATCAAGAACATCGTCGAAGAGCTGGGCGGCGAAAAGATCGACATCGTCCGCTGGAACGAGTCGAGCCAGATTCTGATCGGCAATGCCCTCAAGCCCGCGGAGGTGACGGAAGTCTCCCTCTGCTTCGAATTGGGCCGGGCAACCGTCGTCGTCAACGATGACCAGCTCAGCCTCGCGATCGGCAAGCGCGGACAAAACGTGCGCCTGGCGGCCCGGCTGACCGGGTGGGACGTAGACATCCTGACCCCGCCGGAATTCCAGGCGGGCGTGCAGCGGCTCGACCAGACGCTCAAGGCGATTGAGGGGATCACGCAGGAGATGGTGGACAAGGTGATCGCCCTGGGGCTGATCGACGTGCGCGACATCGAGGAGGTCGGCGCCGCCCCGTTGATGGAAGAGCTGAGCCTCGACGAGGCGAAGGCGACGGAAGTCGTCAACCGCTGTGCCGAGGAGGCCAAGATCGTCGCGGTCGAGCAGGAGGCCAAGAAGGCCGCCGAGGCGTCGGCCAAGGCCGCGGATCGCGCGGCCTTGCTCGCGGCCGGAGCGGCGGGCTCCGCGAGGTCGGAGACGGCATCCGCGGACGCCCAGGCGTTCGCAAACGCATTGCAGGGCGGAGGCGACGACGCTGCCGCGACCGCCACGGAAGATGGGACAGCCGTCGATACGCTGCCGGGTCCGATGGAGGCCACTGAAGGCGCGTCGGCGGAAGTGGTCACACACAAGGAATCGATGGATCCTGGCGATGTCTTTTCGCCGGAGGAGCAGGCCGTGCAGGGTATCGCGGTGGCGCCGGGCGGCAGCAACGGCAACCCCGATGAAGACGTTGACGACCTGGCGGACGCGACCGCCCTGACCGAGGGCCGCACCCAGCCGCCCTCGCGCTCTGGTGATGAGCCGGCGTAGGTTTGTGGAACGTGGTAATTTTCGGAATTGGCGTGAGTGAACCCCACGGAGGGGATGTTCGGTACGTTTTGCGGAGATCGTTTTGGCAACAGGCATCCGAGTCAATCAACTCGCTAAAGAACTCAACGTCGAGAGCAAGCTGATCCTTCAGAAGCTGCGCGACGAGGGTCTGGGCGACCAGGCAACCAACCACATGAGCGTGTTGAAGCTCGGGTTGGCGGCCTCCGTGCGCGAGTGGTTCAGTGAAGGCGATTCGGGCGGCGGGACGGCGGTGGAGATCGCGCCGCACGTCGACGTGGCGACAGCCAAGCCAAAGCGCCCGCGCACGCGCAAGAAGTCCGAGGCCGGCGCCGAGCCGCCGCAAGAGCCTCAGCCGCCAGTGGACGAAGCGCCGCCAGCGTCGTTTTCGTCGCCACCGCCCGCGCCGCCCGTCGTGGCGGAGGCGGTTCCCGCGGCCGACTTCCCCGCGGACGACGCGCCGCCGATTACGTTCGCACCACCGCCGGACGTCGAATCTGCCCCGGCCGAGTTGCCTCCGGAAGCGCCCGCCATCGCCGCCGAGGTCGCCGAGCCTCAAGCGCCCGGTGTCGGCAAGGGAACACCCGCTGCCGCGGTGCCGCAGGTCTCACGGCCCACCGTAACGCTGAGCAGCCGCGGCAATGGGCCCGCGGTCGTTGAGCGCCGGCAGGCCGTCGTTCCCGCGCCCAAACTTACCACGTTGGAACCAGCCAAGATCAGCGGTCCCACGATCGTCCGCGTCGAGAAGCCTGATAACCTCCCCACGCCCCGTCCGCGCCCGCGCCCGGGAACGGGCGATGGCCCGGCGTTCACGCAGGCGCGCCCCCGGGCGGGCCGCGGCGTGAAAGTATCGGAGGAAGAAGAAGAAGCAGAGGCCAAGAAGAAGCTGGCCGGCGGCGGAAAGGCCGGCGGCGGCCGCACGCTCTCCAACCGCCGCCGCGGGCCCGATGGCCGCCGTGGCGATGCCCTCGCCAAGCTCAAGGAGTTCAGCGAACAGGACCTCGAGGAGCGACGCATTCGGCTCAACGCCGCGAGCGTGACCCGCGCCAAGTTCGACCACCACCTGACCAAGAGCGCCGGCCGTGGCACGCACATCCAGGCCAAGACCGCCGCGGAGCTCGGCGGCGCTGTCGAGCTCGAGGAACCGATTACCGTCAAGAACCTCTCCGGCGCTCTGGGCGTCAAGGGAACGGACCTCGTCCGCAAGCTGTTCCTTCAGGGCGTGGCGGGGATCAACATCAACTCATCGCTCGATCGCGAGGTCGCGGAATCGCTGGCGCTGGAATACGGCGTGGACCTGTTGATCAAGCAGCAGGCGACGTTGGAGGAAGAGTTGCTTTCCGAGTTCGCCGGCCCCGAGTCCGAGCCTGAGAACCTGGTGTTGCGCCCGCCGGTCGTGACGATTCTCGGCCACGTTGACCACGGCAAAACGAGCCTGCTCGACCGCATTCGCAAGGCCAACGTGGCGGCGGGTGAGGCAGGCGGGATCACGCAGCACACGGCGGCGTGGATGGTGCAACTGGGTGAAAAGCGGGTCACCTTCATCGACACGCCGGGCCACCAGGCCTTCACGGCCATGCGCGCCCGCGGCGCCAACATGACCGACGTGGTCGTGCTGGTCGTCTCCGCCGCCGAAGGCGTGCAGCCCCAGACGATCGAGTCGATTAATCACGCGCGAGCGGCGGGCGTGCCGATCGTCGTGGCGATGAACAAAATCGATCGCCCCGACGCCAACGAGCAGCAGGTGCTGGGTCAGCTGGCCGCCAACGGGCTGAACCCGATCGAGTGGGGCGGCGAGACCGAAGTGGTGCGCACCAGCGCTACCACTGGCCAGGGTGTTACCGAATTGCTGGAAATCCTCGACCTGCAAAGCCAGATCATGGAGCTCAAGGCGGATCCGACCGCGCCGTCGCGCGGAACGGTTATCGAGTCTCGCGTCGACCCGGGATTGGGCAACGTCGCCACCGTGCTCGTTCAGGCGGGCACGCTCCATGTCGGCGACGTCGTCCTCTGCGGCCCCGGCTACGGGCGCGTGCGAATGCTCCTGAACGACCTGGGTCAGACCGTGCAGGAAGCCGGCGCGTCAACTCCGGTGGTCGTCAGCGGCCTCAACGAGCTTCCGTCGGCGGGCGACAAGTACTACGTCGTCGATGACTTTGATCGTGCCCGCACGATCGCCGAGGAACGCCGTACGCTTCAGCGACAATCGCAGCTATCCAGCCGTGGCCAGGTCACGCTCGACGGCATCTTCGCGCAGATGAAGGCCGGCGACATCAAGACGATCAACCTGATCATCAAGGCGGACGTGCAGGGCTCGGTCGAGACGCTTCAGAAGACCGTGACCGACGCCAACACCGACGAGGTGCGCGTCCGGGTGATCCACGCCGCGGCCGGCGGCATCACCGAGAGCGACGTGGAACTGGCGGACGCCTCGGGGGCCGTGATCATCGGCTTCCACGTCGTCCCCGACGAGGCCGCCCGTGCCATGGCCGAGCAGCGCCGCGTCGAAGTTCGCGTCTACCGCGTCATCTACGAGATCTTCGACGACCTCAAGAAGGCCCTCTCCGGCCTGCTCGAGCCGGAGATTCGCGAGAAGCTTCACGGCCATGCCGAGGTGCGAAAGGTGTACAAGGTCAGCCGTGTCGGCAACATCGCCGGCTGCTTCGTCACCGATGGGCACATTCAGCGCGGCAGCCGGATCCGGCTCACCCGCGGCGGGGTGATCATCACGCAGGACCTGTCGATCGAGTCGCTCAAGCGTCTCAAGGACGACGCCAAGGAAGTGAAGGCCGGCCTGGAGTGCGGCATCAAGCTGGCCAACTACGACGACGTCAAGGAAGGCGACATCCTGGAGGCGTACATCCGAGAGACCATTCAGAGGACGTTGTAGTGGAGGTTTCGGGGTTCGGGGTTCAGGGTTCAGAAAATCCGCATGTGATCCCTGCTGAACCCTGAACTCCTGAACCCTATGACCGTGGGCGTCCTTCAGGTCGAATTGACGGTGATCGACGCTATGTCGCTGAAGGACAAGCGTCGCGTTGTGAAGAGCATCAAGGACCGGATCGCTCACCATCACAACGTCTCGATCGCCGAAGTGGGCGCCCTCGACGAGCACCGGCGTTGCATCCTCGGCCTGGCGATGGTCGCCACCGACGCCCGCTACGTGGAGGGCGCGCTCAGCACGCTGGTGGATTTCATGCGAATGGTCCCGCAGGTGAGCCTGATCGATTACCAGATCGAGTTGCTGTAGGGTGGGCTCCCACCGCGAAGGAGAAGGTGGGCCAAGCCCACCCTACTAGAGCCCGAATCCTCCGGAATGTCCCGACGAACCGAACGTCTCGGCAGCACGATCCAGCGAGAGCTGGCGCAGATCATCCTGCGCGAGCTGAAGGACCCGCGCATCGCGGGCTTGCCCAGCATCACCCGCGTCAAGGTCAGCGACGACCTCTCGATCGCCGACGTGTACGTCACGATCATGGGGACGCCCGGGCAGCAGAACGCCGCGCTGAATGCCCTTCGCCACTCGGCCGGCCTCATGCGCACGCGCCTCACCAAAGCCCTCACGCTGCGCGTGGCGCCGTTCCTCAAGTTCCACTTCGACGAGAACCTGAGGAAAGAGCTGGAAGTCCTGGAACTGGTGAGAAAGGCCGCGGAGGAGACGGCGGAGAATGATCGCCGCCGCGCTGAGGCCGCCGCCGCGGGCGGCGATGTTGCCGCGGCCGCGGGTGCCACAGATGTGGCCGCGCAGGCGTTACTCCAAGAGCCGGCTCCCGACGAAGGCCAGTCAACGACGACGACTTCTACGACGACGGACAACCCCAGACACCTGACCCCCGAAGGGAAATGAAAAACGCAACCAAACACGCCGATGAACTGCGCTCGCTGCACAAGCGGGTGATGCGGGATTACAAGCCCGAGGCCCGCACGCCGTACGACCCGCTCAAGGCGCTGGTGCGCGGGGCGATGAGCTTCGACGTGAGCAACGCGAAGGCCGAGGAAGCGATGCGCCACATCGACAAGGAGTTCGTCGACCTCAACGAGCTGCGCGTGGCCACGGACCTGGAGATCCAGGAGCTGCTCGGCGCCCGCTACCCCGCCATCGAGCGGCGCGTGGCGATGATCACCCAGTCGCTGAACAACATTTTCGAACGCGAACACACGCTGAGCCTCGACCGCCTGCGCACGATCAGCAAGCGCGACGCAAGGCAGTTCCTCCGCGAACTGCCTGACATCCACCCCTTCGTCGAGGCCTACGTGATGCTCTTCGCGTTCGAGGGACACGCGTTTCCGGTCGATGACGAGATCCTCGCCTGCTTCCGCGAGCACGGCATCGTCGAAGAGCAGACGCCGATCGACGAGGCCCAGCGCTTCGCCGAGCACCACCTCAAGGCCGAGGAGTGCCACGACTTCTACGCCGCCCTCCGCCACGCCCTCGCCGACGGAAAGGCGAAGAAGAAGAAATAACTCAGCACCCAGCACTCTCCCCATGACGGATCGGCTTCCTCCCACGACCCTTCGCCTCGGGCTTCCCAGCGGGAGCTTGCAGGCTGCCACGATCGACCTGTTTGGCCGCGCGGGGTATCACGTCTCCGTCGAGGATCGCAGCGTCTTCCCCCGCATCGACGACGATCAGCTCTCGGCGGTTTTCTTCCGCGCCCAGGAGATCAGCCGTTATGTGACCGACGACATCATCGACTGCGGTCTTACCGGCCACGACTGGGTCGTGGAGAACGGCAACGAGAACGACGTGGTCGAGGTGTGCGAGCTCACCTACTCGCGCGCCAGCCGTAACCCCGTGCGCTGGGTACTGGCCGTCCCCGAGGAAAGCCCGGTGCTCAAGCCCGAGGACCTGGACGGGAAGATCATCGCCACGGAACTGGTAAACACCGCCCGGCGTTACTTCCAGTCCAGGGGCGTGAAGGTGAACGTCGAGTTCTCCTGGGGCACGACGGAGATCAAGGCCCGCCTGCTGGACGGGATCGTCGAGTCCACCGAGACCGGCTCATCGCTCCGCGCCAACAACCTGCGCATCGTCGATACGCTCCTAACCAGCACCACCCGCTTCATCGCCAACAAGGCGGCATGGGCTACGCCGTGGAAACGAGAGAAGCTGGAAAACATGGCCATGCTGCTGCGCGGCGCGATCGAGGCCCGCGCCAAGGTGGGGCTGAAGATGAACGTGCCGGAGGCCCGCCTGTCGGAGGTGATCAGCTTCCTGCCGGCCGAGAAGAGCCCGACGGTGAGCCGTCTGGCCGATGGGGAGTGGGTCGCGGTCGAGGTGATCCTCGAAGAGCGCCAGGAGCGCGAGCTGATCCCCGCCCTGAAGCGCGCCGGCGCCACCGGCATCATCACCTATCCGCTCAACAAGGTGATCCCGTAGGTCCGCGGGGCCGGACTATGATTGGCACACTGAAACCTGTTTCGGCCATCTGAAGACCACGATGAAAATGAACATGCTGCGGTGGCAGACCGTCGACGGGGTCATGAAGCAACTTGCCGTCTACATGACCGTGTACAACCTCGTCCGACTGGCCATGCTCGAGGCCGCAAAAGACCAGGGAGTCAGCGTTTTAGTAGTTGATGTTGACGGTTGTCAGGTGCGAGTTGTGCGTTGTGGACTGACCGCCGATCATTCGTTAAAATTCACCTCATGACCGCGATACGGGTCATTTTCGACGGCAAGGCCTTTATCCCTCAGGAGACGGTATCGTTGCCGGATCAGTCCGAGGCGATGGTCATCATCGAGCAGAACGATCCGTCGGCGCAAGCGCAGCTCGACGCGGCGGTTCGCGCGTACTACCAACAAGGCAAACAAGACGCCGACGATGCGGGATGGGGTGAAGCGACCGCGCCCAACTCGCATAAAGCATGGGACGAGGGTTGAGCAATGGCGTCGTTCCCGCGTCGCGGCGAGATCTGGTTCGTCGTTTTCCCGGATGACCCCAAATCCCGCCCCTCGAAAGTGTGTTGAAGAAGCCACGGACGATGGAATGGGACGACGATGGAACGGGGACGAAGTCAATTGTCGGCGTCGCGCATTTTTTCTCGCTGGCCACAGCGATCCCCGGACGGTGTACTCCAAGCCCATTCGCTTGACCACCATTGCCACGTAGTTCCCGCATTTTCTGCCGCGCATCGCGACGGGGATTGCCGCTGGTATACTAAAGGGCATGAGTCAGCAATTAGATGACGGCGACGCCCCGCGTCAGCTTCAATGCCCCAAATGTGCCGCGGTCATGGAGACGGTGACGTTCCAGGACATCGACGTCGATCGCTGCACCGCTTGCGAGGGATTGTGGTTCGATGCCCTGGAGCGCGAGCACCTCGAGGCCCTGACAGGATCCGAAGGGGTTGACGTCGGTCCGGCCGGGGCGACCGCCGCGGTCGCACCGACGACGGCAAAGAAGAAGCTGAGTTGCCCCGTCTGCCACACCCAGATGATCGACAGGGTCGATCACCGTCAGCCCGACATTCATTTTGAATCGTGTCAGGTCTGTTACGGCCTCTTCTTCGACGCCGGTGAATTCCGCCACCTCAAGGAGCATCATGTCGTGGGCTTCTTCCGGCGTCTCTTTCAGGGAGATTGAGCGGCACGCGCGCGGATCGCCGTTGCGCGATGAAGTGTGACAGGTCGACATCTCACGAAAGGCGCGCTCACATGTCTCCTCGAACCGCCATACCGGCCATCGCGATCCTGATCCTGGCTGCCGCCGTCGCGACGGCGCAGGTTTCATTCGAAGAGGCGCAGCGCCGGTTGCATGACAAGCTGGCCACCAAGCCCTCATCGACTCAGCCGGTCAGCGAGAGTGATCGTCTGCGTTCCGAGAATCGACGGCTGCGCGAGGAAAACCTCTCGCTCCAGAGGGAAGTGTCGCAGCTTCGCGATGCACTGGCCTCGGCCGTGGGGAACGCCACCCCGACGACCGGGCCGGCCGCCACGCGTCCGACGGCCAGCGGCAGTGGGCCGCAGACGCAGCCGGGCTCGGATCTGGCGACGCGAATCCTTGGCCGCTGGCACGGCGGGACGATCGCGAGCGGCAACGCCTTCACGCTAGAATTCCAACCCGAGGGGGAATACGTGCAGTCGTGGGTGGTGTCGCCGCGCAGCGATCGCGGCCACTATGCCCTGGCGCCCGGCGATCTCCTGGAGATGTGGACGGGCAATGCGCCGCGGCACAACCAGTATCACGCCTCGGTCGCTGGCGGAGAGCTGACATTGACGCCGTTGGCGATTGCGGGCGGCGACGTTCCGCGTGGCAAACCGATGGTGCTCAAATCGGAGCCATGACGGAAATTCGGCGCAGAAAAAAGGTCTGACTCTTCCCCAAACGATTCGGCAACCCATCTTGGTTAAGGGCCGGTTAAGTCGATTGTGGCAATATCGCTGGTGTCTGGATCTGCCACCCGTCTTGCGGGTTGGGAAGGTGGGGGGTTAGACTACCGCCACCGGCGCCGAATGGTTCGGCGCAGGATTTACGACCTCAAGGTCGTCGGAGCAGAAGGAAACTATGAGTCACATCTCTCGGACGAGTTGGACCGCGGCAGCGTGCATGGCATTGTCGATCATGGTGGGTTGCGCCGCCCAGGGCGAAAGCCCCCAGGTCACGCAGGAGCGCGAACGGAACAAGGCCCAACTGGCCCAGGCGGAGCAGGATCGCGACGCGGCGCGGACCTCGCTGGAGAAGCTGAACGCCAACCTCTCCGCCGCTCAGGCCAAGGTGGACGCCGCAGACAAGAAGGCCACCGCTGAAGGGACCAAGTCCGCGGACTTGTCCAAGCAGCTCGCGGACGCCCAGGCCGACCTGAAGAAGGCCCAGGCGGACGCCGCCACGGCCAAGGACGCCCAGCAGAAGCTGGCGGATTCGGAAAAGTCCACCGCCGACCTCCAGAAGCAGATGGCGGAGCTGAAGGCCAGGGCCGATGCCAGCGACGCGCAAGTCGCCGCCTTGAAGAAGCAGCTCGATGCGGCCAAGGCCGACGCGGCCAAGCCGGACATCAAGGCGACCGATAAGCCAGCGCCGGATTCGGCGAACAAGTAACCGGACGGCGCGCAACGTCGATCATTCGTCCACAGCCACGTTTCGCCGATCATCCCCCGCTAAGCCCGGCCTGCGCGCGAGCGTCGCGGGTCCGCCCGGCCATCGATCGGGCATCGGCGTGCAGATGCGGTTGAAATTCGCCGATGGCCATCTGGGGCCCGTGAGACAGGTCTCCGCCGGCGGCGGATATTGGTCGCAGGATTCGCAGGTCATCGTTCTCGCCGAACCTGCGCCCGCGACCCAGATCGACGTTCGATGGCCCGGCGGAAAACTGACGAACGTCGATCTCCCGGCCGGTGCATGCGAAATCCGCATCAGCCCGGAGGGCAAATCGGAGGTTGTGCATTAGCAGCGGCAACGGGTTCCGCTTCAGCGAACCGCGGATAGGTTCGTCCACGCCACGAGGCAGATCGTCCCCTGAGCCGGTTCAGCAGGGCTTGCCATTGGATGACCATCAGAATCGCGACACCCAGCGGGTGCAGCGCAACGCTGAACCAGTTCTGCCTGAAGCGCCGGCAGGCATCGAGCCGCACGGCAAAGCCGACCAGTGCCGCAACGCCTGCCGATGCGAGCAGACGAGGTGAGGTGAAGCGGCCCTGGCCAGCGATCCAGTCAAGTGCCACGGCGAGTAGGATTAACGTTGGCAGCACCTGCCCGCCGAGCAGCAGGATCGACCAGGGGATGATGGCCGCGGGCGCCGCCATCCCTTCCGTCGCGTTCTTCGCCAGTCCGCGCCACACCTCGGCATGGGATTGATACATCCGGCAGTCCGCTACTTCGTCGGCGTCAAACAGGTCGGTCCGCAACCCCGCCCGGCGGAACGCGCGAGGCAGCATGATTCCATCGTGCATGGAGTTGCGGATCGCCGCATGGCCGCCTGCTTGGCAGTAAGCCTCGCGCCAAGTGAGGAAAAACTGCCCGCATCCTGCCCCCAGCGCTGGCTGAATCGAGGCGCGCATCCGGTCGAGGGGAAGGTAGCTGAGCAGCACGAAATGGATCAGCGGGATCAGCAGTCGTTCCTGAAACGATTCGGTGCGCTGATGTGGAACACCGCTGACAAGATCAGCGCCGCTTCGTTCCAGGAACGCCGCCGCCCGCGACAGGCCATGCGGTTCGAGCCGCACATCGGCATCGATGAACGCCAGCAGCGGCCTGGACGAGCGGCCGGCCAGAACGTGGCAGGCATGCTGTTTTCCGCACCACCCTTCGGGGAGGCGAGGCGAACGGGACAGGCGGACGCGCGGGTCGCGCTGGGCGAACGATTCGACAAGGCGGGCGGTTGAATCGTTCGAGTCATCGTCGAGCACGATGATCTCCAGATCGATGCCTTCACTTTGCGCCGCCGCTTCAAGGCATGATTCAATCCCGGCGGCCTCGTTTCGCGCGGGGATCAAAAGCGAAATCGCAGGGATCGCAACGTCGTTCGGAGTGGGCGGAGGACGATAGAGCCGGATGTTTCGGAAATAGAGCAGGGCCGGAAAGCCGGCGGTGGCGAGCAGTAACAAGGCGGTGAGGGTATCGAAGCCGGGCGTCGTCATCGGCTGTGTTCCGGTGAGAATCGCTCGCCGCGGAGGCGGGAGCGAAATCGTCGCCAGAGATCATAGACGCCGCCCACCCCCGCCCGTCCACCGATGAGCGTAGAGAGCCCTTCGGCATCGCGTCGCATCGCGACGCGCGCGAGTTGGTCCTGCGCGTCGGTCAATTCCCTCTCAAGTCGCGCTTGCCATTGCGCCACGGTCAGGGCGGACTTGGCCTCGATCTCCAGGGGTGTTCCGAACAGCGCCAGAGCCTCGGGAGTGCGCTCGTCCCAGAACGGATGCTCCAGTGCCAATGGCAAGATCGTGCCATGGCTCAGCCGCCGGGCGAGATGTGCCAGGCCCGGCTGGATGCGCACGGGTCGTTGCCGCGGGTCGGTGAAGCGGCCTTCAGGCGTGAGCCACAAGATGGCGCCGGGAATCTTGAGGATGGAATGTGCCGTCCCGAGGAATGATGCCGCGCCGCGTGGCGTTCCCGCCTCAACGCCGAAGAATCCGAGTCTTCGAAGAATGCCATATTGGCCCAGCGCCCCCGAATCGATGGGTGCATAGTGGACTCGGTCGCCAAAGAGTGCTCCGGCCAGTGCCACGCAGACGAGCGGGTCCCACCATGAGGGATGATTGAGATAAATGACGAGCGGTCGATCCGCCGCTACCACCGGCGGTCGGCCAGCCAGCCGAACTGCATGGAAGTGACGAGCGAGGTACCCTGTTACGTATCGCGAAAACCATCGAAATGCGATTGCGGAACGCGGCGGGAGCGCGGCGCGCCGTCTTGCCGGCCGGGATGGCGAATCGCTCATCGCTTGCAACACGTCTGGCTCCTCGCGATTCTTTCAATCGGTCAAGATCGTGGTTTCGATTCCACTGCGCGGCAAACCGTGCTCGACGGATTCGTCAGCATCGCGCGCCGAGGTTATTGCCGACTGACGACAATCCTGATCGAGGGCATCCGCCGCGATCCAGCCGGACATCAATACCATTGGCATGCCCGGACCCGGATGGGCGGCGCCGCCGGCGAGGTAGAGGCCTTCGACGTCCGGGCTGCGGTTGATCGGCTTGAACGCGCCAGTCCATTTGCCGTGGCTCGCCAGACCGTAGATAGCGCCGTTCAACACGCGATAGCGATCGTGAATGTCCTGCGGGGTCAGCGCCGACTCAAATACGATCCGATCGCGGAGGTCCGTCAATCCCGCGCAGCCATCGAGCTTGCCGAGGATCGTCTCGCGGTAGGGGGGGAGCAGCGTCTTCCATTCCTGATGCGGCCGCAGATATGGCGTATGCACCAGGACGTACATCGCCTCGCCGCGGGGCGGCGCGACACCGGGTTCGGTCCGGGCGGGACAGCAGACGTAGCAGGTCGGGTCCTGGGCCGGCTCGCCCCGCTTGTAGATGTCATGAAATTCCCGCTCCGGGTCGCCGGAAAACACGAAGTTGTGGTGTAGCAGATGCTCGTAGCCGCGGCTCAGGCCCAAGTACAGGACGACGCCCGAACAGGCGGGTTCATAGCGACGTCGGCGTCGCGCGAAGCGCCGTGCCGCGACCGGATCGTCCAGCAACTCCGCGTGCGTCCGCACCGAATCCATGTTCGAAACGATGGCCGCGCAACGGACGAACTCGCCGTCCGCCAGTTCAACGCCTCGCACTCGACGGCCGGCTGTAACGATGCGGCGCACCGATTGCTCATTGCGCAATTCAACGCCCAACTCGCCGGCCAGGGCAACGAGCGCCTTCGGCACCGCCGCCGTACCGCCGCGCGGGTACCAGACGCCTTCGCCGGTCTGCATCTGGGCGATGCCGCAGAGGACGGCGGGCGAAGCGTCGGGGGCGGAGCCGACGTACTGCGTGAAATGATCCAGCATTTGCGCGATCCGCGCGTCGCTGACGAACGACCGAACCGTGCTCGCCACGGAACGGCCCATTCGCATGGCCAGCACATCACCCAGCGCCGAAAGGTTGAGTGAATTGCGGGCATCGAACATGTCGCGCACCGAGCCGATCGGCTTCCAGAAGAAGAACCGGTCGGAGATGTTGCTCAGCCGACGCGCGAGCTTGAGGAACCGTTGGTATCCCTCGCCCGCATTTGACCCTGGAGCGAACGCACCCAGCGATCGGGCCATCGCCGCTACATCCTCGACGAGGTCGAGCACGCCGCCGTCTTCGAAGAAACATCGCCACTGCGGGTCGAGCCGGACGAGATCCAGGTAATCGTCGAGATTGCGACCGGCCTCCGCGAAGATGCGCTTCAGCACTGATGGGAGCGTGAGGATCGTCGGCCCCATGTCGAATCGAAATCCATCCTGCTCCAGAACGGCGGCCTTCCCGCCGAACCACGGGTTTGCCTCAAACAAGACCACGCGGTGGCCGCGCGCCGCCAGCGTGCAGGCCGCGGCCAGGCCGCCCAGGCCGCCGCCGATGACACCGATTGGATGAACGGACTTGGTCATGCCGACTTGCCTCGTTGACGCATGACTCCCAGGAGCCGTCCCAGGGCGGAGAGACGATCGCGCAGCGACTTGCCGTGGGCGGCGCGGATGTAATTGGCAAACATCGCCTCATCGGCGGGTTGCGGGACGAGCAAGTGCAGGCGGAAACGACTTCGGACGGCGATCGCCTTGGGGCGCGTCATCGCCAGCAACCCTTCGACGCCGCGCGTCACACCGAAGCCACTTCGCCCTTGAGGCGCCAGCGGCATGCGCGGATCGGGTGAGGCGCGAGTACATCGTTGACGATGACGGCCCCGGCGCCGACTTGCTTCGCAAACGCTTCCGCCTGCCGGCGCGGCCCGAACACGGTCGCGCCCAGCGCATACGCACACATCCCGTCGGCGGTCAGCGCTTCACGTTCATCCGCCACGGGAATCAGGGAAAGCAGGGGGGCAAAAACATCTTCGCGGACAATGCGCATCGTCGGACGGACATCGGATAGGATCAATGGCCGTTTCCAGGTTGTGCCTTGCGATTCACAATCCAGCACGACGCGAGCGCCGCCCTCGATCGCCTCCGCCATCCAGGCGCGAGAGCGACGGTCCGTTTCCGCCGGAACGGCAAACGGACCCAGATGCAGTGCCGCCTCGCGGAGCCGCCGCTCCACTTCCGCGAGCAGCGGGTGTGGGACAAACAGCCGGCGTGGGGCGACGCACGAAGCCCCGCCATTGAACCGCAGGCCGAACGCCAGAGCGGTGGTCAACAAATCCAGGTCCGCCCCCGCGAGCAGGAAGACCGAGTCGCAGCCGGAGAGTTCCATAACGCTGGGCACTCCGTGGGGCGCAAGCATCTCGAGCACCCTGGCGCCCGTCTGCGCCGAACCGGTGAGCAGCAACTGATCGACGCCGATCGCAACCGCTTCGGCGACACTCTTTGTTTCTTCCGGCAGAAGGACGAACAGGTCCGGATCGAGCCCCGCGGACAGCGCAAGGTCGCGAAGCAGTGAAGCGAGAGCCGCGTGGCCCGGCGCGGGTTTGAGCAACACCGCATTGCCGGCGGCCAGCGCATGCGCCGCCTGCGTGCCGGGAAGAAGCAGCGGGTAGTTTCCCGGCGCGATGATGAGGACGAGGCCCCATGGCTCGCGGTCGATGCGAAGTTTCAGCCCGCTCAGCCAGAGCGGACGACGGCGGGCATTCCAATGGCGAGGCCGCAGCGCGCGAGGCGATTCACGCTCGAGAAAACGAATCGCATCGCAGAGCGGGAGGACCTCGCCCATGAGCGAGTCGGCGAACGTTCGGTTGGGTCCTGAGAAAGCCCGGGCCAGCTCGATGCACGAGCTTGCGATCGCATGGCGCCAGCGCCGCAGCACCGCCAGCCGTCGTTTCACCGGTAAGCCGGCCCATCGCGCCTGCGCAGGAATGCGGTGTGCCTAAATCGTGTTCAAGGCAACTCGTAGGCGATGGCTTCGCGGTCATTTCGAACGAGCAGGAGGTGCCCGCTCAGGGCGGGGTTGTTCCAGGACTTGCTGGTAAATGCGGTGAGGCTGCCTAACTCGTTGAACCCGTCGGGCTTCGCGGCCACGAGCGCGATCGTGCCCCCTTCCGCCTGCACGATGATCAAGTCATCCACCAGGAGGACCTGGCCGTGGCCATAGTCGCCGTCGCGCCAACGGCGTTTACCATTGGCCGGGTCGATGCAGGCGAGCAGGCGGTCGTCGAGTCCGTAAATGAAACCGTTGTGTACCGCGACGTTGGTGAACTCCGTCTTCATGTGCTGACTTTTCCAGTCGGGAGCGATGGCTAACGGTTTGCCGTCGCTGCCACCCGTCACGGCGAGCATGACACAGCCGAGTCCGTACCCGGAGGAGATGAATATGCGGTTGTCGGGCAGCGGCACGACTTGTGCCGCCTTGGGCCAGTCGCCGGGCCAGAGGTAGGTCCAGAGCACCGTCCCATTTGCCGCGTCGTGTCCCGTGACGCTACCGGCATTCAGGATCAGCACTTGGGCTTTTCCCCCCATCTCGGTCCGCGCCGGCGAGCTGTATGACGCCTTGTCGGCGCCCCCAGTCCAACGCGGCAGGCCGGTCTGCCGGTCGTAGGCGGCGAGGGAGGGCGGGCCATTCCCGCCGCTGACGACCACGACGTCGTCATAAACAAGCGGCGAGCAGCTCTTTCCCCAGGTCAGGTTGGCAACGTGGGTGTCGGTGAGGATGTTTCGCGACCAGATGGCGTGGCCGGTCGCGCCATCGAGGCATTCCAGGATGCCCGTGGCGCCCATCACGTAGACGCGCCCGTCGCGGATCGTCGGCGTCGCGCGCGGGCCATCGCCCCCCATTCCTTCACTGAAGCGAGCGGCGTTGGCGTGTTGCCAGCGGACGCGGCCCGTCTTCGCCTCCAAACAGGTGACCAGTTCGCGGTCACCGCGCTGCTCCTGCGTGACCGCGAACCCGTTCACCACTGCAAACGAACCCCACCCCAGCCCGATCGGCTGCCGCCACAGTTCGCGCGGCGCATGGGCGCCGGACCAGTCGGAGGCCAGGCCAACGCCGGTGAGGTGGTTGCGGCGTCCAGGGCCCAGAAACTCCGGGAAATCCTGCGGCGTGGTCGTCGTCAGATCGACCTTTTCCACGACCAGGTCCCCATCACTCGACAGCGGCTTGAGTCCCGCGTCGAGGTCGGGCGTCCACTTCCACACGAGCCGGGGCACGCCCGACCCGCTGAACGATCCCTGCATCTTCAGGGTGTGTTTCACGAACAGCGTCGCGCCGGTGATGAGGAACAATTCCGCCGCAAAGAGGACCAGGCGCGTCTTGATCCGAAAGCCGCTCAGCAGCAGCAGCCATGCCGTCAGGAGCAGGAGCGTGATGGAGAGGGTGAAGAAGGTGATGGGCGCCTTCCAGTTTCCCTCGACTTCATTGCTGATCTGCGTGTACCCAATGACGATCGCCGCCAGCGCCAGGATCACAATCGGAATCCACCGCCGAATGCGATGCCACAGAGGTGCGGGCGCGGTCGAGTACTGGGGCGGGGCGATTTCCACTGAATATAATGTAGGGTGGGCTCGGCCCACCATCAAATAATGGTGGGCAAAGTCCACCCTACATTTTTCCGTCCGAACGCTTTCCCGCCGCTATTGAAGTAATGAACACGACGACGACACTGAGCGCGATGACCGCGACAACCGATTCAATTCCCAGTTGCAGGTCCCCCGGCCGAATGGAGGCGGCGGCCGCTCCCACGCCGGGACCGAGGATGCTCCCCAGTCCAATCAACGCTTCATGATAGCCCCCATGTTCCGTGCTTCCTTCGCTGAGGACCATGCCAAAATAGAGACTTGCGGTGTAGATCACGCCCAGCGCCACGCCCAGTCCGACCTGCCACACGGCCATGGCAACCAGGTCGCCATGGATCGACCCGCCCGCAAAAAAATCCGATGGTCGTACGACCACACCCAGGAAGCTGATGAGCATCAGCGCCGCCGCCGCCAGGAGCAGGCGCGGTCGTGCGTGCCACCAGACGCCGAAGCCAAGCGTGAGAAACGTCAACCATCGTGCGGCCATCCACGTGCTGCCCAGGAGCGTCTTGCGCGCTTCGTCCAACTGGCTCATGACGGGCAGCGAGGGCATCAGCGCCGCCAGGCTGTAGATGACCACGTACGTCGCCGGCAACGCCACGCGCGACAGCCACAGCGCCAGCGTGCGAACCGACACGAGGTCCGGCTCGGGCGCAGGCGGTGTGACGACGGGCATCACCTTAACATCGATCGATCGTCCTGACGCGGTTTGAGACGGCCGTGCGATCACCATGATCATGACTGTGCAGCTCGCGTGAAGAATGGCTGGGATCAGGAAAACGCCTTGCGGCCAGTGCTCGATAATCAGCCCATTGATCGCGAGCACCAGCGCCCCCGCGCCCGACCAGATGATGTTGTAGACCGCGATCCGCCAGGATAGTGCCCTGCTTTCCAGCCCGGACGAGAGCAGACCTTCGAGGATCGGCCACCCCAGAGCGCTCAGCCACGCGTAGATGAGCAGGATCACCGCGATCGGCGCCGATCCGCGGAACGCCGCTCCGGCCAGCGCGACGCCTGCCATGGCCGCGTAGATGCCGGCCAATGCGGCGCGCGGCGAAAACCGGCCGATCAACCGATGCGCGGCCAGCGCCCCCGCGACGTAGAAGACGCCTTGCCCCGCGGCGAGAAGAAAGTTGGCGCGCAGGCTCCAGCCGAACCGATGGACCGTGTAAAAGAAGATCCCGACTTGCAGGAAATTGGTGCCGCAGGAGGTGAGGAACTCGGAGCAAAACAGGACCGCCGTGGCCGTTGGATCGGCCGCGGCCGGCGGCGCGGGTTTCGCCGGGTCGGCGTCAGCGGCGCGAATGATCGATTCCCTTCACGATCGCGACCAGCAGGGCGCCCGCGATGATCATCCCGAGGATGATCCAGAACGTGATCGACGCCGCCTGGCGCGGCACGTCCCGCATCGAGCGGCACTTGATCGACTTGTAAACCACCGCCACGCCCACGCACAGCGGGAGCAGCAGGAATGGCCACACGCCGTCGCTCCACGCGCCCCACATCGGGTCGAGGAACGGACGGTAGCCGATCGACTGCGCGGCGGCAGCGGCGAGCAACATCATCGCGCCTCCCGCGTCGGCGCCGCCGGCTGCGTCGCTTCGCTGGCCCGGCTCTGGGCATCGATGATCGCCAGCAGGTTCAGCATGCCGGCGATGGCGGTATATAACACCCCGATCTCGTTCACACGCGAATGCGAGCGCGCTCCCGGCGCTGCTTCGCCCGCCCCGCGTTGCGACGCCGACACGGCCGCGGCCCCGCCGATGAACGCGATGGGCCCCACCATCACCTGCGCGATCGACCAGGGTTTAGCGCGAAGCTCATCCATCGGGTGCAGGAAAATCGCCCTTCCTTCAAGCACGGCTCGATCGGTATCGCGGGTCGGGATATCACTGAAGACGTAGTAAAGCGGATCGTTGTTTTTGCCGCTGCCGCCGACGTAGGCCATAACCGGCTTGCCATGCGGCCCGTACCCCGGTACTTCGAGCACCCGCACGCCGCCGATCAGCAATCCCGCGATGAACAGCGAGATGACCGTGACGCCGATCGTGATGCCGCGCGTTCGCTGTCCGAGCAGCACGTACCCCAGCCCCGGCAAAAGCCAGGAGGCGGCCACCACCAGGGCCGGGGAAACACGACGGGCATCGGAGGCACTGGCGCGGTTGGGCATGGGTCGGGATACTCTATCCGTCCGCGACGTTGCGGCAAGTATCGCAGCACGTCTATAGTAGCCGCCCTATGTCACTGGAAGTGGGAATCGTCGGTCTGCCGAACGTGGGAAAGAGCACGCTCTTCAATGCCCTGACCGCGGCGGGAGCGCTGGCGGCCAATTATCCGTTCGCCACCATCGAGCCCAATGTGGGCGTGGTCGCGGTGCCGGACCCACGGCTCGGTGTGATCAACCAGTTCATCACGACCGAGAAGATCATCCCGGCCGCCCTGCGCGTGGTGGATATCGCCGGCATCGTTCGCGGGGCCAGCACGGGCGAAGGGCTCGGGAACAAGTTCCTCTCCCACATCCGCGAGGTCGACGCCGTCCTCCACCTTGTCCGCTGCTTTGGCGGCACCGATATCCTGCATGTCGAGGGATCCGTCGATCCGATCCGCGACATCGACACCATCGATACCGAGCTCGCCCTCGCCGACCTGGAAACCGTCTCGTCGTCGCTCGACAAATCCGAACGCCAGGCGCGGAGCGGCGACAAGGATGCGGCGGCCCGCGCCGAGATCCTCCGCCGTGCCCGCGCGCATCTGAATGAGGGGAAGCCCGTGCGCGAGTTGGAGTTCACGCCGGACGAGCGCAAGACAGTTCGCTCCCTGGGCCTGATCACGGCCAAAAAGGTGCTTTACGTCGCCAACGTCGACGAATCCGACCTGCACGGAGAGGGTCCGATGGTCCAGCTCGTGCGCGAGCGGGCGTCGAAAGAGGGCGGAAGGGTCGTGCCGGTGTGCGGGAAGCTCGAGTCAGAACTCGCCGAGCTGGAATCGGCCGATCGTACGGAAATGCTCCAGAGCATGGGGCTGACCGAGCCGGCCCTGGCGACGCTGGCCCGCGAGGCGTACCGGCTGCTGGGGCTGCACAGCTATTTCACCGCCGGACCGAAAGAGATCCGGGCGTGGGAGATTCCGATTGCCGCAACGGCGCCGCAGGCGGCCGGCGTCATCCACACTGATTTCGAGCGCGGCTTCATCCGCGCGGAAATTTACACGCTTGATGACTTGAAGCAGCACAAGACCGAAGCGGCCATCAAGGCCGCCGGAAAGATGCGCGCCGAAGGAAAGGGCTACGTGATGAAAGACGGCGACATCACGCATTTCCTCTTCAACGTGTAAAACAAGTCAACCCTCTCTGAGGAAATCAATGCGACGCGCGAACACAGCAACGGCGGGATCGTTGGCGGCTCTGGCGTGTACGTTGTCGCTGGCCGGCGCGGCCAGTGCGGCGGAACAGTTGCAGATTGTGCTGCCGCTGGGTCGCATCGCGTATCAGACCAACGAGTCGATCGACCTCTCCGTCGTTCGCAGTTCCGCCGAAGCGCTCCCGTCCGAAACGCTTTCACTGAAGGTAACCGGGGCGGACGGCAGCGCGATGTCCTTCGCATTTCCGGTCCGTGCCGCCGCCCTGGAGAAACCCGACTCACGCTCCACGGAACACCTTCACCTGAACGGCCGCCTGCTCCGTCCCGGCGCGTATTCGATCGGCGTCGCCTGCGGCGCGGCGCAGGCGACGGCGCAGATCGATGTTTTCAGTCACGTCCGACGGAGCGATTTCAAGCTGCTCCAGTGGGGCTCGCGCGCCGAGAAAAAAGAACAGTCGGTCATCGGCGAAGACGGGATGGGATACAACCTGATCTACGCCGCATACGGCGGCCTCAGCCCCGACGAGATGATCCGTGGCCGCGCCGATTACATGTGGTGCTGCACGATGGGCGGCGCGCACCAGATGGACCTGCGCCAGGAATGTGACTGGTCCGATCCATACGTACTCCAGGGCGGCGAGGCGCGCGTCGTGCAGCGCGCCCTGCGCGACCGGACGATGCCCAACTGCCTGGGCGTTCATTTCTATGACGAGCCGGGACTCACCTGGATGAAGAACCCGCGGACCGGCGTGATGTCGCCATTCAATATCCCGGCGCAGGATCGATCGTATCGCAGTGCCTTTGGCGAAGAGCCGCCACAGCAGCATCAAGTCAAGGCGGACGACGCCCAGGCGGTGGCGCGGTGGAATCACCTGGGGCGCTGGAAGGAATCGTTCATGGAGGCCGCCTGGAAGGACGCCCGCTTCGGGGTCGATCGCGTGCAGGCGGGCTTCCTCTCGACCGTGCAGAGCCAGTACGGCTGGATGGCCTACAGCGACGGGTATTACTTCAACGTCGTCCGATCGCTGGACGTCATGAGCGGGCATGGCGGGTACGACGACGGGCCGGCGACGTATTTCTACCCATCATTCTATCACGAGATGGGCCGCGTTCGCGATCTCAACAAACCGATCTGGTATCTCCCGTGCTGGTACGGGGAGAACTCCGACGACCTTCGGCTGGAACAATACCTCTCGTTCATGATGAACCTGCAGGGGATGGCCACGCCGCCCGATTTCGCGGTGCAGAAGCCTCAATCGTGCGAGGCGTCGGCTGGGATCGTCGAGTCCAACAAGCTGATGGCCCGGCTGGGCACGATCTTCACGACGATGCGCGTGACCCGCCCGCCGGTCGCGATGCTCTACTCGCTTTCGCAGGACCTGGGCGCGCAGGTTCACGACATGCAGGACACCAAAGACCTGAACAAGGCCGCGTATGAAGGGGGCGGCCACCCGCGCGCCAAGCTGGAGGACGTTTATCTGGCGGGCAAGATGCTGCACGTCGGCATCTTCCCGGTCGTCGAGGAAGATGTGCTGGACGGCACGCTGGCGGCGAATCACAAGGCGGTCATCCTGCCGGGCGTGAACTACCTCGAACCCCGGGTAGTCTCGGCGCTGGAGGCATACGCCGCGGCCGGCGGCGCCGTCCTGCTGACCGACGACTGCAAGGTACAGATCAAAGGCGCGCAGAAGATCGGCGCCGTTGCGGACACGTCCATTTACGACAAGCTCAGCGAAATCTGGGCGAAGGACCAGAAGGAATCGATGCGCCTGCGCCGTCCGGAGAACTACCTGAAACAGGTGGAGCCGCTCGCCGCGGCGATGAAGCAGCGCTTCGCCGCCCTGGGGATTAAGCCGGAATTCGACGCCGATTCGCAGTACATCGTGACCTCGCGCCAGGCGGCGGGGGACGTGGAGTATCTCTTTGCCGTCAACGCAACGCCGAAGCCCGATGCGGACAAGGCCAAGAGCCAACCCGCCACTGCCCGGCTTTTTCTGCCGGCCGACGGGCGGCCTGTGTATGACGCGGTGCACGGTCAGCCGGAGGCTGGCTTCAAGGCCGACGGCGATCGACTCAGCGGCTCGTTCGTCTTCGGGGCCGGGGCGATGCGCGTCTTTGCCCGCACCGCACGGCCGATCGGCGCCGTGGCGGTGGCGACGCCGGTCCTGTTCCGCGATATGTCGGTCAACGATACTCCGATCCGCATCGAGTTCACCGCTTCGGTGCAGGACGATCGAAAGCAGACGCTTTCCGGCTCGATCCCGATGCAGGTGCGCGTGATCGATTCGCTCGGGCAGGTGCGCTACGACCTGTACCGCGCCACCGATCACGGCGTCCTGCGGCTGGACCTGCCGCTTGCGGCAAACGATCCGGCGGGTGATTGGAAAATCCTCGTCCGAGAACTGCTCGGAAATACCGAAGGGGCGAACCATTTCGCATTTGCCGCCGGCTCCCAGTGCGGCGCGCTGGTGGGGGCGACGCCGCGTGCGATCTCATTTGGCGCGGATCGGGAAAACATCTTCCGCCTGTCGCGAACGCAGCAGGACGTGACGATCGTCCGCGGCACCTCCGAGTACAACACCGCGGCCGCCGAACGCGTGGCCGGCGTGCTCAAGCCCTGGGGCGTGCAGTGCAAGATCCTCACCGCCGCCGAGGCCAACAAGCCGCGCTCGCTCACCGCTGACGAGGCGGCTACCTGGGCCGGCCTGGAAGCTGGGAAGGTGACGTCGGGCGAAAAGAACGATCCGCGGCAAGTCGGGTTTTCCCTCCGTGGGCCTGCAATCCTGATCGGGACGCCGGAAGACAATCCGCTGATCAAGTTCGCGCTGGACGCACACATGTTGTCTTACAAGCCGGATGCTGCCTCCTTCCCCGGCCGTGGGCGCGGTTACATCGGATGGCAGCGCGACTCAGTGGGATATCGCCAGGAATCGGTCACGCTGATCGCCTACGACGGCGCGGGGATGGCGGAAGCGGTCGGATCGTTCTACGAAGCGGTCGCGGGACTGGAGCCGCTCACGCACTGGGAGGTGCCGTCAGTGGCGTCGGTCACGCCGGCCGCCAGGTCAACTGCTCTGCCGGAAGCGACGGTCGCGTGGCGCGCGATCGCGCCTGACCGGGTGGAACGGATTGCGATCGATGCCAAGCAGATCACGGTGACCACTGCCGATGGCTCGGTTACGCAGTTGAATGCTGACGGCACTACCAAGGGTCAGGGGGCCGGCGCGCCGGGTGGAGCGGCTACCGAAGCGCCGAAGGTGCCGGACAGTTTGGCGAAGGCGGTGCTGGGTGACCGCGTCGTGAAGCGCGTTGCCAGCAATGGCACGCTGACCGCGATCGGTTACTGGGGAGGGACGGTGCAGATCTGCGATTCCGGTACTGGCGCCGTGAAGACGCTTCAGGTTCTGCCCGCGGATGTCGGCGACATCGGCTGGGTAGAAGGAAACCTGGTCGTGGGGTTGTCGGATGGGACGGTCGTTGCGCTCAAGCCATGAGTGGCGATGGATCGTCAGAACACTTCGAATTGTCAGACACGCTCCGCGTCGTCTGAGCCGCTCCGCATGCGGAGCGGCTAAACGATATAACGGTAGGGCGCGGGGTGGCGCGGAATCGGGTGTATTCATGCCGCGAGTCGGCGCGATGGCGCCTCGGTGCGCCTCAGCGACATTTTCACGTGCCGGCGCGCCTTTTTGGCGACCGCGGTCGCGGCCTTGCGCGGATGCGCGGATTCAAGCAATTCGAAATGTCCGACCAACGTTTGAAAGAGCAATTTTCGACCGGTGCTCATAAGACGGCTCCTGTGAAATTGGGGCTCTTCACTCCCTATGTCGGCAGGAGCGCGCGAAACGCTTGAATGGTTATAGGACCTTGGGAGGGTTCAGGGTTCGGGGTTCGGGGTTCAGGAGGGAAAGGAATACTCAGTCTGGGCTCAAAACCCGTCTTTACTGAACCCTGAACCCTAAACTCTGAACCCTTTATCGCTCAAACGACACGTTCTGCAGCTTTCCGTGCTTGAAGAAGACGTGGAATTCGTGGTCGCGGTCGAGACGGCTCTGGTAGGAGAGAACGAAGGGGTGGCCGGGGCCTTCTTCCAACCAGACGCGGTGCAGGGGGATCACGCCGAAGAGTTCTTTTTCGGTCGCTTTGGGCCACTTCACCTGTGGATGGGCGGCGCGGACGCGTTGATACTCGACGAACAACGCGCGCACCAGCCTGGGGATGAGTTGGTCGTATTTGGCGATGAGCGTGCGGTAGAGCCGGTCCTGCTCCGAGGTTGGCCCGGTCTTGCCGGCGTGGACGGTCACCCACACCTTCCGGCCGACCGGCGCAAACAGCAGGTGCGATCGCCAGAACTTGCCGTCCCGGTAGGCCCGCATTGCGCCGAACGTCGGATGTTGAAGTTTCTTCGCGGGGAACGGCCAGATCATCGATGAAGACCCCAATCCCTCACTAACGCGCCTCCGGGACAATCTCGATGCCGTTGATCTCCGGGACGTTGCGGTCGGTCTTCTTGAAGGCAATGTGAAGCGTGCCGTCCGCGACCGTCACGTGGAACGTCTTCACCAGCGCGCGCCGTTGCCCGCCGGCTTCCTGAAATAGGTCGATCCGGTCAACGTGTTGGTCCTGTACGTCCATGCCGAAGACGCGCTGCCCGGGCGCGGTCACCGCCGGATACGTTTCGGCAAAGTGCAGGTCGACCCGGTACCGCCCGTTGGGCAGCGGACGCCGGAATGCGGTCATGCCGTAGTGTTCACAGCGGTACAGGTCGGGGAACTGGGTGTTCTCGATCGCAACGGCGCCGCGATCGAACTTGGCGCCCCCTTCGAACCCGCTATCCGGTTCCCAGACCGCGCCGCGCGGGCCGCTGACCGGCCGATCGTGGCCGGCGGCGATGCGAACCCCCGCCGCCGAAACCGCCGCGGGCACGGATGGAGGCGGGGTCGGTGGCGCCGGCGCGGGCTTTGCCGCGGGTGGGTCGGCTGCAACACTTGTCGGCGATTCCAGCGGCGACGGATGGTCTAAACCAGCGGCTTTCTCCTTCTCCTGTCGCTCGCGATAGGCTTTCGCCCAGAGATCCTCGCGCGGGGCGGCGCCGTCGGGCGTCGCGGTGTCGGCGACGGAAGGATCGGTGCTGTTGTGGCCAAATTCGAGGCCGTGCGGACCCACGCGAAAAATCCCAATGCCAACGAGTAGCGCGAAGAGTAGAAACAATCCGAGCGCGGTCGCCAGCACGATCAGAATTCCGCGGCCAATCATCGTGGTGTCCGTCCAGTGGCCCTTGTCATCTCATTGCCAACATTTCGATTGTCTCGCGCCGCCGTTCGCTGAACAAGTCCGCGTCGTTCACCACAGACACGGAGAGCGCCGAGAATGCAAAAGCGAAGATGGAGGATTGAGGATGGCGCAGATATCCTGATTCAATCATCAATCTTCTATTCGTGGAACTCTGCGGTGAATCAGCGCTTAGCCCGTAACGCCGTGGTCAGGGCTTCCACGTCGGCGCGGAGAGCGGCTGCGCGCAATTCTGCTGGGAGTTTGCCGAGCGATTCGTTTTCGATGCAGAGGTCGCGACGATAGCCGGCGTTGCGAAGGCTTCGCACCACGCGCGCCAGGTCAATGTTCCCCTCCGTCAGCGAGCAGCAGTACTTGCCGTAGTCGATGCCGACCGGCCGACGGCGGTTGGCGAGGTCCGGCGGGTAGTTGATGCTCTTGAGGTGAGTGTGCTTTGCGCGCGGCCCGTAACGATCGATCAGGCCGTACATCTCTTCGAGGGAAAAGCCGAACCAGTAGAAATTTCCTGTATCGAGCGTGAGCCCCAGCCGCGGATCGGGGAGGGCCGCGAAGACGGCATCCAGGAACGCCGGATCGTTGGCGATCGGGCCATGGTTCTCGATGCCCAGGTCAACGCCGGCGCCGGCGGTCTGTTCCAGCAACTCGGCAGTCCGCCGAACGAATCGCTCCCGAACCACTTCGGCGGGCAAGGCGCGATCGGCGGTCAGCGGATCGATTCGAATGACCGGCGCCCCCAGCGCCGCGGCGGCCCGCACCACCGAGGCCGCCCAGCCCACGTGCGCTTCGGCCTGCGGGCCGGAAAAATCGGTGGCGACGAGCAGGGCGGTGGGGCGGATGCCCCCATCGGCCAGCGTGTGCCGAAGTTCGGCAATGGATCGCGCGTCGGCCACCGACGCGGGCCGGCCGGAAATCTGGACTGCCGGGCAGGTGAGATCGATTTTCACCTCCAGTTCGACCGCTGAAACGCCCAGGTTGCGTACCGCCTCCATGAACGATTGCCCCGCTTTCACGGGAACCATCGCATCGCGCACGGAAATGCCCATCTCGCCTGTTGCCATAGCGGCGCATTCCAGCGCAATGGCGGACGGGAATCAAGAGGCTTGGACAGAGTGCGTGAAGGGACGGAACTAACGGGCTTAATGTTCTCACCGGTTTGTCGCGCGCGACGGGTATAATGCACTCGTGTTCAGCATCTACCGTCTCGTGTCGTGGCTGTATCCGATCATCCCGATCTTCGCGGCAATCGGCGCGACGGTCCTGGTCCGGCGGTCCGGTTCGGTTGCGGCGCTGCGCACCTATTTTCGCACGGCTTGCCTGGGAACGATCCTGGGGATCGCGCTGGTGCTCGCGTACGCGATCCTGCTGGAGGGGCACGTCTCCATCTGGCAGGCGGCGGTGACCTGCTGGTGGCTGACCGCGACGCTCCTGATCATCCAGGCGATCAACCTCGTCATCGAGACGATCCTGGCGCGATTGTTTCGGCTGCGCGCCGCGGATGGCGGCCGCGGCTGCTGCCCTGGATCGGCTATTTTCGCGGCCGTTGTACGCACGGTGATCGTCTTCGCACTGGGAGGCACATACCTGGCCGCCGTGGGCCTCTCGTTCCGCCCGAAGGTCACGCACGCCGGCAACCCGCGGACGGCGCTCCGCGCGAACTATGAGACGGTGTCGTTCGACGCAACCGATGGCGTTTCGCTCGTGGCCTGGTGGGTGCCGGCTCAGCGCACCGAGCGTTCCGACAGCCACATTATGGGCGACTGGGGCCGTAATACCGTCATCCTCTGCCCCGGATTTGGGGCCGACAAGGCGATGCATTTGATGCTCGCCCGCGACCTCGTTCCCAACGGGTACAACGTCCTCGCCCTCGACTTCCGCGCGCAGGGGGAGAGCGGCGGGCACTTCTCAACCTTCGGCGATCTGGAGAGCCGGGACGTGCTCGGCGCGGTGCGCTGGCTGCGCACCCAACATCCCGATGGGGCGCGGCGAATCCTCGGACTGGGCGTCAACACCGGCGCGGCCGCGCTGCTCCGCGCCGCCGCCGATCCGGGCGTCGAAGGACAGGCGATTGACGCCGTCGCGCTGATTGAGCCGTTCGATGACCTGAATCTGCTGGTCGACGAGGTCGCGAGCGATCATCTCCTGCCCGGTCCGGGCTGGGTGGCCAATCACGTGGCGTTGCCGGCCGCGGGGCGGCAGCTTGGAACTCGGCTCGAGTCGCTATCACCTCGTCTCGACACCCAGGCGCTCTGGCCGCGCCCGCTGCTGATCATCCCGGGCACGCACGATTCGCCCTTCCCCGCCCACCGCGCCCAGGCCCTGTACGACTCCGCCCTTCAGCCCAAGTACTTCCTGCTGCCGGCGAAAGAATCGCGCTGGAAGCTGTTCAATGACGACGGGCGCGTGTCGCGCGCCCTGCGCGTCTTCTTCGAAGGGGCGCGGTCGATCATCTGAAACGGTCGCGTTTCCGCGCGATCCTATTGGCGGACCAACTCATACCAGACCGTCGGTTCAGATCCGATCTCGATCGTGGTTTGATCGCCGCCGGCTTTTGCCGGGACCGGCTTTCCGCGCTGGCCGGAAGGCGTCAGGGCGAACGCCTTGAGCGGGCGGCCGGGGATGCGCAGCGTGGCATGCACGACCTCAACAAGCGCCGGCGCCGAGCCCCAGCGATCGGCGACCGACGTTCGTGCTCGATCCCATTTCATCTCGGTATTACTGCCGCGGGCAACGGCTGAGAGCAGGAGGCGGTCGGCGCCGGCGATCGTCTGTTGCGGGTTGGCGGGGACCAGGATCAGCGTTGCGAAGGGCGTCTCCATTTTTTCGACGCGAACGCTGCCGAGTTCGATTGGCTGCGCATTTGCCGAAAAACCGACGAAGACGACGCCGTGCGGATCGGCCAACGTAAATCGCCCCGTCCCGCTGTCCGGACCGGCGGACGTCCAGTTGACGGTCGGTCCGCCTGGCGATTCGGGCGGGTTGGCCGACGCTACGCCGTGACGCGGAGCGAGATCGAGGTAGAACCGGTTGCCAAAGGCTCCCTCCCATGACTCGTATTGCGTGTCGCGCAGGAAGGGCCATTGCTCGTAGAAGTAGCGGGAGGCATTGTCGAGCATCTCTTCGCGGGTTGGAGTGACCACATGCGACGTGCGCAGAGGCGATACCGCGCCGCCGAGAAAGAGGCGCGACGCGAGTGGCATCGATGCCATCTTCAGCGGGTTCCCCTCGATGTCGAAGAAATTCTGTGTGTGCGACCTTCGATAATCGGTGTCGCCGTTGTAGTCGAAGAGAAAGATGCCGTCCCAGTCCTGTGCCGCCGCATAGCTGGCGATCATGGGCAGGCACTCGGCCTCCCATTCGTTGGGTGCGGCGTGGTTGTACTCGGTGACGGTGAACGGCTTGCCGAGCACGCGGGTGGCCGCAAGCTGCCAGAGGGTCGCGCCGGCGGGGTAATCGACCATCGGGCGGTTATCGACGATCCAGTCTCGGCTGTCCCACTGAACGTGCGGAAACCGCGGATGATCCCAATAGGCATGGGCATCCACGACATCCATCCGCGACTGGCTGAGTGTACCCAGGGCGCCCAGGCCAATGCTGCCGACGATCGGGTATTTGACGCCGATTTCATCCTTGAGGAACCGGCGCATCTCAACGAAGAACCGCTCGTCGGTTTGCTGAAGAAAATCGTACCAGTCGCGGGCGCGGGCGGGCGCGTCGCCACGCTGTCGGCCGCCGGCTTGAACCGTGCCGCGCGCAGGATCTTCCGCGTCGGCGAGCGTGAGCTGGCCGCCGGTCGTGAGCGAGATGTTGGAAAAATGCAGGACGCCGCGCTTGCGGCCCAGCAGGAAACAGGCGCGGGCATTGGCGTCATCCGCCGTCGCGCGGAATCCAAAACGGAACGGCGTCCACTCCTTCTTCAGGTCCAGTCCTTGGCCGAGGCCCAGCTCCGACCACGGCTCGTGATTCTGATTCACGACAAGCGTGACCTCGACCGGCTCATCCGACCGCGCTTCCAGCCGTAGCGTGTAATACTGGTCCTTCTTGACCTTCAGTCCGTTTTGCTCGAGCTGGAGGTGCCAGGAGATATCGTCGACATCGGTCACTCGAACGATCACGCCCTTGCGGCCATCGGACGATTCGGAGGTGGCGTTCATCCTCGCGGTTTGGTGCTGCTCGAACTGCCACGTGCCGGCCGGGCCGATCGATGCGAAGGCAGGGTCGCGCACCAATTCCGGCCCCGCCGGCTCAGCGCCCTTTTCCCACGCCGTATTCAAGCCATCGCGCGACGCGTATTTCTTCACGAGCCATTGGTTCCACAGGGTCCGCAATTCACCGGCGTATGGCGCAGGCAGTCGCTCGAGCTTCTCCTCGCCGCCCCAGAGGAAAATCGAGTCCTCGTTGTTGATCTCGAGGAACGCGATTGCTGGTTCATCGGCATTGCGATTGTGGGTGAAGGCGTTCACGTGGGTCAGCAGATCGCGGGCATAATGCTTCTGGGCCGCGATCAACTCAGGGTGGAACAGGTCAACGATCTTGTCGTAGTCGGGAAGTTGGTCGGCCCCTTCCCAATGATGGTCCCGCGCCCAATCGCGGGAGACGTGCAGGTTCAGGTCCGTATAAATCCCCTGCGACTTGAGGGCCGCGATGAAGTAATCGAGCCGGTCGAGCGCTGCCGGTGACAGCTCCTCGCGCGATGCGTCCACGAAAATGCCATTCGGAAACGGAAAGTAGTCGATATGGTGAAACCGGACGGCGTTGATGCCGAACCGGGCGAGCCGTAAGGCCACCTCGTCGGCCTGTGCGTGGGTGGGGAATGCGGCGGCAAAGACGATTGAAGCGCCGAAGAACCGAAGCCGGCGCGGTCCACTGAAGAAGTGGGCATCGCGCACCGTCACCGGTCCGTCGCGGCCCGCGGGCCGCTCGATCAGCGGCGCGACGGAAAGTGGCCCGGGGACGCCAGGCCCCCAGGGCATTTCCCACGGGAGCATTTTCTCAGCAGGCGAGGGCAACGCCGCCTGCGCGACTGTTGCGGCCGGGACAATGAGGGCGAAAACGAGCCGGATGATGAGTCGCGTGAATTTCATTACGTAGCCCCGTTCGTCTGGGCGATCAGAAGTTGCAACCGCCGATGGGACGTCGCCGGAGGTGTTTTTATCAGTCCTTGCGGCGTGGGACAACCGCGGACATTGCGAAGGGGCGAGCCGTCAGAGGCAGTGGTTGTCCCATAAGCCGACTAATCCGCACGTTCAGCAAAATCAGTTAAGGGTCGCCATCCGTGCGCCGATGAGACTCGTGCAAACGGATCGCGGCGTGATGCGTCAAACGTCCTCTCGGGCGAAACGCAAACAAGGCAATCCGTGCGGGACGGGCGCGTGTAAGCGTCTCGATCCGGCCCCGCGAAGTCGGGGCTGCACTCGTGTCCGCCAGACCGTGAGGTCAGGAAGGGCGGCCCCCGGGCAACCGGAACGGCCGCGCGGCAAGGTGCCGGCGCGAGGTGCGATTGAAGTCGCCTTACCGAAGGAGAACATCATGAAGGCGATCACGAACCTGTTTGCGAAGCTCGTCAAGGACGAGCAGGGTGGTGAGGTCCTCGAGTACGCCCTGATTGCGGGCCTGATCGTGGTTGCGGCCATCGCCGCCATCACGTCGGTCGGCACCAAGGTGCTGGCCCGCTGGACCTCGTTGAACAGCTCGATGTAATCAGGCCCGCGGTGCAAAGCCAGGGCCTCGGGGTCGATATCCTGGGGATACTTGGTCCGCCCGCGGAGGGTCTGACCATCAACCTCGAGGCCCGGAGCCGGCGTGCGGCCAGTCCGCTGCCGGCCCGGGCCTGGATGGTTTATGAACAAATGCAACTGGGAGCGCCCACGCGCGTGCCACGAACGCCACGGGGGCGCCCGCAACACGGAGTGGCCGTGAAAGTTTTTCAAACTTGCAGCTCCGTCCGCGCGTGCCTGGCTCGCCTCATCCGCGATGAGAGCGGCGGCGAAGTGATGGAGTACGTCCTGATCGCGGGGCTCATCATCGTCGCCACGATCACGACGATCGCCGCATTCGGCACCAAGGTGCTGGCCCGCTGGACGTCGGTGAACGCGTCCCTGTAAAGGCGTCCGGAGCATCGGTTCCGGCGTGGGTGAGGGTTCGGCAATATGCACTCGCACAAGCTTACGACCAACTGCGCGCCCCTCTTCGCGCTGCTGCTGTGCGCCGCGGTGACCGACCTGCGCGCCCGGCGGATTCCCAACTGGCTGACGTTCAGCATGGTGCTGGCGGGGTTGGCACAGAGCCTTCTCCCGCTGCGAACGGTGGGTTTCACCACCTCGCTGCTGGGATTCCTGACCGGCTTTGGCCTCACCTTCATCCTGTTCGCGCTGGGCGCGGTGGGGGGCGGTGACGTGAAGCTCCTGGCCGGCGTCGGCGCGTGGCTGGGACCGGGGCCGACCCTTGCCGTCTTCGCCATCGAGGCGATCGTCGGCATGGCCATCGTGTTAACACAGGCGGTCTGGCAGGGACGGGTGACGACCCTGCTGCGAAACAGCACGGTCCTAGTGATCAACCTGGCACACGTCGGCGACGTGGGCGTCGAGCACGTGACCGCCACCGGCAAGTCCTGCCGCAGCATTGAGCGGCCGTTGCCGTACGCGGTGCCTGTATTGGCCGCGGTTGCAATGGTCGTTGCCTTCAGAACCTTCAACGGATAGGGGACTGTTATGAAGCGGAGAGGAAAATATTGCCGGCGCCGCACCCGCCGGGGCGGGTCACTGGTCGAGATGGCGCTCGTCGCCCCGATCCTGGTCATGCTGACATTCGGCGCGATCCAGTATGGCTACTACATCTACGTGAAGAACCAGATGTACGGTGCGGCATCGAACGGCGCCGCCGAAGCATCGCTTTCCACGTCGACGAACACCACGGTAAGCTCCGCGGTGACGACGGCGATGACCAACGCGAACCTTCAGAACACGTCCTATACGGTCAGCACCAATCCATCGAGCGTATCGGGGCTCCCGTCGGGCACCTCGGTGTCGGTTACTGTTTCGCTGAACTGGGGCAACGTGGGCATCAGCCCGCTGCCCACCGCGCTGGGGGGGATCGCATCGACCAAGACGATCACCGCCACTGCCACCATGCGGAGGCAATAGAAATGCGCATCGCTCCACGACATCGCGGCATCGCCGCGGTTTACGGCATCTTTTCGCTGACGGTCATCGTCGGCTTTACGTCCCTGGGCGTGGACATGGCGCGGTGCCAGATCGCAAAGGTACAGCTCCGGCACATCGCCCGGGCCGCGGCCCTCTACGCCGCGGAGGGAATCTCCGAGGGTGTGGTCGGAATTCGCTCGCGGGCTTCGACTGCCGCCGCGGACAACAACGTCAGCGTCATCGGCCTGGCCGCCTACACCATCAATACGACGAACGACGTGGAGGTCGGGCTCTGGGACACGACCACTAAGACGTTCACGCCCGGCAGCTTCAGCGTCAGCTCAACTTCACTGAACCCCGCGCTGGCGAACGCCGTGCGGATCACGACACGACTGACCAGGGCCAACGGCAACCCCGTCCCCCTGATCTTCGGGAAGATCATTGGCATGCCCTCGGCAGATATTACCCTTCAGGCAACGGCCATGGTCACCAACTCGCCGACCACCGTTCGCGGAGATACAAATCTCTGGCTCGCCGGCATGCCCAATGGAAACTATGGCGGCTCCTCGGTCAGCGGCACGGCGCCGGAGAATTCGCCGGTTCAGGTTCAGAACGTGACGCTCACCGCCGGCAGCAAGCTCTCGTTTACCGTCAGCGGCTCCTGCTCTGACGATCCGGTGAACATCCACTATGGCTGGACTCCCGATGGGCAGCCTGGCGGTGTACGCACCAACGACTCCGGCTACCTCAATGGCATGTCACAGCTCACAACGCAACAAGCGTCGCTGGTCGGCGTGTTCCTCGATGATAACGTGCCCACCAGCTCAGCCGCGCCGTCCGCGCTGGATCAGAGCACGCAGGCCGCGATGGATTACAAGAAGCTCTCTCCCGAGTTGAAGCAGCCGTTCTTTATCGGCGACGGGCGCACCAGCGGCGGGGCGGTGCAGCAGATCGTGGTTCCAGCGGGCGCGACGCGGCTGTACCTCGGCGACATGGACAACATCAACTGGGCGAACGACAGCGGCTACTTCCTGGTCTCGATCGGTACGACCTCGGCGCGAGTCGAAATCGTGAAGTAACCCGCACGCGCGACTGCGCCTGGCCGCGCGCGATTTGCCAAAATCAGACCGACAGCCGACGGGCCGGATCGCCTTGCACGACGCAAGGCGACCCGGCCCACTCGATTGACGGATTTCTCCACGCCTTTCCCCGGTGCGCCATCGGGGTCGTCACGCCTGATAACCTCAATCTCTCACTTTTTCCCAAGACCTCCTAAACCGCATAAGCGTGCAGGCCGAACTCTAGAGGGTCGGAAATCCTTGAATCGGAGACTCCTATGAATTGGAAAAGCTGGGTTCCATTGGTAGCCGCGATCCTTCTGGGCGGCATTGCCGCCAAAGTTGCCCGAGATATGGCCATGAAGGGTCATGGCAAGGGGACCGCGCCGACGAAGACGCTCCAGATGGTGATTGCCAAAGGCTTGATCGCCCCCGGCACGGAACTGACCAGCGACCAGGTGGCGGTCGTAACCGCCAACTCCGACACCCCGGTCGCGGGCTCCTACACCACCCCGCAGGACGTGGTCGGCCGCGTCGTCACCGCGCCGCTCGTCGATGGCGAGCCGATCCGCCAGGGCGTCCTCGCCCCCGTCGGCACCGCCGCCGGCCTCGCCGCCCTCATTCCGAGCGGCATGCGGGCCATCACGATCGATGTCAATGAGATCACCGGCATCGCCGGCCTGTTGACGCCTGGCTGTCACGTCGATCTGGATTCGACGATCGACGGATCCGAGTCGGCACGTTCCCAGTCACGCACGATCCTCGCGAACGTGCTCGTGACCGCCGTCGGTCCCCGCATGACCCCCACGCGGGCCGAGGGCGACAAGGACCAGGGATATCACACGGTCACACTCATCGTGACACCCCGACAGGCGCTGCTTGTCGAGCTCGCGTCCACGACCGCCAAGACGCGCCTGGCGCTGCGTGCGCATGGCGACAACACGCCGGTCGAACCGAACGGCGTGACCCTGGCGGAACTACGCGGCAAGGGAGCGACGGCGAGCAACATCGTGCCGGTGACTCCCGTCGAGCTGTCGGGCACCACCCAGCCGACGACCCGCCCGGTCGTCGCCACCGCCGCCGCGAAGTGGACGACGCTCGTGATCCGCGCCGGCGCCGTCACCAATGTGGACTTCGACATGCCGGTCCCAACCGCGGTGACCGACACGGACCAGCGCCCGGCGTTTCAGCCTTAATCGAGGCTTCAACGGACGAGTCGCATCGCCATCACGCAATCCTCGGGAAATAGCACAAGCAAGGACGACCTGTCATGAATCGAACGGAAACGACAACACGGAAGTGGATCGGAGCGGCATGGTGGTGCGGCCTCTGGCCGGCGCTCATCGGAGCGAACTTCGTCGCTGCCGCTGACGCGCCGACAACTGCGCCCGCGGGTGATGTGGCCGCGCCCGCGACCCAGCCGACTGCGCCGCTCAACCCGCTGGTCACCGAGGGATTGGACGCGCAGGGCGTGCTTCGGCTCCCGGCCAACAAGAGCGCCGTCCTGCGCACCCGCGTGCCGCTGAAGCGCGTCAACGTGGCAGGGCCTGAGGTCGCCGACGTCACCCTCGTCGGGCCGACCGAGATCCTCGTTACCGGCAAGAAGGCCGGCGCGACACAGCTCATCCTCTGGAACGACGGGGACCGCTCGCAGATCATCGACGTCAACGTCACGATCGACTACCGCATCCTCCATGACCAGATCGCCAAGGCATTCCCCGATGCCGCGGTCGAGGTCAACGGCGCCAACGGGGCCATCCTCCTGCGTGGCCGCGTGCCCAGCCTCCAGGTCGCCGAACAGGTGGTCGCGGTCGCCAGCAACTACGGGGCGTCGGTCATTAACATGCTGGAAGTGTCCGGCGGACAGCAGGTCGTCCTGCAGGTTCGCTTCGCGGAGGTGGCCCGTTCGGTCACCACGAACCTTGGGTTCAACGCGTTCGCCACGGACGGCAAGTTCCGCGCCGGGTGGGTGAACGGCACCGGCGGTTCGCCGCCGGGTGCGTTCGCCACGGGGGCAACGGCGAGCATCGATTCGACGGTGAACGTGTTCGCGGCCGGCAGCGTCGGCAAGACGGCGTTCGAGTTCTTCGTCGATTCGCTTCGACAGAACAACCTGCTCCGCGTCCTGGCCGAGCCCAACTTGACCACAATGAGTGGCCACCAGGCCAGCTTCCTGGCAGGCGGCGAGTTCCCGATCCCCGTGCCGCAGGCCGGTGGGGGCGGGACGGCCATTACCGTCGAGTACAAGCAGTTCGGCGTGCGGCTCGACTTCACCCCGGTGGTCATGGGCGACGGGCGCATCCGCCTCGACGTCTCGCCCGAGGTCAGCGACCTGGACTTCACCAAGAGCGTGTCGTTCAACGGGTTCGTCATTCCCAGCATTACCAAGCGCAACCTGCACACCACCGTGGAACTCGGCGAAGGCCAGACGTTCGCCCTCGGTGGGCTGCTCAACAACCGCATGACCGCGTCCAAGTCCGTCACGCCCCTCCTGGGCGACCTGCCGGTGCTTGGCCCCCTCTTCCGCTCGGTTCGCTATTCGCGCGAGGAGACGGAATTGGTTGTGCTCGTCACGCCGCACCTTGCCGGCGGAATGAATCCCAACCAGGTTCCCAAACTCCCCGGCGAGTTCTGGCGATACCCCAATGAGTGGGAACTGTATGTGAACAAGGACCTGGGCGGGCCGGCCGACGATCACCGCAACGGTCCCAGCACGCGGCCCGGTGAGTTCCGCGGCCGCCACGGGTTCGCCCCGGCCGACTCGGACAAGAGCCAGTAACAGGGCGCGGAGCGGGCGGAAAATGCGGCGGGTGTGGAGAAGAGCGGGCAACGAGGATCAGAGATGTACGTCCAATTGAACTGTGCAATTATCGACCCGGACGAAACGAACCGGCAAGAGCTTGCCGTGTTCCTCGGCCGTCTGGGGGTTCACGTCGTGTGCCAGTTGCCCACGATCGAACAGCTCCCGACGCTCCTGGGGCGCTCGGATGCCCCGCAGTTGGTGCTGGCCAACCTCGACCCTGGCGCTCAGGACAACCTGCGACGCCTCGCTCACCTGCCGCGGCAGTTCCCCAACGTGAGCTTCTTCCTGATGTCGCAGGTCCTGGACGCCAATCTCCTGATGGAGGCGATGCACCTGGGCGTCAAGGAGTTCATCCCGCTCCCGATGAGCGAGGAGAAGCTCGCCTCGGCCATCGAGCGGGTGGCGCAGACGCTGGGCATGGGCAAGCGCGCCCGGATCATCCACGTCGTCCCGACGAGTGGCGGCTGCGGGTCTACCACCGTCGCCTGCAACGTCGCCGCTTCGCTGGCCAAGAACGGCAAGACCGCGCTGGTGGACCTGGACCTGATCCGCGGCGGGGTCGCCGGCTACTTCGACACCCGGCCGCGCTACACGATCGCCGATGTGATGGAGGCGGAAAAGCTCGACAAGCAGTTGCTCGACAACGCCCTGACGGTCCACCCCAAGAGCGGCGTATCGATCCTGGCGCGGCCTGAGCTGCCGGAGGATACGCAGCGCGTCACGCAGGCCGGGACGTCCCGGCTCTTAAACGTACTGGGGCGCGTCTTCGACTACCTGGTGATGGACTCGCTGATGAGCATCGATCCGATTTACGCCACCACGATCGCCGCCGCCGACATCAATCTGCTGGTCATGCAGCTCAACGTCCCCAGCGCCAAGAACGCCGAACGTTTCGTCGGCGCCTTGCGGCGGATGGGCGTGGAAGCGGCGAAGATCCGCATTGTCGTCAACCGTTACGTGAAGAAGGGGTGCGACATCGAGCCCGAAGAGGTCGAGCGGGCACTGGGCCTGAAGATCTCCTGGATGGTCCCCAACGATTTCAAGAACGCGATCGGCGCGATCAATTTCGGCGAGCCGGTCGTCCTGCGGGCGCCGCGCTCGGATATCAGCGAGAGCCTGATCGAGCTGGCCGGCGCGCTCAACGGAAAGCTGTCGCACAACTGATCCCAGCTTTCTACCAGACAGGTAATTCACCATGGGTTTGTTCAGCAAGAGCAGTTCGTCCGGCGTCGCAACCCTGCCGCCGCCTACTGGCGGAAGTGCCGCCGCCGCGCCTGTCAACGGCGCGCCCAAGCCGGTTGCGACCGCTCCGGCGTCGACGATGTCTCCGCCGTCGCGTCCGGTCATCCTTCCGACGCAGAACTCCGAGCGGCAGCAATACCTCCAGCAGTTGAAGGTCCGGATCCACGGGCAACTGGTAGCGCGCCTGGACGTGCAGAACATCCGCACGCTCCCGCCCGACGTCGTACGCGAGGAAGTGCGCACGCTGGTCCGCGAGCTGTGCCAGTCGGAAAAGGGACTGCTCAACAGCGCCGATCAGGAAAAGCTGATGGACGACGTGATGGACGAGACCTTCGGTCTCGGTCCGCTCGAAGCCCTGCTCAAGGATCAGACGATCAGCGACATCCTCGTCAACCGCTTTGACCGCATCTACGTGGAGCGGCGCGGCCGTCTCGAGATGTCGGAGGTCCGCTTCCGCGACAACGCGCACCTGCGGCAGATCATCGATCGCATCGTCGGCCTCGTCGGCCGGCGCATCGACGAGACCAGTCCGATGGTTGACGCCCGTCTCTCCGACGGAAGCCGCGTCAACGCGATCATTCCCCCGCTGGCACTCGACGGGCCGGCAATGTCCGTTCGCCGGTTCGGCGGCAAGCCGATGCAGCTCGAGGACCTGATCCGCCACGGGGCGTTCCCCGCCGCGGTCATGGACTTCCTCTCCGCCGCCGTCCAGGCCCGGTGCAACGTCCTGATTAGCGGTGGCACCGGCTCGGGCAAGACCACGCTGCTCAACTGTCTGTCGCGCTACATCCCCGCCGAAGAGCGGGTCATCACGATCGAGGACGCCGCCGAGCTTCAGCTCCAGCAGCCCCACGTCGTGCGCCTCGAGACGCGCCCGGCGAACATTGAGGGACGCGGCGAGGTGACCCAGCGCGACCTCGTGAAGAACTGTCTGCGAATGCGCCCCGACCGGATCATCATCGGCGAGTGCCGTTCCGGCGAGACCCTCGATATGCTCCAGGCCATGAACACGGGCCACGACGGCTCGATGACCACGATCCACGCCAACTCCGCCCGCGATGCACTGGGCCGGTTGGAAGTGATGATCGCGATGGCCGGCTACGACATCCCGATGCGGGCCCTGCGTACGCAGGTGGCCAACGCACTTCAGGTGGTCGTGCAGGCCCGGCGTCTGACGGGTGGAAAACGCAAGGTCGTCAGCGTCAGCGAGATCACCGGCATGGAAGGGGAACAGATCCAGATGCACGACCTGTTCCTGTTCGAGCAGGGAGGCGTTGACGGGGACGGGCATGCGACCGGCAAGTTCATCTGCACTGGCATTCGCCCCCGCTGCGCCGAGCGGATCGAGCACCGCGGCATTCGCCTGCCCAATGACCTGTTTCAACGGCGCGCAATCGAGGCCTGAACGGAGACGCTTTCATGGACGGCATGCTATTACCTTTGACCGCGGCCGCTTCGGTCGCGCTGATCGTCTGGTGGCTGAGCGGCCAGGTCGCCGGACTCGTGCGCGGCGAGAAGCGCAAGCTCCAGCAGCGCCTCAGCACCGAGCAGACGTTCTCGCGCACGCCCGGGGGCGAGGCCCTGTCGATCGACCTTCAGGGCAGCCGTGAAGAAGTGCCGGATTTCCTGGCCCGCAAGCCGTTCATCCAGGAACTGCATCGCCGCCTGACCCAGGCCCACCCGGATACGTCGCTCCGTAAATTCCTGTTAACCGTGACGGTTCTGGCGGTCGGCGGGTTGCTGATCACCCAGTTCCTCTCCAGCAACCTGCTCCTCGCGGTCGGCGTGGGCGCGGCCCTGGGCTACGTCCCGTTTTTCATCCTCTCCTCCAAGCGAGTCCGACGACAGCGGACCATCACCCTCCAGCTCCCCGAGGCGCTGGATTTCCTCTCCCGTATCATTCGCGCCGGACACAGCCTGACGACCGGACTTCAAATGATGAGCGAGGAACTGCCCAAGCCCCTCTCCGAGGAGTTCCGCAAGGCTTATGACCAGCACAGTCTCGGCCAGTCGCTCGATGAATCGCTCAAGGAGATGGCGGCGCGAATCGAATCGACCGACTTCGCATTCTTCGTGACCGCGGTGCTGATCCAGCGCCAGACGGGCGGCGACCTCTCGGAAGTGCTCTCGAAGATCAGCAACATGATCCGGCAGCGCATTTACCTGGCCCAGAGCGTGAAGGCTAAGACCGCCGAGGGCCGGTTCACCGGATACATCATGGTGGCCTTCCCCGCGGTCCTGTTCTGCATCTGCTATTACCTGAACCCGGATTACGGCAGCGTGCTGCTGCACACGAACAAGGGCCTCAAGATGCTCGGGACGGCCTTCGGCCTTCAGATGACAGGCCTCTACCTGATCAAGAAGATCACGACGGTGCGCGTGTAGTTGCGGCCCTCAGGCGCCACGAGCCACAGGAAGACGAACATGGACGACCAACTTCTACTCATCCTCTCCATCTCCGGGGCCGGCGCCCTGGCCAGCTTCTTCATCATTCGCTTCTTCTTCAGCGATGGCGCTGGGCGGTTGCGCCAGCGCCTCTCGGGCGGCGGGACCGAGAAGGCCAAGCCGGCCGAGCAAGGGGGCGGGGTCGGGCAGATGTTTGCGAGGGTCGGACAGGCGGCGGCGCAGCCGTTCATGCCCAAAACCGAGGAGAAGCGGTCCGGCATGAAGCAGACGCTCGCGACCGCGGGCATCTACAGCCCGTCGGCAGTCCGAGCCGTCACCGGCTTCAAGGTCATCTGCCTGGTCCTGGGGTTGCTGGGGGGCTACTTCGGCGGCGTCGCGATGGAGTATTCGTTTCTCGGACTCTCGCTGGGCGGGATCGTCGGTTACATGCTGCCGACCCTCTGGCTCCGCTTCAAGATCAGCTCGAACCAGAAGGGCCTCACGTATGGGCTGGCCGACGCGCTCGACCTGATGGTCGTCTGCGTCGAGGCCGGGCTCACCGTTGACGCCGCCATGCAGCGCGTCGGCACCGAGCTTGCCCGCGCCCACCCGACCCTGAGCCGGGAGTTCGGAATCACGCACATGGAGACGCGCGTGGGCCTTGCCCGCGCGGAGGCCCTGAAGAACCTGGGCCGTCGTACCGCCAACGCGTCGCTCCAATCGCTGGTTTCGATGTTGGTCCAGGCGGACCGCTTCGGGACGAGCATCGCGTCGGCGTTGCGAATCCATTCCGAGACGCTTCGCATCAACCGGCATCGCGCCGCCGAAGAGAGCGCGGCCAAGGCGTCGGTCAAGATGACCTTCCCCCTGGTGCTGTTCATCTTTCCCGCGACGTTCATCGTGCTTGTCGGGCCGACCGTCATCAAGTTCATGGAAAGCGATCTCATGAAATGACGTACGCGAGGCACGTGTACGCCTCGCCGGTGGGCTTCGATGCTTCTTTACCGTTCCACGGCAAATGCCGACAGACTCAATAGAGAGTGAGATGACTATGAAGACAATGACGACGACAACCGCCAGGATCTGCTTGACGACGTGCGTGCTGCTGGCGACAGCGGCGATCGGCTGCCAGAGCAGCGAGCAACGCGGGTTCGTCCGAGGTGACGATTTCATCGGCCAGGGCTCGGAGCGCGATCTTCACCGGATCGCGACGGCTCAGGCGGCGGTCGGCGCCCGGTTGGACGCGACGCTCCACCCGATGCACTTCGCCGGCGACTCCCTGAACTCCCTGGGGCGCGACAAGCTCGACCTGATGCTCAAGGACACCGATGCGTGCGAAGTGGACACGGTCTACATCGACCTGCCCACATATGAAGCGTCGACGTTCGACCCTCGCCATGAGGCGGTTGTTGCCTACCTGAAGGACCGGGGATTGAGCGATACGCAGATCAAGATCGAGAAGGGACCGAACCTTCATTACGCTGCGCCGTCCGCCCAGGGCATCCGCGCCATGCAGGCCATGGACGCGGGCGGGACATCGCCCGCCGGGGGCGCTTCCGCCGCGTCGAGCTTGGCTCCGGCCGCTTCGAAGTAACGTGTCTTCCGGAGTGGAAGATTCGGGAACCAACAACAACGCAAGGTAGGGCCGTTCACGCGCCCTGCCTTGCTTTGTTGTTGGTGCGCGCAAAAGTGACGTCCCAATTCCTCATTTTCTGTCGCCGCTTGATCAATAGGCGCTTCAATCGGTGCCGCGCATCTCCCTAAGCGAACTCATCCAACGCTCCGAGCGTCCACGAAGTTCAAATGTCGCCTCGCCCCGATCGATGAAGATTGGTCCGATATTTGCTTGCAAGCAAGATTCGACGCTTCCAGCCATCAATGTGCCTACAAAATGTGCAAGGCCGATCTCCATTCCGCGGAAACCGCGAACTCAGGTGAGAGTTGCGATTGGGTCGTTGATTGATACATTAGTGCGGTTCTGCCTGTCCGATTATCGGGCGTTTCTCCTTCTTTGAGAGTGTGAATGAACGGCTTCCCCAGCCCCCAGGGCCTTTATGACCCGCGGTTCGAGCACGACGCGTGCGGCGTCGGGTTCATTTGTCATTTGAAGGGCAATCCCTCACACCAGATCGTCTCCGATGCCCTGTTAATGCTGGAGAACATGAACCATCGCGGCGCCTGCGGCTGCGAGGTCGACAGCGGCGACGGGGCGGGCATCATGGTGAAGGTTCCCGATGCCTTCCTCCGCGCCAAATGCGCCGAGTTGGGGATTAAGCTGCCCGAAGCGGGCGCGTACGGCGTCGGCGCCTTATTCCTGACCCAGGACGAAGCTAGTCGCCAGGAATGTGAGCGCGTCTTCGAAAAGGTTTGCCGTGACTATGGCATGGTGGTGTTGGGGTGGCGCGACGTTCCCGTCGACAATCGCCACGTCGGCGCCACGCCACGCAAGACCGAGCCCAGGGTCCGCCAGGTCTTCCTGGGAATGGGCGAGACGTTCTTCAACCGGGGCGATCTCGAGCGACGCCTTTACCTCGTCCGGCAGATCGTCGAGAACGTGATCGAGTTTCACAGCGAGCAGATTCCCGCCCAGGCGCGCGAGGATTTTTACGTCTGTGCCCTCTCGACCAACCGCCTCGTCTACAAGGGAATGCTGACGGCCACGCAGCTCCGCCAGTATTACCTTGACCTCCAGGATCCCGCCTTCGCCAGCGGATTGGCGATGGTCCATTCCCGGTTCTCGACCAATACGTTTCCCTCCTGGCGGCTGGCTCACCCGTACCGGCTGATGGCGCATAACGGTGAGATCAACACCCTGCGCGGCAATCGGAACTGGATGCGCTCCCGATCTGGATCGCTTCACTCCGACGTGTTCGGAGACGAGATGCGCAAGATGTATCCGATCCTCACCGAATCGGGGAGCGACTCGGCCACGCTCGACAACGCGCTCCAGTTCCTCCACGCCAGTGGACGCTCGCTCAGCCACTCCGTGCTGATGCTCATTCCCGAGGCGTGGCAGAAGCACAACCTGATGGACCCGGACCTCAAGGCGTTCTACGAATATCACGCCTGTCTGATGGAGCCGTGGGACGGGCCGGCCTCGATCGCGTTCACCAATGGGGAAGTGATCGGCGCGGTCCTCGACCGCAACGGGCTGCGGCCAAGCCGCTATTACGTCACCAAGGATGACCTGGTCATCATGGCCAGCGAGGTCGGCGTCCTGCCGATCGAGCCGGAGCGCGTCGCCAAGAAATGGCGGTTGCAGCCGGGCAAGATTTTCCTCGTCGACATGAAGCAGGGCCGCATCGTCGACGACCGAGAGATCAAGAGCGAGCTGGTTGAAAAGCGACCGTGGCGCCGCTGGATCGAAGAGAACATGATCGAGCTGGACAAGCTGCCGGCTCCCGGCAAGGTCCACCAGCCGGATCACGAGACGCTGCTCGTTCGCCAGCACTGCTTCGGCTACACCACTGAAGACATCAAGATCATCCTCAGCCCCATGGCGATCTCGGGCGGCGAGGGGCTCGGTTCGATGGGCACCGATACGCCGCTGGCGTGCCTCTCCGAACGGCCGCAGCTCCTGTACAGCTATTTCAAGCAGCTCTTCGCCCAGGTGACCAACCCGCCGCTCGACGCCAACTTCGAGGAACTGGTGACGTCGCTGTATACCTACCTCGGGCGCGAGGGAAATCTGCTGGACGAATCGCCCAAGGCCTGCCATCTCGTCAAACTGAAGCAGCCGATCCTCAGCAACACCGATCTGGAAAAGCTCCGTGAGCTGTCCGTCGAGGGATTGCGGTCCGTCACGCTGCCGATGCTCTTCGACGTCGTCGATGGCGAGGCCGGCCTCCAGAAGGCGGTCGATGCCCTGTGCGAGTCCGCCGCTCAGGCTGTGCGCAAAGGAGCGTCGGTGCTGATCCTTTCCGACCGGGGCATGGACCAGGACCACGCACCAATCCCCAGCCTGCTGGCGACGGCGGCGGTGCATCATCACCTGATCAGAGAGGGGACGCGCACCCAATGCGGCCTGGTCATCGAAACCGGCGAGGCGCGCGAGGTGCACCATTTCTGCCTGCTGATCGGATACGGCGCTGGCGCGGTCAATCCGTACCTGGCCTTTGAAACCCTGGCCGACATGGAACTCGAGGGGACGCTCCCCAGGGACATCACGCTCGACAAGGCCAAGAAGAACTACATCAAGGCCGCGAACAAGGGAATCATCAAGGTCGCGTCGAAGATGGGCATCTCGACGGTGCAGAGCTACCGCGGGGCGCAGATCTTCGAAGCGATCGGCATCGGCCGTGCCGTCATCGGGCGCTACTTCACCGGCACCGCCTCACGCATCAACGGCATCGCCCTGGACGTGATCGCCCGCGAGAGCCTGGCGCGCCATCGCCATGCTTACCCGCCCATCCAGGTCAACGGAGACGTGCTGGAGAACGGCGGGCAATACCAGTGGCGGCGCGACGGCGAGTACCACATGTGGAACCCGGACACCGTCGCCAAGCTTCAGCAGGCGGTGCGCGTCACCGGCTTCCCGACCTTCAAGGAATACTCAAAGCTCGTCGACGACGAGTCCAGGCACCGTTGCACCATTCGCGGGCTGCTCAACTTCCGCAAGGGAAACGCGATCCCTCTCGATGAGGTCGAGTCGGCCAAGGAGATCGTGAAGCGGTTCGTGACGGGAGCGATGTCGTTCGGCTCGATCAGCAAGGAGGCGCACGAGAACCTCGCGATTGCGATGAACCGCATTGGCGGCAAGAGCAACACGGGGGAGGGGGGCGAAGACCCCGAGCGATTTAAGGTCGACGCCAACGGCGATTGGCGGCGCAGCGCGATCAAGCAGGTCGCTTCCGCGCGGTTCGGCGTCACCAGCGAGTACCTCGTCAACGCCGACGAGCTCCAGATCAAGATGGCGCAGGGCGCCAAGCCGGGCGAGGGTGGACAGCTCCCCGGCCACAAGGTGGATGAGTACATCGGCTTCGTGCGCCACAGCACGCCGGGCGTCGGGCTCATCTCGCCTCCGCCGCACCACGACATCTACTCGATCGAGGACCTGGCCCAGCTCATCCACGACCTGAAGAACTCTAATCCGGCGGCGCGAGTTTCCGTCAAGCTGGTGAGCGAGGTGGGCGTGGGCACCGTTGCCGCGGGCGTCGCCAAGGCCAAGGCCGATCACATCCTCATCAGCGGCGATAGCGGCGGGACCGGCGCGTCGCCCCTGACCAGCATCAAGCACGCCGGCCTCCCATGGGAACTGGGTGTGGCCGAGGCGCAGCAGACGCTGGTGCTCAACGACCTGCGCGGCCGGATCGTGCTCCAGACCGACGGCCAGATCAAGACCGGCCGCGACGTTGTGGTCGGCGCGCTGCTCGGGGCCGAGGAATTCGGTTTCTCGACCGGGCCGCTGATCGCCTCAGGCTGCATCATGATGCGCGTCTGCCACCTGAACACCTGTCCGGTCGGTATTGCCACACAGGACCCGGAGCTGCGACGCAAGTTCGCCGGCAAGCCCGAGCACGTGATTAACTTCATGTTCTTCGTGGCCGAAGAGGTGCGCGAGTACATGGCGGAGATGGGCTTCAGGACCTTCGAGGAAATGGTCGGCCGTGCCGACATGCTGGAGTTCGCCGACCTCTCGAAGCACTGGAAAGCCAAATATCTGGACCTGTCGGTGATCCTGCATCGCCCCGACGTACCGAAGAGCGTCGCCATCCGAAACGTCCAGAAGCAGGACCACGACCTGGAGCGGTCGCTCGACCAGACCCGGCTCATCCCGATCGCCAGGCCCGCGCTCGAGGGTGGCCAGCGCGTCTATGCCGAGCTGCCGATCCAGAACACCAACCGCACCGTCGGGACCACGCTCTCGGGCGAGGTTGCCAGGCAGTACGGGTTCGCCGGGCTTCCTGACGACACGATCACCTTCAAGTTCAAAGGCTCGGCCGGCCAAAGCTTCGGCGCCTTCCTGTCGAAAGGCATCACGCTGTTCCTGGAGGGTGACGCCAACGACTACGTGGGCAAGGGGTGCAGCGGCGGTCGCATCGCGGTCTTCCCACCCATTAACGCGACGTTCCGGGCAGAGCAGAACATCATCGCCGGCAACACGATCGCCTACGGCGCGATCGCCGGCGAGCTGTACATCCGCGGCGTGGTCGGTGAGCGGTTCTGCGTGCGCAACTCCGGCATCGACGCGGTCGTCGAGGGCGTGGGCGATCACGGGTGTGAATACATGACCGGCGGGCGCGTCATCGTCATCGGCCCGACCGGCCGCAACTTCGCCGCAGGCATGAGCGGCGGAGTCGCGTACGTCCATGACGAGAGCGCGCAATTGCAAGACCTGGTGAACCGGGACATGGTTTCGCTGGAGCAACCCGACAAGCCGGATGATGCCGCGACGATCCGCCGTCTGCTGGAGAACCATTGCCGCTTCACGAAGAGCACCGTGGCCAAGGCGATCCTCGATGATTGGGATCGCGAGCTGCGCAAGTTCGTGAAGGTGATGCCCAACGATTACCGTCGCGTCCTGGAGCACCAGGCGGAAATCGACCAGCGCGCCAAGTTGTTGTCGCAACGCCAAGCCTCGACCGTTTAATCATCGTGGAGTTAGGGACTCGGCGAAACCACCTGACGAGTTGGAGAATGATCGGACATGGGCAAACCCACCGGATTCAAGGAGATTTCCCGCGAGCTGCCACGGCGCAGGCCCGTCGAGTTGCGCATCCTCGACTGGGACGAGATCTACAACCCCTTCCCCGAGGAAAAGCTCCGCGCCCAGGGCGCGCGTTGCATGGACTGCGGCATCCCGTTCTGTCACGGCGGGTGCCCGCTGGGGAACATCATCCCCGAATGGAACGACCTGGTTTACAAGAACCGCTGGCGCGATGCGCTGGCCATGCTCTTCAAGACCAACAACTTTCCGGAATTCACCGGCCGCGTCTGTCCGGCCCCGTGTGAAGAAGCCTGTGTCCTGGGGATCAACGAGAAGCCAGTCACGATCAAGCTCGTCGAGCAGAGCATTATCGACCACGCGTTCGACGAAGGGTGGGTGCAGCCAGAGCCGCCCGAACGCCGTACCGGCAAGAAGGTCGCCGTGGTGGGCTCGGGGCCGGCAGGGCTGGGATGCGCGGCTCAATTGAACAAGGCGGGACACCTCGTCACCGTCTTCGAGCGCGCTGACCGGATCGGCGGATTGCTCATGTACGGCATCCCCAACTTCAAGCTCGAGAAGCGCGTCGTCGATCGACGGGTGAAGCTGATGGAGGCCGAAGGCATCACGTTCAAGACCAGCGCGAACGTCGGGCAGGATGTGAAGGTCGAGGACCTCCAGCGGGATTTCGACGCGATCGTATTGTGCGGCGGGGCCACGCAGGCCCGCGAGCTGAACGTGCCCGGCCGCGAGCTCACCGGCATCTACAAGGCGATGGATTACCTTCCGCTTCAGAACAAGCGGAACATGGGCGACGACATTCCGGAGCACGAGTTCATCAGTGCCAAGGACAAGGACGTGATCATCCTTGGCGGCGGTGACACCGGCGCCGACTGCCTCGGCACCGCACAGCGGCAGGGGTGCAGGAGCGTCAAGCAGTTCGAGCTGCTGCCGCGCCCGCCGGAAGCACGCACCGCCGATATGCCCTGGCCGAACTGGCCCATGATCTTCCGCACCAGCTCCGCCCACGAGGAGGCCAATACCGTTTTTGGTGGCGAGATCCGTGACTTCTCCATCAACACCAAGAAATTCTCCGGTGAAGACGGCGCGGTCAAGAAGCTGCACGGCGTGCGGCTGGAGTGGAACAAGGGGGCCGACGCGCGCTGGCAGATGAAGGAAGTCGAAGGCAGCGAGTTCGAGCTTCCCTGCGACCTGTGCCTGCTGGCCATGGGCTTCGTCAGCCCCGAGCATCCCGGCCCGATTCAACAACTGAGCCTCAAGCTCGACGGGCGCGGAAACGTTCACGTCGACCCGTCGTACATGACCAGCATCCCCGGCGTCTTCTCCGCCGGCGACATGCGCCGGGGACAAAGCCTCGTCGTCTGGGCCATCAGCGAAGGCCGCCAAGCCGCCCGCGGCGTCGACGAATACCTAATGGGCGCGACCGAACTCCCCGCACTCAAACTCTTCTAATTCTTCGTGCCCTTCGCTCGCCGGACGCGAAGGGGCGAAGAAATGCTGCGCTGGCCGTAAGCCTCTTCGGGGCCAAGGCCTGACGCCCGCTCGATCTGTTCGCGCGGCGCTTTATGCTCGCGTCTCCTCGGAACAGCAGGCGCAGGCCGGAACGATCCAGTCGCAGATCGTGGCGATCGTGCAGCGCGCCGAGCAGGATGGATTGACGATCGATCCCGAGTTCCGTTTCATTGATGAAGGATGCAGCGGCGCGACGCTGATTCGTCCCGCCTTGGAACGATTGCGCGACCTTGCCGCAGCCGGAAGCGTTTGTGGGATGAGCTGATATGCGCAGTTGCATCATTGGGGTTCGCGGCCCTCTGACCCGATTGCGCGTCCGCGAACGCTTGAGCTGAAGGATGCCGTGAGATCCGGATGCGGGAAACCCGCCTGTCCGGTGCGAAGAGGGAGAACTGAACGGCAATCGGGCCGTTCAGTTCTCTACTCTACTGGCGAACCCGTCTTTGTGGTGAAAATGGCTTAAGCTAGGGCGGACTTGGTGTTGGTCATGACCACGGTTTCCCAGAGGTCGATGCTTTCCAGCTTGTAGCGGTAGTCGACCTCGACGCCGGTGCGGCAGATCAGGTCCTGCAGCGCCAGGTCGCTGCGCCATCCCAGCTTGGTGCAGAGGGGGCAGAGCCATTTTTCCAGCATCGCGACGAAGCGGTTGGTGGATTGGAAGTGGTTGACGATCACGATCCGCTTGCCCGGCTTGGCGACGCGCTGCGCCTCGCGCACCAGGTGATACGGGTCGCTCACTACGCTGATGACGTGGCTGATGAACACGTGATCGAAGGTGTTTTCCGCGAACGGAAGGCGCATTGCGTCGGCCTGGAAGACGACCGCGTTGCTCCGGCCCTGTTCGCGGATCTTCTTGCGGGCCTCGCGCAGCATCCCGCTCGAAAGGTCGATGCCGACCACCATGCCGCGATCGGTCGGATAATAATTCAGCGAGACGCCGGTCCCGATCCCCAGATCCAGGATTCGGTCCCCGGGGCGGATGTTCATGTGCGAGATGGCCTTGCCGATGCGACGTCGAACCAGTCGTCCGAACGTGGCATCGTAGAACATCGAGTGAATGTCGTAAATTTTTTTGGTGCTGGATTCCTGCATGGACGGCCCGACTTTCCCGTAACGGTCTGAATATCTGTGTCTCCGAATGTAGAGGGAGGGTCAAGATTCCGCAACGGATGTGTTAATACGCTGGTGCCTCAATGTTGATTGCACCAGTTTTGAAATTGGAAAAGGTTTGAGCTCGATCGATGCGTTGGATATCTCTCGTGCCGAGAGAGCGCGAGCAAATTTATGATGATCGAACCCCTGAAGGCATCGTATCGGGCGGGAACGGTCGGACGGCTGGCCTATTTCGTCGCGGGGTCTGCGCTGCTCCTGCTGAAGTTCGGCATCGACTGGACCGTGGCCGGCGAGGTGTTTCATCGGCCCTGGTCGCCGGCGGACTACATAGCCCCGGGTGCATCGCTGGGACTGCTATTCATGGCTCCCCACGAGCGGGTGTTCTATTCGACGATGCTCCTGATCGCGCTGCCGTTCATCGCTTGTGGAGTCACCCTGACGGCTATGCGGTTGCGGTCGGTCGGCATCGCCTCCGGATGGAGCGTCCTGTTCTTCGTGCCGGGGGTGAACTTTCTGATGTTTGCGGTGCTGACGGCACTCCCGCGACGCGAGATTCCGCTTGCACAGGTAGCGCCTGAGGCCGCTTTGCCCGCGCCGCCGGTCGGCGATGCGCCGACGCTGGCGTATGCGGCCGACGACCGGTTGCCATTGCCGTGGCTTGCCCGCATCCTGCCGGCCAACCACGCAGCGGCGGACGCCGTAGCGGTGATCGTGCCGGCCATCATCGGTCTCGCCGCCACCTTCATTTCCATCGAGCTTCTTCAGAATTACGGCTGGGGCGTCTTCGTCGGGGTGCCGTTCGCCATCGGGTTGATGGCGGCGCTGATCCATGTCGCGTCGGAGCCGTGCCGGATGCGGACTTGCATCGGCTTCGCCTGCCTTTCCCTGACCGTTTACGGGGCAGCATTGCTCTTCGTGGCGCTCGAGGGCGCTGGCTGCCTGATTATGGCGGCGCCGCTGGCTTATCCGCTGGCCATCATCGGGGCATTGGTCGGAGGCGCATTCCGCAGGCGTCCCTCGCGACTTCACGATGCCGGTCGGGTGGTGTGGCTGATGCTGTTATTCCTACCGCTCTTCATGGGAGCGGAGAAGCTTGCCACGTCGGAAGCTCCGTTGTTCGCCATCACGAGCAGCGTTGATGTGGAAGCGCCGCCGAGCCAGGTGTGGCCCAACGTAATCGCCTTCGGCGAAATTCCCCCGCCGACAGACTGGCTCTTCCGCAGCGGGGTGGCTTATCCGATGCGCGCTCAGATCGCCGGGCATGGTGTCGGGGCGGTCCGCAAATGCGTCTTTTCGACTGGCGCGTTCGAAGAGCCGATCACCGCCTGGGATGAGCCAACGCTTCTGAAGTTTTCCGTGACGTCGAACCCGCCGCCGATGAAGGAGTGGAGTCCGTACAGTGATATTCACCCGCCGCATTTGGAGAATTTCCTCGTCTCCAGCGGCGGACAGTTCAAGCTCGTCGAGCTTCCCGGCGGCCGCACGCGCCTCGAAGGAACCACCTGGTACCGCCACCACATGTGGCCCGCCGCTTATTGGCAACTCTGGTCAGACCACATTATCCACCGCATCCATCTTCGGGTGCTGAATCACGTGAAGGCGCGGAGTGAGTCAAGCCCAATTGAAGGATCGCTCCACGGCCTTGCGCCAACCGCCCAGTAGTCGCTCGCGCTCGGACTGGCTCATCGCCGGCGTCCAGGTTTTGTCTTCCTTCCACGCGCTGCGCAGCTCTGGGAAGTCGCGCCAGAACCCGCACGCCAGGCCCGCCGCATAGGCGGCGCCGAGTGCCGTGGTTTCGGTGACGCGCGGGCGGACGACCGGAACGTTGAGCACGTCCGCCTGGAATTGCATGAGCAGGTCGTTGACCGACATGCCGCCGTCCACGCGCAGGCTGGCGCGGCGCACGCCCGAATCGCGCTCCATCGCTTCCAGCACGTCGTGTGTCTGGTAGGCCGTTGCCTCGAGCACCGCGCGGGCGAGATGCCCCTTGTTGGCATAAGCCGTCAGACCCGTCACCACGCCGCGGGCGTCAGAGCGCCAGTACGGGGCGAACAGGCCGGAGAAGGCCGGCACGATGAAGACGCCCCCGTTATCCGCCACGCCCCGCGCCAGCGGCTCGATCTCGGCCGACGAGCGAATGATCCCCAGGTTATCGCGGAGCCATTGCACGAGCGCGCCGGTAACGGCGATCGATCCCTCCAGCGCGTAAACCGCCGGCTGGCCCCTTATCTGGTAGGCGACGGTCGTCAGCAGCCCACGGCGCGATGCGACCGGCGATGTGCCGGTGTTGAGGAGCATGAAGCATCCGGTGCCGTAGGTGTTTTTCGATTCGCCCGGATCAAAGCAGGTCTGACCGACGAGTGCGGCCTGCTGATCGCCCAGATCGCCGCAGACCGGGATCTCATCTCCGAACGGGCCGCTGTTGCGGGTGGTCCCCCAGCTGGCCGGATCGATCGAGGGGACGATCCGCGGCAGCATCGCCCGCGGCACTGCGAGGTCCTCGAGCATCGGGGGGCTCCAGTCGAGTGTGCGGAGATCCATCAGCATCGTCCGGCTGGCGTTGGTCACATCGGTGACGTGGGCGCCGCCATCGGGGCCGCCCGTGAGATGCCAGATCAGCCACGAATCGATGGTGCCGAACAGCACGTCGCCGTGCTCGGCCCGAGCGCGCAGGCCAGGCACGTTTTGCAGGAGCCAGTGCAGCTTGGGGCCGGAGAAATAGGTGGCCAGCGGCAGGCCGACGCGATCACGAAAGCGATCCTGACCTCCTTCGCGGGCGAGCGCGTCGCAGAGGTCGCGCGTCCGCGTGTCCTGCCAGACGATCGCGTTGCAGCATGGCTTTCCGGTGCGGCGATCCCAGACGACGGTCGTCTCCCGCTGGTTGGCGATTCCGATTGCGGCGATATCGCCACGGCGTGCACCCGCGCGTTCGATCGCCTCACCCACGACCTGCCGCGTGCGCTCCCAGATTTCCATGGGGTCGTGCTCGACCCAGCCGGCCTGGGGGAAGTGCTGTGCATGCTCGCGCTGCCCGAAGGAAACGGGCCCGGAGCGATCGAAGAGGATGCATCGCGTGCTGGTCGTTCCCTGATCGATGGCGGCGATAAAACGAGGCATCGGTTTCACAAGCTACCCTTGCGGCTCATAATACCAGCGGTGTTCGCCCGCCAGCGACGGGTCCGGGGTATGACGCTTGATTGTGGCGAACTTCGTCCTTCCCTTCCCCCTCTCCCGGCGTACCGGGAGAGGGGGAAATGGCCAGCCCAAACAAGCGTCAAGCCCACGGGTCCGCCAGCATCGTGATTTGGCTTGCCTGAATTATCCAGGAGAGTACAATCCCACCGTCATCCATTTCGTTGTCACATCGGAGATGGGAATGTCTCAAGACGATTCAGCGCCTTGGCCTCCAGTCAGGGCACGGCGC